>NZ_JBJHDO010000004.1:0-585098 GCF_050958605.1 Mesorhizobium sp. 1B3 | reverse complement strand
ACGGCTCAGGGGTGCTCGATCCGACAATCGACCGGCCGACCAGGGGTGGCCACCCCTGGTCGGCCAACAACCTCAACCTAGCACAATCGCCTCATACAAGGGGTCACCGCAAGGCCGACCCGGCTCTCGAGTTTAGCCCCGACGTCCGCCCGCGGCGACGGCCAAAGTCGGAAGGGCCGGCATTTCTTCCATGACCCGGCCAGGTGGGAAAGCCGCGACCGCGCTGGTTCCTTCACGCAGTTTCGAGTGGAGCTGGAAATCGCCGCCATGCATGGCGACCAGCCCCTGAACGATGGGCAGGCCGAGCCCGGTGCCTTGTTCCGCGCTCTTGATGGCGATCGAGCCCTGGCCGAAAGCCGACAGGACGACCGGAATTTCGTCCGCCGGAATGCCGGGGCCGTTGTCCTCGACCGACAGATATTGTCCGCCACCGACGGTCCATCCGACCTTGACCCGGACTTCGCCGCCGGCCGAGGTGAATTTCACCGCGTTGGAAAGGAGGTTGAGCGTGATCTGGCGGATGGCGCGCTCGTCGGCAAAAAGCCGCGGCATCATGAACTCGAACTGCTGGACGATTCGCAGGTCCTTGTTGCGAGCCTTCAGTTCCATCAGATGGCAGCATTCCTCGACGATCCCGGCCAGGCTGACCGGCTCCTCGTTGAGCTGGTACCGGCCGGCCTCGATGCGCGAGAGGTCGAGGATCTCGTTGATGAGATCGAGAAGATGGTGGCCCGAGGCGTGAATGTCGTGCGCATACTCCTTGTAGGTGGCGTTGTGCAGGGGGCCGAGCACCTCCTTCGACATCACTTCCGAAAAGCCGAGGATGGCGTTGAGCGGCGTGCGCAATTCATGGCTCATCGAGGCGAGGAAACGCGACTTCGCCAGGTTTGCCTCCTCGGCGCGTCGCCGCGCCTCGTCGGACATCGACTTGGCCGTTTCAAGCTCGCCGATCAGCGCATCCTTCTCCCGGCGGAACGACAGGAGCATCCGTGTCGACCTGTTCAGATGGCCTGCGACATAGGCGAAGAAAGGCAGCGCCATGGCGAGAAGCCCCACCATGGTCGCCTCCACCGGCATCCAGTAGCGCGCGCCGAATACGGCATAGATGGCGACCGGCACGATGAAGGTCGCTATCAAGGCGCCGCGCAGCGAAGAAGCGATGATCGCGGTTGCCGCCATGGCGAGCAGCAGGACGACAGCCTTGATGACGGGGAACTGTTCGACCTGGCATTCGCCGCATCCCATGGCTGCCAGATACGACCACCCGAGCCCGGTCAGAAAATGCAGGGCCAGGAAGCTGCGCCTGGCAGCGATTGTGGCGTCTTCACCCGTATCGGCGCGGTCGATGCGGCGCGCGAGCAAGGCGAGCAGCGCATAGGAGGCGATGGTGAGAAGTGCCCATATCAGCACCTCTCTCCCCATGCCGACGAATGTTCCTGCCGCCGCGACCAACAGGACCAGCAGGGGGAGCGCCGAGGCGCCTGTGACAATGGCACGGGCGTGGAGCTTGAGGAGCTCGCGATCGAATGCCGGGTTGCCGGAATGCTGCGAAAGACGCTCGCGCGTTTTCCTCACCGCGCGCGACACATCGCTGTTGCGATGGGTTTTCCTGCGGTCCACAATGAATTTGTCAGCCGTGTTCGTTCGCAGCAACGGCATGAAGGGTTTTCTGTTTCGCGCGCGTTCGGTTACGACAGCAGGCTAGACCGCAATGATTAAGGTATTCTTTGCCATATGAGCAGCTACCGGTACGGCCGGTCCTGGCGAGGCACTCGCCGGCCGCGCCGTCGCTACCGCAAGTTCCTCGACTACGCCCTGACCTTCGCCATTCTCGGATTGCTCATCGTGGTTTCGTCACGGCTCGACCGCGTCGAAAGCCGGCAGGCGAATGGCGTGGTGACTGTCAATGACGGTGATACGCTTACCCTCAATGGCGAGAAGATCCGGCTGCGCGGCATAGACGCGCCGGAATACAATCAGACCTGTCTTCGCGATGGTGAGGAATATCCCTGCGGAAGGCGGTCGCGCGAGGCTCTCGGCAAGCTGATCGCGGGGCGTCCCGTTACCTGCTCCGGCTGGGAGCATGATCGCTATGGCCGGCTTCTCGGCAATTGCAGCGCTGGCGACCACGACCTCAACGAGGCTCAGGTCGCAGGGGGATGGGCTGTCGCCTACGGGGATTATCTCGACCAGGAGGAGGCGGCGCGGGAGATGGGCCTTGGTCTATGGGCCGGTGAATTCGAGCGGCCGCGTGATTGGCGTCAAAGCCATGGCGGCATGATCGATGGCGAGCATGGAGGGATCGGCATGATCCTGAACTGGCTGCGCGCCGTCTTCCTTTCGTGAACAGCAATCAAGGGAGCATCGACATGAAGCTTTTCGACGGTGGCAAGGCGCCGAACCCGCGTCGGGTGCGGGTGTTCCTGGCGGAGAAGGGCATCGACGTGCCGCTGGTGCCGGTCGACATGGGGGCGATGGAGCATCGGGGAGAGGCCGTCACGTCTCGCAATCCGCTGCGACGACTGCCCGTCCTGGAGCTGGACGACGGCACGATCATCACGGAGTCCATCGCGATCTGCCGCTATTTCGAAGAGCTCCAGCCCAAACCCGCGCTGTTCGGGCAGGGCGCTGTCGGTAAAGCCCTTGTCGAGATGTGGCAGCGCCGGATGGAGCTCAATCTCATGTTCTGCGTGGCGCAGGCTTTCCGCCATACTCATCCGGCGATGAGGGAATGGGAGGTGCCGCAGCTTCCCGAATGGGGTGAGGCCAACAAGCCGAAAGCGGTGGAATTCCTTCGTTTCCTCGATGGCGAACTGGCGAACCGGGAATTCGTGGCCGGCGACAGCTATTCCGTCGCCGACATCACCGGAATGATCGCCGTCGACTTCATGAAACCGGCGCGGATTCAAGTTCCCGACGAGTTCGGCAATGTCTTGCGATGGTATCGCTCCGTCGCAAGCCGGCCGAGCGCCGCGGCCTGAGAGCGTCGCTTGTCCAGACCGCTTGCCGATGTCGCAGGAAGCGTGCGGGCGTGCCGCATCTGCCGGGATGCTCCGCGCGGAAGGCCGCTGGCGCACGAGCCTCGGCCGGTTCTTGTCGTGTCGGACAGGGCGCGGATCCTGATCGCCGGGCAGGCGCCGGGCACAAAGGTCCACGAAAGCGGGAGGCCTTTCACAGACGCGTCCGGAGACAGGCTGCGTTCCTGGCTCGGCGTTTCATCCGAGGAATTCTACGACCCCGCCAATTTCGCGATACTGCCCATGGGCTTCTGTTTTCCCGGGCAGGATGCACGCGGCGCCGACCTGCCGCCGCGCCGGGAGTGCGCGCCCGCCTGGCGATCGGCGCTGGTCGCCGAGATGCCGCAGATCGATCTTGTGCTGGCCATCGGTCTCTACGCCCAAGCCTGGCATCTCGGTGCCTCGCGAGCGGTTTCGCTGACGGAGACCGTCCGGGACTGGCGGGGGATCTTCTCCGCGGGCTCGGTTCCGCACGTCCTTCCGCTGCCACACCCGTCATGGCGCAATACGGGTTGGCTGAGGCGGAATCCGTGGTTCGAAATGGAATTGCTGCCTTTCCTGAAAACAGAAATCCGCTGTCGTCTGGACAGACGATGACGCAATCGCGTCCTGTCAATTCTTAGCTTTCGGAGAATTCTTTTCTTGCGGCGGGCGCTTCTCATCAGCATGATGGGAAAGCTATTCTAACTGGAGCCGCCAAATGGACCGTCTCGACCGCAAGATCCTCCGCCTGTTGCAGGAGGATGCGACCCTTGCCGTGGCGGACATCGCCAAGAAGGTCGGGCTGTCCACCACGCCGTGCTGGCGCCGCATCCAGAAGCTCGAGGAGGAGGGCGTCATCAAGCGCCGCGTGGCGATCCTCGATCCCGGCAAGATCAATGCGCGGGTGACGGTCTTCGTCGCGATACGCACCAATTCCCACAGCCATGAATGGCTGCGCCGTTTCTCCGAGGTGATCCAGGATTTCCCGGAAGTCGTCGAGTTCTACCGCATGAGCGGCGACGTCGACTATCTTCTGCGCGTCGTCGTTCCGGACATTGCCGCCTACGACGCTTTCTACAAACGGCTCATCACCAAGATCGAGATCCGCGATGTTTCCTCGTCCTTCGCGATGGAGCAGATCAAATACACGACGCAGATGCCGCTGGACTACATCCAGCTCGAGAAGGAAAGCGGCCAGAGCGCCGCGTGAAGGAGCCGTCAGAGGCGCCGACATCCGCGCCGAATTTGTGGCGTTGCTGCCGGGTCTCGATGGCCTGGTATTGCACCGTCGGGTGGTCGGCCGGAACGCAACGGAATGGACCCTCGGATCAATGCGCCCGCAGGCGCCGGGACGATCACCTCCCAGTCATCTCTTCAGCGCCAGCCGCTGCAGCACCTTGGCATCGGTCAGCTCTTTCACTGCATCCTTGCCTGTCCAGCGCGCGGCCTTGTCGTCCGAAGCGGACAACTCTCGTGCCAGCGCAAGCGCCGGGCCATGCAACTTCTTCGAGCGTTTGCCGATCTGACGGAGCGCCCAGTTGACGGCTTTTTTGACGAAGTTCCGGCCGTCTGTCGCGTGTCTTTCGATCAAGGGCAGGTACCCGGCAAAGGTTGCGTCCGGCTCCTTCTTCAGGTGAACGGCGGCATAGGCGAGCATGGCGAAGGCCGTGCGTCGCACGAACTCCCGCTCATCCCGAGCGAACTCCTCGACGAGGTCCCGCCAGAAGGGCGTATCGACGAACAGGCCCGAGACGCCATCGACCACGTCCCAGGAATCGAAATCGCCAGCCCAGAGACGGCACTGCTCCATCGTGATCGTCCTGGGATCGCCCGTCAGGCCGGCGAGGATGCGTGCCTCGCGATAACCCGTTCGCCAAAGCTCCTCCGCGCGCCGCTGATCGATCTTCACCTTGCGGGCGATGGGATTGAGATGGGTGTGCCCGACGCCGAACGCGCTCGTCGTGGCGATGCCGAACCGCGCCATGCCGGCGCGGTTCTCCTCCGAGCCGAGCGACTTCAGATATCCAACGATGTCCTCGGCCGTCCAGTCGGGCGAGGGCGGTTGCAAGGCTATTTCTCGAGCCTGGCGAGCAGGGAGGACGTGTCCCAGCGCTTGCCGCCCATGCTCTGCACCTCCTTGTAGAACTGGTCGACGAGAGCTGTGACAGGCAATCTTGCGCCGTTCCGGTCGGCTTCCTCTAGGCAGATCCCTAGGTCCTTGCGCATCCAGTCGACGGCAAAACCGAAATCATACTTGCCTTCGTTCATGGTCTTGTGGCGGTTCTCCATCTGCCAGGAGCCTGCCGCTCCCTTGGAGATCACCTCGACCACCTTGCCGATGTCGAGCCCGGCTTTCCGGCCGAAGTGGATTCCCTCGGCAAGACCCTGAACGAGCCCGGCGATGCAGATCTGATTGACCATCTTGGTGAGCTGGCCCGCACCGGCAGGGCCCATCAACCCAACCATGCGGGCGAAGGCTTCGATAACCGGCCTGGCCCTGTCGAAGACCTCCTGCTCTCCGCCCACCATCACCGTCAGAACGCCGTTTTCGGCACCGGCCTGGCCGCCGGAAACCGGAGCGTCGAGGAAGTCGAAGCCGCGCGCCTTGGCTTTCTCGTAAAGCTCCCGGGCGACCTCGGCCGACGCCGTCGTGTTGTCGATGAACACAGCGCCCTTGTTCATCTCGCGAAAGGCGCCTGCATGACCGATCGTCACCTCGCGCAAATCGTCATCATTGCCGACGCAGCAAAAGACGAAGTCCTTGCCGGCAGCAGCGGCCTGCGGGGTTGGAGCGGAGGCGCCGCCGAACTCTGCGACCCATTTCTCGGCGCGGGAAGAGGTGCGGTTGAAGACGGTCACGTCGTGTCCCCCCTTCTTCTTCAGGTGTCCGGCCATGGGATAGCCCATGACGCCGAGACCGATGAATGCAACCGAAGCCATGATGTCCTCCGTCAAACGTGCCGGGGAACAGGTCTAGGCCGTAAGCGAGATTCGTCAAGCGCGGAGGAGTGCTGGATCAGTCAGTCATGCAGATAAGTGAGATGCCGGGTCAGGCGACGCTCGGCCCATTCAGTGGCATTGCGCAACGCTTCCACAACGGCGAGGTAGAGCAATGCCGCCCATATATAGGTCTGAAAATCGAAGCTGCGCGCATAGGCCCGCCGTGTTTCGCCCATCAGATCGTAGACGGTGATGATCGCCACGATCGCTGAGCCTTTGATCATCAGGATGATCTCGTTGCCGTAGGGGCGCAGCGCGACGATGAGCGCCTGCGGCAGGATGATCTTGCGCACAGTCTGGAGCTTGCTCAGGCCGAGCGCTTCCGCGCCTTCCCACTGACCCCTCGGTATGCTGTCGATCGCGCCGCGCAGTATCTCCGCCTGATAGGCAGCGGTGTTGAGCGCGAAGGCGAAGATCGCGCAATACCAGGCTTCGCGGAAAAACCACCATAAGCCGACCGCATCGAGTTCGGGGCGGAACGATCCCAGCCCGTAATAGACGAGATAGGTCTGCGCCAGCAGAGGCGTGCCGCGGAAGAAGTAGACATAGGCGTAGGCCAGGGCGGATACGAGCCGGTTGTCCGACATGCGCCCGTAGGCGACCGGGATCGAAAGCACGGCTCCCGCAACGACAGAAATGACGACGAGCGAGAGAGTGACGCCAAGGCCCCTCAGATAGTTGCCGGCGTAGCGATCGAAAAGTTCGGGGTTCCAGGCCAGGAAGAGATAGAAGACGAGCCCGAGGCCGAATGCGATCCACAGACCCATCAGCACGTTGCCGATGATGCGCTCGCGCGGCCAACCGCGGGGAGGAGCCGGCGGCCTTTCGATCGTCGTCTTTATGGCCGTGGTGCTCATCGCTTGACCTCGCCTCGGCGTGTCCTCTCCTCTATGGCGCTGATGACAAAGGAGGACAGAATGGCCAGCATCAGATAGAGGAGTGCGGCCACACCGAAGAACAGGAATGCGTGTTTGGTGACGCGAGCAGCGACGCCGGTCTGCCGGAGGATATCCGCCAGCCCGATCACGGAAACCAGGGCGGTATCCTTGAGCAGCGCCATCCACAGATTGCCGAGGCCGGGTAGGGCAATCCGGATCAATTGAGGCAGGATGACCAGCCGCATCGTCTGGCCATCGGTCAGCCCGATCGCATAGCCGCCTTCATACTGGCCGCGCGGAATGGCGCGGAAGGCCGACAGGAAGGTCTCGCTGGCATAGGCGGAGAAGACCGCGCCCAGTGCGACCATGCCGGCGACGAAACTGTTGATCTCGATCGCCGCTCCAGGATCAAACAGCCGTATGACGGCCTGAATGCCGATCTGCGCGCCATAGAACACCAGGAACAGGGTGAGCAGTTCGGGAAGGCCACGAAAGATCGTGGTGTAGATGTTGCCGGCCATCCGAAGAGAAGGCTCGCGAGATTGCTTGGCAAGCGCCACGAGGAAGCCGACAAGCAGACCTAGCGGCAGGGTCGCGAGTGCAAGCGACACCGTGACCACGACACCCCGGAGGATGGCGCCACCCCAACCCTCGGGCCCGAAGCCCAGCAGTGTCAGCACATTGTCCACGTCGCCGTTTTTCCTGCTGCTTTCTTCGCCGGAGAGGGGAAGAACCCCGCTGCTCCGGCGACGAGTTCATGCGTGCAGGCTACGCCGCTCAGCTACCGTAGGCGTCGAAGCTGAAGTACTTGTCATTGATTTCTTTGTATTTGCCGTTGGCGCGGATGGCGTCGATCGCCGCGTTGAACTTGTTGATCAGATCGGTTTCGCCTTTGCGCACCGCAACGCCTACGCCTTCACCATGGATCTCCGGCACTGGCTTGATCGTGCCTACGATCTTGCAGCACTCGCCCTCAGGCGTCTCCAGGAACTGTTGGACGACGATGATATCGTCATTCGCGGCATCGATCCGGCCATTGGCGAGATCGAGCTGATATTCCTGGGCCGTCGGATAGGGCTTGATAGTGCTATCCGTGTAGGTCTTCTCCGCATAGTTGAAATGGGTCGTGCTACCCTGCACGCCGATCGTCTTGCCGGCGAGGTCCTCCTTGGTCACGCCCTTGATGTCGGTGTCTTTCGGAGCAACGATTGCCGGCGGTGTGAGGTAATATCTGTTGGTGAAGTCGACCTTCTCCTTGCGCTCGGCGGTGATCGACATGGAGGCCATGATGCCGTCGAATTTTCCGGCCTGCAGCGCCGGGATCATTCCGTCCCAATCCTGAGTGACCAACTCGCACTTGGCTTTCATTTCCTCGCAGAGCGCGTTGGCGATATCGATCTCAAAACCTTCCAGCTTGCCGTCGGGCGTCAGGTTGTTGAAGGGCGGGTAAGCCCCCTCAGTAGCGATCTTCAGGGTCAGCTCCTGGGCGCCTGCCGTTCCGACCGACAAAGCTAGGAGCGCAGCCGACGCCGCGAAAGCGATACGCTTGGAAATAAGCATGATATTCCTCTCTGTTTTTCCGGCCGTGTCCCCATCGGCCGGTCGGGCGGCTGGCTTCCGCCCTTGAGGAATAATATTCCCATTGTTCCCGGCGAAAAAGCAATCGCAAAACCGTCGTCGGACGACGCGGTCGTGCTGCCGGTACGGAAAGCCAAGCGCTTGCGAAAGCCTGGGAAAGGCTACCGAGCGCCAGATTTCAGGCCTGCAACGACGAAATCGGCGATGCCGCAGATGTCGTCGAGGTCGAAGACGGGAACCGTTTCGCCCACGACTGCATGATCGGCCGCGACGGCCACGATGTTGTTGTCGCCTGCCGTCAAGGGCGCGGAGTCCTTGGCATCCAGCCGACGCGTCTCGATCTTCGGATGCGCTTCGCGCTTGTAGCCTTCGATCAGGACGAGGTCGCACGGCGCGAGACGGGCGAGGATCGCTTCAAGGCGCGGTTCGTCCTCGCCGCGCAACTCGTGCATGAGTGCCCAACGATTGCCGGACACGATCGCGACCTCGCCTGCGCCCGCCCTTCGGTGCCGGTAGCTATCGGTTCCTTCCTTGTCGATGTCGAAGCTGTGATGCGCATGCTTGATCGTGGAAACCTTCAGGCCACGCTGCGTGAGCTCGGCGACAAGGCGTTCCGTCAGCGTCGTCTTGCCCGAATTTTTCCAACCGGTTATGCCGAGGACGCGCTGAGTCATGTAGTGAGTTCCGTTAGGATACGTTCTTCGAAACGGCTGCGACCGCCATCGGCTCCGATCGCGTGCGTCTCCGTTTGCAGTGAGAGGCGGAAGGTCACGTGGCGCCAAAGCGGCCAGCCGGCAAGCCGACACAGGCACTTGTCGCCGCCTTCCATGCGAAGCGATCTCTCCCCGGCGAGGATCATGCCAGCGATGCCGCTCATTCGTTGCCAGTCCTGATGCGCATCACATAGAGCGTCGACAGCACGGCGGCAAAGGACGAGGCCGCCATGACCATGATCAGCGGATAGGGACCGCTTTCCGGAGACAGGAGCATGCTGGCGAGCACCGACAGCGCCGCGCCTAAGCCGATCTGCAAGGCGCCACCGAGACCCGAGGCGGATCCGGCGAGCTCCGGTCGGGCGCTGACTATGCCGGCGTTGGCGTTGGGAAGGGTCATGCCATTTCCTACCCCCAGGAGGATTGCCGGGCCGAACAGCGAAATCGGGTGATGGACCCCGGACAGGAACAGGACGAGGGCGAAGATCATTCCGCCGGTGGCGATCAGGTTTCCCGTCAACATCATGCGATTGCTCCCCATCTGCCGCGAAAACCGGCCTGACAGGAAGTTGCCCACGATGTAACCGCCGGAGAGCATTCCGAAATAGATGCCGTAGCGGGAAGGCGAGAGGCCGAGGATCTCGGTCGCCACATAAGGACCTCCACCGATGAAGGCAAAAAAGGCCCCCGAGGCGAAAACGGCGGTGGACGTGTAGCCCCAGAAGCGTCGGGACCGGAACAGCAGGGGAAAGGTCCGGAACTGCGCGGCCATGCTGTTCGATCGGCTCACCGCCGTTTCGCCGAGGTCGAAATAGATGATCGCCATAGCCAGCGCGCCGAAGACCAGCGTTATCACGAAGGCCGCCTTCCAGCCGTAGATCTCGTCAAGGAAACCGCCGATCATGGGCGCGACCATCGGCACCAGCGCCATGCCCATCGTCACATAGCCGATCATGCTGGCCGCTTCGCTGGAATCGACGGTATCGCGCACGATGGCACGCGACAGCACGATGCCGGCCGCCGAAAAGGCCTGCAAGAGCCGGCAGGCCAACAGGACCTCGATGGTGGGTGCGTAGATCGCCGCGACGGTACCTATGATGAAGATCGTGAAGCACGACAACATCACGGGGCGTCGGCCGAACCGGTCCGACGCCGGCCCGATGAACAACTGGAAAACGCCGGTCGCGGCGAGATAGAGCGATATCGCCAGTTGCACCACCGCGTAATCGGCCTCGAAATAGCGGGCCATGCCCGGCAACGACGGCAGGAAGACGTTCATCGACAAGGTGCTGGCAGCCGTGGCGATGACCAACGTCGTGATGTGAGGCGGCGAGAAACGATTGAGATAGGTCGAAGCCATTGTCAATCGATGCCCGCCTGGAGTGCAGCGGGGCGGGCGGCTTTATGATTCCTGCGCATCGTTCCGATCTGACTACATGCCGTCCGGGATCATCGCCGGACCGGTGCTCTTCGTGGCCGGCATGCCTTTCCCCGCCACGCGTTCGCGGTAGAGCGCATAAACACCCGAGCCGATGATGATGGTGGCTCCTGCAATCATCGCGGTGTCCGGCACGTCGCCGAAGATCACGAAGCCAAGCAGGATCGACCACAGGAGCGCCGTGTAGCGGAACGGGGCGATAAAGGAGATCGCCCCGGCGCGCATCGCCTCGATGATGAAATGGTAACCAATGATGAGGAGGAGGGCGGCCGTCGCCAGCAACGCGGCACTTTTGAAAGTGAGAGGTGTCCAGCCGCCCATGGGTTGCACCGTTGCCGCGCCCATGACCATGACGGCGGTAGCCGTTGCTGCGGATACCAGGAACGTCGGCACATCGGTTGGAATGCGTGTGGTTGCGAGATCCCGCACCGCACAGAAAAAGACGCTCGCCAGAGCCAGAAGCGAGTAAGTGCTGAAACCCTCGAAGCCCGGCCGGACTACGATCAGCACGCCGAGGAAGCCGATCGAGATGGCCAACCAGCGGCGCCAGCCCACGGGCTCCTTGAATACAAGCGCCGCGCCCATGGTGACGGCAAGCGGTAGAGCCTGGAGGACGGCCGAGACGTTGGCGATAGGCAGATGGGCCAGGGCGAGAAGGAAGCAGAGGGTGGCGCCGACCTCACCGAGCACACGCAGGACGACCATCGGCTGCAGCGCTGCACGCGGCGTGCCCAACGCCCTGCCGTGCCAGACGATGAGACCGACGAGGAGGGTCGCGAACAGTCCGCGCACCAGCATGACCTGCCCCATATTCATCGAAGCGGAGACGGCTTTGGTGATCGCATCATTGAGGGTAAAGGCGGCCATCGAGACCGACATGAACAAGGCGCCGCGAAGATTGGACGACAGAAGCACAGGCGATTCCGGAAGTCTGTTTCAACTGCATGTAGCAGCCGTTGCGGGAACCGGAAACGCCAATCGCATGGGCCAGAGCCGGGGGAAATAGACGGGATCAGCCGCCGGTGACGCTCATGTGCCGTGAGACTGCGGGCCGCTTGGTGCGGCGGTCTATGACGAAGTCGTGTCCCTTGGGCTTGCGCGCGATCGCGTCGCCGATCGCGTTGGACACCAGTTCGTTGCCTTCCGATGCGCGCAAGGGCGCACGCAGATCGGCGGCATCCTCCTGGCCAAGGCACATATAGAGAGTGCCCGTGCAGGTCAGCCGCACGCGGTTGCAGCTCTCGCAGAAATTATGTGTCATCGGCGTGATGAAGCCGAGCCGGCCACCCGTCTCCGCGACTTCGACATACCGCGCCGGACCGCCGGTCTTGTAGGGAATGTCGATCAGCGTGAACTGACGTTCGAGATCTGCACGCAACACCGAAAGCGGAAGGTACTGGTCGGTCCGGTCCGCGTCGATCTCGCCCATCGGCATGGTCTCGATCACGGTGAGATCCATGCCGCGCTCATGCGCCCAGCGCATGAGGCCGGGTATCTCGTGTTCATTGAAATCCTTCAACGCCACTGCGTTGAGCTTGATTTTCAACCCGGCCGCCTGCGCGGCGTCGATGCCTTCCAGAACCTTGGCGAGATTGCCCCAGCGAGTGATCGTGTGGAACTTGTCCGGATCGAGGGTGTCGAGCGAGACGTTGATCCGCTTGACGCCGCAGTCGGCTAGTTCCGCGGCGAAGCGCGACAGTTGCGAACCATTGGTCGTCAGCGTCAGTTCCTCGAGCGCGCCGCTTTCGAGATGGCGCGACAGCTGCCGGACGAGGTGCATGATGTTCTTGCGAACGAGCGGCTCGCCGCCGGTCAAACGAAGCTTGCGCACACCCTTCTCGATGAAGACGGTGCACAGCCGGTCGAGTTCTTCCAGTGACAGCAGATCCTTCTTGGGCAGGAAGGTCATGTCTTCCGCCATGCAATAGGTGCAGCGGAAGTCGCAACGGTCGGTCACCGAAACACGCAGATAGGTGATCGTCCTGCCGAAAGGATCGATCATCGTGCCGTCGTGAAAACTCATTGCGCGCGCCCTACTGTCCCAACCTTTTTATCCCGACCTTCCGGCCGAATGTCGTGCATCTCGAGCCGCGCTTCAAGGCCGGAGCCCTTGGTCTTTCGTAATATTTCCCAGGCATTGCGAGCAACAGGCTGGCCCGGCGGGACTTTCGCCGCCGTTGAAACCGGCGTAGGAAGCCATGAGCCGACCGGAGAGCATCATGACCGCACCGACCGAACTTCGCGTCTCCAAGGACCGCAAGCAGTTGACTGTCACTTTTCCCGGAGGTCGGACCTTCCAACTGGAGGCCGAATTGCTGCGCGTCCTTTCTCCGTCCGCGGAAGTGCAGGGGCATTCGCCAGAGCAGCGTGTCACCGTCCCGGGTAAGAGGAATGTGGCGATCCTCCGCATCGAACCCGTCGGCAACTACGCCGTTCGCATCACATTCGACGATCTGCACGATACCGGGATATTCACCTGGAACTACCTCCACGAACTCGGCCAGGAAAAAGAACAGCGCTGGCAAGCCTATCTCCACGAACTGGTTCAGAAGGGCCTGTCGCGCGGGTGATCCCGCAATTCCCGGAGGCTGTCGTAAAAACTTCACGCAAAATGTGAATGAAGTGCGGGTCCGGCAGGAGAGATCATGACCACCATCACTTCCATCGAGCAGCTCGAAGAGCTCTACGGTCGTCCGGGAGAGACCTCCCTGGTCAAGGAACTCGACCACATCATCCCCGAATACGCCGCGTTCGTCGAAGCTTCGCCCTTCGTGGCCCTTGCCACAAGCGGTCCCGAGGGGCTCGATTGTTCGCCGCGCGGCGATCGGGCCGGGTTCGTGCGCATCCATGACGAGCGCACGCTGATGATGCCGGACAGGCGAGGCAACAATCGCGCCGACTCTCTGCGCAACATCCTGCGTGACGACAGGGTGGGGCTGCTGTTTCTTGTTCCCGGCTCGGGAACCACGCTCAGGGTGAACGGCCGCGCCACGATCTCGATCGACCCCGATCTTTGCGCTTCCTTCGCCATGGAGGGCAAGCCGGCGCGATCGGTCACGATCGTCGCCGTGGAAGCCGTGTATTTCCAATGCGCCCGGGCGATCCACCGCTCCGAATTGTGGAACCCGGATCGGCATGTCGATCCCCGGAGCCTGCCCACGCCAGGCCGGATTCTTGCGGTGACCAGCCGGAACGGCATCGACGGCGTTGCATATGACAAGGAGTGGCCGGAGCGGGCGAAGGCGACGATGTGGTAATCCCGCCGACGGTCACCCACTCGTGATGATCAGGGGCGCAACAGTGTCGCCTTCCCAACGTATACTCTCGCATGATGGTGGGACCGATTGCACCGAAGTTGCCCTGGACCGATAGGGCAGGGCGTTTCTCGCCGCTGAAGGCGGCAGTCTTCGCTGGGATTCTTGTGCCGGCGATCATGATCGCCTGGTCATGGGAGGCCAGGCTTCTCGGGCCTCGGCCGATCACCGAGGCCATTCACCAGACCGGTGACTGGACGATCCGCTTTCTGTTGCTGTCCCTGGCCGTTACGCCGTTACGCCGGATTGCCAACTGGCCCAAACTGATCCAGGTGCGGCGTATGCTCGGGCTGGCGGCTCTGGCTTACGCGCTCGCGCATTTTTCTCTCTATTTGGCCGACCAGAAATGGAATCTCTGGCGCGTCGGGAGCGAGATTGCGTTGCGCGTCTATCTGACCATCGGCTTCGCGGCGCTTCTCGGTCTGGCCGCGCTCGGAACGACCTCCACCGATGCCATGATCAAACGGCTTGGGAGCAACTGGAGCCGGCTTCATCGGATCGTCTATGCGATCGGCATTCTCGGTGCGGTCCACTTCTTCATGCAGACAAAGGCAGATGTCTACCAGGCGACCCTCATGTCCGGCCTGTTCATCCTTTTGATGCTTTATCGCATTGCCCATTGGCGCGGCGTGGCGATCAAATCGCCGCTGGTGCTGGTGGGAATCGCCGTCGTGGCTGGACTTGGCACTGCCGCTTCCGAATATGCATGGTATGGCCTTGCAACCGGCGTGCCGCCGCTGCGGGTGTTGCTGGCCAATCTCAACTTCGCTTTTCAGATCCGTCCAAGCTGGTGGGTGGTTGCCGTAGGGCTAGGGGTCGCCGCCCTTGCTTTCCTCCGATCCTATGGAGGCGAGAAGAGGCCTGCCCGCGGAGAGCCGGTGAGAATCCCGGCCTGACCGATCCCAATACTCGCCGCTGCATTGCGAAGGGGAACCCATCGGCGGCCCTCCCCGTTGCCTCCGATCATCCGTATCGAATGGAGGATCAGATGTTGAAACGTACCGTGATGATGTCGGGTTTCGCGTTGGTGCTGGCTTCTCCCGCGCTGGCAGACTGCATGCAAGAACTGACGGCCCTTGAACCGAATGTCGTTTCCGCCGAGACCGGCGCGGCACCCGACCCGTCGGGCATGCCCGTGACCAAGCATCAGGAAGAAACCATGGCCGGAAAGCAGGTCGACAAGGAAACCACCGGTTCGACGGGCCAGGTCGAGGCGACTTCGCCTCATCAGGAACAGGTGACCGGCAAGCGTTCGAGCCAAAGCGCCGAGCATCCCAGCCAGGTCATGGCGGAAGCCAAGAAGATGGCTGAATCGGGTGACGAGCAAGGGTGCATGAACAAGGTCACCGAACTGAAGGAAATGCTCGGAGCAAATTGAGGCTAGTCCCCTCGCAGCATCTCCTCGATTCGGCGCATCTGGTCGCCCATGCGATCGCAGTCGCTGGGTGAGGATTGCGCCATCACGCGATCGATAAGCGTGGAATAGATCTTGAGCGCCTTCATCAGCAGCTCCTCTCCCGTTTCGGTAAGATAAAGCCGCATCACCCGCTTGTCCTTGGCGTCGCTCTCTCGGCGCAACAGGCCCTGCGACTCGAGTTGGGGCAGGAGCATCGTGATGTTGGAGCGGCCCACCAGCAGGCGGCGAGCGACGTCGTGCTGCGACATGCCGGGATGCCGATAGAGATTCATCAGCACATCGAGCTGCGCGATCTTCAGATCGAGGGGGGCGAGCGCCTTGGTCAGCGATCGTACGACCGCCTTCTCGGCGCGCACAAGCGCGATCCAGTTGCGAAAACGCGGATTGTCCCAGGGAAGGTCTTGCTTATTGTTCATGATTGAACTAATATGTTCATGTTTGAACCATTTGATGAGATGGAACTATGGCATCATTCGTGTTCAAGGTCATCCGTAACGCATTTGGGATCGCCGAGCACGTCGCGCCAGGTCTTTGCGGACGTGCCGCGTTCGAGCTGTTTTGTCGTACCCCCAATCCGCGATCGCTGACAGCCGGGGAGCAACGCGCTGTCGACCAGGCGGCGCGATTCATGGCGGAGGCCCGACGCCATTGCCTGACCACACGGAAGGGCAGGATCACGGTTTTCGATTTCAAGCCGCAAGGCGGGACACGTCCCCTCGGCACGATTCTCGTGCTGCATGGCTGGCGTTCGCGCACCGAATACATGAAATCCGTGATCGAGGGATTCCGGGACGCGGGGTATAGGGTGGTATCGCTCGACCTGCCCGGCCACGGCCAATCCTCCGGCCGGCGGTTGAACATGGCGCTGGCCGTCGATGCAGTTCGTGTCGCGGGCGAATGGTTTGGCCCTTTCGCGGCCGTGGCCGGACATTCCTTCGGCGGAGCTGTCGCGGTCAATGCGGCCGTGGGGGCGGTAGCAGGTATCCCGCCGCTCGCGACCGCCCGGCTTGTCCTGATCTCGGCGCCAAGCTCCATGCCGGCCATCTTCGAGGATTTTGGCCGCTTCCTCAATCTCGGTCCGCGTTCGCAGCTTGCCGTCGCGGCGGAGGTGGAGCGCGTCACCGGTCGCCGTCTGGAAGACTTCGTGGGCTCCGTCCAGCTTGCGACAGTCCCTATTCCAGCATTGGTGATCCATGCGCCCGACGACCGCGAGGTATCGGCGGACGATGCGAAAGCGTTCGCGAGAGCCGGAGACCATGTCAGGCTCTTCTGGGCGCGAGGGCTCGGCCATCGCCGGATCCTCTTCGATCCCGAAGTGGTGTCGGAGGCGGTGGGCTTCGTGACGGCACGGCCGAGGCTGGCGCGCGTGAACTGAGCGCCTGCGAGGCGAGCCTTCGATGCCCGACTTGAAACAAATGCGTTCGACGGACGTTGATCCATTCACCACCTGCAAGGAGCAGCGCGATGGACAAGGATAAGCGTCAAAAAGAAAGCAGCATGGATCAAGCCAAGCGTTTCGATCAGCAGCAGGCCGAAGAGAAACACCGCCGCCAAGCCGGCAAGGATCGGCAAGGCAGTCAGCAGCAGGGCGGGTTCGGCCAGCACGGCCAGCAGCAGGCCGAAAACAGAGGTGGCCGTCAGCAAGGTGGCTTTTCCGACGAGGACATGCGCCGGCAAGGGCGCAAGCCAGCATCCGAGCGGGATCGGGACTACAATCCCGACGGAGATCGCAACGAGCGATAGTATGATGTGATGTGACAAGCCTCTGTTTCCCGTTGACGAGACGGGAAGCAGGGGCCTTTTATCTCGCGGGCGAAATGCGGGGGCAATGTCTCACTACGAGGTAATCAATGGCAATCCTCGGCAGGGCCATAATGCTTCCGCTCGCCGCGGTGTCGGCGTTGCTGCTTGCACCGCCGCCTCAGGCGGAGGCCCAGAACCTGTTCCAGATTCTGTTCGGGGGATGGGGCAGGCAAACTGCGCAGCCAGAAAGGCAGCGGGCCGAACCGGCGAGACCTAATCAGAAGGTCAAACGAAACAGACCTCCCAGGATAGCGAGCCCGTCCTATCACGACTACAAGGCCGAGCCGCTGGTGGAGGCCGATTTTCTGGCTCTTCAGACGGCTCTTGAAGCGACACCCAAGCTCTCGGGGCTCGAGCCGAAGCTTGCTGGGGCTGTCTTTCAGGAAACCATCTCGCGGATTCAGGGGTCGCACCTGCGGGTTGAGAAGGACATCGCCGAGGCGTTGGTCGATTACTATTCCAGCAATCCGGATTTCATCTGGGTTTCCGGCCTCGATGCGAACGAGCGGGCCATGCAAGCGGTGCGCACGCTCGACGAGGCCGAGGCATACGGCCTCGTCGCCGCCGAATATTCGGTTCCGGTACCACGCCGGAACCTCTCGCTCGATAACATAGGCGCCCGGCTGGACGCGCTTTTGGACTTCGAGATGGAATTGTCTGCGCGTGTGCTTCGCTACGTCCGGGATGCGGAGGGTGGGCGAGTCGATCCCAACAGGATGTCGGGTTATTACGATTTTCCAGCCAAGCCGCTCGATCTCGTCGCTGTGCTGAAGTCGCTATCGCATACGTCTCAGGTGCGGACTTACCTCGAATCACGACACCCGCAGAATGCCGAATATCAAGCCCTGCGTGTCGAATTGGAGATGCTGCGGGCCGACGACGCCGAGGAGGACGTGGAGATCGATAGCAAGCTTTTGCTCAAGCCCGGAGAGACAAGCACGGAGTTGCCGAAGCTTCTGGCCGCCGTCTCGCGCGATCTCGGCGACGGCAACGAATTCGAAGACGTGCTTTCACGCAATACCGCCAGCCAAGTCTATGGCGACGAACTGGTGCCGGTCATCCGTGCGGCGCAGGAGAAGCTGGGCCTGAAGCCGGACGGGGTTATCGGCCCGCGTACAGTGACGGCGCTCGCCGGAATGCCCAAAGCAATGCGGCTGAACAAGGTTCTTGTCGCGTTGGAGCAAATGCGCTGGCTGCCTTCGGATCTTGGGAATCCACGCGTCTTCATCAATCAGCCAGCCTTCACGGCAAGCTACATCGAGGGCGCTCGAACCCGTCTCGCCACGCGAACGGTCATCGGGATGCCGACGAACCAGACGAGCTTCTTCTACGATGAAATCGAGCAAGTGGACTACAATCCCTACTGGGGCGTGCCGCAATCGATCATCGTCAACGAGATGCTTCCGCGCCTGAGAAGGGATCCCGGCTACCTCGACCGCTCAGGATACGAGGTGACGGACGCGAAAGGGCGTCGCATACCATCTTCGGCTATCGACTGGGGCGCCTATGGGGCGAAAATCCCTTACAATATTCGCCAAGTGCCGAGCGAGGCCAACGCGCTCGGCGAGTTGAAGATCCTATTCCCGAACAAGCATGCCATTTACATGCACGACACGCCGGCCAAGGAACTTTTCCAGCAGGATGTCCGTGCATTCAGCCATGGCTGCATACGGCTTCAGGATCCGCGAGGCATGGCCGCCGCGGTTCTCGGCACGTCGGTCGAACATATAGCCGAGAGGCTCGAGCATGGCCATTCCTCGGAAATGGTGACGCGCAAGGTTCCGGTCTATGTCGCTTACTTCACGGCCTGGCCGGACGATGCGGGAAAAGTGCAGTACTTCCACGACATCTATGATCGGGATTCATATCTGCAGGCCGCCATCGAGAAGACTTCCGCCGCAAGGCTGACCGGCGGTTGAGACATCGCGACGCCGGCGAGACGAACAAAGAGCCGGTCGGACGACCGGCTCTTTGTATGCGACTGTGCCGGTTGGGGAATGCAGCCAGTCGCATTCTTTGTCTCTTGCCCGACGCCGCGAAGCCAGCCGGAATCGCTGTTATGATAGCGCTTGGCGGGAGACCTCTCGATTAGAACAAAAGGCGTAGCTCCGGCCTAAAGCGTCTCGCTGGCAATCGGATTTGGGTGACACGCTTTAGGTCTTTGTTTTTGCCGCATTCTCGCGACGCCGACCGAATCCGGTCGGCTGCGAAATGCTCTCACTCCAATTGTCGCGGTTGGCAGGTTCATGGAACAACTCGTCGCGCGGCACGTTCGCCCAGATGCGGGATGTCTTTTCCCGCCCGCAATTTCGAGGGTGTATCTTGGCGCCGCGAGCGAATTGGAAAGGGACTTTGAAGGTTGGGGAAGTAACCTGTCCGATTGCGCTTTACACTGCCGCGTCGACATCGGAACGGGTCAGCTTCCATACTATAAACAGAGCAACGGGGCATCGCGTTCGTCGCCAGTTCGTCGACAGCAAGTCCGGCAAGCAGGTTGAGGACGACGATCAGATCAAAGGCTATGAACTCGGGGCAGGGGAATACGTGACGCTCGAACCCGAAGAGGTCGCCGAAGCGGTTCCCGAGAACGACAAGACATTGACGATCTCGGCCTTTCTGCGATGTTCCGACATCGATGACGTCTATTTGGAGAGACCTTACTACCTCGCCCCCTCGGACGTTCATGCCGAGGAGGCTTTCGCGCTGATCCGCGAAGGGATGCGCAAGAAGAACGTGGCGGCGATCGCGCAGGCCGTCCTGTTCAGACGGGTCCGCACATTGCTGGTTCGGGCCTACGACGAAGGCATGGTCGCCACCACGTTGAACTTCGACTACGAAGTGCGCTCTGCGAAGGATGCGTTCGAAGAAATCCCCGATATCAAGATCGAAGGCGAGATGCTCGAACTCGCCGAGCACATCATCGATACGAAACGGGGAAAGTTCGACCCCACCAAATTCGACGACCGCTACGAAACTGCACTCGAGGAGCTTGTGAAGGCCAAGCTCGAGGGCAAGAAAGTCGAGGTCCGGAAGCCGGCCAAAACGGAAAAAGTGGTCGATCTCATGGACGCGTTGCGGCGAAGCGCAGGGGCTTCCGGGAAAAGGACCTCGAAGAAAATGCCTGCCAAGACGAAATCCAAGAAGTCGGGAAAGACCAGGGAAGCCGCTCCGCGACGCAAGGCAGGCTGAAGCATTTTTGCAGCGCCGAATGGGCGCGACGCGCCAAGGGCAGGCACCATGCCTTCCACCTCAATTCGCAAGGCTGAATACAATCCGGCAACGCGCACGCTCTCGGTGTGGTTCGTGGCGAGTGGCAGCCGTTACGATTATGAAGGTGTGCCTCCCGAAACATATGCACGCTTCCGGCAAGCCTTTTCCAAAGGCCGGTTCTTCAATGCATTCATTCGCGGCAGGTTCGGATACAAGCTGGTGGAGAAGGGAGGCCTCGGCCGGTATGACGCGCGGTGATCCGTCGGGGGAGGGCTACTTACGCTTCCTCGAGCCCGACCCGATGCTCTTGCGCAGGGCATCCATGATGTCGATGACGTTGCTCGGCTGCTCCTCGGTTTCCAGAGTCGCCTTGGCCGGCTTTTTCGAGCGTTTCTTCTTCTTCGAGGCGATGACATCGAGAAGGCGTTCCTGGACGGGATCTTCCACCATAGATGGATCCCACGGCTTGATGCGTTCCTCGATCAGCTTGCCGACAAGTTTCGCCAACTCGGGATCCTTGTCCGCAGCCCCGATCCGCTCGAAATAGTCCTCGGATTCGCGGACCTCGTCACCATAACGAAGCGTCCAGAGCACGATGCCCTTGCCTTTCGGTTCCAGCATCACCGCTCGCTCGCGTCGATAAAGTACAAGCCGCGAAATCCCTACCGTGCCGGTCGAACCCATCGCATCGCGGATGACGGAGAACGCCTCCTCTGCAACGGGATCATCTGGCGTGAGATAATGCGGCTTGTCGTACCAGATCCAGCCGATGCTGTCGGCGGGCACGAACATGTCGATGTCGATCGTGCGTGTGCTCTCCAAAGCCACCGCATCCAGCTCTTCGTCTTCGAGCAGCACGTAATCCTGTTCACCACGCGGGTAGCCCTTGACCTCGTCGTCTTCGTCCACGGGCTTGCCGCTTACGGCGTCGACATATTGGCTGACCACACGGTTCCCCGTCTTGCGGTTGAGGGTGTGGAAACGAACCTTCCCGCTCTCGGTGGTGGCCGGTGTCATTGCCACGGAGCATGTCACGAGGGAGAGCTTGAGATATCCCTTCCAGAAGGGACGCGGCGCCATCGGCAGGACCTTTCGCTATTGCGATGTCCTGCAGAACGCGCCGTCCGGCCAGGTGTTCCGGGGGGCGTGAGGCTTCTGTGGCCTCTCTCTTTGTCAGCCTCGCTGTAAGCCAGCTACGCCTTCGATGTCGAAAAGATTGAGAGCAGCGGCGCCGAACTTCGGCGCCGCTGCTCCGGTAGCGTGTATCTCGGACAGTATCCGGGATTACTAGATCACGACGAAGTCGGCCGCGGTGAGGTTCAAGTGGGCCTTCAAGGTCGCGAAGTGTACCGAGCCACCGGCGGCACTGCCGTTGGCGTCGTAGTACAGCTCGCCGGTGTCGGTCTCGTAGATGATGCGGTCGTTGGCATCCTGGGCGAGCCCGGTGGTGTTCTTGACGAAGGCCGAGTCGGCGAGCACCCCGGTTTTGGTCAGCGCCGTGAACACCGCGTTGTCGAGATGGATGACGTCATCCACCACCGAAAAGTCGGTGATCCGGTCGACATTGTTCGAGGCGTTGAGGGCGGTGTCGAACACGAAGGTGTCCTTCTGATAGCCGCCGGTCAGCGTGTCGTTGCCGAGGCCGCCATTGATGACATCGTCGCCATTGTGGCCGTTCAGGACGTTGTTGCCGGAGTTGCCGCGCAGCACGTTGCTGCCGGTGTTGCCGGTGCCGTTCACATTGGCCGTGCCGGTCAGATGCAGCTCTTCCACGTTGGAGGCGATGGTGTAGCTGACCGACGACTTGACCGTATCCCGGCCGCCGCCCCTGCCTGCTTCGAACACGACGTCCTTGGCGTTGTCCACGACATAGGTGTCGTTGCCGGCGCCACCCGCCATATAGTCGGCGCCTTTGCCGCCATCCAGCACGTTGTTGCCGGAATTGCCGCGGAGCGTGTCATTGTGGCTCGAGCCGGTCAGGTTCTCGATGCTGACCAGCTTGTCGCCGGTCGCATGGCCGCCGGAGGCCTTGCCGGTATCGAGCCGGACATTGACCGCGGCATCGGAGCCTGCATAGCTGGCGGTGTCGATGCCCGCGCCGCCATCGAGATGATCCGCGCCGGCGCCGCCGGTCAGGGTGTCATTCCCTGCAAGGCCAAGGAACTTCTCGTTCCACGCACTTGCCAGCCCCTTGCTCGATAGGGAATCGTTTCCGCTCGTTCCCGTAATCGTGCGGTCGTCCGGAGTAGGCGTGGGTGTCGGGGTCGGCGTAGGAGTGGGCGTCGGAGTGGGCGTGGGTTCAGTCGGAGCCGGATTTGGCGCAGTGCCCTGGTCTGTCTCCGGCGCTGTGCCCTGGTCCGTCGGGTAGGGCGTCGGGTCTTTGCCCTCCTGCCATTGGACATTGTTGCGGATGATCGGGTCCGAGTTCGTGACCGAGAAGTAGCCGTAAGCCCCGCGATCGACATAATTATTCTCGACCGTCACTCCCGTGATGGGGCCACCATCCCTCGATGCATCCACATACAATGAATACGATGGATCACCGAGCATGAGATTGTTCCGGACCGTGACATTGCTGACGGGGCCGAAGGTGTTCTGGATCAGGATCGAAGCCGTGCCATGATCCTGAGGCACGATGATCGAGTTGCCCTCCATCAGGACATTGCTCTGCCCCCCGAGAGCGGTGATCCCATCATAGTGCGGGTCGGCGGCGTTGCTGTCGAGATCGTGGATGTAGTTGCCGCGAACCGTGCTTGCGCCATCGGTCAGCTGGATGCCGATCGCCACGCCTTGAATGTCGTTGCCGACAAACGTGCCTGACCCGAGAATCGCGGAGTTGGTGGCTTGCGTGGCGCCCAATCCGATGAAGTCGCTATTCTCGACACGAAGGTTGGCGGCATGTTCACCTTCGATCCCCCACCATGCGAAGTTCTGAATGACGCTGTTCTTGATCGTGACGTTCGCCGCCTTGACCGTTAGCGTTCCATTGATGACTGCGTTCTCGATGACGGTGCCGTCCTGAGTGATGGTCATCGGGCCGCTATACGGCTTGAGCGTTGTCCCGGCCTTTACGCCGGTTGTGGATGCATCGGGCAAGCCGAAGCGAGCAGGGTCAATGGCCATTTTTGGTCCTTTTTGGAATTGATGACAGTTGATTTTCGCCAGTCCGTTCGCGGGCTTAGGTCCATCCCTGACCAAGCCGGCTAGATGACATGGACTAGAACTGGCTAGTGGCGCTCAGCTTTTGGCGCAATTCACATCAGATTATTTTGTATTATTATGGTAGGTAACATATTCCTGCCAAAAATTTAGGTAGATGCCGATTTGCTCTGGTTTTTCAATGGAATCTAGCGGCAAAAAAATGGCAATCAACCACAGGCGTTTCTTGCATTTGGATCACAATTTGATGGTGAAAAAGGTTATTCGCAGCCTTTTTGACGCACCATGGATCAATCGTAAGTTCGGTATCCCGAAAGATACGTGTACCTATGGACGTATTATTTAACAATCTGAAGTTAAGTAATTAGATGATTTGTTATACTTTTAGGTGATTCGATGGAATCGGGGTTCCGGGGGGAATCTACTTTTACGAAAGCGTGTCTGCCGAAAAACAAGCATCAGTTGTCGTCACGATGCTCCTCTGCGTCGCCCACTTTCTGCGCTTTCCGGCTATTGAGATGGCTGATAGCGACAAAGTAGTGGAGTTGCCGATCACTGGCCGATGCCCAAGCGGGCTACGGCAGTTTCGAAAAGTCGTGGCACGTTAGAGTGACGAACATTGGTTCGAGGCTGCCCGTGGCGCGATCGTCGCCGAACTCCGCGGCAACTACCTGCGTGCAGCGACCGACAATCACTCTTCTTCATGAGGCATAATGTTGGGCGCAGACAATGCTGCGTGCCTCATCTCGATGCCGCCAAAGTTCTGCGGGCGTTAGTCGGAAATCGTCAGGCCAACGATCTCAGGATGGATATGCTGGGTGACTCAGGACGGGACCTGCCACACCCGCGTCCAATGCGTCGAGCAGCGGCACCGGAATTTCGGTGCCGCTGCTCTGGGCAGGGATCTCGGATAATCGTCCGGTGCTATTAGATCACGGTGAAGTCGGCTGCGGCGAGGTCCAAATGCGCCTTCAGGGTTGCGAAGTGGATCGAGTCGCCGGCGGCACTGCCGTTGGCGTCGTAGTACAGCTCGCCCGTGTCGGTCTCGTAGATGATGCGGTCATTGGCATCCTGGGCGAGCCCGGCCTTGTTCTTGACGAAGGCCGAGTCGGCGAGCGCCCCGGTGTCGGCCAATGCCGTGAACACCGCGTTGTCGAGATGGATGACATCATCCGCCACCGAGAAATCGGTGATCCGGTCGACCTTGTTCGAGTCACTGATGGCCGTGTCGAACACGAACGTGTCCTTATGATCGCCATGATCGCCATGATCGCCGCAGCTATCGTTGCCTGCGCCGCCTGTAGCTTCGGGCTGTGCCGCATCCGACGTGTCCTCGGGTTGGGCCGGAGCCGCGTCCGACGTGTCCTCGGGTTGGGCGGGAGCCGCATCCGACGTGTCATCGGGCTGGGCGGGAGCCGTATCCGACGTGCCCTCGGGCTGGGCGGGAGCCGCATCCGACGTGTCCTCAGGCTGGGCGGGAGCCGCATCCGACGTGTCCTCAGGCTGGGCGGGAGCCGCATCCGACGTGTCCTCAGGCTGGGTCGGAGCCGCATCTGACGTGGCCTCAGTTTCGGCCGGAGCCGTTTCTGTCGTGGCGCTCTGGTCGGTCGGATAAGGTGTCGGGTCTACGCCCTCCTGCCATTGGACATTGTTGCGGATGATCGGGTCCGAGTTCGTGACCGAGAAGTAGCCGTAGGCTCCCTGATCGACATAGTTGTCCTCGACCGTCACTCCCGTGATGGGGCCACCATCCCTCGATGCATCCACATACAGCGAGTATGACGGATCCCCGAGCATGAGATTGTCCCGGACCATGACATTGCTGACGGGGCCGAAGGTGTTCTGGATCAGGATCGAAGCCGTGCCATGATCTTGAGGCACGATGATCGAATTGCCCTCCATCAGGACATTGCTCTGCCCCCCGAGGGCGGTGATCCCATCATAGTGCGGGTCGGCGGCGTTGCTGGCTAGATCGTGGATGTAGTTGCCGCGGACCGTGCTGGCGCCGTCGGTCAGCTGGATGCCGATCGCCACGCCTTGAATGTCATTATTGACAAACGTGCCCGACCCGAGGATCGCGGAATTTGTGGCTTCCGTGGCGCCCAATCCGACGAACTCGCTGTTCTCGACACGAAGGTTTTCAGCGCCTTCACCTTCGATCCCCCACCAGGCGAAATTCTGAATGACGCTGTTCTTGATCGTGACATTCGCCGCCTTGACCGAAAGCGTTCCGTCGATGATGGCGTTCTCGATGACCGTGCCGTCCTCGGTGATGTTCATCGGGCCACTATACGGCTTGAGCGTTGTCCCGGCCTTTACGCCGGTTGTGGATGCATCGGGCAAGCCGAAGCGAGCAGGATCAATGGCCATTTTGTGGTCCTTTTACTGAAGTGATGACAGTTGATTTGCCGGCCAGTTCGCGGGCTTAGGTCCGTCCCCGACAAAGCCAGCTAGATCGCATGGACTAGAACCAGCTAGATCGCATGGACTAGAACTGGCTAACGGCGATGAGCTTTTGGCGCAATTCACATCAGGTTATTCGGTATTATTATGAATCGTAACATATTATCGCCAAACAATTTGGGCTGCGGCGATTTTGCTGAAAATTCAGTGCCGCTGGACGGCAAAAAGATGGCAAGGGCCCGGAGGCAGGCCTGCAGTCGGATCACATTCCAACCGAGAAAAGATTTAACGCCACCTTTTTGACGTGCATCTTATCAATCTGAAGTTAACATCAATGATGTTCCGTTATACCTATAGGGGTATCTCTGACCGAGTCGAAGTTAATCAACCGATAGTTGTTTATATTTGGATATTGGGTCATTTTCGAAATTCAGAAATAAATCAACCAGTGGTTTATTGTACTTATGAGAGCGTTTCGTGTTCATCGAATATTAAATCATTTTATGGATTTTATACTTATGGGCTTTGCCGGACTCCGGTTGCGGGCCTGGGGGCCTCTCGCAACGGCGCATCTGCTGAAAAGCAAGCGCCAGCCATCCTCGCTCAATGACCTTAACGAGCGTACTGCGAGTGTGGTGCCGTAGGAGAGGTTGTCCACGTCAAAGCGGACATAACAGCTTCAAGAAAGTGTCGCCCCAAGACGCGCCATCGTCTCTGGGACGCCGCGATACCCTATTCAGCGTCGGCTGAAACGTTCGACGATTTCAGGATGCTGAATGGTGGGCGATGCAGGGATTGAACCTGCGACCCCACCCGTGTGAAGGGTGTGCTCTCCCGCTGAGCTAATCGCCCGCCAGTGACCCCCAAGGGGTCAAGCGTGCCGCGATATAGGAGACAGCGGCAGCGCAAGTCAAGCGCGGATCGGCGGCAATATCCCCACAATCTCAGCGGCGACTTGCTGCGATCAGCCTGTCGACGAGGCCGAGTGTGAGTTCGCCGAAATGGGAGATGATCGCCGAGGGTTCGAATTCGCGCACATGGCGATCCGTATAACCGAAATCCACGGCGACCACCGGAATGCCGGCTGCCTTGGCCGTGTCGATGTCCGTGCGCGAATCGCCGACCATCAGGGATCGGCCGAGATCCCCTCCGGCACGCTCGATGGTGTCTGTAAGGTGGCGCGGGTCCGGCTTGCGATACGGAAATGTGTCCTGGCCGGAAATGAAGCGGAAGCGGTGGGCGATGCCGAGTTCGGTCAAGAGCCGCACGGCCATCATCTCGAACTTGTTGGTGCAGACGGCGAGCAGGTAACCGGCATCGGAGAATCGATCGAGGGCGTCCAGCACGCCGGGATAGGGCACGGACTTTCCGGGCATGTTGCCGTTATAATGGTCGACGAAAAGTTCATAGAGCCTGTCGTGCTCGTCGGTGGCCAGGGGCTTGCCCTGCGCGGCAAAGGCTTTTTCGATCATCACCTTGCCGCCGTGGCCGATGAAGCCGTGAAGCTGGGAAGACTGGGCCGCCACCAACCCGCCCGCCTCGAGGCTGTGATTAAGGCTGTCGAGCAGGTCGGGTGCGGTATCGATGAGTGTGCCGTCGAGATCGAAGACGATAATGGGTCGGGTCATATCGATTTCCATGTCCAGTGCGAATTGCGATAGCCTGCCTGGGAGGCAGCCGGCAAGACTCGGACGGTGGATGCCGGAGAAAACCTTTGCCGTTCCCGCCAAAGATGCTAGGAGCCGCGCGGGGAATGACAGGGAAAACGATCGACCGATGGATGCAAGGGCTCTGAAGATCGAAGCTGCGCGCGTGGCGCTCGGTCACGTGACCGACGGCATGCGGCTCGGCATCGGCACGGGCTCGACGGCTGAAGAGTTTGTCCGGCTGTTGGCCGAAAAGGTTGCGGCCGGCCTGACCATCACCGGCGTCCCCACATCCGAACGCACGGCGAAACTCTGCGACGAACTCGGCATCACATTGTCGACCCTCGAGGAGACGCCGGAACTCGATCTTACCATCGACGGCGCCGACGAGATCGATCCTGCGCTTTCCCTGATCAAAGGCGGCGGCGGAGCGCTGCTGCGCGAGAAAATCGTTGCTGCCGCTTCCACCCGCATGATCGTCATCGCCGACCGTTCAAAGCTGGTCGACACGCTGGGTGCATTTCCTCTGCCGATCGAAGTCAATAAATTCGGTCTCGCGTCGACCGCGATCGCCATCGAGAAGGCGGCCGCCGGGCTTGGCCTTTCCGGAGCGGTCAAATTGCGCATGGCCAACGCCGCGCCTTTTGTTACAGACGGCGGACATTTGATCCTCGATGCATCTTTTGGCCGCATTCCAGATACAAGAGCGCTCTCTCAAGCACTTCACGCCATCCCCGGCGTGGTCGAGCACGGATTGTTTCTCGGGATGGCAACCGCTGCGATCGTCGCGGGAGCGGACGGCATCGAAACCCTGCACGCCACCCGTCAATAGGGAGTTCTCATCATCATGACCTTGGTCAACCGCGTTCGCCATCTCTCCGCAGCCGTCGCCGCCGCTACGGTTATGGCGCTCGCCCTTCCCGCCGCCGCGCAGGATGCTTCGGAAACGCACGTCAAGGCTGCCCGCGACGCTCTCGACGCACTCAATGCCACGGATCAGTTCGATGTGATCCTGCCTCAGGCGGCCGCCGCCTTGAAAGCCGAGCTCATCCAGAAGAATCCGGATCTGCAGCAGCTGATCACCAAGACAGTCGACGAGAAGACGCTGGCGATGGCCGCGCGCCGCGCGGACCTCGAGAAGGAAGCCGCGAATGTGTATACGCGTGCCTTCACCGAAGAAGAGCTGACGGCGATCGCCGCCTTCTACAATTCCGGCCCTGGCAAGAAGCTGCTGACCGAAGGACCGATCGTGACCCGCCAGGTGATCCAGGCCGCGGAGATCTGGCAGCGCGGCGTGGCCCGCGACCTCGCCCAAACCGTCGGCGAGGAACTGGCCAAGGTGTCGCCGATCACGTCTCAGCCGGTCACGCCCGCGCCCACGGATCCGGCCGCTCCCGCAGGCACGGCCACACCTGCACAGGGCACCTCGAACTGAGGCTTCTTGACGCTCGCGACCTTGTCGAAACACCAGCCCGGCCGTTGGCCGGGCTTTTATTTTGGCGGCGGCACCTCTACCTGTCGTCTCGCTTGTCTTGCTTCGAGGGATGATCGCGATGGCCAAATATGACTACGACCTCTTCGTCATCGGCGGCGGTTCGGGAGGCGTGCGCGCCTCGCGGGTCGCGGCGGGGCTAGGTAAAAGAGTCGCCATTGCGGAGGAGTATCGCTTCGGCGGCACCTGCGTCATTCGCGGCTGCGTTCCGAAGAAGCTTTATGTCTATGCCTCGCAATTTCCCGAACATTTCGCCGATGCGGCCGGCTATGGCTGGACGGTGCCGGACGCGAAGTTCGACTGGCGGACGCTCGTCGCCAACAAGGAACGCGAGATCACCCGGCTGGAGGGGATCTATCGCAAAAACGTCGAAGGTGCGGGTGGTGAGATTTTCCATTCGCGCGCCCGTCTCGTCGACGCACACACCATATTCATCGAAACGGAGGGCCGCACGGTAACGGCGGACCAGATATTGATCGCGACCGGCGGCCGACCCAATCCGCACGAGGCGCTTCCCGGTCGCGAGCATTGCATCTCCTCCAACGAAGCCTTCGACCTGCCGGAACTTCCCAAATCTATTGTCATCGCCGGGGGCGGCTACATCGCCGTCGAGTTCGCCAACATATTCCATGGGCTGGGGGTCGAGACGACGCTGGTCTATCGCGGCCTGGAAATTCTGAGCCGTTTCGACATGGACCTGCGGCGTGGCCTGCACGAGGCGATGGAGCAGAAGGGCATCAGGATAATTCTGCAGGCCGTCGGCGAGTGGGTGGCCAAACGGCCTGACGGAGGGCTCGACATCCTGCTCTCCAACGGCGAACGCCTGGGCGCGGATCAGTTCATGCTGGCGTTGGGCCGCCTTCCGAACACGGAAAATCTCGGTATCGAGGCGGCAGGGGTGGAGACCGGTAAAATCGGCGAGATCCTCGTGGACGCCTATTCGCGCACGAATGTCGAGAACATCTGGGCGATCGGCGACGTCACCAACCGGGTGCAGCTCACGCCGGTGGCGATCCACGAAGCGATGTGTTTCGTCGAGACGGCCTTCAAGAACAATCCGACCAATCCCGATCACGAGTGCATCCCGACCGCGGTATTTTCCCAGCCTGAAATCGGAACGGTCGGCTTGTCGGAAGACGAGGCCTGTTCCCGGTTCGAACAGATCGACATCTATCGCGCCGCCTTCCGGCCCATGCGCAATATCCTGGCCGGTCGCGACGAAAAGATGATCATGAAGCTCGTCGTGGACCACTCCACCGGCCAGGTCGTGGGCGCCCATGTGCTCGGGCCGGACGCTGGCGAAATGGCGCAACTGCTCGGCATTTCCCTGAAGGCGGGTCTGACCAAGGACGATTTCGATCGGACCATGGCGCTGCATCCGACTGCGGCTGAAGAGCTGGTCACGATGTACAAGCCGAGCTACAGCGTCCGCAACGGAAAGAGAGTGGAATAAGCGCTGAGACTCCGGCGCGGCTGCGTCCGTCAGTGCAGGTTCGCCTGGTCTAACGTCTAGTACCTAGGGTCATTGGCGCGCCGGCGAGGAGCCAGGCGATGAATGGAGGCCAAAGGCTGGCGGAAAAGCGGGAGCGGAAGAAGCCGAGATGGCCTATCTTCTGGCCTCCGGCGTCTTCGGGCGACAGCCAGCGTTCCTCGATGGGTGCATTCTCATAGTGCCGCATCAGAGCCGCGACGGCGCGCTTCGTGCCCCATATGTCGTCGGTCAAGCCGAGCGCCAGGATCGGAGTCGTCACTTCCCGATAGCGCGAAGTTTCTGGAACGGACGGATCGTCGAAGAAGTAGTCCGGCATGCTGCACCAGCGGGCCCAGTCGCGAAACACGCTGCTGGGAATAGGTTCTCCGACGCCCAGCCGACGCGGCACGTCGCGGAACAGAAACGATACGGGCACGCCGAGCAGGAACATGCGCGGGCCTGCCAGCCGATCGTCGAGCCCCCGCCAATAGCCGGACATGGTTGCGATCATGCCGTAGCGGACAAAGCGGCCAGATATGCCGCAAAGTCCCAAGGCCTGGCCGCCGAAGGACTGGCCGACGCCGACCATCGAATGACCGGGGGCGGTCCGGCTCAGGGCATCGGCGGCCGCAGGCAGGTCGAGGAGCGCCCAATCCTTCATGCCGATGCGTGCCCTCCAGCCTCGCGGGCGAACCGATCCGCCGGTACCACGGTAGTCATAGATGAGCGCGGCGCGGGCGCCGGCCTTGACGATTGCGGCGGCGAAGGCGGCGTAAAGACCGCGAGGCACCGCGGTTGCCGAGGAAATCAAGACCAGCGGGCCATCGCCGCTGCCTTCGAAAAGAGTGCCGGCGAGGGGAAAGCCGTCCTTCGCGAGGAACGAGATGTCGCTCCGGAGAGCATCGCCGGACGACTGTGATGCCCCTCCGGTGGGGTCATTTAAGGAAACAAAGGGATCAACGGCATGACTGGGCATTCGGTCGCGCCTTCTACCGATTTGGGGAGACGATACCATTGACGTTAACGTCAAAGTCAAATGAATTTGTCACCTGGACAGGCGCAGAGCGAATAACGCGGCAAGAATGCGCTTGCCTCGCGCCTCTGCTCCGTCGCGCCGGCCATGATTCCGGTCTAGAATAAAAGCCTGACATCAGGTAAGGAGCCGCGTTCCCGGGAAAGCCGGGTCTTATGCGGACGACAACGACCGCGACGAGAAGTTTGGGTGCTGTCATGACGAAATGGTCGCCGAATTCCTGGAGAGCGAAGCCTATCCAGCAGGTGCCTGCCTATCCGGATCCGGCCGTGCTGGCCGAAACCGAGGCTCGACTGGCGACCTTTCCGCCGCTCGTTTTTGCAGGTGAAGCGCGCAAGCTGAAGAGGCAACTGGCGAGCGTGGCCGAAGGCCAGTCCTTTCTGCTTCAGGGCGGCGATTGCGCCGAGAGCTTCGCCGAGCATGGCGCAGATAATATCCGGGACTTCTTTCGCGTCTTCCTGCAGATGGCGGTGGTGCTCACCTTCGCCGGCTCCCAGCCGGTGGTGAAGGTGGGGCGTGTCGCCGGGCAGTTCGCCAAGCCGCGTTCCTCAGACATCGAAACGAAGGGGACGGTGACCCTGCCGTCCTATCGTGGTGACATCATCAACGGCATCGAGTTCGACGAGAAGTCGCGCCTGCCCGATCCCGCGCGGCAGGAAATGGCGTATCGGCAGTCGGCCGCGACCCTCAATCTGCTGCGGGCGTTCGCGCAGGGCGGCTACGCAAGCCTCGAGAACGTCCATAAATGGATGCTTGGTTTCGTAGCGGACAGCCCGCAGGCCGACCGCTACGAGGCACTTGCCAATCGTATCACCGAGACCATGGATTTCATGCGTGCGGTCGGCATCACCTCCGAGACGAACTTTGCGCTGCGTGAGACCGATTTCTACACGAGCCACGAAGCGCTGCTGCTCGGCTACGAGGAGGCGCTGACGCGCGTCGACTCGACCTCCGGGGATTGGTACGCGACCTCGGGCCATATGATCTGGATCGGCGACCGTACCCGACAGGCAGATCACGCCCATGTCGAATATTGCCGTGGCATCAAGAACCCGCTCGGGCTGAAATGCGGTCCGTCGGTGACGCCCGACGGCCTCCTGCAGCTCATCGACCTGCTGAATCCGGAGAATGAGCCGGGCCGGCTGACGCTGATCGCCCGCTTCGGTTTCGACAAGGTCGAGGATCATCTGCCCAAGCTGGTCCGGGCTGTCCAGCGCGAGGGCCGAAAGGTGGTCTGGTCATGCGATCCGATGCACGGCAACACCATTACTGCCGCCGGCTACAAGACGCGGCCGTTCGAGCGCATCCTGAAGGAGGTGCAATCCTTCTTCGATGTCCACCACGCCGAAGGATCGCATCCCGGCGGCATCCATGTGGAGATGACGGGAAAGAACGTGACGGAATGCACGGGTGGCGCCCGCGCCATCACGGCCGAGGAACTGCAGGATCGCTACCATACCCATTGCGACCCGCGGCTCAATGCCGATCAGGCGATCGAGCTTGCTTTCCTGGTTTCCGATCTTCTCAGGAAGAAGCAGACGGGTACCGCGCAGAAGCAGGCCGTGAACGGCTGAGATTGCCGGCGCGAATGCCACTCATGAAAAGGGCCGTTGCGCGGCCCTTTTGCCTGGCGCATATTTCTTCACCGTCGGACAGCCGGCCGCTTAGGAGCGGAATGGATCCTCGGATCAGCTCGCCCGCTGGCGCGAGCTCCCGTCCGAGGATGACGACTGCATTGAAGGCCTGTCCCAAATCGCCAACGCTGGCGATTGGCACCGACATAGAAGCTTCGTCATCCCCGGACCCGCAGGCGAGCGAAGCCGGAGGTGATCCGGGGATCCATTCCGCTCCAAAGCGGCCGGCTGCCCGACGGTGCAGAACGGCTTCTCATCTCAGTCCGTCTTGTAGATCAGCCAGTTCTTTCCGGTGCGATGCTCCGGTATGGCGGAGAACTTCGTGACGCGGTTCCGTCCCGCCACCTTGGAGGCGTATAGCGCTCTGTCTGCCTTTGCGTAGAGATCGTCCGGACCTTCCGCGTCGGCGGCCATGCACACCCCCATCGAGATGGTGATCGGCCCATAGTTCACGCCGGTCTGCTTGTTCGCGAAGACCGTCTGTTCCACGGCGACGCGCACGCGGTCCGCGATCTGTGCCGTCGTGTCCTCGCCGCTGCCGGCCACGATGATGGCGAATTCCTCGCCGCCGGTACGGGCAACGAACATGTCGTCGCGGACGGTCGATTTGAAGATGTTGGCGACGATCTGAAGGATCTTGTCGCCTACGGGATGGCCGAAACGGTCGTTGATCTCCTTGAAGGCATCGATATCGGCAAGAATCAGGGCGCCGAAGGCGATGCTCTTCTTGTCATCGTAGATTTTGGCGATTTCCTTGTCGAAGGCGCGCCTGTTCCAGATATGCGTGAGCGGGTCGGTGTCTGCGAGGCGCTTGTATTCCTCGAGCTTGGACTTGACGTTTTCGAGTTCTGCCGTCTTCTCGCCGAGCGTAGCGGCAACCTCCTGGCCGCGCTCGATCGTCGATGTCGTGGCGGTGGAAACCACGCCGACGATCTTCTGCAGCAATTCGCGGCTCATCGCAGTGCGGTTCTCCAGTCCGGACGACGTCTCGTGCAGGATCCTGCCGTATTTCTGGATGTGGCTCTGGCCGTTTCGCAGGAGTTTGGCCACTTCCTCGAGTTCGCGAGCGATGACGTCCCGGGCATTCTCGACAATGCCCTGGCCGTGGCTCTGGGCAAAATACTTCTGCCCGATCCGGTCGAGCTCAATCTGTGTCGGCCGTTTGCTCAAGGTCACGAATTCAAGGCTGAGTTCCGGGTTCGAGCCTGTCATGGCCTCGTAGAAGATCTCGTAGTTGCGCGGCAGCCCGACGACGCCCATTTGCCGCATCGTCGTTGCTATGGTGGTCGCGATATCGGGCGCGACACGTTGTTCGTTCTGGGCAACAGCCGGTTGCATCTTGTTATTCCCCGACCCCTTGGAGTCACATGCTGCGTCGCATGTCGGCAGGCGCAAGGCAAGGTAAGCATTTCCCTGTGCATGTTTGGCACAGTAAATTAAAGTTTCCGTAAACGTCATATTCGAAGCAGTTGTTTCACCAGCAATATCTAGAACGACTAATGTGCCGGATAGACCTTTTTTGGCCAACGCCGGCGCAATCCGCACGGGCGCTGGCCTGCTGATCGGGAGGTTCGTTCCGCCTTTGCGCGGTACTCGCCAAGATTGCGTCGGCAGTCTGCCCGAGCGAGGTCAAAGGGGATCGTTCTTGCGACCGGACAATCGGAATCGATTTCGGGATGGGCGAAAGGTAGATACAAGGCGTCGGTGCGTCTCTTCCCAATGCAGGGCGCTCCAATCGGAGGATGCAATGAAGGAAGTCCATTCGGGCTCATGCTTATGTGGCGCGGTGCGCTTCTCGGCCAAGGGAGCGTTGCGAGGGGTCGTCTATTGCCACTGCTCTCAATGCCGGAAGCAGAGTGGCCATTACTACGCGGCTACCAATGTGGCGGACGCCGACATCGATATTCGTGGTTTTGATCATGTCACCTGGTTTGCCGCATCGGACTTGGCTCGACGGGGCTTCTGCAGGACTTGTGGATCGCTGCTCTTTTGGAAGCACAACCAACTCGACGAGATTTCGGTGATGGCCGGAGCTTTCGAGCAGCCTTCCGGATTGAAGGGGGAGTGTCACATCTTCGTCGCCGGCAAGGGCGACTATTATTCCATTGATGACGGCCTCCCGCAGTTCGAACGTTCCTCGCCAAAGATCGCCACCGACGGTTGACGCGCGTTAGCCAGCCGTTCGGTAATGTTGAACGCTGCGTCGAGCTTTCGTCGTCTGATCGTAAGGTCTGGGTCCGGCTATATCTCTGACAAGGAGATAACCCATGACCTCGATGCCGACGCTGTTCATTTCCCATGGCGGGCCCAACATCGTGCTGGACGACACGCCTGCCAGGACTTTCCTCAAAAAGCTCCCGGAGCTGTTGCCTGCCAAGCCGAAAGCGATCGTCGTCGCCTCCGCGCATTTCGAAACGGACGGCGTGGCCGTGGTCACCGACCCCGACCCCACGACGATCCATGACTTCGGCGGATTTGCTCCGGAACTCTACAAGATGGTCTATCCGGCCAAGGGTGACCCCTTGCTCGCGCAAGCCGTCGTCGAGAGATTGGAGACGGCGGGCCTCGATCCACACACATATGAGAAGAGAGGCTTCGATCACGGCACCTGGACGCCCTTGCTGCTCGCTTTTCCCGATGCCGGGATCCCTGTGGTCCAGGTGTCCATCGACCCCCGGCGCGATGCCGCCTGGCACTACGCGATCGGCGAAGCCGTCAGCGACTTGCGCAGGGAAGGCATATTGCTGATCGGTTCCGGCCACATCACGCACAACCTCCGCGCCTTCTTTACGGTGTTCAGGCATGGGGCTCTGGTCGACCCGGTCCTCGCCGGCAAGGTGGACGCGTTCACGAACTGGTTTGCCGACCGGCTTGCCGCCGGAGACAGGGATGCGGTCATGAATTGGAAGCAGAGGGCGCCTTTCCCGGCGGAGAACCATCCGACCGACGAACATCTCATGCCGATCTTTTTCGCTTATGGCGCCGCCGGCGAAGCCGCGAAGGCCGAACGGGTCCACGCTTCCAAGCAGATGGGTTTCTTCGCCTTCGATTCCTATCTCTTCCATTAGGCTGCATTTGCTGTAAACGGATCCCTTTCCCAACGGCCGAAGGGGATCCAGCCTGAATGGAACGGCTCATCAAGGCATTTCAGAACTCGGTACGAGCGTTTCGCAGGCTGATCCGCACGGAGAAGGCGTTCCAGCAGGAAATCGCGCTGCTGCTCATCGCGCTCCCGCTTGCGTGGTTCATTGCCGAGAGCTGGCGCGGCTTTGCGCTTCTGATCGGGTCCCTGCTTCTTCTGATCATGGTCGAGGTGCTCAACACGGGGATCGAGGCGACTTGCGATGCGATCAGCCGCGAATTCAACATCGATATCCAGCTCGCCAAGGATTGCGGCTCGCTGGCCGTCCTGATCTCGATCGTGCTCGCGCTCGGTGTCTGGGGGATCGCGGTCGCCGAACGACTGTTCGGCCTGCCGGTCTAGCACGCGGAGAATCTGCGGCCCCTCCCAGGCGGTGACGATTCCATATAGGAATCCTCGTGACATCAAGATGGAGGAGCCGGCCATGCTCGATTTCGCCGAGATCCGCGCCCGAGCCGCGAGGCGCAAGGGTGGAGACGCGGTCCTTACTTCACTGCTCGGGCCTGTGCCGGACAATGGCGCTACCGCTCGCCTGACCGATGATCGTATACTTTCCATCATGGCGGAACGCATTTTCGCCGCCGGTTTCGTGTGGCGCGTGATCGAGCAGAAATGGCCGGGCTTCGAGGAGGCATTCCTGGGGTTCGAGCCCAAGCGGCTCCTGTTCCAGCCGGACGATTTCTGGCACGACCTTGTTTCGGACAGCCGCATCGTGCGCAATCCGCAGAAGATCAGATCGGTCAAGGAGAACGCGGCCTTCGTCGAAAACGTTTCGAAGGAGCATGGCGGCTTCGGCAGGTTCCTTGCCGAATGGCCGGCCGACGACCAGATCGGTCTTACAGCCTATCTCGCCAAACACGGAAGCCGCCTCGGCGGCAATACGGGCCAGTATTTCCTGCGCTGGATCGGCTGGGACACATTCATCATTTCTGCGGATATGGGGGCGGCCCTGCGCGACGCCGGGGTGGAGATCGCCGAGAACCCTTCCTCCAAGCGCGACCTCGCACGCATCCAGTGGCAGCTCAACCTATGGAAGGAGGAAACCGGACTGCCTTACGCGCATCTGTCCCGCATCCTCGCGATGTCGATCGGCGCGAACAATCCGCCTGAAGCTTTGCGCCAATATATGGGAGAATAGCGGCGGACGATCGGCATTGCCGGTTGCCGCCGCTCACGCTAAACCGACGGCATGACCAAGACGCCCGATATTCTCCGCATCGCTGTCGCCCAGTTGAACCCGACCGTCGGGGATATAGAAGGCAACCTCTCCAAGGCGCGCGAAGCGCGAGCCGATGCCGCGCGGCAGGGTGCGGATCTCGTATTGTACACGGAGCTCTTCATCACGGGCTATCCGCCGGAGGATCTCGTGCTGAAGCCCGCATTCCTTGCCGCTTGCGAGAAGGCGGTCGAGGAGTTTGCCCGGGATACCGCCGATGGCGGTCCCGGCGTGATCATCGGGTCGCCGCTCAAGCGCAAGAGCGGCATCCATAATTCGATCGTCGTCGCGGACGGCGGAAAGATTCTTGCCGAACGCTTCAAGGTCGATCTGCCGAATTACGGCGAGTTCGACGAGAAACGGGTTTTCGTGGCCGGGCCGGATCTTCCGGGGCCGGTCAATTTCCGCGGGGTTCGGCTTGGAATACCGATCTGCGAGGATATCTGGGGCGACTTGGGCGTTTGCGAGACTCTCGCCGAGAGCGGCGCGGAAATCCTGCTCGTCCCGAACGGCTCGCCCTACTATCGAGGCAAGGTCGATGTGCGCCACCAGGTGGCGATCCGCCAGGTCATCGAGAGCGGCCTTCCGCTCATCTTCGCCAACCAACTCGGCGGCCAGGACGAGTTGGTCTTCGATGGCGCGTCCTTCGCGATCGCCGCCGACAAGTCGCTGGCTTTCCAGATGAGCCAGTTCGAGGAAGCGCTGGTCGTCACGACCTGGAACAGGAGAGGCGACGGCGGCTGGGCCTGCGTCGAGGGACCGATGGCGCGGATCCCGGAGAAGGAAGAAGCCGATTACCGCGCCTGCATGCTCGGGCTGCGCGACTACGTCAATAAGAACGGCTTTAAGAATGTCGTCATCGGCATGTCGGGCGGGATCGACTCCGCGCTCTGTGCCGCGCTCGCGGTCGATGCCTTGGGTGAAGAGCGCTTGCGTGCGGTCATGCTGCCTTATCGATACACGTCGAGCGAGTCGCTGAGGGATGCGGAGGAATGCGCGCGTGCTCTCGGCTGCCGCTACGACGTGGTGCCGATCTTCGAGCCCGTCGAAGGTTTTTCCCATGCTTTGACGCAACTCTTCGAGGGCACGTCCGAGGGGATCACCGAGGAGAATCTGCAGAGCCGTGCTCGCGGCACGATCCTGATGGCCATCTCCAACAAATTCGGCTCGATGGTCGTGACGACCGGCAACAAGAGCGAAATGTCGGTCGGCTACGCCACGCTGTACGGCGACATGAATGGCGGCTTCAACCCCATCAAGGACCTCTACAAGATGCAGGTCTATGCGCTGGCGCGCTGGCGTAACGGCAATGTTCCGCCTGGGGCATTGGGACCGTCGGGTGAAGTCATCCCCCGTAACATCATCGACAAGGCGCCATCGGCGGAACTGCGTCCCGGCCAGACGGACCAGGATTCGCTGCCGCCTTATCCCGTGCTCGACGACATCCTCGAATGTCTCGTCGAGCATGAAATGAGTGTCGAAAATATCGTAAAGCGCGGCCACGACAAGGCGACTGTGACCCGGGTTGAGCATCTGCTCTATGTGGCCGAATACAAGCGCCGGCAGGCCGCGCCTGGTGTCAAGATCACAAAGAAGAACTTCGGTCGGGATCGTCGATATCCGATAACCAACCGCTTTCGGGACGGTGGCTAGATTCCAGGCGTGGCGGGTTGCACCCGCTATATCAGATCAACCGCAAGAATTGTGCCAGCCGGTTTTTTCGCGAGCCGGCATATTGGCGGCGCCGCGGAACTCGTTTATAGACGGCGTCCCGCGAATCTCCTTTTGAGGAGGGGACGAATGCCAGGATTTGACATCGCTGCACGAGGCCGTTCGGCCTAGTTCCCGAGCGTTCGGTCGGGCCATGGGCCGTACCGGACACAGGACCATTTCAGGCTAGGCTTTCGCCTGCCCCGGTCGCCACCGGGGAGATCCCTGCCGGTTCTTGCCTCGCAACCGCTTCTTCCGAAGGCTCTGCCTTCGCTGCGGGTGTTTTCAACCAACTCATACTGGGACCGGGCGTCTGCCGCGCCCGACAACATCATGACCCGTTTTCGCATCGATTTGCGCGGTGGCGCATTCCGTAGTGTTTTTGCTTTCACCATGCGGCATTGGCATAGTCAGCCCGTCCGCCTGGCCGTGATCGTCATTGCGGTCCTGCTGGCCACGGCGGCCGACGTGCTGACGCCGCTCTATTCCGGGCGCCTGGTCGACGCAGTGGCGTCGGGGGCGGCGAGCAACGAGGTCGCCTGGAATGCGGCCGTCTCGGCGTTTTCCATGCTGATCGCCCTGGCGTACGGGGCCATCCTCATGCGGCATGTGGCGTTTCAGACGGTGATCGACCTGACGCTGAAGATGATGTCCGACATTGCGGCGGATGCCTTCTACAGGGTCCAGCGCTTTTCGACCGACTGGCACGCGAATTCCTTTGCCGGCTCGACCGTTCGCAAGGTGACGCGCGGCATGTGGGCGCTCGACCTTCTCAACGACACCCTGCTGGTGGCGTTGTTTCCGTCGCTTGTCATGCTGGTCGGCTCAACGCTTTTGCTCGGCTGGTATTGGCCGATGATGGGGGCGATCGTGGCGACGGGCTCTCTGATCTACATCGCTATCACGGTGTCGCTTTCGCTGGCATATGTCGCGCCGGCGGCCAGCCTAGCCAATCGCTGGGACACACGCGTCGGCGGAGCGCTCGCCGATGCGGTGAGCTGCAACGCGGTGGTCAAGGCATTCGGGGCTGAAGAGCGCGAGGACAGCCGGCTCGCTGCCGTCGTCGCCAAATGGCGCGATCGAACCTGGCGGACATGGACGCGCGGCACCGTCAACGGCACGGCGCAAGGCATCACCTTGCTGGCGCTGCGGCTTGCGGTGATAGGGCTTTCCCTCTCGCTGTGGGTGGACGGACAGGCGAGTGCCGGCGACATCGCATTCGTGCTGACAGCATTCTTCGTCTTGCAAGGCTATCTCCGGGATGTCGGGATGCATGTGCGCAACCTGCAGCGTTCGGTGAACGACATGGAAGAATTGGCCGACATCCACGCTCAGCCGCTCGGCATCGAGGACCGGCCCGGCGCGCAGCCGATCGCCATCACGGATGGCCGCATCGACTTCCGGCGGGTCACCTTCCATTACGGCAACCACGAGACCCCCTTGTACAAGGACTTCTCCGTGACGATCGAGGCAGGCGAGCGGGTCGGGCTCGTCGGGCATTCGGGCTCCGGCAAGACGACCTTCGTGAAGCTCATCCAGCGGCTCTACGATCTCAGTGCCGGTCAGATCCTGATCGACGGGCAGGATATCGCGGCCGTCAGGCAGTCCTCGCTCAGGCAGCAGATCGCGATCGTGCAGCAGGAGCCGATCCTGTTCCATCGTTCGTTGGCCGAGAATATCGCCTATGGCAGGCCGCAGGCGACGCAGGCGGAAATCGAACACGCAGCTCGTCTTGCCAGCGCGCATGACTTCATCATGCGGCTGCCGAAGGGCTATGCGACGCTGGTCGGCGAGCGGGGCGTCAAGCTCTCTGGCGGCGAACGCCAGCGTGTCGCGATCGCGCGGGCGTTCCTGGCGGATGCACCGATCCTGATCCTCGACGAGGCGACTTCCAGCCTCGATTCGGAATCGGAGGTCCTGATCCAGCAGGCCATGGAACGGCTGATGGTCGGCAGGACGACGCTTGTCATTGCGCACCGGCTCTCGACCGTCAGGGCCCTCGATCGTTTGCTTGTCTTCGATCGGGGCAGGATCGTAGAGGAAGGCGACCATGATGCGCTGATCCGGATGGAGGGCGGCATCTATCGCCGGTTGTTCGAGCGCCAGGCGCTCGAGCTGACCAAGGGGCTGACATGAGGAGGAATCGCCCGAAAGGGCGTTCCTTCCATTAATCCTTGTAAGGGGCCTTGATAAGCACGTGGCCTTGTCAACCAAGTAACCATTCGCTACGCCGCATTATATGACAGTCACCGTTCGTTTCGCCCCGTCGCCGACGGGCCACATTCACATCGGCAACGCCCGCTCGGCGCTGTTCAACTGGCTTTTCGCGTTGAAGAACCGGGGGCGCTTCATTCAGAGGTTCGACGATACGGATGTCGAGCGGTCGACCCAGGCCTATGCCAACGCGATTCTTTACGACTTGCACTGGCTGGGCATCTTTCCCGATACCGTCCAGTACCAGTCCAAGCGCTTCGCCATCTATGACGAAGCCGTCGAGCGGCTGAAGCAGGCTGGACTTCTCTATGCCTGTTACGAGACGCCCGAGGAGCTCGATCTCAGGCGCAAGATCAGACGGACGCGAGGCCTGCCGCCGGTTTACGGTCGCGAGTCGCTCAAGCTGACGGCGGAAGAGAAGCAGGCCCTCGAAGCCGACGGCAGGCGGCCGCACTGGCGCTTCCTGCTTCCCAATTTCGAGGGCGACCCGTTCGAGACGCACCGTACGGAGGTGCATTGGCTGGACCTCATCCGCGGCGAGGAGACGGTGGATCTCGCCTCGCTGTCGGATCCGGTGCTCGTGCGCGAGGACGGGACATATCTGTACACCTTGCCTTCCGTGGTCGACGACATCGATTTCGGCGTGACGCATGTCATGCGCGGCGACGACCACGTGACCAACACCGGCGTTCAGATTGCGCTTTTCAGGGCTCTCGGCGCGGTTCCGCCGGCCTTTGGACATCACAACCTTCTCACGACGGCAGCGGAAGAGGGCTTGTCGAAACGGACCGGAGCGCTGTCCATTGGCAGCCTGCGGGAGTCCGGGATAGAACCCATGGCGGTGGCTTCGCTCGCCGTCCTGATCGGCACGTCCGAGAACGTATCGGCCTATTCCAGCATGGCGGAACTCGCCGAGCATTTCGACCCGGCTCAGACCTCGAAATCGGCGGCAAAGTTCGACCCGGCGGAACTCACCGTCCTCAACCGGACGCTTCTGCACAAGATGCCGTTCGAGGATGCGCGCGAGCGGCTGGCTGCGCTCAGCATTTCGGGCGAGAAGGCCGAGCCCTTCTGGACAGCCGTCCGCGGCAATCTCGATACGCTTGCGGACGCTGTGGCCTGGTGGCGGATCGTCAGGGAGGGCCGTGCCGCGGAGCCGGAACTCTCGCAGGACGACCGTGCCTTCCTGAACCAGGCTTTTGACCTGCTGCCGGAGGAGCCGTGGGACAGGTCCACCTGGAAGGCCTGGACGGATGCGGTGCGGGAGGCGACCGGCCGCAAGGGCAAGGCCCTGTTCATGCCGATCCGGCTCGCCCTCACCGGGCTTGCTTCCGGACCGGAGCTCGCAGATCTATTGCCGCTTCTGGGGCGGGAAGGAACGTTGGCCCGACGACCCTGACCTTACGTTGCCCCGGATCGTGTGGCACGGCCTCCGGCATCGAAGGCGGGCCGGCCGGCAACTTGTCCTTGGATGCCGCCTGAGCACCTTCCGGGCCAGGACCGGTGCGCCCTTCGCCGTCCATAGTGTTGGATAACGAACGTCCGGGCATGACAATTGACGGTGACAGAGTGTCCCCATTGTTCGGGGCAATCGTTTTATCACCTCCGGAAGGCGCACGTGGCGGCATCTCGATCCGCGGGGGCAAGTCGGCCAATCCCGGTTCGGGCCGAGCCGGAATATCGGCGATGTCTTCTGCCTGATCCTCGAGAGTGGCGGCGGGGGGCGACGGGGCGTCGGGGCTGTTGGGCATGATGACCTCTCCGGCAGAAACTGGAGGTCCAGCCGGCAGCTCAACCGAGCCTTCTGCATCGACGGGAGAATTCTCCGTCGGCGGATCGGCCCGGGTTTCGTCGTTGGGTGGGTTTCCTGCAATGATGGAGAAATTTCGGACAGGCCTCTCGGCCGCCGCATCTTCACCGTCGGGGGCGCCGTTCCCGGTTTCGACAATGCTTGGTGAGCGGAGGGGCTCATCCGCCGGCATCACGATCTCAACCGAACCTCCAAGGTCGCGCGGCTCGAAGCGAGCGGGCTCTTCATCCTGAGGGGGATGAGGCACTTCCTTCACCACCAAGCTCGGATCGCCGCAATGGTTGGCGTCGAGGGCGGCCAGGATGCGCGAGCGGTCGGGGCGACGGCTTTCCTGCTGTGTCAATTCGGCCAACTGGCTTTCCAGGCTGTCCAGATTGCGTTCCATCTTCTCGATCTTGGCGTCGATGGGAGCGCATTCCGGCCGGTTCGACTCGGCATGCAAACCGCAGCGCACATGCAGCGCTTGGCGGCGCGCGATCGTGATCTGATCGCGCTGGGCCTTCACTGCCCGCGTAAATTTCCTGTATTCGGGCGAGCCTCCAGTTGCGGGAGCGGAAGCCAATTCCGCCCGAAGCTCTCCGCAGAGACGTTCATCGGCAGAAACGGGCAACGGTGAGGCGGCGCCTGCCACGGCGAGCACCGTAAACAAGAGTGCCGTCCGCGCGAAGGTCCTCTGTGTGATCCGCATCTTAGCCCGCTCGAAGGCACGGATCGTTGGGAGCCGACCCGCTGAAGGATTTTCAATCGACAAGATGGGTGCCACGCGAATCGCGCCGGCAACCATATTGCCTATGTGACCACCCAGCCTTGCGCCGCGATGGAAACTACCTTGCCTCGATCAGGTTCTGGGCCTTCTGAGATGCCTCGACTACGGCCAACGCCGTCATGTTCACGATCCCGCGCGAGGTGACGGACGGTGTGAGGATATGGGCCGGCTTGTCGGTCCCGAGCAGGATCGGCCCGACATGGAGCGCGTCCATCATGCTCTTCACGGTCGTCAGCGTGATATTGGCGGAATCGAGATTGGGGAAGACGAGCAGGTTGGCTTCGCCCTTGAGCGTGGAGTGGGGATAGACGCGATGGCGAAGCGTTTCCGACAGGGCTGCGTCGCCGTGCATCTCGCCGTCGCTCTGAAGGTCGGGAGCGATTCGCTTCAGGATTTCCGATGCTTCGCGCATTTTCCTCGTGCTCGGTGTGTCGCGCGAGCCGAAATTCGAATGCGACAGCAGCGCGGCCTTTGGCTCGATACCGAACCGCCTGATCTCTTCCGCGGCCAGGATGGTCATCTCCGCGATTTCGTCGGCGGTCGGGTCCACCGTCACATAGGTGTCGGTGAAGAAGGTGACGCCGCGTTGCGAGATAAGCATCGAGAGCGTCGACAGGTCACGGTCGCGAATGCCCGGCCGGGCTCCGATGATCAGGGTCACGTTGCGCAGATGGCGCTCGAAGCGGCCCTCGAGGCCGCAAATCATGGCATCGGCGTCGCCACGCTTCACCGCGATCGCCGCGATCACGCCCGTATCGGTTCGCACCTGCGTACGTGCCGCTTCCAGCGGCACACCCCGACGTCCGGCAAGCTGCACGAGCAGATCGACATAGTCACGGTACCTCGGGTCATCCTCCGGATTGACGAGCTCGAAGTCGACGCCCGGGCGGATCTTCAAACCGTATCGCTTCAGACGCACGTCGATCACGTGAGGTCGGCCGACCAGGATAGGCTCGGCGATGCCTTCCTCCAGCACCACCTGGGCGGCGCGCAGCACGCGTTCGTCCTCGCCATCGGCGTAGATGACACGCTTCGCGCTCGCCGATTTGGCGGCGGAGAAGATCGGCTTCATCACGAGGCCCGAGCGGAACACGAAGCGGTTCAGCCGGTCCAGATAGGCCGGCCAGTCCTCGATCGGCCGCGTGGCGACGCCGCTCTCGCAGGCGGCTTTCGCGACGGCCGGGGCGATGCGCAGAATGAGGCGCGGATCGAAGGGCGACGGGATCAGGAAGTCCGGACCGAAGGTCGGCGTTTCGGCGGTGTAGGCGCGGGCGGCGACGTCGGACGGTTCTTCGCGGGCAAGTGCGGCGATGGCCCGCACTGCCGCCATCTTCATCTCCTCGTTGATGGCGCTCGCGCCACAATCCAGCGCGCCCCGGAAGATGTAGGGGAAGCACAGGACATTGTTCACCTGGTTCGGGAAATCCGAACGGCCGGTGCAGATCATGGCGTCGGGACGCGCGGCGCGCGCCACTTCCGGCATGATCTCGGGAACGGGATTGGCGAGCGCCATGATCAGCGGTTTTTCCGCCATGTGCTGCAGCAGTTCGGGCTTGAGCACCCCGGCAGCGGAGAGGCCAAGAAAGACATCCGCCCCGCCGATCACATCAGCGAGCGACCGTGCGTCGGTGTCCTTGACGTACGGATCTTTCCACCGGTCCATCTCTTCGACACGGCCGCGCCAGGCGACGCCGAAACGGTCGGTGACCCAGATGTTTTCGCGCTGCGCGCCGAGCGAAACCAGAAGGTTCAGGCAGGCGATCGCAGCGGCGCCCGCGCCCGAAGTCACGACCTTGACCTTGGAGATGTCCTTCCCCGCCAATTCGAGAGCGTTGAGCACGGCGGCCGCGACGATGATGGCCGTGCCATGCTGGTCGTCGTGGAAAACTGGAATGGCCATGCGCGCCTTCAGGCGCTCCTCCACCTCGAAGCATTCGGGCGCCTTGATGTCCTCGAGGTTGATGCCGCCGAATGTCGGCTCGAGCGCGGCGACCGTGTCGACCATGCGATCGATCTCCGGGGCGTCGATCTCAACGTCGAAAACGTCGATCCCGGCGAACTTCTTGAACAGTACCGCCTTGCCTTCCATGACCGGCTTGGAGGCCAGCGGCCCGATATTGCCCAACCCGAGCACCGCCGAGCCGTTGGAGATCACCGCAACGAGATTGGCTCGGGCGGTATAGTCGGCGGCCCTGGCGGGCTCATCCCGGATCTCGATGCAGGGAGCGGCGACGCCCGGAGAATAGGCGAGCGCGAGGTCGCGCTGGTTGCCGAGCGGCTTGGTCGCCTGGATCTCGAGCTTTCCAGGCGTTGGATATTTGTGGAAGAAAAGAGCGGCCTCATCGAGGTCGGAGCGTTGTTGCTTGGTTTCGGCGTTCATTCCCGGGCCACCCGTCCCTTTGTCGTCCTCGTCGGCCGGCGAAGGAGCCAGCCTTGCGCGGTGTCTATAGCAATCGTGGATTCGCGAGGGGTCGCGAAAAAGCTCGTTTCAGAAGGCGCTTACATAGGCCCCGCCGTCAACCGGGATGTTTTGCCCGGTCAGGTATCCGGCATGTACGGAGCAGAGGAACGCGCAGATCTGCCCGAACTCCTCCGGCGTGCCCAGGCGCCTGGCTGGAATATCCGCGATCAGACGCGCATGGTGTTCCTCGGCCGAGGTGTTGCCTTGAAAGGCCCCACGCAGGCGATCGGTGTCCAGTTTGCCCGGCAACAGATTGTTGATCGTCACGTTGCGGCTCGCCACGGTGCGCGCGATTCCGGCGAGGAAGGCGGTCAATCCGGCGCGTGCGCCCGAGGAAACGTCCAGGCCTTCGATCGGAACATAGACGGACAGCGAGGTTATGTTGACGATGCGGCCGAAGCCGCGTTCGGCCATGCCGTCGACCACCGCTTTGACGAGCTCGATCGGGGTGATCATGTTCTTCATCACCCCGTCGAGAATTGCCTGCCGGTCGAGCTCGCGGAAATCCTTGGGCGGCGGACCGCCATTGTTGTTGACGAGGATATCGGGAGCGGGGAGGGCGGCAAGCATCGCCTTTTGCACGCCTGGCTGAGCCACGTCGCCGGCGATCTCGATCACATCGACCTTGTAGAGCTCGCGCAGTTCGGCCGCTGTCCTTGCCAGCACCGTCGCATCACGCCCATTGACGACAAGATTGCAACCGGCCTCGGCCAGGCCCATCGCGCAGCCACGGCCGAGCCCTTTGCTGGAGGCGCAGACGATCGCATTCTTGCCCTTGATCCCCAGGTCCATGTCGTAAGTCCTTTCAAAACACAGGAGCAACCTAGCCCGCGTCCGAACCGATCCGCAACCGTCATACGCCTGTAGCATGAATCGGCGCATAGGCAGGTCGAAGACAAGCCTTGGATCAGCCCATGTCCGGCACTGCCCCGCGCAAAGTTCGAACGCTCTTCATCTCGGATGTCCACCTCGGTTCGAAGATCGCCAAGGCCGATTATCTGATCGATTTCCTTCGCGTCCACGAAGCGGAAACCATCTATCTCGTCGGCGATATTGTCGACGGCTGGCGGCTGCGCCGCTCCTGGCACTGGCCTCAATCGCACAATGACGTAGTCCAGAAGCTGCTGCGCAAGGCGCGCAAGGGCGCGAAGGTCATCTATATCGCGGGCAATCACGACGAATTCCTGCGGGACTTCCAGGGTAGGCATTTCGGCGGCATCGAGGTTGCCGACCAGATGATCCATGTCGCGGCGGATGGGCGCCGTTATCTCGTCATCCATGGCGACCAGTTCGACGCCATCGTCCACAATGTGCGCTGGCTCGCCTATCTCGGCGATAAGGCCTACGATCTCGCAATCGTGGTCAACCGTGTGGTGGGCCGTGTCCGGCGGACGCTCGATCTGCCTTATTGGTCGTTCTCGTCCTGGGCGAAGGTGACCGTGAAGCGGGCGGTGAATTTCATCAGCGCTTTCCAGGCGATCGTCGCCGAGCAGGCCAGCAATGCGGGGGTCGATGGCGTCATCTGCGGGCATATCCATCACGCGGCAATGGAGGAGATCGGAGACGTCCGCTACATCAACACGGGTGACTGGGTGGAGAGCTGCACCGCTGTGGTGGAAAATTTCGATGGATCGATGGAGATCCTGCGCTGGACCGAATCGGCGGCGCGACCGGGGAACATGCCCGAACCGTTCGTGCCCGTGGTGATCGAAGGCAAGGCCGTCGCCGCCTGAATGGCAGGCCCGCCAACCGATTGGACCAGGACATTCCGATCCGCTACCGGGCGTGGTATCGAAGGTTTCGTGCCGGTCAGCAACAAGGCCGGCATCCTTCCCGGAATGTCCTTTGCCCTCGCTCCCGCCGCTCTCGCCCGAACAACTCGTCAAACCACGCCATTTCGAGCTGCGCATGTCGCTCGTTTTCGCTTTCCTGTTCGTTCCGCAGGGGATGCATCTTCCCTATTTTCCGCTCTGGCTGGAGGCGAAGGGGTTCGGTCCCGAGCACATCGCGGTGATCCTCTCGGCTCCGATGTTCCTGCGCGTCGTGACCACGCCTTTCGTCACCGCCTTCGCCGATCGGGCGAAAGATCGTGCCAACGTGTTGATCGTGCTTGTGGCGGCAGCACTGCTGATCAATTGCGGATATTTCCTGGAGCCCACTTACGCGACCGTGCTCGCAGTCTCACTCGCCCTCGCGGCAGTCTGGACTCCGCATCCGCCGCTTGCCGATTCGCTGGCCTTGTCGGGCGTGCGCCGTTTCGGATCGAACTACGCTCGGATGCGGATCTGGGGGTCGATATCCTTCCTGTGCGCCAACCTTGCCGGAGGAATGATACTTGCCTGGACGGGCCCGGACATCGTGCCGGTTCTTATCGCAGTCGGCCTGTCAGGCGCCTTGGGCGCGGTTCTGCTCGCTCCGCGCCTGGGCCGGCCCCGTCGTGCCTCGCCGTTGTCCGCCAGCGGCATGCAGGGAGCGGCCCCGACACTGCTCAACCGCCACTTCCTTCTTTTGGCCGGCGGTGCCGGCATCGTCGTAGGAAGCCATGCCTTTCTCTACGGTTTCGTTTCCATCTACTGGAAGTCGCTTGGGCTTTCCGATCCGCTCATCGGCCTGCTCTGGGCGTGGAGCGTCATCGCCGAGGTCTGCATGTTCGCGCTCTTCACGCGCATCTTCGGCCGGCGCTCGGCGACGACGTTGCTCGCGCTCGCGGCATGCTTCGCTATTGCGAGATGGTTGGCTTTCCCGTTGGTTTGGCCGATGGGCGCGGGCATCGTCGGGTTCTTCCTGGTGCAGGCCATGCACGCCTTCTCGACCGGGATCGTCATCATCGGGGTGCAGAAGCTTATCGCCGAAAGTGTCGAGGAGGAACGCACCGGCGCGGCACAAGGCATAGCCTATGCCGCAAACGGCACGTTCATGGCGCTCATGACGTTGCTCTCGGGACCGCTTTACGATCGTTTCGGCGCCGGCGGGTTCCATGCGATGGCGTTTGTCGCGGCCCTGGGCCTGACGCTCATCGCCATAGCACGCATGTCAACCCCACAACGCGGCGTCGGGCGGTGATACCCAGGATCCCTCGTAGGAGAGGCCCGGCACGCGGTCGCGTGCAAGGAGCAACGGACCGTCGAGATCCACGAAGTCGGCTCCCTGGGCCAGCAGCACGGCTGGCGCCATGGCCAGGGAGGTGCCGACCATGCAGCCCACCATGATGGAAAAGCCGAGTCGGCGCGCTTCGTCGCGCAGCGCCAGCGCCTCGGTGAGGCCGCCAGCCTTGTCGAGCTTGATGTTCACGGCGTCATAGCGGTCACGCACCGAGGACAGGCCCTTGGCGGTATGCACGCTTTCGTCGGCGCAGATCGGTACCGGGTGAGGGATGCTCCCCAGCATCGCGTCCCTGCCGGCGGGCAGGGGCTGCTCGATCAGGGCCACGCCGAGTGCCGCCGCCGCCGCGAGGTTCTCAGCGATGTTGTCCGCCGTCCAGCCTTCGTTCGCATCCAGAACGATGCGGCTCTCAGGCGCGGCTTGCGCGACGGCGCGTATACGGGCGATGTCGCCTTCGCCGCCGATCTTCACCTTGAGCAGCGGCCGCGAGGCGTTGGCGCGAGCTTGCGCGGCCATCGCTTCCGGCTCGCCGAGCGACAATGTGTAGGCCGTGACAAGCCGGCCAGGCGCCGCGGCACAGACGGCTTGCCAGGCCGGCCTTCCCGATCTCTTGGCTTCCAGGTCCCACAGCGCGCAATCGATGGCGTTGCGCGCAGCGCCGGGAGGGAGCGCTTCGCGCAATTCGTCCCGGGACACACCCGCGGCGATCGCAGGGCCCATCGTTTCGATTGCGGCTCGCACCGCTTCCATCGTTTCGCCGTAGCGGCGGTAGGGCACGCATTCACCACGGCCCACAAAACCATTGTCTCGTATCGTGCAGGTCAGCACCTCGGCTTCCGTCTTGGAGCCTCGCGAGATCGTGAAGGTTCCGGCGATGGGGAACCGCTCAGCCTCCACAGTGAGAATGCGTGTCATTGTTCTTCCAAAGATTTACCACCAAGCGCGGTAACGCAAAGTGACAGGCGGAAAAGGAGAGTCTAAGACTGGCGCCATGTTGACGAATGGCGACGAGGAAGCAAGCGGTACGCTGGGCCAAGAGCGCAACGGCGCGCCGACGATCGCCACCGGCGAGGAAGACGGCGCGCTCGTCTGTCGTTTCTCCGGCGCCTGGATCACCCGCACCGCGAGCGAGGGGGACGAGGCCGTTCGCGAAATAGAAGTCCGACGCGATATCAAATCGCTGAGGCTTGACCTTTCCGCCATCGACAAAATCGACACGGCCGGCGCCTGGCTGATCGAGCGGCTGGCCACGAAATTTGCGGAGAACGGGGCAGAGGTGGCCCTGTCGGGGCAGAACGCCGCGGCGCGCATCCTGCTCGATGCTGTCAGCACGGCCATCAGTGAACGGGAAGAGCCCGGCCCGGAGCATCGGACGCCGTTCCTGTTGCGCTTTCCGGAAGCCGTCGGCCGGGCAATGTATGGTTTCCTCGACGACTTCCTGGCCGCGATGAACATATTGGGCGCCACGATCCGCGGAGCTCAGATGAAGCTCGGCCGGGGGCACGCGGTCAATCTCGCCGCCATCTTCAATCAGGTCGATCGAATCGGAGTCGGCGCGATTCCGGTCGTCGTGCTGATGTCCTTCATCGTCGGCGCGATCGTCGCGCAGCAGGGCGCGTTCCAGCTTCGCTACTTCGGCGCGGAGATTTTCGTGGTCGATCTTGTCGGCATCCTGGTGCTGCGCGAACTCGGCGTGCTGATGACCGCCATCATGCTCGCCGGACGTTCGGGAAGCGCGATCACGGCCGAGATCGGCTCGATGAAGATGCGCGAAGAGGTCGACGCGCTCAAGGTGATAGGGCTCAATCCGATCGGCGTGCTCGTTTTCCCCCGGCTGGTCGCCCTGGTCGTGGCCCTGCCATGCCTTACCGTGCTCGCCAATTTCGCAGCACTCGGGGGAGCGATCGGGATAGCCTGGCTCTATTCGGGAATCGAGCCCGATGCGTTCATCGACCGTCTGCGCACCAGCATCGACGTCAGCACCATTCTCGCCGGCCTGATCAAGGCACCCTTCATGGCGATGATCATCGGCATCATCGCGTCGGTGGAAGGCCTCAAGGTCGGCGGCAGCGCCGAATCGCTCGGCCGGCAGGTGACCTCCTCGGTGGTGAAAGCGATCTTCGTCGTCATCATCGTCGACGGCTTGTTTGCGATCTTCTATGCGCAGATCGACTTCTGAGCGAGGGCGAATGGTTGGCGATTCCAACGGATCGGGCGGAGCCAAAGGGGGCGGTAACGGACGGGAAGTCGTCCTTTCCGTGCGCGACGTGACAGTCGGCTTCGGTGACAAGCTCATCCTCGACAAGCTGTCGCTGGATGTCTTCCGTGGCGAAATCCTGGGTTTCGTCGGCGCATCGGGCTCCGGAAAGTCCGTCCTGCTTCGCACGGTCCTCGGCCTGAACAAGAAGCGTGCCGGCTCGATCCGGTTGTTCGGCGTCGACGTCGACAAGGCGAGCGATGCCGAGCGGATGCGCCTGGACATGCGGCTCGGCGTGCTTTTCCAGCAGGGTGCCCTGTTTTCCTCGCTGACGGTGCTGGAAAACATTCAGGTTCCGATGCGCGAGTACCTGGATCTGTCGCAGAAGCTGATGGATGAACTTGCCCAATTGAAGCTCGAGCTTGTCGGTCTGCCGTTAGACGCCGGACCGAAGTTTCCGTCCGAGCTCTCGGGCGGAATGATCAAGAGAGCAGCGCTGGCGCGGGCCCTGGCGCTCGATCCGGATATCGTCTTTCTCGACGAGCCGACATCGGGCCTCGATCCGATAGGCGCGGCCGAATTTGACGAGCTTGTCGCGAAACTGCGCGACACAATGGGCTTGACTGTCTATATGGTGACGCACGACCTCGACAGCCTGTTCTCCGTCTGCGACCGTATCGCGGTTCTTGGCAAGAAGAAGGTCCTGGTCGAGGGGTCGATCGACGATATGCTGGCGAGCGAGGAGCCCTGGGTGAAATCCTACTTTCGTGGAAAGCGGGCACGGCAGATCGACCGTGAAGCTCGCGCGTAATCGCCGATGGAAACCAGGGCGAACTACATCATCGTTGGCATTTTCACGATCGTGGCCGTGCTGTCCGCGTTCGCTTTCGTCTATTGGACGTCGGCCATCGGCGACCGCGGCGAGACGACGACCTTGCGAATCCGCATCCCGGGGTCCGCTTCGGGGCTGGGGCCGGGTAGCGCCGTGCTCTTCAACGGCGTCAAGGTAGGAACCATCCGTCGCGTCTATCTGGACGTCAACAAGCCCACGGAAGCCTTGGCGGACGCGGAGATCGATCGCCTTACGCCCATTACGCGCTCCACGCGTGCGGATATCGGCATAGCCGGCCTGACCGGCCAGGCGAGCGTCGACCTGACGGGGGCCGACCCCCGGGAGCCCAACCTGTTGGCGGAAGCGGAGGCGCGCGGCGAAGTTGCAGTGATCAACGCCAATCCGTCGGCCGTGACGAACCTGCTGCAGACGGCTCAGGACATATTCGCGCGGACCAACACCGTCCTTTCCCAACTGGAGGGCTTCGTCAAGGACGTCCGAGGCCCGTTGGCCAAGACCGTAAGCAATGCCGAGACGTTCTCCAACGCGCTGGCCAGGAATTCGGAAGGTGTCGACCGTTTTCTGGAGAGCGTCTCGAAACTGTCCACCGAACTGGCCGGTGTTTCCGGCAAGCTCGACGGGACGTTGCGAGCGGCCGAAGACCTCCTCAAATCCGTCGATCGAGACAAGGTGGCGACGATCGTTGCGAACGTCGAGGACTTTACCGGAAATCTCAAAAAGACCGGAGACGAGATCGACGGACTGATGCGCGGCGTCGACACGGCCGTGAAGTCGGTGAACGATTTCGCCCAAAGCGCGAATCGGACCGTGACGAAAGTGGACGTCCTGCTCGACAGCGTCGATCCCGCGACGGTCAGGACGGCGCTCGCCAATATCGGCGATGCCAGCGAGAACGCGAAGCAGGTGGTGGAGGACGTCTCCAAGGTCACGGCCAAGTTCGGCGAGCGGGCCGGCGACATCGACCAGATCATCGCCGATGCGCGCGAGATCTCCGGCCGGCTGAACAGGGCGTCGGTCCGCGTCGATGGCGTGCTCGCCAAGGTCGATTCGCTGCTCGGATCCGGGGAAGCGCAGGGCGTGATGGCGGACGCCAGCGAGACCTTGAAGGAGTTCCGTAGGGTGGCGGAGACGTTGAACGCGCGGCTCGGGACCATCACCGAAGGGTTCGCACGATTTTCAGGGCAGGGATTACGCAATGTCGAGGCGCTCGTCGGCGAAAGCCGCCGCGCCGTCGGACGGATCGAGGAGGCTATCAGCGGCCTCGAACGCAATCCGCAGCGTATCCTGACAGGTGGCGAAGGAACGGTGCGCGAGTATGATGGGCGCGCCCGGCGTTGACATTGGCGCGTTCGCGCCCCAAACACGGATTATTGAGAAAATACAACAGGGACTTGCCATGAAGGGGCGTGGCGGGGGCAGCGAGTGAAGCAAGCGATAGCTCTTGCGTCGGGTTTTGCTTTCCTGGCGGCTCTGCTGCCCGGTTGCGCGCTTTTACCCGGCGGCGGCCCGGCGCCGCTCGATACTTTCGAACTTTCCGCGCCCGCTGCGGAAGCCGGCAGCAGGCGCCGTACGCAGGTCCTGATCACCGAGCCCTCGGCACTCAAGGCGCTCGACGGACAGAATATCGTGATCAGGCCGGCGCCCAACGTCATCGAATATCTCAAGGGCGCGCAGTGGGCGGATCGGCTGCCGAGAATCGTCCAGGCGCGCCTTGCCGAAACCTTCCAGCGTTCCGGTGCGTTCGGCGGTGTCGGGAAGCCGGGCGAGGGGCTGGCGATCGACTACCAGATCATCGTGGAAATCCGCGAATTCGCAATCCGTGCCGGCTCGGGGCAGACGGCGGATGTCGAGTTGTTCGTCCGGCTGCTGAACGATCGCAACGGCGTCGTGCGCGCGTCTCGAACCTTCGTGGCGAGTTCGCCGGTCTCGGGCGCCGGCAACGATGCCTATGTCGCCGCGCTCGACCGAGCCTTCGGCAAAGCCGCTTCCGAGATCGTCGGCTGGTCCGCCGGAGTGATGTGATACCCCTCATTCGACGAGGTCGGATGAGGGGTATGCGAGGCCGGACGAGGGGCTCTCTACTCTACAAACAAAAAACGGCGCTCCGTGTCACGGAGCGCCGCCTGATCTTGGCCGGCTGCCTGCCTGCTACCGCAGGCGCCCGCTGGCATGGGCGAGCATCGTATAGACCTTGCCCGTATCCGAAGACAGGTATGTCTGCGTCATCATGTTGTCACGGTCGTTGCGAGCGACATCGCGCAGCAGCTTCTCGAAATCCTCGCAGTAGCGATCTACCGCGGTCCGGAACTCCGTTTCGGACTGGTACTTGCGGCGGATGTCGTCGAAGGTCTGCTGCCCCTTCAGCGTGTACAGACGGCGCGTGAACACGTCGCGTTCGCCGCGGCGGTAGCGATCCCACAGCTCGATCGAAGCCTCGTGGTCGATGGCCCGCGCTATATCGACCGAGAGGGAGTTGAGGGACTCGACGACGTGCAGGGGCGACCGCTGGGTGGGCGCTGCGACCGGCGCGGTCTCAGCCTTGGCCGTCGGTCGGGACTCCTCGCGCGAAGCGCCGCGCAGGAGATCACTCACCCAGCCGCTCTGCTGATCGCCCTCGCGCTGTCGCCCCGCGGCGGAGCGGTCGGGATCGGCAGGCCGGCGTTCCAGCGTCGCGGTCGGCGTGCGGCGCGGCGATTCCGGCAGGCGCGCCGCCGGAGCCGCGGGAGCCACCGCCGGAGCAGCGGGAGCCGCCGCTGGAGCAGGAGCCGGGTTGGCGCGGGTCTGGTTGCGGCCACCCACATCGACCGTGCGTCCGGAACGTGCCACGATATCAGACAGTTCCTTGAGCGCGTTGATCTGCTCGGTTACCGCTCGGCGAATCGCGGAGGTCGACTCCTTGGCTTCGACCGGCATGTCGACCACGCCGCGCTTCAGTTCCGCACGGGTTTCCTCCAGCTCGGCGCGGATCGTGCCGGCCGTGCGCCGCATGTCTTCGGTGGCGTCGGCGAAGCGCTTGGTAGCGGCCTCGACAACTTCGGTGATGGCGTTGCGGATCTTGTCCGTCGACGCCATTGTCCGGTTCTCCGCCTTGTCGAGCGCCTGGCCGACAAGCCCCTCGAACGACTTCATGACGCGTTCCAGGTCATCCGACTTCTTCACCAGGCCGACGGCCAGGTCCTCCAGTGTCGTCTGGCGCTCCAACGTGTGCTCGAGATTGCTCTGGGCGGACGTCAGGAGGTCGGAGGCGCTCGAGAGGAGCCTGCTGTGCTCGTCGAAGCGGGTCGCGATCGTAGCCACCTCCTTCAGCGTGTTCGACGACAGATCCGTCAGGCGCTGCGTGTTGGTGTCGACCAGCCTTGCCGAGCTGGCAAAGGTCTGAGCCGCGCGTTCCGTGGTCGTGGCGAAGCTGCGGGTGCTGTTGGTCAGCCGCTCGTCGATTCCGGACAGGTTCTCCGAAGCCAGCTCTATCAACTCGCCAAGCTGCCGGTTGGAGGCGGTGAGGCGGTCGATGAGGTCGGACACGCCCTTGGCGAGGCCGGAACGGGCACCATCGACGGCCTGCAGCGTTTCCGCCGTACGCGTGGCAAGTGCGTTGACCAAGGCGGCGTTTTCGGCGCGCAGCCGCTCGGTCGCCTTCTCGGTTGCGTCCTCCAGGCTCTTCTGCAGGTCCCCGCCGCTTTGCGAGAAGCGCTCGACCAGCGGGCGCGCCGTCTCGTCGAGGATCTTGGTGATCTCGGCGGAGCGGGCCGCGAGCATCGAATTGAGCTCGCGGGTGTTGGCCCCAATGGTGCGGGCCGCCTCGTTGGTGCTCTGGCTGACGTGCTGTCCGACCGCGGAGAAGGTCTCCGCGATGGCCTCGGCGCGGGCAGTCAACTGAGCCTCAACGGTACCGATCCGCTCGTTCAGCTTCTGGCCCACAATGTCGGCGCCCTGAGCCAGCCGGTCTTCGGCAACGGCCATGCGCTCTCCGACGCGGGCTGCAGTCGCTTCCGCGCTTGCCGCGAGCTTGTTGCCCGCACCGGCCAGCGCTTCCTGGATGGCCTGGGCGCGCTGATCGAGTTCGGCCGCCGCCTGGCGGGCATGCGCCGCGATGCGCTGTTCGTTGTCGGCGAAAGCATTCGCGACGTCGGCGGCGTGGGCACCGATCGTCGCGGCGCTCTCGCTGACACGTGCGGCCAGTTCGCGATCGGCTGTCTCGAAGACCTTGCCGATCTCCACTGCACGCCCGGCAAGCGAGTTGGCCGTTTCGTTGACCCGCGCGGCAATCTTCTCGTCCGCGCTCTCGAAGACGCGCGCGACCTCCGCGGCGCGTCCCGAAAGGGATTGCGCGGTCTGCTCGACGCGTGCGGCGATCTTCTGGTCGGCCTCCTCGAAGACGGAACCAATCTCCGTGGCGCGTCCCGTAAGGGATTGCGCAGCCTGCTCGACGCGCGCGGCGATCTTTTGGTCGGCCTCCTCGAAGACGGAACCGATCTCCGTGGCGCGTCCGTACAGGGACTGAGCAGTCTGCTCGACACGCGCGGCGATCTTTTGATCGGCTTCCTCGAAGACCGAGCCGATCGCGGTTGCACGAGCGGCGAGGCTGTCGGCCGTCGCGTTCACCCGCGAGGCCAGCTTTTCGTCGGCTTCCTCGAACTGGCGTACGGCTTCGCTGGCGCGGGAGCCGAGCGTCGTGGCGCTCGCCTCGACCCGGGCGGCGAGCCGTTCGTCGGCGCTGTCGAAGATGCGGCCGAGTTCGGCAGCCCGAGCCGCCAATGCGTCGGCGGATTCCCCGATCCTGACGCTGAGTCGCTGGTCGGCGTCGTCGAAGTTGCGCAGGATGTCGCCGGCGCGAAGGGCAAGGGCGGAAGCCGTCTCGGTGGCACGCGCAACCAGCTTCTGGTCGGCATCGTCGAAAACGCGCGCGATGTCGCCGGCCTTCACCGAGAGCAGATCGGCCGTTTCCTCGGCCCGTGCGATCATGGTGTCTGACGTTTCAGAAGCGCGTGCGGTAAGGCGCCTGTCGGCATCCTCGAAGGCCCGCGCAATGTCGTTGGCCCGCTCGAGCAGGGCGTCCGAGGTCTGGGCCGCGCGTTCCGCGATCTGCCGGTCAGCATCGGTGAAGGCCTTGCCGGCCTCTTCGCTGAGAGCGGCGGTAACCTCCAGCACCTTCTCACGCAGCGCACCGGCGACGACCACGGCGCTTCTTTCCAGAACGCCGCGCACGTTGTCGATGCCGGTGGCGAGCGCACGCTCCATCGTGCCGGTACGCTCTTCGATGACGCCGGTCTGGTGGCGGAAAGTCTCCTCGATCTTCTCGACATCGGCGGCGAGCGCGTCGGTCAGAATGCTGCGCTTGTCCGCGATCGTCTGGATATGCTGCGAAAGTGCGGCGTCCATGTCCTTGCGGGTTTCGGCAAGCTTGCCGAGGTCGTCTTCAAGCGCCTTGGCGAGCTGGCCTCGACCTTCGGCGAGCTTGTTCACATGACCGGCGACGACGTCGTCGATCTCGGAGCGGGCACCGGCGATCTTCTGCAGATCCGCCTCGAGGGCGCGCCTCAGAATGTCACGGCCCTCCGCCAGCTTCTCGACCTGGCCGGTGACGAGCCCGTCGATACCGGCCCGGCTTTCCTCGATCTTCTTCAGGTCGTCCTCGAGAGCGCGCTTGAGGACGTCACGTCCCTCGGCAAGCTTTTCGACCTGCGAGGCGACGAGGCCATCGATCTCGGTGCGGCTGTCGGAAAGCTTGCGCAGATCGGCTTCGAGGGCGCGCGTGAGCAGGTCGCGTCCTTCCGCGAGCTTCTCCACCTGGCCCGCGACGAGTCCGTCGATACCGGCTCGGCTTTCCTCGATCTTCTTCAGATCATCCTCGAGAGCATCCTTCAGCAGATTGCGGCCTTCGGCCAGCTTGCCCACCTGCGCGGCGACCAGGTTGTCGATATCGGAACGCGTTTCGGCGAGCTTCTGCAGATCGCTCTCCAGGGCGCGCGTGAGGATGCCTCGGCCCTGGGCGAGCTTCTCGACCTGACCCGTGACGAGATTGTCGATGTCGGCGCGGCTCTCCGCGATCCTGTCGAGATCGTCGCGAAGCGCCTGCTTGAGGTTTTCGCGGCCCTCGGCAAGCCGTTCGAGCTGACCGGACACGATGTCGTCGATGTCGGTGCGGCTTTCCGCGATCTTTTGGAGATCCTCCTGGAGCGCCCGCGTCAGCACCTCGCGGCCTTCCGCGATCTTGCTCACCTGGGCGCTGACGAGGCCGTCTATGTCGGCGCGGGTCGCGGCGATCCTGTCGAGATCGTCGCGAAGCGCCTGCTTCAGGTTTTCGCGGCCTTCGGCAAGCCGTTCGAGCTGGCCGGACACGATGTCGTCGATGTCGGTGCGGCTTTCCGCGATCTTTTGGAGATCCTCCTGGAGTGCTCGCGTCAGCACCTCGCGTCCCTCGGCGATCTTGCCCACCTGGGTGCTGACGAGGCTATCGATGTCGGCGCGGGTCTCGGAGATCTTCTTGAGATCCGCCTCGAGCGCCCGTTTGAGTATGTCGCGGCCCTCGGCCAATTTCTCGACCTGTCCGGCAACGAGCCCGTCGATTCCGGCACGGCTCTCATCGATCTTCTTGAGATCTTCCTCCAAAGCCTCCTTGAGGACGTTGCGGCCCTCCGCCAGCTTGCTCACCTGAGCGGCCACGACGTTGTCGATGTCGGCCCGGGTGTCGGCCAGCTTATTGAGATCGGCTTCGAGCGCCCGCTTGAGAATGTCACGGCCCTGGGCGAGCTTCTCCACCTGACCCGAGACGAGATTGTCGATGCCGGCGCGGCTTTCCTCGATCTTCTGCAGGTCGGCGTCGAGAGCACGTGCGAGGATGTTGCGCCCTTCTGCCAACTTCCCGACATGGCCGGCAACCATTTCATCAATATGCACGCGGGATTGAGTGAGTTTCTGCAAGTCATCCTGCAACACATTGGCGAGATTGGTGCGGCCCTGTTCCAGGCGCTCCAGATGCTCGCCGAGGGAGGCATCGATAGCGGTGCGCGACTCGTTGATCTTGCGCAGGTCGTCTTGCAGGGCACGGGTTAGCAGGTCGCGGCTCTCCGCCAGTCTCTGGATCTGGAAGCCCACTGAATCGTCGATCGTGGCCCGGCCGTCGGCGAACTTCTGCAGTTCTTCCTGCAGCGCTGCCGCCATGCGCTCGCGGCTTTCGGCGATGCGCTGCGTCTGCTCGGTAACTGCTTCATCCAGGCTCGCCCGGGCTTCGGACAGCTTCTGTATGTCGGCATCGAAGGCGCGCGAGACGCCGTGGCGCGCGGCGTCGAGGCGTTCGGCGAAATCCGTGGCGCGAGCTTCGAGCATGGTCGAGGTCGACATGACGATGTCGGCCATCTCGGCGCCGATCCGTGCCTTGCCCTCGTCGATCATCGAGAACAGCGTCTGCTTGCTGTTGGAGTAGACGTCGGAGATCTCACGAGCGCGCTCGACAAGCGTCTCGTTGATCTGGCGGGCGCGCGCCTCGAGCGCGGCATTGAGCTTCTGAGTGCCGGTATCCAGCGCCTCGGCACGCGTCTGGAACTCGCTGATCAGCGCCTGGCCACGTTCAGCAAGGGTGCGCTCGATGCCGTGCAGGCGCTCCTCGAACTCCGCATTCAGGGTCTTGGTCGCGCCGCCGAGCAGCGAAACCATGCCATTGGCGCGTTCATCGAGCATCTCCGAAAGCGAACGGGTCGCTTCGTCGGTGCTCTGGGCCAGGCTGGCGATACGCGTGTCGAGCAGGCTGGCGAAGGCTTCGCCCGACGTGCTGATCCGATCGGAGATCGAATCCATGCGGGAATCGAGCGATTCATAAAGCAGCGCGCTGCTCTGGTTGACGCGATCGATGAGCGTGTCGCCCGAATTGTTGATCGTCATCGACAGCTTCGTGGAGGCTGCAAGTATGCTTTCGCGGATCGTATCGCCGGCGGCGTTGATCTCCTCCCGGAGCGATTCATGCGCGCCGCTGATCGACGAACGAACGCGTTCGGCGTGGCTGACCACGGCATCACGTTCGGTTCCCAGCCCGTCGACCAACGAGCGGATCCGCACTTCGTTCTCCGAATAGGCGCGTTCCAGCTCGTTGACTTCGCTGTGGACCAGTGTCTCCAACTCGACCGCGCGCGCGATCGTGCGCTCGATACCTTCGCCCATCGCCGCTACTTCCCGGCGAATCGCCTGGCCCACGGTCATGATGCGATCCTGCGCGAGGCTCTCGGGCTCGGCCAAACGGAATGCGACTTCCGTCATGGACTGCGCGGCGAAGCGCATCTCCTGGGCCCGGCGAATCATCAGCGCGAAGCCCCAGAACATGATGATCGGCACGATCGTCGCGACGAGAAGGACGACGAGATAGGGGCGCGCCAGCACTTGCTCAAAGGAGCGGATCTGCCAGATCTCGGGCCCGAGCAGCCTCTGGCCGAAGAATGCACCCGCGCCGAGCCAGGCCAGGCTCAGCAGTCCCATGAACCAGTAGATCGCCTTGGACGGGCGCCGGTTCATGCCATGCATGAGCGTACGATAATCTTTCTGGCGGTCATCATTGGCGGGCGCGAACGCGCCGGACTGCGCCGTTGCGGGCTGGCTGGGGAGGGGCTGGTTGGCGGGAGAAAGCTGGGCTGCAGTCGGCGGGGAAGCCTCGGCGGGCTTGCCGGCCTTCGCAGGCTGCAAGGGGGGGGCCGCTTGCGCCTCCGGCTGCGGACGTTGGCTGACAGGGTCGGGTTTGCCGTTTCCGTTGCGGCTTTCGCGGGCCAGTTCCTCGGCGGCCGCCGAGATCTGAGCTTCGAGATCTTCCATCGAGGCCGCTATGTCGAGATCGCCATCGGCGGAAAGGTCGAAATCGAGCGCTTTTTCCAGTTCTTGCGCGACTTCCTGGTCGAGATTCTTAGTCGTCGGTTTCTGCGCCATGCCGCCGTTACCCTGTACTCGATGCGCGGATCGTCGATTGTTCCGACTGTCTCAGCCGCGCAAGTGGCTCACTATGGTCCTGCCGTATCGTAGTGGCACAGGCGGGTAAAGGGAACACGCAAACGGCCACATGCTTAAAAGTTTAAACATAGGGTTAACAACCCGGTGGATGCGGCGCTTTTTCGCCACTTTCGGCGCCTTTCAGTATCCGACAAACATTAACTGGTTGTCCACATGACCGGGCTAGTTTGAGAGAAGTTCTCAACTATCGATTGGGGAGTGTCTCGATGGTGCACAACGGGGTCGAGGCCGTCGCATTCGACAGGCCAGGAGGCGAGCCGCGCGAGGCTGCGCATGCCCGCCCTATCGATCTCATTCATCTATCGCGGCAGACCTTAGGCGATCGGGAGGTGGAGCAGGAAGTCCTTGCTTTGTTCGTGCAGCAGGCACTGTCGGTCCGCGACCGGCTCGACCAAGCAGCCTCGGCCGAGCGGCTCAGCCTGGCGCATGGGCTCAAAGGCTCCGCCCGCGGAATCGGCGCCTTCGCCATCGCCGACTGCGTGGAGGCGATCGAGAAGCACCCCGACGATCGTCAGGCCTTGAAGCGGCTGTCGACGCTGATCGACGAGGCGCGCGACTTCATCGCTTCGATCAACCGCTGATCGTCGCGAAACGGCTAGAGGCGGCGCTTTTCGGCCGCAGTTGACATGCGCGCCGGAGTCATTATTTCGGCATGGCTTCCTCCTTCCGGGCCGGGATCGTCTAATGACCAAGATCACCTATATCGCCTTTGACGGCACGCAGTTCGACGTCGAGGCGGAGAACGGGTCCACGGTCATGGAGAATGCAATCCGCAACGCGGTGCCCGGCATCGAGGCCGAATGCGGCGGCGCCTGCGCTTGCGCGACCTGCCACGTCTATGTCGACGAGGCCTGGACCGACCTCGTCGGCGAGCCGGAAGCCATGGAAGAGGACATGCTGGACTTCGCCTATGACGTCAGGCCGAATTCCAGGCTTTCCTGCCAGATCAAGGTGCGCGACGAGCTTGATGGGCTTGTCGTCCGCATTCCCGAACGGCAGGGCTGACCCCAGGCGCGACATTCGGCTCGAATCCATGTCAACAAGCCGGTTCACACCTCGCGGTGCAATGATCTAGCTTGTGCGGCATCGAGCGTAGCGGGACTGTGGTCGCGCGGAGCTATCCAGGCCGGAAGAGGTGCTGCATGAATTCGCTGGGGAAAACCGACGTTCTCATCATCGGCGCGGGACCCGTCGGGCTATTCGCAGTATTCGAGCTCGGCCTTTTCGACATGAAGTGCCATCTGATCGATATTCTCGATCGCCCCGGGGGCCAGTGCGCCGAGCTTTATCCGGAAAAGCCCATTTACGACATTCCGGGGTATCCTTCGATCTCGGCGCAGGGGCTGGTCGATCGCTTGCTGGAGCAGATCGCGCCTTTCCAGGCGGGGTTCACTTTCAATCGCATGGTCAGCAGCCTCGAGCGCCTCGATGACGGCAGCTTTCGCGTCACCACCGACGAGGACGAGGTCTTCGAAGCCAAGGTGGTGGTTATTGCCGCCGGCGGCGGCTCGTTTCAGCCGAAGCGGCCGCCGATCCCCGGGATCGAAAACTACGAAGGCAAGAGTGTCTTCTATTCGGTGCGCCGAATGGAGGACTTCCGCGACCACGATTTGTTGATCGTCGGCGGCGGCGATTCCGCGCTCGACTGGACGCTCAATCTCCAGCCGGTAGCGAGAAGCGTCACACTCGTCCATCGGCGGCCGGAATTCCGCGCCGCTCCCGACAGTGTGAACAAGATGTACGCGCTTCAGGAAATGAAGAAGCTGGAGTTCCATGTCGGGCAGGTGACGGGGCTTTCCGGCGAGGATGGGGTGCTCCGATCGGCGAGAATCAAGGGGCCGGAAGGCGAGTTCGAGGTGGCCTGCACGAGGTTGCTGCCCTTCTTCGGCCTCACGATGAAGCTCGGTCCGATCGCGGATTGGGGGTTGAACCTTCACGAGAACCTGATCCCGGTGGACACCGAGAAGTTCGAGACCTCGGTGCCGGGGATCTTCGCCATAGGCGACATCAATTGGTATCCCGGCAAGCTCAAGCTGATCCTGTCGGGATTCCACGAGGCCGCCTTGATGGCACAGGCGGCCAAGCGCATCGTCAGCCCCGGCGAAAGGATCGTGTTCCAGTACACAACCTCGTCCACCAGCCTCCAGAAGAAGCTCGGAGTGGTCTAGATCCTGGGCGGCGATGCCGGTCCGGCAGCCCGGTCGTTCGAGGTCTACCGCGCCTTGGCGGAAGCGCGCATGCGCTGCAGCCGGTACTCCAGCAGGCTAAGGATGCGCTTCTCGAAATTCATGCCTTCAATCTTGTCGAAGCGGTCTTGCGCAGCGTCGTGGCGGGCTAACACCGAACTCTGGACCGCTTGCGCCTTCGCTGCGACCGCGGCGCAAGTCTTCTGGCGGCCGATCGCCTTGAGTGACTGCTCCAACTTGCGGGCATGATTCTTGGCGATGACGATATGGCTTTCCTCATGCCGCTTGATATCGGAAGCGAGCGTTTCCCAGATGAGGCGCACGTCGCCATCGGCCTTGGTCCTCGGCTTCCACCGGGGCAGGGTCACCTTCGCACGCATGTTGACCTTGGCGTCGGCGATCCAGCAGCGGCCGTTCTTCTCCCCGTAAGTGAGCCGTGTCGTGAACTCCATCTGGGTCGCGCCAGGATGGCGTTTGCCGGTGCTTTTCACTTGGGGGCCTCTCAGCGTGAGCTCGTTCTCGATCTCCTCGAGCGTGCTGCCACCAATGGAAAAGTAGTTGTAGGTCTTGCTGACGGTGGCGCCTTGCGCGGGCCATGGCGTCAAAGCCAAGAGTGCGACGGTACACAATACAGGTCTCAAGTCCCTCATCGGTGCACCTTGCTTGAGCCTGTCCCTTTGCGCAATGAAAATCATCCCGGCCGGTGCCGGCCGGGCGAGTCCGTTGCATTTCCGACACGCGGCGGCAGTCGACGCATCGATGGGCATGAAGCGTTGTCGACGCCGCAATCCATCGGGACGCGCCGCGCCGGCAATGTTATGATTGATGAGGCAATTTCGAAACCGGGGGGCCGATGTATCTGATCCGCATGAAGAACTGCGCCTTCTTCGCCCGTCATGGCGTCCATGACGAAGAGGAGATGCTCGGCCAGCGCTTCTATGTCGATGCCGTCCTGACCGTCGATCCGGGGCAAGCCCTCGAGAACGATTCGCTAGAGGGTACGGTAGACTACGGAGTCGCTTTCGGCGTCATCGAGCGCGTCGTCACCGGCAAGCGCCGCTTCCTTATCGAGGCGCTGGCTCTTGACGTCGCCAAGACGCTGGGCGATCGATTCCCGCAGATCAAACGCGCCGAGATTACCGTGCGCAAACCGAGCGCGCCCGTACCGGGCGTGCTCGACCATGTCGAGGTGACCGTTGTCTGGCCGGAATGAACAGCGCGCCTATCTGAGCCTCGGGGGCAATCTCGGCGAGCCAGCCAAGGCCATGGCCGCGGCATTGCGCATGTTGGATGCGGACCCCACGACGCGCGTCGTCGCGGTTTCCTCTCTCTACCGCACGCCGCCTTGGGGCAAGCTCGACCAGCCCGACTTCCTCAATGCGGCTGCCGAGATCGCAACGCGACAGACGCCGCACGGCCTGCTCGATCTCTGCCTCAAGGCGGAACTCGCGCTGAAGCGGGTGAGGAAGGAACGCTGGGGGCCGCGCATCGTGGATATCGACGTGCTCACCTTCGACGACGTCTCGCTGCATGAGCCAGGACTGGAGCTTCCCCATCCGCGCATGCTGGAGCGCGCCTTTGTCCTGGTGCCTCTTGCCGAGATCGCGCCAGGGTTCGTCATTTCGGGAAAAACGATCGCCGAACACGCTGCCGCGATCGATCGGGCGGGGATCGAACGACAGGGCGGAGGGTCCGATTGGTGGGAACCCTAGCTTAGGGCGAGCTGGGCTTGCCCGCTTCCGGCGCCGGCTCGCCGCCGGCGGCCACCTTGTCGAGTGCCGCCGCGGCTTCCTCGTTCATGGCCTTGCCGGCCTTGCGCGGCGGCAGAAGCGGTGTGGGCACGGGCTCGGGCATATTGCCTTTCATGAAGCCGCGGCCGGCTTGCAACCCGCCGGTGATCTGCGCCTCGAAGCGGGCCTCGTCGCGCCGTCGTACGTCTTCTATCAATTCCGCCGCTTCCTGGGATTCGATTCCTAGCGTTTCCAATGTCTTCTGCCCAAAGGCTAAGGCGGATTCGAGGGTCTCGCGAAGCTGGTAATCGGCGCCCGCGCCGAGGAGCGCAAGGGCTACGCCACGGTCGTACGCCCGTACGAGGACCGGAACCAGCGGATAGTGGGTCTTGATGAGTTCCGTTATTCTGACCGCCACGTCTCCTTTGTCGACGCAGACGAGCACTGCCCGCGCGCGCCCGGCGCCCGCGGCGTGCAGGATGTCGAGTCTCGTGCCGTCGCCGTAGTAAACCTTGAAACCGAAAGTCGCCGCCGCCTGGATCATCTCCACGTCGTTGTCGATGATCGACACCTCGACGCCGCGCAACAGCAGCGGCTGGCTCGCGATCTGCCCGAACCGGCCGAAGCCGATGACCAGCACGCTGCCGTTGAGCTCCTCGACAACATCGACACCTTCCAGCGACACTTCTTCCTGTTCCGGCATGATCCGGCGCAGCATGAAGATGGCCAGCGGCGTCAGCACCATCGAAATGATGATGATGGCCGTGAGGACTGCATTGGCCTGACCGTCGATGATGCCCACGGCCATGGCGGAGGAATAAAGCACGAAAGCGAACTCGCCGCCCTGAGCCATCAGCACCGCCCGTTCGACGGCTTCGCGGTGGCTGGACCTCAGGAGGCGGGCCACGAGGTAAATGCCAATAGCCTTCACCGCCATGTATGCCAGGACGTACACGAGGACCAGACGCCAGCTCGCCGCGACGACGCCGAGGTCGAGCGACATGCCGACGGCCATGAAGAACAGACCCAGCAGGATGCCGCGGAAAGGTTCGACATCGGCCTCGAGCTGGTGGCGGAAGGTCGATTCCGAAAGGAGCACGCCAGCGAGAAAGGCGCCCATCGCCATCGACAGGCCGCCAAGCTGGAGGACAAGTGCCGATCCTAGCACGACGAGCAACGCGGCCGCCGTCATGACCTCGCGGGCATGCGAATCCGCCAGGAGTCGAAACAGCGGGTTGAGCAGATAACGCCCGGCGACCACCAGGCCGACGATGGCGCCGACGCCTATTCCCACCGCAGCCAGACGCGCCAGCAGACCCGTCTCCTCGGCCGAGGCAGGAATCGGGGCAAGGAACGCCACGGCAGCCAGCAGCGGGACGATCGCCAGGTCCTCGAACAGGAGAATCGAGACGATCTTCTGGCCCTTCGGCGCGGAGATATCGCCGCGCTCCTCCAGCAATTGCATGACGATGGCCGTCGAGGTCAGGACGAAACCGGCTCCCGCGACGAACGACTGCGCCACCGAGAAGCCGCCCAACAGGCCGAGGCAGGTGAGCAGTGCAGAGCAGACCCCGACCTGCAGCGCGCCCAGAAAGAAGATCTCGCCGCGCAGGCTCCATAGTCTCGATGGTCGCATTTCCAACCCGATGATGAACAGGAACATCACCACGCCGAGTTCGGCCACATGCAGTATGGCGGCAGGATCGGAGAAGATGCCCAGGCCGAAGGGGCCAATGACAAGACCCGCGCTGAGGTAGCCGAGGATAGATCCCAGGCCGAGCCGGCGAAATATGGGAACGGCAATGACTGCGGCACCGAGCAGGGCGACCGCCTGCACCACATTTTCTGCAGTTGCTGCTTCCGCCGCCATTCCTGCCGGTCTCCATCAGGCGCGTCCGCGCCGGCCATGTTTCGTTCGACTATGGGGAGCGGGATGGACAAAGGCAACCGACCACAGGCAGAACGATGCGACTTGACCCGAACATGATCTAAAGGCTTCTCTACCGGCTCCAAGCTGGCTAGAAGCCTTCGGCGAGTCCCGGGGGGATGGCCGTGATCGACCGCTAGTTCGGATTGCAATGAACGACAAGACGATTGCCCGTCGCGGCGTTTTCTTCATCGGTGGATATGATCCGAAGACGCCGGAAGCGTTCTTCGATCGCCTGACGAGGGAAATCGCGCGCTTCGAAAAGACATGGGACGTTTCGGCCGAGGTGTCTCCGATCGACGTTTCGGCGGACGGAGAAGTGGGGCGGGTGACGATCCGCACAACCGCACGAGAGTGGGCGGTCGAAACCGATTTCAACTTCTTCGTGCTCGACAAGATCGTGCTCGGCGATTTCGCCCGGCCGCTTCCCGTACGCCTGTGGAAATATCTCGTCACCTTCGCCGACTATGTGGCGAGCGGCACTTTCTTCCGAATGGCGCGGGCAAGCTGGCGCTTTTCCCTCTACTTCCTTTATCCGTTCGCGCTGCTGATGCTGTTCGCGGTGGCGGCCTGGCTGGTCGCCGGGTGGATGGAAGCAGGCGGCATGCTTCCTGGCGGCGCTCTTGTCGAGATCCTGCTCGGGGTGGCTCTCTTTTTCGGGCTCCTCGCCACTTTGGGGAAAAGGTGGCCCGTCACGCATCTGATGGATCTCTGGTCCTTCTCGCGCAACTATCTGCGAGGAAAGCGGCCTGACGCGGAAGCATTCCTGGCGCGCTGCGGGAAGGCGGTCGCAAGCGAGGCCCATCGGCGAGGATTCGACGAGATCCTGCTTGTCGGCCACAGCACCGGTGGCGCCCTGGCCCTGGACATTGCCGCCGAGGCGCTGAAAGCGGATCCATTGTTGACCGCTCGCGGCGCCGAAGTTTGCGTCCTCACGCTCGGCTCTACAGCACTCAAGGTCGGACTGCATCCTGCCGGAGGCCTCTTCCGGCGCAAGGTCCAGGCGCTGGTCGACGACGGCAGGCTGGATTGGCTCGAAGTCCAGTGCCTGACCGACGTCATAAATTTCTACAAATGCGATCCGATCGAGAAGATGAAGCTGGAGCCGCGCCACAGTGGCCGAACTTTTCCAGTGATCTGGCAAGTGCGCGTTCGCGACATGCTTGAATCTGCCGTGTACAAGCGCGTCAAGCGCAACTTCTTCCGGGTTCACTATCAATATATCTTTGGCAACACGAAGCAGTATTTCTATGATTTCTTCATGATCTGCTGCGGACCTCTGCCGCTTCGCGCCCGGGCCGAGGCAAAGGTCACCGGCGCGGGAGCCACTCAGGAGCCGACATCATGACAGAGACCGTCGCCTTTGCCGTCTGGGCCGCGGGGCTCGTCGCCTGGTTTGCGATACGCTGGCCTTATCAACGGCGCGCCAGGAAGATCACGGTGGTCCGGGACGATCGATCCCTTGGGGACCGGACCGTGTTGGCCGTGGCGAGCTTCAGCCTTTCGATCATTCCGCTGGCTTATGTCGTAACCGGTATCCCCGCCTGGGCCGATTATCCGTTCCGGCCGTGGATGGCTTGGGCCGGGACCATAGCGATGCTCTGCTTCCTGCTGTTGTTCCACGCCAGCCATCGCCAGTTAGGCAAGAACTGGTCCGTGACGCTCGAGATACGAGACAGCCACAGATTGGTGACCGACGGCCTTTACAGATACGTGCGGCATCCTATGTATTCGTCGTTCTGGTTGTGGGCGATCGCGCAGGCGCTGCTCATACCGAACTTCGTTGCCGGACTTGCCGGCCTGGTCGGCGTCGGTCTGCTTTATTTCTACAGGGTAGGGCACGAGGAAGCGATGATGCGGGAAACCTTCGGTGAAGCGTATGACGCTTATGCCGCTCGAACTGGCCGCGTGATCCCACGTATCCTTTGACTTCTTAGCATCACCCCGCGATCCCCGCCGGGACGCCGCTTTCCGCGCATCCTGTCTGCCCAACGTGGCCCGCGGACCTCAGGAAAACACTATGCGGTTCTCATTGAGCCTCGCGCTGGCTTTGCTGATCGCGCTGACAGGCACACGCGGCTCCGCCGCGGCGGACGGCGAGCGGAAGTCTGACTACGTCCGGCCCGACGGGAATACGCTTGTGCGATCCCAGTACCGGGGCGATATCTACCTGCTTCGCGGTTTTGCCGACGTTTTTTCCCGCGGTGTGGACGAGTTGGGCCGGAAGCTGGAAGAGAGGGGCATCGAAGTACATGTGGTCAGCCACGGCGCGTGGGCTTCCGGTGCGGCCGAGATTGTCGCCAATCAGAAGAAGTACGGACACAAGCCGGTTATCCTGATCGGTCATTCGCTCGGCGCCAATGCCGTCATTCTCATGGCGAAACGCTTGCGGAAGGAGAACATTCAGGTCGAATACCTCGTCACCTTCGCGGCGACGGCCCCCGATCCCGTGCCGGACAATGTCGGCAAAGTGGACAACTACTATTTCGAGACCCACGGCTGGGGCGAAAAGGTGGTGGGCGACACCGGATTCCATGGCGACATGGAAAACAAGGACTATTCGCAAGCCAGCGATATCGGCCATTTCAACATCGACAAACAGGCCGATATCCACGAGCAGGTCATCCGCAACGTCCTGCACTACATGCAGCCATCTCGGCGGAAAGCGCAGAGTTGAGAGACTATGGGGTTCTCTGGACAGCCTGTACCCCTTTGGCACGCATCCCCGGGAGCCGCGCCAAAAGGTGAGATGCTCATCGACCGATAGTACTACTGATATTACTGCTGTTGCGCGATCGAGCCGACGGCTGCGCCGTCGACGCGCTTCAGGTTCATGCCGATAACTGGAATCATCTGCTTCTCGACGCGGACGGAGACCGTTACAGTCATGGCATCGTCGTTTGAAAGCTTGGCGATCATCGCGCCCTTCAGGGCGGCGCGGTTGAGGCCGAGCACCACCCGACGACCATCGACATTGCCGGATACCACGTCGAGTCCCTTGCCGGCGGCGCCGTCCATGAAGGTGCCGCGATAGCCGCCGGTGCCACGCTCGACCGTTGCCGACATTTTTTGCGTGAATACGCCGACACGGCAGCTCCCGGCCAATGTCATGCCCACCTTCACTTCCGGCGTCGAGCCGGTGAAGCTGCAGGTGAATTTGGTGCCTTTGTATTTACCGGCGACGATCTCGCCCGGGCCGACCCATTCGCCCTCGATCTGCTGGAAGAACTTCTTGTCCATTTCGTTGGCGGCAGCGATATTCGTCACGCCAAGGGCGGCCGAGGCCGCGGCCAGCGGCAGGAAAGCGGACAAAACTGCGCGTATCATACGGGGACACCTGGTTACATCGAGACTGAGAACCGCCTGACGGAACCATGAACAAGATTGGTTAATGCTTCGTCTATCGGGCCTCTCCGCAGGCCAGAATGCGCATGATAGCCGTGCATCGCAAGCCTATTTTTCGCCTTTCGATCTGCCCGCGAAGGAGGCAAGCGCCGACAGGAAATCACCCATGCCCGGACGCTTCACGGCTTCGAAGGGCAGGGGACGGGCAGTCTCCATGGCAGCCAAACCGATGCGCGCGGTCATCATGCCGTTGACAACCCCTTCGCCGAGCTTGGCGGAAAGCTTTGCCGCCAGCCCGTGCCCGACGATCTGCTGAACGAAGCTGTCTCCCATCGCGATCGAGCCGGTGACGGCCAGATGGGCAAGCACGCTGCGCGTGAGGCGGAAGAAGCCGAGCGTTCCTGGCCGTGCGCCATAGAGCTCGGCCAGCCGACGGATCAGCCTGCCGGCTTCGAACACGACATAGGCGATGTCGACGACGGCGCGAGGGCTGACGGCGGTCACCAGCGATACCCGCTTTGCCGCGTCGAGAACCAGGACCGTCGCCTGGGTGTCGAGCGGCGCAAGGATTTCAGCCTCGGCGATGCGCACGAGGTCGCGGCCATCGATCACATCGTCGTGCAACTCGGCGAGGGCGCGGCGTCCCTGGGCGGTCTCAGGTTTGGCGGAAACCAGTCTCGTCAGCTCGGACACGACCGCCCGGGCTGCCTTGGGGTCGTTGCGTGCGATCGCGTCGGCGGCGCGGGCACGCAGTTTCTCGACCGAGGCAAGACGCATCAGGGCAAAAACTTCCCGGGCGATGATGACGACGAGCGCGAGGGCCGCGATGATTGCAGTGGCAAGTGCCAGCCAGCCGAGCCAATCGGCCCGAGTGAAGAGATCGCGGATCAGGCGGTCCGTCCAGAGCCCGACAGCGAGCGAGATCAGTATACCGAAAGCGCCCGCGAAGACCACGCCCATTGTCGAGCGCCGCCTTGGGGCCTCCGCAGGCGGCGGCGTGGAGGTTGCTTCGGGCAGGTCGAAGGCGTCGATCTCGTCGGGTATGACCACTGCGGCCTCGGCTTTCACGGCTCTCGGCTTACGCGGCTTCGTTTCGCCTCCATCGCCCGGAGCTCTGCGCTCCGTCGGGCCCGGCGCTTCGGGTTCGATCCGGAAGGCGGCAGGTCTTCGCGGCTCCCTCATGCCAGTCTGTCTCCGATCAGGAATTGCAAGGCGCGATCGAGCCGGATGTGCGGCAGGGACAGCGTGACGCCCTCCGCGGTTCGTTCGAGCTTGGGCGGCCGAAAACGAACGAAGCGGACCGGAGATCCCTGCCGCTCCATTTCCTCGGCAATTTCGAAAACCGATTCAGGTCTCTCCGGCAAGTCACCGGGAAATATGGCTGTTTCGGTCTCTCCGTCGAATGTCTCGCCATTGATCGTCTCGTCGGCAAGAGGTGTGCCGATGATGACCGGCAGGGTTTCCCGGCCCTGCTTGACGGTTCCTTCGCGCGTCGCGCGAATGGCGGCCATCGCCAGAACGTCGACTTCGGCGCCGCTCACGTCGGCTCGCTTGACGGCACGGTCGACCAGGCGGCGCACGATCGCCTGGAGCCGGTCGTGGCTTTCGTGATGGAGATGATCCGCCTTGGTGGCGGCGATGAGGATGCGGTCGATGCGGCGCGAGAACAGGTCGGTCAGCAGGTTTCCACGTCCCGGGCGAAAGCAGGCCAGGATCTCGGTCAGTGCGCGCTCGAGATCCGCTACCGCGGCCGGTCCAGCATTCAACGCCTGCATGGCGTCGATCAACACGATCTGGCGGTCGAGGCGCGCAACGTGCTCCCGAAAAAACGGCTTGACCACATGGGTCTTGTAGGCCTCGTAACGCCGCTCCATCATTGCCTGCAGCGAACCGGGACGTGCTCCGCCCTGGCCGAGGTCGGGCAATGGCGCGAAGGTGAGGGCCGGCGAGCCTTCGAGGTCGCCGGGCATCAGGAAACGCCCGGGTGGCAAAGTCGAGAGCGCGCGGCTATCCGCCTTGCAAGCCTTGAGGTACCAGGCGAAACTCTCGGCCAGACGGCGCGCCGTCATCTCGTCGGCGTCGGCGAGCGGGTCCACTGTGCTTGCCGCCGCGCGCCAGTCCGCGGAAAGGTCGTCGCGGACCGGCAAGGCGGCGAGCTGGAAGGCGTCGGCCGAGAATTCTGCGTAATCCTTGCCGAGCAAAGGCAGGTCCAGCAGCCACTCGCCGGGGTAATCGACGATGTCGACCGAGAGCTTGCCGCTCGAGAACATGCGGTTCCAGCCCGATGCGGACTCATATTCGATGGTCAGCCGCAATTCGGAAATTGCACGTGTCGAATCCGGCCAAATACGGCTCGCGACCAGCGCCTCGACATGATCTTCATACTGGAAGCGCGGCACCGCGTCGTCCGGCTGATGCTCCAGAAATGCGCGCGCGATGCGCCCGGATTTCTGCGCGTTGAAGAGAGGAAGTCTTCCGCCGTGGATCAGGTTGTGCACCAGGGCCGAGATGAAGACCGTCTTGCCGGCGCGGGAAAGCCCGGTGACACCCAGCCGGAGCGACGGCGAGAACAGGCCGGCCGCACGGCCTGACAGCGTATCGAAGGCGATCCGCGCTTCGTCGGTAAATGTCGTCAGCGATGTCGCCAAGATACGCCTTCTCTAAACCCTGGATCGATATAGTGGCTGTTGTGGGGTGTTAAAACCATCGCGGACAAGGACGATCGTGGCTAACGATCCGACGGCGTCAGGAAAGCTTCGAGATATCCCTTGCCCGGTGCGGCCTCGGCAAGCTTGCCGGGAAAACGGATAACAGCCAGCGCCGATGTCGGGAAGCCGCCGAGCATGGCCGATCTGGCGGCTTCCTCGCCGTCGCCCGACAGGGCAATCGCGACATCCTCTGTCATGGGATTGTGGCCGATCAACAGGATCGAAGCGGCCTCGGGTGCGTCGCGGATGATGTCGACGTAACCCATGGCGTCGGTGCTGTAGAGCCCGTCCGCGTAGACGACCCGGCCGGTGGGCAGGTTGCGGGCCACGCCGTCGAGCGTCTGTCGGGCGCGCCGGGCACTCGAGCAGATCACGAGTTCCGGCGTGTAGCCATTGGCGCGCATCGCTGCGCCGACGGCCTCGGCGTCGCCTTCACCCGAGGCGTCGAGAGGGCGGTCGAAGTCACGCATCCCAGGAGCGGCCCAGCCGGCCTTGGAATGCCGCAACAGAAAGAGCCAGGTCATCCCCTCCGGTCCTTTCGCATAGGCCGGGAAGCGGCCTTGAAGCTCAAATCAAGGATTAGTGTGCCCTTGGCGCAGGTGCAACAGCCCGTAGCGCGCGGGAGAGAGATCGCCGCCGCGAATCAGGCGCTCACAATTGCGGTCAACATTTGCGTGAAGGTGAGAAGCTTTGATCTTGTGCGGCCTTTGGTCGCCGAATATATAGGCGCCCATCAAAGGGTTGTGGGTGAGTCGAATGAACGAACTCGTTGATGCCGATTACGTCCCCTCAGAAGACGAGCCGTTCATGAACGAGCGGCAGAAATCTTACTTCAGAGCAAAGCTCGTTTCCTGGAAGAACGACATTCTGCGTGAGGCGCGCGAAACTCTCGAAATTCTTCAGCAGGAAAACGCAAACCATCCCGATCTTGCCGATCGGGCGTCATCCGAGACCGATCGCGCAATCGAGTTGCGCGCCCGGGATCGGCAGCGCAAGCTGATCGCCAAGATCGATGCTGCCCTCCAGCGCATCGATGAAGGAACCTATGGCTATTGCGAGGAAACGGGTGAGCCGATCGCACTGAAGCGTCTCGATGCCAGGCCGATCGCGACATTGTCGATCGAGGCGCAGGAGCGGCATGAGCGCCGCGAAAAGGTCTATCGCGACGACTGATCCCGTTCGGCTAAACTCGCTCGAAGCAAATCACCAGGGGCGGCTCCAGGAGCCGCCCCTGTTATTTCATGCGGCTTCTTTCGTCTCCGGTCCTACATACCGCGACTGCGGACGCATAAGCCTGCCGGTCAGTTCCTGCTCCCGCGCATGGGCGATCCAGCCCGGCATGCGGCCCGCGGCGAAGACACAGGTGAAGCTGTCGGCCGGAAAGCCCAACGCATCGAGCAGGACGGCCGTATAGAATTCGACATTGGTCTCCAGCCGTCGCCCCGGTTTTTTCCGCCGCAATGTACGAAGCGCAGCTACTTCCACTGCTTCGGCGAGCGCCAGGCGGCTCGTGCGCGCCTCGGCCTTGGAAAGTTCCTCAATCGCGGCCTTCAACGCATCGGCCCGGGGATCACGGACCTTGTAGATGCGGTGGCCGAAGCCCATCAGCCTTTCGCCGCGCGCCAGCGCTCCGGCAAGCCATGTCTCCGCTGCCTCCGGCGCATCGATCGCCTTCAGCATGTCCAGCACCGGGCCGGGCGCGCCGCCGTGAAGGGGCCCTTTGAGCGCGCTCAGGGCCGCGATCGCCGCCGAGCCAAGGCCTGCCTGTGTGGAGGCCACTACGCGGGCCGTGAAGGTCGAAGCGTTGAGACCATGATCGGAAACGGTTGCCAGATAAGCGTCGAGCGCCCGCTGGCTGGCCTCGGAGGCCGGGGGGCCCGAGAGCATGCGCAGCATGTCGGCGGATTGGCTCATCTCCGGGTCGGGCGCCAGCGGCGCCTCGCCGCGCTGCAGCCGGATGATGGCCGGCGTCAGGACCGCTGGTGCGGCGAGCAGCCTGAGCGCCGCCGGAAAGTCGTCCCCGTCGGGCAGAAGCGCCAGCCCGGCGCGCAATGCCTCGACAGGGGAACGCGATGCGATGACTTCCAGCTGGGCGGACAGGCGCCTGAATACTTCCTCCCGCGCTTTCCCGATTGCCGAAGCCAGCTCATTCGCGCCACCCGGTTCATCAGCGAAGAAGCCGGACAGCAGCAAATGCGCGACTGATTCCGCCGTGGCGTCGCGCGCAAGCTCCTCCACCGGATGACCGCGTATGACCAGCCGGCCATTCGCTCCGTCTACGTCGGAAAGGACGGTTTCAGCGGCGACAATCCCATCAAGGCCCTGCATGATTTTCTCCTTCGCAGTTTCTTCCGATGTGTGATAACGCGTGTTGATCGTCAATCTTGATCAACATAATCAACATGCCTGAATCGATATGACTGAATGGATCGATCGCGATACCGTCCTGGAACTGCTGGGCGTGAAGCCACAAACGCTCTACGCCTATGTCAGCCGCAAGCTGGTCACTGCCCTGCAGGATCCGGCCGATCCGCGGCGCAGCCTCTATTCGAGATCCGACGCGACAAGGCTCCTGGAGCGGCGAGCGCGAGGGCGGCGTGCGGCCGCAGTGGCCGAAAGCGCGATCTCGTGGGGAGACGCCGTGCTCGCGACATCGATCTCGACCGTGGTTGGTGGGCGGCTTTTCTATCGGGGGTGCGACGCGGTCGTTCTGGCAAGAACGGCAACGCTCGAGGAGGCGGCAGTGCTGCTTTGGGGTGCGGCTGGTTTTCCTGCCTCCGCAGAACTTCTGCCGTTCGATCGGAGCCTGCCTGCTGTCGAGGCCGCAATGGCGATGCTGGCTGCCGCCGCCTGCCGAGGCGATCCCGCTTCGGGGCGGGCCGCTAACTCGCTGATTGACGAATCGGCGCAGATCGTCCGCTCTGCCGCCGCGGCGCTGGGCGCCGATCTTTCCTCCGGTCTCGATATAGCAGGCGGGCTGGCGCGCCGCTGGAACGCCGATGCTTCCGGCGCGGACGCCATCCGAGTTGCGCTTGTGCTGATGGCGGATCACGAACTCAACGCATCCACCTTCGCGGCGCGGGTGACGGCATCGACGGGCGCGCCGCTCGCGGCAGCTGCCTTGTCCGGGCTGGCCACGCTGCTCGGCCCGGCCCATGGCGCAGCGACGCGCAGGGTTCAGGTTCTGATCGAGGAGGCGGGAGCCAAAGGCGCGCGCCAGGCCATAAGGGAGCGGCTCGGCGATGGCGATCCGCTGCCTGGCTTCGGACAGCAGCTTTATCCGGATGCCGATCCGCGGGGGGCCGCGCTGCTCGAGCGGCTAAGCCTGCCGCCTCTCCTCGGCGAACTGGCCGGGGAGGCGTTGTCCGCAACGGGCCTCAAGCCCAACATAGATTTCGCCACAGTGGCCATCGCCATGGTCCACAAGCTCCCGAAGGATGCACCGTTTCTGATCTTCGCGGCGGCGCGGGTCGTAGGCTGGCTCGCCCATGCAATGGAACAGATCGGCACCGGGCGGCTCATCCGGCCGCGAGCGCGCTATGTCGGGCCACCGGTGTTCCCGCGGCCAGCAACAAACGCGCATTGGTAGGATCGAACCGTTCCGTGCTCATGATGGCCGACCGGATTTGTCACTTCGATCTGGACCACAATCGTGCGAGGTCCATAGTCTGCCGCCGATTCCAGCATTCGGTCGGCTTGCGACCCCACTGTTTGCCGGTAGGAGGAAGGCATGGATCTGCGGCAGCTTCGTTACTTCATCGCCTTGGCGGAGGAAGGCCATTTCGGCCGGGCAGCCGACGCCCTCAACATGGCACAACCTCCTTTGTCGCAGCAGATCAAATCGATCGAGGCAGAACTTAATGTCACTTTGATCGACCGCAGCCGCAGGCCGATCGAATTGACTCCAGCGGGGCAGACGCTGCTGCGTGAGGGGCAGCAAATCCTTGCCCAAATGGCGCGCGCTGAAGCCATGACTCGTCTTGCCGCCAAAGGAGAAGACGGGCGCCTTTCGATCGGCGTAACCGGCACCGCCGCGCTCGAGTTCGCCGTGCCCCTAATTGCCGAATTCAGCAAATTGCGACCCAATGTGAGCCTGTCTTTGAAGGAGCTTTCCTCACCCATGCAACTCGAGGCACTTGAGAAGGGCGATATCCATATCGGGTTCGTCCGGCCTCCTGTTATCGACGAAAGGATCAGCATTCGGCTGGTCCATCAGGACTCTTTCCTGGTGGCCTTGCCTCCCGCTCATGCTCTCGTCGATCAGCCGGCGGTGCGTCTTGCCGATCTCAACGGCACGCCGCTCGTTATATTCGATAGACTTGAGGCACCGGGCTTTCGCGACCTCATTCTGCATGTCTGCCGCTCGGGAGGTTACATCCCGGTCGCTATCCAAGACGCACCGCAGATGACGACTATGCTCTGTCTTGTGGGGGCCGGAGCGGGTATGGCGCTTGTGCCTTCCTCGGCGCGGCGTCTCGCCATAGAAGGTGTCGTGTTCAAGCCCCTGCTCGATTATAGCCCGCCAATTGAACTCTATGCGGCCTGGTTGCCTAACGATAAGGCAAATTTGGTGGGCGAGCTCCTGAGAATAGTCGACAAAATGCAGAAGAAGCCATCATAACAATTTGATTTGTCATTATTATTAAGTCATGGTGATAATATCATATGTAATGGATATTGGACCCTGCCTCCAAGTGCCGACTAATTTCGCCGCCGCATCGAAACGGCGGGGAACAAAGTGGCAGGAACAACCGATCCGATAACGCTTTCAGTCGTCCAACATCGTCTCGGCACCATCGTTGAAGAGATGGGAGAGGCGATGCTCAGAACCTCTTACTCGCAAATTCTGAACGCGAGTCGCGACTTTTCCATCGGCATTCTGGATCGGAATTCCCGGTTGATCGCTCAGGCCGATCATATTCCGATCCATGTGGGCGCACTTCCCTGGGCGGTGCGCGCTGTCGAGGAGCGCTTCGGCGGCGACATAGGACCAGGCGACGTCATCCTTCTGAATGATCCGTATGCCGGTGGCAGCCATCTTCCCGATCTGACGGCCTTCGTGCCCGTTTTCTCCGATGGCGAGCGGCTGCTCTGGACCGTCGTTCGCGCTCATATGGGGGATATCGGCGGCGCGACGCACGGCGCCTACAATCCGAACGCGACGGAGATCTGGCAAGAGGGCCTCCGCATACCGCCAATCAAGCTCGCGCAGGGCGGCGTTATCCGTGACGATCTGGTCGACATGATTCTCATGAATGTCCGCTTCCCACGCGATTTTCGTGGCGATCTGGACGCCATGGTCGGCGCTGCGCATCTGGGTGGGTGCCGGGTGGTCAGGCTGTTCGAGGAGTTCGGCACGCGGACGGTTTGCGATGCGATCGAAGCCATTCTGGACGGCGCGGAGCGGCAGGCGCGTGAGGTCGTGGCCTCCTGGAGCGACGGTGTGTATTACGGTGAAGCCTTCCTGGACGACGATGGGCGCGGTCGGGAGAATGTCGCGGTAAGAGCGAAGGTCACGAAGCGTGGCAGCGATCTAGAGGTGGACCTCCGCGGATCCGATCCGCAATCGACCAGCTTCGCGAATTCGTCTCACGCAAATACGCAGGCCGCGGTTGCCATGGCCTTCGCCTACCTCATTGACCCGGAGACACCCAAGAACGACGGCGCCTTCAGGCCTTTGAGCGTGAAACTGAAGCCCGGAACCATCGTTTATGCCGACAACAATGCGCCGGTGACGATGGCGACCACACACCCGGCCAATGAAATTGTCGAAGCTGTGGTGAGGGCGCTTACTCCGGCGTGTCCGGACCGGACGATGGGCGGATGGGGGCGCAGGTTCCGAATTTCGGTCACCGGTGACAATCCGAGAAACGGTAGACGGTTCGTTTGGCACATGTTCCACGCGCGCCCAGGTGGCGGAGCATCACCCGGCGGAGACGGATGGTCCACAGCGGGTGAGTGGCACTCGGTCGGCGGCATCAAATTCGGCAGCATCGAGGTCACCGAGGCACGCTTTCCGTTGCTTTTCGAAGCTCACGAATTCAGGCCCGGATCCGGGGGCGACGGGCAATTTCGTGGTGGCCTTGGCACCAAGATGGATTTGCGGGTGGAAGTCCCGGCTTTCGCCCATACCGCGGGCGAAGGCATCCGCCACGGCGCGGCTGGCATCTGTGGTGGCAAGGATGGCGCTCCACATGACTATCGACTGGTAACGGAAGACGCATCCATCCCTCTCAGGACCAAAGAATTCGGCATCCGTATCGAAAGTGGAAGTTTGCTGGCGATCAGGTCCGGCGGCGGCGGGGGATGGGGCGACCCGGCGAAGCGACGCGCTGAAGACCGCGCCAAAGACTTGGAACGGGAATTCGTCACCTCGACCGAAATACACTTCCCAGGAATTTAATAATGGCTGTTTCCTACCAGATCGGCATCGATGTAGGCGGAACGTTCACGGATGTCGTTGCGATCGACAACAGCGGAACGACGACCTTCACGAAGGCTCCCACGACCCCGCATGACCAGTCCGTCGGGGTCATAGCCGGACTTCGAGATCTCGCGAAGCGTCTCGACCATTCTCTCGAGGAGTTGCTGAAGTCCACCACCAGGGTCGTTCATGGGACGACCGTCGCTACCAACGCACTTCTGGAGCGGAAGGGGGCAAAAGTCGGCTTGCTCACCACCGCTGGGCATCGCGACATACTCGAGATGCGAGAAGGGCTGAAGCCAGACCGCTATAACCTGCTGATGCCGCCGCCGGAGCCGCTCGTTCCGCGCAATCTGCGACGGGGTATCAAGGAGCGGATCGGCTTCGATGGGCGGATCATCGTCGAACTGGATGAAGCCGCTGTTGTGGAAGAAATCGGGGTCCTGAAACGCTCGGGGGTCGATTCCATTGCGGTCTGCTATCTGCACTCCTATCGCAATCCGGCCCATGAACAGCGGACTGAGGAACTGCTCGCCCAATATTTTCCCGAAGCTTATGTCTCTATTTCAAGCAAGGTATTGCCTCAGATTAAGGAATTCGAGCGGCTCTCCACGACCGTCGTGAACGCCTATGTCGGGCCTACGGTCAGGAACTACCTGGGCAAGCTCAGCGACCGCCTTCTCGGCCACGGGTTAGAAGAGGGGAGGGTCTTCATCATTCTCTCTCACGGTGGCATTGCGCTGATAGAGGAGGCGGCAGCTCTCGCGGCGGGCACCTGCCTTTCCGGCCCAGCGGGCGGCATCGCCGGAAGTCGAGCCTGCGCGGCATTGCTCGGCGCCGAAGATGTTCTGCCGTTCGACATGGGTGGAACCAGCACGGAAATCTCGATGATTGCCGATGGCAATATCGCGCTGACATCCGACAGGGGGCTGGCCGGAGAGCGGATCGGCCTGCGCAGTTTCGACATCCTCTCAATCGGAGCCGGCGGCGGGTCAATTGCCAAGTATGACAGCATCGGCGGTTTCCAAGTTGGCCCGGAGTCGGCAGGGGCTGTGCCCGGACCCGCATGCTACGGGCGCGGAGGGAATCTGCCGACGGTGACGGACGCCAACCTTCTATTAGGCTACCTCGACCCGGCAGCGTTCCGCGGCGGCAAGGCGACGTTGGACGTTGCCGCCGCCGAAGCGGCCGTGCAGTCGCTCGCGGCACAGCTCGGTCTTGACACCGTTGCCACGGCAGCCGGCATCCACAAGCTGATCAACATCAAGATGGCGGACGGAATCAGGTTGATGACACTGCGACGCGGCGTCGATCCCCGTCGTTTTTCACTCCTCAGCTTCGGCGGTGCCGCCGGGCTGCATGCCGTAGAGGTCGCCCGCGAGATGGGTGTGGCGCGTGTGGTCATTCCAAGTACGGCATCGGTTCTGTCGGCATGGGGCATGTTGGCCAGCGATCTTCGCTACGAGGTATCCCAAAGCCGCGTCGGCGATCTGGAAATACTCCGCGATGATGCCTTGCGGGCCCTGTACGCGTCGCTCGAGAAGGAGGCGCGGAACCGACTGCCGAAACATCTCGCGCAGTCGGAGCGCATCGAGCGTTCCGCGGAGATGCGCTATGGTGAGCAGATCTTCGAAGTGGATGTGAGCTTGGTGGGGCTCGATCCGGAGGCGTCCGGCTTCGCCGCCGCGGCCATCGAACGATTTCACCAGCGGCACGAAGAACTCTATACCTACGCCTCTCGTGGGCAGGAGGTCGATCTCGTCAACGCACGCGTCGCCGTCGTGGGCGAGGTCGCGCGTGGAACGGGCGTGGGCCTGCGCTCGGTCGTCAAGGGCGAGCCGACCTCCCACCGGACCCGCAAAGTGTTCACATCGGGAGAATGGATGGATGCAACAGTTCTTGACATGGAACGCCTCGAGCCCGACGCGAGGATCGCCGGGCCTGCGTTGATCGAAGCTGAGACAACCACTGTCATCCTCCATGCCGGCGACGAGGCCGCGGTGACAGAGGCCGGTTGGCTCGACATAAGAGTGGCCTCCCCGGCAACGGCACACTGAACTCGAGGTCAAGCCGGGAGCAATGATAACCGGACTGAAATTATAAGCGAAGGGGAACGGATGAAAGAGCTTCTCAGAAACACTTTGTGCGCAGTGGCGCTGCTTGTTTGCGGTCCTGCAATGGCTCAGACGCAGCTAAACGTGGTGACACCCTGGTCGAACCTTCACGCCTACGAGGCCATTGAGCGGCCTTTCTGGTCAGATGAGCTTCCGAATCTCACGCAACAGGCGCTCACCGCGCGCGTATCGAACTACTCGGAACTCGGCCTGTCCGGAGCAGAGCTTCTGCGGCTGGCCACGATGGGCGTCTTCGATGTCGCCCACATCGTGGTCGGCTATTCAGTTGCGGACGACCCGGTCATCGAGGGCTTGGAGCTCGCGGGCCTTATTCAGGACGTTGAAACGGGCAAGAAAGCGCTGGACGCCTACCGTCCGATCATGGCGAAGAGCCTCGAAAACAAGGGATTGGTTCTTCTTGGCGTCTACCCCAATCCAAGCCAGGTGCTCTACTGCCGCGAGCCCGTGACATCCATAGAAGACATGAAGGGAAGGAAGATTCGCTTTTACGGCGCCAGCATGAATGAATTCGTGGAGGCGGCCGGCGCCACGGGCGTGAGTGTGCCGCTGGCGGAGGTCGTCCCGGCACTACAGCGCGGAGTGGTGGACTGCGGCATCACGGGAACCCTTACGGGCTTCACCTTTAAATGGCCCGAAGTGACGTCAAACCTCTTCGGGATGCGCTTCGGCTGGGGACTGACGCTCGTCGCCGCCAACAAGAACAAATGGGAGTCGCTTTCCGACGTCGAACGTGGGGAGCTTGCTCAGGCGGTATCCAAGCTCGAGGCGGATCTCTGGACTCTGACCGCGACGGATGATCAGGCGGGGATCGATTGTAATACCGGAGCGGGCGAATGCTCCTACGGCCAACCTGCCGCCATGAAGTATGTTGCCCCCTCGGAAACTGACGATGCCCAGCGCAAGAAAATCCTGGAGGAAGTCGTACTGAAAAAGTGGGCTGCGCGCTGTTCGGCCGAATGCGTCGAAGAATGGAACCAGACAGTCGGCAAGGTCGTCGGCGTGGTTGCCTCTCGATGAGCCCCCAGGACACTCAAGGCCGTCGCCCCACCGTCGGCGACGGCGGGGTGGTCGACATCGCCGATCGGAGCTGCAGGGCTTTGGCTCAGTGGATGATCGTGGCCAGCGGATGGGGTATGCTCGCGCTGGGATTTCTCGTTTCTATCGACGTCGTGCTGCGCAAACTTACCGGGGCCAATATTACCGGTGTGGATGAAATTGCGGGCTATCTGTTCGCTATCGGCATTTCTTGGTCTCTCGCGGCGGGCTTTTATGCCCGCAGCCACATCCGCATTGATGTCGTCTATCAGCGGCTTGCAGCAGGTCCCCGGGCACTGTTCGATTTGTTGGCAATCGCCTCGCTTTTTCTGCTGTCGGTTTTCCTGATCTATAGCAGTTGGCTGGTGCTCGAGACCTCGTGGCTACGCTCGTCGAGATCCGCATCCTCTCTCCAGATTCCTTTGGTGATACCGCAGGCCATCTGGGCGTTCGGCATGCTGGCGTTTGCGGCTTCGCTTGGCGTGGCCTTCTTCAAGTCCGTACTGGCTTTGGCTTCGGGAAACTATCGAGCGATAGCGGACAGGTACCGCGTCGTTACCCCCGGCGAGGAGGCCGAAGAAGCGGTCCAGCAATCCCTCGGAAAGAACTGACATGCTTGCTCAAGCATCTGTCGCCTTGATCGTCCTTATCGGACTGTCGATACCCATTGCTGCCGTGCTCGTCTTCATAGCGTTAGGCATGGCATGGGTGCACTCGCCGATGCCGCTGCACGTTGCGGGCTCGGAGATCTTCTGGAAAGTCTCCAACGAGTTTACCCTGACGAGTGTGCCGCTTTTCGTGCTTTTGGGCGAAATTCTGCTTCGCGCGGGCGTGGCGGAAAGAATGTATGCATCGGTCGCGCTCTGGCTGAACCGGCTTCCCGGCGGGTTACTTCACGCGAATATAGGTGCCTCGACGCTGTTCTCCGCGACATCGGGTTCTTCGGTCGCAACGGCTGCCACCATTGGAACGGTCGCGCTACCCGAGATTCGCAAGCGCGGCTACAATGAGCGCGTATTTCTCGGCAGCCTCGCTGCGGGAGGCACGCTCGGGATACTGATCCCGCCGTCGATCCACCTGATCCTCTACGGAATGATGACCGGAACCTCGATTCCGCAACTCTACCTTGCCGCCACAATCCCCGGTCTCATTCTAGCGGTGGTATTTTCCTGTTTTGTCACGGTGGTATGCTGCATATGGCCGGAATTCGGCGGGGAGCGTATTCAGGCGACCTGGAGTCAAAGGATCAGAAGCCTCACCAGCCTCGTTCCGATCCTCCTCCTGTTCCTGGTCGTTGTAGGCTCGATCTACACCGGCTTCGCGACACCCACCGAAGCTGCCTCGCTCGGCCTCGTTTTTACATTGATCCTTGCTGCTTTTTACAGGAAGCTGAGCATATCGATGCTTCACGAGGCCTTCATCGGCGCGATGCGCACCAATGCAATGATCATGCTGATCGTGCTGGCATCGTATTTCATGAACTTCGTGCTTTCGTTTCTAGGGATCCCCCAGCAGCTTACAGCCTTCATCTCGGAACTGGGGCTTTCTCCAGTGGCAACGATGCTCCTCATCATTGTTTTCTTCGTTGTTCTGGGATGCTTTCTCGAATCCTTGTCGATGTTGGTGACGATGACGCCGCTTGTTGCTCCCATCGTTGTGGCACTCGGCTACGATCCGATCTGGTTCGGTGTCGTGATCATCATCCTCCTCGAGGTGGCACTGATCACTCCTCCGGTCGGTATCAACCTTTATGTCGTCCAGGCGATCCGGCGCGGCGGCGGTATCACTGATGTGATGTTGGGATCCTTGCCTTTCGTCCTGTGCATGTTCGCGCTGATCGGTCTTCTCATGGCCTTTCCGGAGATCGCGCTCTTCCTCCCGAGCTTAAAATGACGAGAGCAGGAAGCGCGGCTTATTCACTTCAACGCTCAGGGCGTGGCTGCCCAGGGTTCCATTCCTGAGGCTTGCATTTCCCAATCAATGTGGGCATTTGCGGCAAGTCGCTTACGTTTCCACGCTATGTTGCGTGTCTTGCGTCAGCGCTTGCTCGAGAGCTCGCCCAGAAGCCTGTTCATCTCGTCTTCGAGCGAGGGCGTTTCCTTGGCGGTGGGGCTCGGGGGGGTGTCGAACGTCATGCTGAGCTCGTTGAGCAGGGCCCGGTCGATGTCGTCGGCGATCTCGTTGCGGGCAGGGGTGGGCCTCTGCGGCTCTCGCTGCGGTTGAGTATTATCGCGCGCCGGAGACGGGGTAGGGGTCGGATCGGCCGCCGCGCGTTGCTGTGAGGCTCCTGGCTGCGGCTGCGGCGCAGCCCCTGGAGGCTGAGGTGCGTAGGCGGGTTCCTGTGTGCGGGGCGCGGCTGGACGCTGGTCGCGCGGAGCGGGTGGCGCGCTCACCGGCCCGGGCGCCACGGGACGCGGCTGCGGCGGACGCTGTTGTTCGGGGGCGCGCTGTGACCGGGTCGGAGGCTCTTGCGGAGGCCCGCTGGCCAGCGCCGGACGTCGGGTCTGGCTCAGCCTGATGTTCTGCTCCACCACCACGTCGGTCGGGCCGCCGATCAGAATGAGGTGTTCGACGTCGTCGCGCCGAACGAGGACCAGCCGCCTATGACTGTCGACGGCCGTTGCATCCATCACGGCAAGCCGGGTCTTTCGGTTCCGGCCGCCCGCTACGAACGTTCCGAACGTCATGCCGCGGATGAGCCGGATAAGGACGAGCACCACGATGAGAAGGACGAGCGCACCGATCGTCCACAAAAGCGCCGACGCATAATCCGGACCTGCGATGCTTTGCAGCCACTCAGGCATCCGACTTACCTCCCGCCAAGGATTCTTGTTGCTGAAGCGCCGACACTAGACCGCGCAGGCGGCCAATCGCAAGCTGGCCCGTCCCATTCTCCCGGCTTCACCGGCGCGGTCGCGATCAAGTATGAAAAATACAGTATGGCATTTGCAAGCCTCGTCCCTCAAAAAGGGAGCCGTCCCGGTGTCGCAACGGGCCCGGGTCGGTTCGAGGGGCGCATCCGGTGTGAGAAATGCCGTCTGGGCCTTTCCCGGGCCGGGAGAATATGATTCAACCGCAACGGCAGGGACGGCCGGAATCGGCGGTATTACGGGCAAAGGTTGAATGGTCAGGGAAACCCGCAACGAATTCTATCCGGTCCCGATCGTCGACCAGAACATGCGCCCGGGCGCCATCACGCGCCTGCTCATCTTCATCCTCGTGCTGACCGTTACCGCACTGGCCTTCGTGCTTTTCCGCGAAAGCCTGGGTGACCCGTTCCTGCTCGGCCTGCTCGGCATTCTGGCCATGATCGGCGTCGGCTATCTCTTCGCCACCGCCATCGGCTTTGTCCAGATCGCGCCGCGCTCGACGACGGACGAACTGTCCAAGGCTTTCATCGATTCCATGGCGCAAGGGCTCGTGGTCACCGACACCAAGGGCCGCATCATCTACGCGAACCGCGCCTATGCCGAGATGACGGGCGCCACGTCCGCGGCGGACGTGAAAACGGTGGAGGGTTTGCTCTCGGATATCCCCGAAGCCTCGGCGACGATCTACGCTATCGCTTCCGGCTTGCGCGACGGCCAGGCGGGTGATGGTGAATTTCGGCTCGGGCAGGCGATCAGGCCCGGCTCCGAGCCTGGCGCCCGCTGGTACCGCGTTCGCGCGCGGACCTTCAGCGTACCGGGCCTGCGCCAGCCGTTGATGGCGTGGCAGATCGCCGATATTTCGGCGGAGCGCGCCGAACAGGAACGCTTCTTCCTCGATCTCCAGAAGGCGATCGACCATCTCGATCACGCTCCGGCCGGCTTCTTCGCCGCCGACCAGGACGGGCGCGTCACCTACATCAACGCGACGCTCGCGGAGTGGCTGGGCATCGACTTGGCCTCGTTCACGCCGGGCGCCATGACGTTGCCGGAAATCATCGCGGGCGACGGCATGGCGCTTGTCCGTTCGGTCAAGGCCGACCCTGGAACGACCCGCAACGCGGTGATCGACCTCGACCTGTCGACCGTCTCGGGCGAAGCGCTCCCTGTCCGTTTCATGCACCGCGTGACGGCCACCCGCGACGGGGCGCCTGGCCCGACCAGGACCATCGTGCTCAACCGTACCCAAGGCGAGGATTCTTCTGCGGATCTGCGCGCCGCGGAGGTGCGCTTCACTCGTTTCTTCAATTCGACGCCCATGGCGATCGCGGGCGTCGACGCCCAGGGCCGCATCCTGCGCACCAACGCGCCCTTCCTCTCGTTGTTCTCGAGCGTCGTCGACAGGGATGCGGTCGACCGTCGCGCACGCCTCGACACGGTCATCCACGCACGGGACCGCGACGCCTTTGCTGCCGCGCTGGAGCGCGCCAGACAGCGGCAGGCCGACATCGCTCCGATCGACACCGTGCTGCCGGACAATGAGGAGCGTCACATGCGCTTCTACGTCAACGCCGTGGCGGACGGCGCCGGCGGCGATGGGGCCGAGGAGGCCGCGATCGTCTATGCCGTTGAGACGACCGAGCAGAAGGCACTGGAAAGCCAAATGGCCCAGAGCCAGAAGATGCAGGCGGTCGGTCAGTTGGCCGGCGGCATAGCCCACGACTTCAACAATGTCCTGACGGCCATCATCATGGCTTCGGACCTGCTCCTGACCAACCACCGCCCGTCCGATCCGTCCTTCCAGGACATCATGAACATCAAGCAGAACGCCAATCGCGCGGCATCGCTCGTACGCCAGCTCCTGGCGTTCTCGCGCAAGCAGACGCTGCGGCCCGAGGTGCTGAGCCTCACCGATGTCCTGGCGGATCTACGCATGCTCCTGGCTCGCCTCGTCGGTAGCGAGATCAAGCTGAAGGTCGATCATGGGCGCGACCTCTGGCCGGTGAAGGCCGACATCGGCCAGTTCGAGCAGGTCGTCGTCAACCTCGCGGTCAATGCGCGAGACGCCATGCCGACGGGCGGCGAGCTGACGATCCGCACTCGGAACGTGAAGGCCGACGAGACGAAAGGCTATTCCTACCGTGAGCTCATTGCGGCGGATTATGTGCTGGTCGAGGTCGAGGACACCGGCACCGGCATCGAGCCCGAAGTCCTGAAGAAGATCTTCGAGCCTTTCTTCACCACCAAGGAGGTGGGCAAGGGCACCGGTCTCGGCCTGTCCATGGTGTACGGCATCATCAAGCAGACGGGCGGCTTCATCTTCTGCGACTCGGAAATCGGAAAGGGCACCGTTTTCCGCATTTTCCTGCCGAGGCACGTTGTGCAGGCTGCCTCCGCGGCACAAGACGCCAAGCCGTCAGAGGCGCGAAGCGGATCGGCCGAAGCGCCTGCGCCCAAGCCGGTCGATGCGGCCAAGGACCTGTCGGGTTCCGCCACCGTTCTTTTGGTCGAGGATGAAGACGCCGTGCGCATGGGCGGCGTTCGGGCGTTGACTTCGCGCGGCTATACCGTCCACGAGGCGACGTCGGGCATCGAGGCGCTGGAGCTCTTCAACGAGCTCGGCGGCAAAGTCGATATCGTGGTCTCGGACGTCGTCATGCCCGAGATGGATGGACCGACCTTGCTTGGCGAGCTGCGGAAGATCCAACCCGACATCAAGTTCATCTTCGTTTCCGGTTATGCCGAAGACGCCTTCGCGAAAAACCTCCCTGCCGACGCACATTTCGGCTTCCTGCCGAAGCCGTTCTCGCTGAAGCAGCTCGCCACCGTGGTCAAGGAGATGCTTGAGGGATAGCCGCCGGAAGCGCCCACCGAAAGGCTTTTGTTGGCAGGAACCTGCGGCTTCTGCTTGAAGACAGCTTGGATCCGACCTGGAAGGTCCGGCTTCCCCGAAAGCGCGAATGCGTATTGGCCCGAATGGACGGCGACGACCGAGGCGCAGTAGTCGGCCCAATAGCACCCACTCCACGGTCTGGGGCGACGCCAATAGTTACATGTCTTGGGCGGAGGTGCCGTTGATCGGCTTTCCGGCAAGACAAAATTGCCTCCTCATTATGCAGTCGTGAGATTTGCCTATATTTTGCGCAATTTTCGCTCGAACTGCGCAGAAAATCGCCAGAGCTGTGTTCAAAAGGAAAGATCCTCCAGAGGAGCGAATCCCCCTGGATACGATAAGCCACTGGAAAAGCTGCGGATATCTCGCTTCGAAACCGCGATGTCGGACTGGCACGACCGTTGCTTCGTCTTTCGCGACGCAACAAGAACAACGGAGGTGTCAGATATGAGGGGTAGTTCGATTGCAGGCCTGCTTACCGCAGGCGCATTGGCGGCGATGTTGATGGGCTCGCAGGCTATAGCCCAGGAGGATACGATCAAGGTCGGTGTGCTGCATTCGTTGTCCGGGACCATGGCAATCTCGGAGACGACGCTCAAGGACACCATGCTTTTCCTCATCGATGAGCAGAACAAGAAGGGCGGCGTGCTCGGCAAGAAACTCGAGGCCGTGGTCGTCGATCCGGCTTCCGATTGGCCGCTCTTTGCCGAAAAGGCTCGCGAGCTGATCGAGAAGGACAAGGTCGCGGCGGTCTTCGGCTGCTGGACGTCCGTGTCGCGCAAATCCGTTCTGCCGGTATTCGAGGAGTTGAACGGCCTGCTCTTCTACCCCGTCCAGTATGAAGGGGAGGAGAGTCAGCGGAACGTGTTCTATACCGGTGCCGCACCGAACCAGCAGGCCATTCCGGCTGTAGACTACCTGATGAATGAAGAGGGGGTCGAGCGCTGGGTCCTGGCCGGCACCGACTATGTCTACCCGCAGACCACAAACAAGATCCTGCAGGCCTATCTGGAATCCAAGGGCGTCAAGCCGGACGACATCATGGTCAACTACACGCCCTTCGGCCATTCCGACTGGCAGACCATCGTCACCGACATCAAGAATTTCGGTTCGGCCGGCAAGAAGACGGCGGTCGTCTCCACCATCAACGGTGACGCCAACGTGCCTTTCTACAAGGAACTCGCCAATCAGGGCATCAAGGCCGAGGACATTCCGGTCGTCGCCTTCTCGGTGGGCGAAGAGGAACTCGCCGGTCTCGATACTGCGCCGCTCGTTGGCCATCTCGCAGCCTGGAACTATTTCCAGTCCGTGGACACGCCTGTAAACGAAGCCTTCATCGAGGCGTGGAGGGCCTTCACCAAGAATGAGAAGCGGGTCACCAATGATCCGATGGAAGCTCACGTCATCGGCTTCAACATGTGGGTCGAGGCGGTGAAGAAGGCCGGCACCACCGACCCGGACGCCGTTATCGACTCCATCGTTGGTGTTTCCGTGCCGAACCTGTCGGGTGGCTATTCGACGATGATGCCGAACCACCACATCACCAAGCCGGTGCTGATCGGTGAAATCCAGGCGGATGGCCAGTTCGAGACCGTATGGGAAACGCCTGGTCTGGTCGTGGGTGACGAATGGTCCGATTACTTGCCGGATTCCAAGGGCCTGATCGCCGACTGGCGGGCGCCGCTGTCCTGCGGAAATTTCAATGTCGCCACGGGCAAATGCGGCGGCAAGGGTGTGAACTGAGCCCGGCATCGCTCCCGGGCAGGTTTCCTCCTGCCCGGGAGCCGGTCGAAACAGCGACATAGACGGTTCCGCTGAATGATCTTCTTGCGCGCCCTTGGCCTTATCCTGTGCTTTGTTTTCGCGGCGAGTTCGACCGCTCGAGCCGGCGAGGTCGAGCTGCGTACCATCGTCGCCGAGTTCGCCACGGCAAAGAATTTCAAGGAAACCGAAGAGGTTGCCCGGCGACTTGCCGACACCGGAGAGCCGGCCGTGGAACGGGCGCTTACGGCTCTCACCCAAGGCGATCTTTATGTCCGCAAAGCGGATAGGCGGGTCCTCATCGGACGGGAAGCCGGACAAATGATCGACCTGTCGGATCCCCTTACCGGAGAGGCGGACGGAACGGCCGGAAAGGCGGACGTCACCAAGATCAAGGTCAACAACGGTCTGCGCCGCGCCCTGCGCGATATGCTGGGCACGATGACGCTGTCCTCGAGTGATGCAGCGACACGTTTGGCCGCGGCCCGTCCGATGTTCCGGAACCCCGACGCCTCGGCGATCTCCGCGCTCGATGCCGCGATCGCGCGGGAGGAGGCCGGCGAGGTGAAGAAGGCACTCCAGGAGGCGAGGGCCGCCGCGGTCTTGCGTTCGGACATGCCCGAGTCTGACAAGCTGGCCGCAGTGGGAATTGTGGGGGCGCGGGGCGACCGCGACGCCCTTTCGCTGCTTGCCGCGTTCGAAGCGGGAGCATCGGGAGCGTCGAAGGAAGCCGCGGCCACGGCGATCGCCGGCGTCAACAGCAGGCTGGCGCTGTGGTCCGCGGCCCAGAACGTCTGGTACGGCATTTCATTGGGTTCCGTGCTGCTGCTGGCCGCCATCGGCCTTGCCATCACTTTCGGCGTGATGGGGGTTATCAACATGGCGCATGGCGAAATGGTGATGCTCGGCGCCTACACGACCTTCGTCGTGCAAAACGTGGTGCGAACTTCCTTTCCAGGCCTGTTCGACTGGTCGCTGGCGATAGCCTTGCCGCTCGCCTTCATCGTGGCCGGCGGCGCAGGCCTTGTCATCGAGCGCGGCATCATCCGCTTCCTCTACGGTCGCCCGCTGGAGACATTGCTGGCGACCTGGGGCGTGTCGCTGGTGCTCCAGCAGGCGGTGCGCACCATTTTCGGGCCGACCAATCGGGAGGTCGGTAATCCGTCCTGGATGTCCGGCGGTTTCGAGCTCGGCCACATGACGGTCACATGGAACCGTCTCTGGATCGTCGTGTTCGCCCTCGCGGTCTTCACAATCCTGCTCTACGTCATGAAACAAACGCGCTGGGGCCTTCAGATGAGGGCGGTTACCGCCAACCGGCGCATGGCTGCCTCGATGGGCATCAGGACGCCGTGGGTCGATGCGCTGACTTTCGCGCTCGGTTCCGGCATCGCGGGCGTCGCGGGTGTGGCGCTCAGCCAGATCGACAATGTCTCTCCCAACCTCGGGCAGGGCTATATCATCGACAGCTTCATGGTGGTGGTCTTCGGCGGGGTCGGCAATCTGTGGGGAACACTGGTCGGCGCCCTGTCGCTCGGTGTCGTCAACAAATTCCTCGAGCCCCACACCGGCGCCGTGCTCGGCAAGATCCTCGTGCTCGTGCTGATCATCCTCTTCATCCAGAAACGCCCGCGCGGCCTGTTTGCGCCGAAGGGCAGGGCGGTCGAGGTCTGACATGGTCACCGGCCGCTTTTTCGCTCAGCGCGCCGACCGGCGCATCGCGCTCACGATTGCGGTGCTCCTGGCCGCTGCAGCCCTTGTTCCGGCGCTCAACGTTCTGGTTCCTCCGGACAATCCTCTTCATGTGCCGAGTTACGTCGTGGCGCTCACCGGCAAATACCTCTGCTATGCGCTGCTGGCGCTCTCGCTCGATCTCGTATGGGGCTATGCCGGTATCCTGTCGCTCGGCCACGGCGCTTTCTTCGCGCTCGGCGGCTACGCGATGGGCATGTATCTGATGCGGCAGATTGGCGCCCGCGGCGTTTATGGCAATCCCGACGTGCCCGACTTCATGGTGTTCCTCAACTGGAAGGAACTGCCCTGGTACTGGTACGGCTTCGACCAATTCTGGTTCGCCGCCCTGATGGTGCTTGTCGTGCCAGGCCTGCTGGCCTTTATCTTCGGCTGGTTCGCTTTCCGCAGCCGTGTCACGGGGGTCTATCTGTCGATCATGACCCAGGCGATGACCTATGCGCTGCTTCTTGCATTCTTTCGCAATGACATGGGTTTCGGCGGCAACAACGGCCTCACGGATTTCAAGGACATATTAGGCTACAGCGTCCAGGCTGATGCGACCCGCTCGGCCCTTTTCGCCGCGAGCGCCGCAGCGCTTGCGCTCGGTGTTTTCGTTGCCTGGCGGATCGTTGGGTCGAAATACGGCAAGCTGCTGGTGGCCGTACGCGACGCCGAGAGCCGCACACGTTTCCTCGGCTGGCGGGCGGAGAATGCGAAGCTCTTCGCCTTCACCGTGTCGGCGATGATGGCTGGCGTTGCCGGCGCGCTTTACGTGCCGCAGGTCGGCATCATCAATCCCGGCGAGTTCGATCCCGGCAATTCGATCGAGGTGGTGATCTGGACGGCGGTCGGAGGGCGCGGGACCATCCTCGGCCCGATCGTCGGAGCATTGCTGGTCAACACAGGCAAATCCTACTTCACTGGCGCGCTTCCCGAATTATGGCTGTTTGCATTGGGCGGCCTCTTCATCGCCGTTACCTTGTTCCTGCCCAGGGGCATCATCGGCATGTGGGACGGGTGGCGCGCGGGGAGAGGAGCACGCGTGCCGGGCGACGCCGGTTCCGGCGCGGCGGCATCGGAGCCCGAGCCCAGGATCGTCCGGCCATCGGGTGCGCCACCCTGGTCGTTACCGTCAAACGGCGTGCCGACCAAACCCCAGCCCGCGGAGTGAGTCATGGCCGGCCGCAGCCAAACGATCCTTTATCTCGATGGGGTGTCGGTCACCTTCGACGGTTTCCGTGCGATCAACAACCTTTCCCTCGTGCTCGACAAGGGGGAGATGCGGGCCATTATCGGACCGAACGGAGCCGGCAAGACGACGATGATGGACATCGTCACAGGCAAGACCCGTCCCGATCAGGGCGAAGTCTTTTTCGACGGCGACATCGACCTCACGCGGCATGACGAAACCGAGATCGCGATGCTCGGCATCGGGCGCAAGTTCCAGAAACCGACGGTTTTCGAAAACCACACGGTGGAGGACAATCTGGTCCTTTCCCTCAAGGGACCGCGCTCGATCCTATCGGCGCTGTTTCATCGATCCTCTCACGGCGAAAGCCGGCGTATCGAGGAGATACTGGCCGTCATCAGGCTGGAAACCAGGCGGCACGAGTTGGCGATGAGCCTCTCGCACGGCCAGAAGCAGTGGCTGGAGATCGGAATGTTGCTGGCGCAGGATCCGAAGCTGCTTCTGATCGACGAACCCGTGGCAGGCATGACCGATGCCGAGACGGAGGAAACCGCTCGGCTGCTGAAGGATATCGCAAGAAACCATTCGGTCATCGTGGTGGAACACGACATGCATTTCGTGCGCGAGCTCGGCGTGAAGGTCACCTGCCTTCACGAGGGAACCGTATTGTCGGAAGGTTCGCTCGACGCGGTCTCGGCCGACGAGCGCGTCATCGAAGTCTATCTGGGAAGGTGAGCGGCATGCTGGAGGTCACCGACGCCACCTTGCACTACGGCGCCGCCCAGGTCCTGCGCGGGGTATCGCTGACGGCGCGAGCCGGCCGGATCACCTGCGTGCTTGGTCGCAACGGCGTCGGGAAGACGAGTTTGATGAGATCGATCGTCGGCCATCATCGGCTGACATCGGGAAGCGTAGCCTTCGAGGGGAAGGCGCTCGACCGGAGCGCGGCGTACGATCGCGCCCGGTCGGGCATCGCATTCGTGCCTCAGGGGCGGGAGATTTTTCCGCTCCTGACGGTGAAGGAGAACCTCGAGACAGGCTTTGCGCCGCTCGGGCGCGACGAGCGTCACATCCCGCCTCACGTCTTCGAACTTTTCCCGGTGTTGCGGCAGATGCTGGCCCGGCGCGGCGGAGATCTCTCCGGCGGCCAGCAGCAACAACTGGCGATCGGCCGCGCGCTCGTTATGCGACCGAAGCTGCTCGTGCTCGACGAGCCTACCGAAGGGATCCAGCCATCGATCATAAAGGATATCGGCCATGCCATTCGCTATATGCGCGACAAGGCTGGGATAGCGGTGCTGCTGATCGAGCAATATCTCGATTTCTGCCGGGAGCTCGCCGACGAAGTGAACATCATGGACCGCGGCCAGGTCGTGCATACCGGCCCAGCCAAGGATCTCGACCGGCAGGAAGTGAGGAGACACCTGACAGTCTGATGTCGATCACCCGAATCCGACACGCTTTAAGACGTAGGTATGGGAAATCTTGCGTGAAGCTGGAGATTGCCGAGCAGAAGTCATGGACTTGCCGAATATGCTTGGCGTGTCGAAGATTTTTCGGTGCCTGCTCAAGTAAGGTGATGCTATCATCATAGCATGATTCGAGGATGCGTTGCTCCTCGCGTTGGCGCGTTGACGGCATGAAGCCGCCCTGGCCGGTATCCCTGATCGTAAATCTCCGAGTCCGATCCTGTCTTGGCAAGGATTGACTGATGCAGATCGCAATCGATGACTGTGCGAAGCGACGCCTCACGGAGCGCGTCGACATAATGACGGCCGTGAACATACTGGAGTCGCGAGGCGTCCCGCGCGAGGACCTCGTCGTGGAGATGACGAAGATTTTCTACGTCGATCTCGATGAGTTCAATCGGGTGATGAGACGGTCTTGAAGGACGCTGAAGTTTAAAAAGATAGTCCACGTCGGCGTGATGTTGGCCGATGCGTTCAACATTTCGTCCTTCGGTCCGCCGAACCCGGCGGACCGCCAATTCTTTGCTTACCCTCGCGGCTCAACCGGAGAGGGCGTGGCGCAGGCGGGCGAACCAGCCTCCGCGTCCTGCATTCATTGCCGAGCGGACGCGTTTGGCGGCGCTTGCCGCGCTCATCGTCTCGCCCAGATGGCAATAGCAGACGATTTCGTGCAACTGCCAGTCAGTCAGCTCGAAGTAGCGTTTTGCCTCGCCATAGGTGTCTCCGCCGAGCCCGTCCGACCGCAGGATCGGGTCTTCGAAGGCTACGGAGAGAGGAGAGTCCGGACTACGCATTTCCGCCCGTCTCTCCGGCGGCTGATACTCCGTCCCGTGGAGCGTTGCGAGGCGCCGATCCCTCTGTCTTTCAAGCAGATCGGCCCAACGATGAAGCCGCTCGCTCCGCGTAAGCGGGGCGGGAGGTGCGTCGGGGTGTACTTCGGCAATGACTTTTAACTGGTCTATGCTTTGGTGCTTCATGCTGGCCTCCATTCCCGTAGAGGATCGTGGCCCAGCCCCCTTTCTTATAGAGGAAGCCTGACTCCAAGATTCAGAGAAGTCCAGCGTTTTTCCCTGGCCGAGAATTCACAAATTAGTGGCGATCCCCCGAGGCATCCTCCCCTTTCCTCAGGATTTTTTTCTTCATGGGTGAAAAAGCGTCGCCGCCTTAAAGCGGAATGTTGTCGTGCTTCTTCCAGGGGTTATCCAGGTTCTTGTTCCGCAGAAGCCGGAGTGCCCGCGCCACGCGCCGTCGGGTGGAGTGCGGCATGATCACTTCGTCGACATAACCGCGCTCTGCGGCCGCGAAAGGGGAGAGGAAGCGGTCCTCATAGACCTTTGTGTGCCGGGCGATCTTCTCGGGATCGGCAATGTCCTTGCGGTAGATGATTTCCACCGCGCCCTTGGCGCCCATCACCGCGATCTGGGCAGTCGGCCAGGCGTAGTTGATGTCGCCGCGGAGATGCTTGGAAGCCATGACGTCATAAGCACCGCCGAAGGCTTTCCTGGTGATGATCGTGACTTTCGGCACCGTCGCCTCGGCATAGGCAAAAAGCAATTTCGCGCCGTGCTTGATCAGCCCGCCATATTCCTGCGCCGTGCCCGGCAGGAAGCCCGGCACATCGACGAAGGTGACGATAGGTATGTTGAAACAGTCGCAGAAGCGCACGAAGCGCGCGGCCTTGCGGGAGGCATCGGAATCCAGAACTCCTGCAAGCACCATCGGCTGGTTCGCCACGAAACCGACGGTGCGTCCCTCTATCCGCCCAAAGCCCGTCACGATGTTCTTCGCGAAGGACGGCTGGATTTCGAAGAAATCGCCTTCGTCGGCGGTTTTCAGGATCAGTTCCTTAATGTCGTAAGGTTTGTTGGCATTGTCGGGAATGAGCCGGTCGAGCGACGTGTCGGGCTCGGTGACCGATTGATAGCACTCGATCTCGGGCAGGTCGGACGTGTTCGAAGCAGGCAGGAAGTCGATGAGCCGCCGCATCTGTAACAGCGCCTCGACGTCGTTGTCGTAGGCGCCGTCGGCGATCGAGGACTTGGTCGTATGGATCGACGCGCCACCGAGTTGTTCGGCCGTCACCGTTTCGTTGGTGACTGTCTTCACCACGTCCGGCCCCGTGACGAACATGTAGGAAGTGTCGCGCACCATGAATATGAAATCGGTCATGGCCGGCGAATAGACGTCGCCGCCGGCGCAAGGGCCCATGATCACGGAAATCTGGGGAATGACGCCCGACGCCAGCACATTGCGCTGAAAGATCTCCGCATAACCGCCAAGTGCGGCAACGCCCTCCTGGATGCGCGCTCCGCCGGCATCATAGAGGCCGATGATCGGCGCCCGGTTTCTCAGCGCCATGTCCTGAACCTTCATCACCTTCTCGGCGTGGGCCTCGGAAAGCGAGCCTCCGAAAACGGTGAAATCCTTGGCGAAAAGGAAAACCGGTCGGCCGTTGACCGTGCCCCAGCCGGTCACCACGCCGTCTCCGGCGATCTTCGTCTTCTCCATGCCGAAATCGGTGGAGCGATGTTCGACATACATGTCGAACTCTTCGAAGGAGCCTTCGTCGAGGAAGATGTCGATGCGCTCGCGAGCGGTCAGCTTGCCGCGCCCGTGCTGCGCCTCGATACGTGCCTGGCCGCCGCCGGCGCGCGCAATATCGCGGCGGCGCTCGAGTTCCTTCAGCACATCTTTCATGGGGTTCTCCTCGACCGGCCCTGCATCGCTGGCCCGAAAATCGAGGCCGATTTCCGAGCCGTAGCGCAGATTAAATCTCCGGAGCGGCCGGACAGGCCGAGCTCCGAGGATGTGTTAACATGCCGTCCGGGGAGCGCAAGCGGGCAACCGCCCTACCAGGTGCCGGTGTTGGGCATCGATGCCCACGGTTCCTTCACCGGGAGCGGTTCGCCTTCCTGAAGCAACTCGATGGAGATATTGTCGGGCGACTTCACGAAAGCCATGTTGCCGTCGCGGGGCGGCCGGTTGATGGTGACCCCCATGTCCATCAGCCGCTGACAAGTCTCGTAGATATTGTCGACCTTATAGGCGAGGTGGCCGAAATTGCGCCCGCCTGTATAGGTTTCCGGGTCCCAGTTATAGGTGAGCTCGAGCTCCGGAGCGCGGTTGGCGGCGGACGAGGCGTTGTCCTTCGGGGCGGCGAGGAAGATCAGGGTAAAGCGGCCCTTTTCGTTCTCGATGCGGCGGACCTCCTCGAGGCCGAGTTTGTTGCAATAGAAGTCGAGCGAAGCATCGACATCGGTCACGCGGACCATTGTGTGGAGATAGCGCATGGCGTCTTTCCTGTTCGATGGGATTCGGATGTCGGAGGAAAACATAGGGCGCGATTCCTGTTTCGGGCAACCTTCGTGGTGTACGCCTTGGGGCCGCTGAAGATGACCCACAGTAATCTTCGGTTCGAAAAGGTGAAAAAAGGCGATGCGGCCCTTGCGTCCAGGCGAATACGAGATGTTATTCTCACTGCAAGAATCAATGCGGCGTGAACACAGGAAAGGGGGTGCTCGGATGGGGGAAAAAGCCTCTTTCATGGGCCTCGGCGCGGGAACGAGGAACGACGCGTCGACCCGGGACGATGGCGGAGATACCACCGAGCTGTTCGAAGTATCGGGCGCCATCAAATGGTTCGACGTCGCCAAGGGCTTCGGTTTCATCTTGCCCGACCAGCCCGGCATTGGCGATGTTCTGCTCCATGTCACCTGTCTGCGGCGCGATGGCTTCCAGACGGCTCTTGAGGGTGCGCGCGTCGTTTGCCTCGCCCGACGTGGCGAGAGGGGCATGCAGGCCTTCCGTGTGATCACCATGGACAGTTCGACCGCGGTGCACCCGGCGGAGCTACAGCAGCGCACCCATGTCTCGGTGGCGCCGGAAAGCGGTCTGGAGCGTGCGCTGGTGAAGTGGTTCAATCGGACCAAAGGCTTCGGCTTTCTCACGCGCGGTGACGGTACCGAAGACATCTTCGTCCACATGGAGACGCTGCGCCGCTACGGCATCGCCGAACTGAGACCGGGACAGGTCGTGCTCGTTCGCTTCGGGCGTGGCGACAAAGGCCTTATGGCCGCCGAAATCCACCCCGATATAGGGACGCTGCCGGTTTCCCATTGATAGCGGTCGGGTCCCACGAAAGACGATCCGGAGCTTCGGGGCTCGTTCGTTCGGGGCAGCGGTACCGCGAGGGGAGTCCATGTCTCGATATTCCTGGCTGATCGCTTCCATTTTTCTTGCCGTTTCGAGCGTGTCGTTCTCCGGGGTGCCGACCGCGGCTGCCGACAACCGGGCCATGATGCTGCCCGTCGATCCGGTACCGCTCGTCGCCGAGACATCGGGCGGAAACCGAAGCTTCCGCATCGAGATCGCGGATGACCCTCTCGAGCGTCAGCGTGGGCTGATGTTCCGCGACGAGATGGACGACACCAGGGGCATGCTCTTCGTCTTCGAGGAAACGAGCGAGGTCGGCTTCTGGATGAAGAATACTCCCTTGCCGCTCGATCTCATCTTCATTGGGGAGGATGGCCGTGTGCGCGCTGTTCTTCCGGGCGAGTCCTTTTCCGAGGCGGTGATATCGCCCGGCGTGCCTGTGCGCTTCGTACTTGAAGTCAAGGCCGGCATCGCCGAAAAGGCGGGCGTCGAGGAGGGCGATCGCATCCGTCACCCGGCGGTCGACAGGATCGCGGGGAACTGAGCATTCGCCTCGCCGATGGGGACCAGGAACGCAGATCAGGAATTGTCAGCCATTATGGAATTCTTCGCCCACGACGGGTTCGACATCGGTTTCATCGACGAGGGGCAGGGGGAACCTGTCCTTCTGATTCACGGCTTCGCCTCGAGCCACATGGTCAACTGGGTGTCGCCCGGATGGGTGAAGACACTGACCGACGCCGGCTACAGGACGATCGCCCTGGACAATCGCGGCCACGGCGCGTCGACCAAGAGTTACGATCCTGAGGACTACACCCCCGACCGCATGGCGGGTGATGCCGCAGCCCTAATAGCTCATCTCGGGCTGCCTCGCGCCCATGTAATGGGATATTCGATGGGCGCCCGGGTTGCCGCTTTCCTCGCGCTCCAGGAGCCGGCGATGGTCGCCACACTCGTCTTCGGTGGCCTGGGCATCGGCATGGTGGACGGAGTGGGGGATTGGGATCCGATCGCTGCTGCGCTTTTGGTCGCCGATCCCGCCGAGATCGCCACGTCGCGAGGAAGGATGTTTCGAGCCTTTGCCGATCAGACCAAGAGCGACCGCCAGGCGCTGGCGGCCTGCATTGCCACGTCGCGCGAGCTTCTGACGGAGGCGGACATGGCGCGCATCATGCAACCGACCCTGGTGGCGGTCGGCACGAAGGACGATATCGGTGGCGATGCTGACGCGCTGGCGGCCCTCATGCCGAACGCAGAGAGCTTCGTGATCGAAGGGCGCGATCACATGTTGGCGGTGGGCGATCGCACTTTCAAAAAACGCGTGCTTGAATTTCTGCGCGAGCATCCGCTTTAAGCGGTTGTTCATGCATGCCGTTTGCCCAAACCGCTGCTTTGGGCGACATGCATTGGACTTGCAGACCGCCAGGCCTGAAACGTGCGCATTGCGCGACCGTCGGCAGATCGTCGGCGGTCGCTTCGTCAATGCCCCCGCGCCTGGTTCGTCAGGCTGTGAGGCTACGGTTGCGATCCTGCCACAGTTCGAGAAGCGCGAGCAGGCCAACGGCCGCGCCCAGAATCACGTGCCAGGTTCGCAGCGTGCCCGTGTAGTTGAGGACGTAGGGCGAGATAATCATCCAGATGCCGGCGACGAGCACCAGGAATTCTTCCCACCGCCGCAACGCGTATTGCTCCAGAGCACTGATCACGATGATCGCGGCGCCGACGAGCGCGGTGATCCCCACCACGCGGCGATCGCCGCCAGCGTCGCCAAAGAACCTGAACATCGGCGATATCATGATGACAAAGCCGAGGATCATCGTGAGGATGTCCTCCCAGCTTCGATGTTCCATCAGCCCGAAGCGGCCGGTTCTATCGGTTGTTGCCATGACGAGACTCCTCTAGGCTCATTCGAGCGTAGCCCAAACGTCCACGAGGATATGTGCGCTCTAGCCCAACCCTCGGCCGGACGCCCGTACGCACTCCCAATATTATCTCAACAAAGCCTAGACAAATCAACGGATCCGCTAGGGAGCGCCGTGTCCGGCACCGGCGCAAATCCCTTGAAGACAAGCTGGCGCTCAGAGACGGGCAAGCGATCGGGACAGGTTTTCGCGCGCTTTGGTCTCACAGGCAGTCCGGAAGATATCGGTATGGAAGATATGTTCGCGCGACAGAAAGCGTTGAAGGACGGAGCGGCGGCCTGTTCGCCAGTCGGCTTCGCTGACCCAATCATATTCGCGTCTGACGCCCGCCTCGTAAGCGTCGAAGACATGGGGTGGTGCGCCGAGGATCGAAAGATCCATGTCGAGGAAGAGGGCGGCATCCCGCAACGCCGCCGGATCGTCGAAATCCGGAAGCGCGTGTCCCGCCGTCGCTTCGATCATTCCGGTGATATGCCGGAGCCGCTTCGGTTCGACACGGCTGGCCAGGCGTTCTCCGGCCAAGGCCGCGCTGCGCAGTTCATTGTCTGCCCTGCGGCTGTCGTAAACGACGTCGTGGAACCAGATGGCGGCTTCGACGGCGTCGGGATCCGCAAGTTCACGATGATACTCAGCAGCAAGGCGCAACAGCTCCTTGATGTGGGCAAGGCCGTGATAGTGGCGATCAGCGGCTCCATAGAGAGCTTCGAGCTCCGCCTTCAAAGGACCAGCGATCAACGTCATCGATGCGCGCTCACGACTACAGCGCGTCGCGTGAAAAAGGATTCACGCGACGCGCTGTAGATTCTTGATTTAGCCCATGTCTTTTTCCCGAAACCGCTGCACACTTTCGGGAGACATGCTTTAGCGCCCCTCGAAGAGAGGACGCCTTTTTTCCATGAAGGCGCTGCGGCCTTCGGCATAGTCGAGGCTGTCGAAGGTGGCGTCGCCCAACACCCTGGCATGCTCGATATCATCGGCAGCGCCGGAAAGCGCCGCCCTGACCGCCGCCTTGGACGCGCGCACCGACAACGGTGCGTTGCCGGCGATCGACCGCGCGATTTCCGTAATGCGCTCGTCAAAGCGGCTGGGCTCGACGATCTCGAGCAGAAAGCCGGCGGCGAGGGCGGCGGCGGCGTCGATGCGTGCCGCGGTAAAAGCGAGATACCGCGCCGCCTGCGGCCCGAGGGCCTCGACAATGTCGCCCATTGCATCGTGAGGATAGGCCAGACCGAGCCGTGCCGCCGGCACGGCGAATTGTGCATCGGGCGTGGCAACCCTCAGGTCGCATGCGGCAGCGATGCCGAAGCCGCCGCCGAAGCAAACACCTCGGATCGCCGCGATCACCGGCACGGCGGCGCGCCGGATGGCGGCGAAGGCTGCCGAGTTCGCGGCCTCGTAGGCGCGGGCGTCGTCGCCGCCCGAACGCAGGCTTGCGAACTCGCCAATGTCGGCGCCGGCCGAGAAATCACCTCCTTGACCTGTTATCACGATGGCGCGTGTTGCCCGGTCGTCGGCGGCTGTCGCCACGCGTGTTGCGAGCTGGCGCCACATGGCGTGGGTGATCGCATTCTTCTTTTCCGGGCGGTTGAAGGTGATCGTGACGACACCGCCGTCGCTGTCGGTGATCAAGGTCTCGTTTTCCATCGCGACTTGAATTTCCATGAACCAAATCCATTTGACACAGCGCTAACGAAAATAGAATTCAATCGACCCTCGCCTTCACCTATAATCGCTCGATCAAGGCAAACTGCGGCTACGGAGACTGCCCCATGAATTCCATCAGCATCGCACGCAGCGGGCATCTGCAGCCGGTCGACCCGATCTGGCGATCGATCAGGGATGAAGCGATCGAAGCGGTCGAGCGCGATCCGCTGCTCGCCGCCTTCCTTTACGCCACGATCCTCAATCATGACACCCTCGAAGACGCGGTCATCCATAGGATCGCGCAGCGTCTTGATCATCAGGACCTCAGTGCGGACCTGATCCAGCACACGTTCAAATCCATGCTGAAGGACGATCCGAACTGGAGCTCGGTGGTCCGGACGGACATCCAGGCCTATTACGACCGCGATCCGGCCTGCGACCGTTTCATCATGCCCGTGCTCTACTTCAAGGGCTTCCACGCGATCCAGACACACCGCCTGGCGCATTGGCTGTGGAACCAGGGCCGCAAGGATTTCGCGCTTTATCTTCAGAGCCGATCCTCGGCCGTGTTCCAGACCGACATCAACCCGGCGTCGAAAATGGGTAAGGGCATTTTCATCGACCATGCCACCGGTCTCGTGGTTGGCGAGACGGCCGTGATCGAAGACAACGTGTCTATCCTGCATGGCGTCACGCTGGGTGGAACCGGCAAGGCCGGGGGCGATCGCCATCCGAAGATCCGTTACGGCGTGCTGATCGGCGCGGGCGCGAAGATCCTGGGCAATATCGAAGTCGGCCACTGCGCAAAGATCGCGGCCGGTTCGGTCGTTCTCTCGCCGGTGCCGCACAACAAGACCGTAGCCGGTGTTCCGGCGCGCGTGGTCGGTGAAACCGGTTGCGACCAGCCGTCGCGTCAGATGGATCAGCTGCTGCCGTCCCAGTCGATGGATCACGTCGTCAGCTTCGACATTTGACGGCGAACCGACCGCTCGTGCCGCAGGTCTGGTGTGGGCCGGCCGAGGATTGCCTTTACACGGCTGCTCCGTACATGCCAGAAGCGCTTTCCCAAGCGAACCCGCAGAGCCATATAACCGGAGAAAAGTCGTGAAGCCGGAAGAAATCAAAAAACTCGACGCCTATTTCAAGCGCACCTTCCAGAACCCCAAGTTGCAGGTGAAGGCGCGGCCGCGCAAGAACGATTCGGCGGAAGTCTATGTCGGTGACGAGTTTCTGGGCATCGTCTTCAAGGACGAGGACGATGGCGACTACAACTTCTCCATGGCGATCCTCGACGTCGATCTGGCCTGAGTCGACAGCTCTTTAGCGTGACTGGCGGGCCGTGCTGACGAAATCCCCGGCCCGCGCAAGCACGGCGGCATCCAACGCACGCCACCCCTGCAGCAGCTCGCGGGGAAAACGATAGGTCAAGCTCAGATTGTCGCCGACATGGAGGTCGCGCTCGCATGGCGCCAGCGATTCCTCCGCGCTCATGCCGATCAGGCACCGCGCGACGAAAGGCTGCCCGGTCGAAGTTTCAGCCACGGCCAAAACCTCGTTGAGGTAACCGGAGTTCGGCTTGAACTCGTAAAGCACCAGCCCGCCAGGGGCCGGTGTGCCCTTGTCTTCGATCAGGGATCGGTAGATAGGCTCGAAGCGGCCACTCATATCGCGGGACATTATGCGATGTTCGAAGGTGAGGAACAGGATGCGACGGCTGCCGCCGACATGATTGAAGTCGTCGCGCGTTTCAGCCGAATAGCCGCGCATGTCGGGCCAGCGTAGATAAAGATCGAGGCGGTCGGCGATTCCGTCGCGGCGGGCCCGCTCGAAACGAATCGCATTGGCCGGCGCAGCCACGACATCGTTGCCGATCACTGTCTCATGGATAGTCGTATCTTCCGTGTGTCCCGCGAGGGAAACGGACCTGCCGAACCATTTTCCACCCACGCTGATGGCCACAGACAGGAGAGCCATGGCAAGGAAACCGTAGAAGACGCGCATCATGAAGGACGAATCGACGAGCTTTACCTCGTCATCGTCGAGCGTGATCGAATTCTTCATGCGTGCCTTCTGCCGTGTGTTTTCCGAACGGCGCCGATGGCGCTGTCCTGCCAAGCCTCAACGACATTGTCTGCTTATGGTAAACGAGCCGTAAAAGACGCGCCTGGGAAGCGATTTCGAGCCTGACAGGTCGCCCTTGCATCGACTGTGTCGATGGTTAGTGTGGCCGAGCCATCGATTGCGTGCCGAAGGGAACCCCATGCCGCTTTATGAACTGGACGAGGCGAAGCCCAGCTTCGACGATCAAGAGAGCAATTTCATCGCCCCGGACGCGACGATCATCGGCAAGGTACATGTCGGTCGCGACGTCGGCATCTGGTACGGCGCGGTCATCCGTGGCGACAACGAACCCATCGTCATTGGCGAAGGCTCCAACGTGCAGGAGCACACGGTGATGCATACCGATATCGGCTTTCCCCTGACGGTGGGGAGAGGCTGCACGATCGGCCATCGGGCGATGCTGCATGGCTGCACCATCGGCGAGAACAGCCTGATCGGAATGGGTGCGACCGTGCTCAATGGAGCGAAGATCGGGCGTAATTGCCTAGTCGGAGCGGGCGCACTGGTCACCGAAGGCAAGGAGTTTCCCGAAAATTCGTTGATTGTCGGGAGCCCCGCTAAAGTTGTTCGTACATTGGACGACAAGGCGGTTGCGCGCCTGCATGCCTCGGCGGCGCATTATGTCGCCAACGCGCGGCGCTTCAAGACGGGGCTGAAGAAGCTCTGAGCCAAACCGACGGAGCCGGCCCCTCTTGGGAGGCCGGCTCCTGAACCCGATCGTTCGGGGCGGGGAGTGGGGCTCGACCGGGTTTTCCCTGCCGATCGGTTATTGCGAGGGAACGCTGCCGACGGCGACGGCGCGGCCGTCATTGATAGACACCCAGGCCCCTGAGTTCCGTTCCGACTGGCGCTTCAAATAGGTGTATTCGGTTTCGTGCCAGGCCAGGATGCGCGGCTCGAGATTGTCCAGGATGAAATCGCCCCGGCTGGTCCGCACGGTCAGCACGGCATGGCCGTCGCCATTGGGCTGACGCACCACCGTGATGAGCAGGTCCCCAGCCGGCACGCCGAGCTTCATCAACTCGCGGCGTTTCTCCAGCACATAGTCCTCGCAATCGCCGACGCCGTCGGGATACGACCAATATTCCTCGCGGCCCCAGATCTCCAGGTCGGTGCGCGGCGTCACGGTCGTGTTCACGGCGGTGTTGATGCCGACCATCGCCGTCCAGAGTGTGCGGGTCAGCTCGATGGGCCGGTGCTTGCCGGTGACCTGCCGGCACTCCTCCGGCAGGCGCTGGCAAAATTCGTAATGCCCGACAGGCTGTGTCGCGCGTCCGCCCGTCGGCATGTATGATGCGCCGGCCTGAGCGATGCCGGTCCACAGGACCAGCGGCATGACGAGCGCGAGAAGGCTGCTCTTGATCCCGGTCAATTTTGTGTCTCCCCGTTTGAGAGCACAATGACAGGGTCGGATTTATTCGATGCAAAATCGCCTAGTATTTATTGAATTAACTTGGAAAGAACCTGGAAATAGGTGTGTATTCGAAGAATATAATTTGCTTCAAATTTTAGCCATTGCGTCGATGTTCGGGGTGGGGACTCATGTGCAAGCCCCGGTCGCCTCGGTGACGGACAAGCGATCTTTCCAGCGCTTTCATGACAAGGGCAGGAACGCGCCTTGAAACATCAAGGCATGTGGTTTCGAGCAGGCCGTCCGATAGGAGCGACGAGCTGCGAGGCGGTGGCGGAAGGGGCTGGGATGGCGGATCGGCGCGCGGAGGCTACACGCGAAAACAGCGCTTTGTCACGCCGCGCCGGCTTTTTATGATTGCCGGCCGTTGAACTCGGAGTCGAGCGATTCCGGTCTTTGGACAACCGCGAACTCGATTGCCACGCCGTCCTCGAAGTGACGCACCACTCGACCTCGCATCGTGCCGAGCGCGACCTGCACGCCCAGGGCCGGCCTGACATCGATCTCGACCGCGGCTCCGGAGAGCGACAAGTCGATGATGCGGCACTGATATTCCCGGCCGTCGGAAAGCTGCAGCGTGCTCATCGGATTGCGTGGGGCGACGCGCTCGTGCCGTCGATCTTCCGGCAGATCCAGCTCGTGCCTGTTGGCAAGCCAGGTGAGCTGTGCGGCGAGCTTGTCCTTCTTGCGGTCGGACGCGATCACGGTCATGGCGAAGCCGTCGTCGAGGTTTCGTGTGACGACCCCTTCGACACGGCCGATATGATCGAGATAGGCGATCACCTTCTCGCCCGGCGCGCCCTGGCGATCGGCTCGGAAGGCGACGTTCCCCGGCGACATGTCGATAACCTGGCACGGATGCTCGCTGCGATCCTCCAGCATGAAGCGGCCGTAAATCTTGATCCGGACACGCTGGAAATTCCGGCGCTCCGCCCTGGACGGCGCGAGATCGACCGCCGCTGGCCTCATCATATGCCTCAATCCGTTCGTCTGCTTCCCTCATGCGATCGCGAGGGATTCAACGAAGGATAGAAGCGAGTGGGTTAAGAACCAGTAAGTTCGGGCCTTCCGAAGCCTGTGGATCTCGTGGTCAGGTGCGGCCTCCGTCAAGCACCACGAGATGCCTGATCCGTCTGCCGAGTCGCGGCGCTCCGCCCAAGGCGGCGTCGCTGGGAACGAGGCCGGGCACGGGGATTGCCGGTCGGTTTGCAAGGAACAGCGGTTCCCGATCAGGGTCGATGACCCGCACGGCCTCGATCCGGGCTTCGCGAACGGGTTCGACGCCCAGCCACAGAGGCCGCCTGTCAGCGGACAGAATGCCCATGCAGCGAGGACTTTCGGCGCCGCCATCAAGCGGCAGCAGCAGGAGTTCGAACGGTATCATCCGCCCGTCGCGATTCACGCCGCTGAAGTTCACGATCGCGACGGATTTCATCGCGAAGACGCCAAAGGTGATGCGGGCGATCAGCCGCTGGTCTTTTTCCTTCCACAATGACGGGAAGGAGAACCCCTTGAGCTCGCGGCCATAGGTTGCGCACAGCCTCGTGCCTGCCAGGCGGAAGACCGCTTCCTTGCGCGCGTCTTCTTCGAGGATGAATGTATCGGCCAGCAGCGACTTGATATCGGACGGCTCGATCTCCGTGCGCCTGGGTGCACGGCGTCCGCTCCGCAATCTATTCCAGTAGTGGAACAATTGAATGGATCCGTCCTGTTTCATGCCGCGCCGCTCCCCGTTGCGCCATCCCGTTGTGCCATCGGTGAACAGATTCGCTCCTTTCCGATGGCCTACATGCGTTGCCCTGCACGCGGCATGCCAGCGGCCGTTAACCTTTATTCACGAGCCGGCCCGGTTAGGGTTAACGAATGGTTTCCGTTGATCGGGCCGAAGCTGCATGGCACATCCGCCGCCACAGGGGAGACGGTCGCAGCCAAGCGGCCGCGGCGTTTCGAAAGAGGCGCTCAGAAGTCCGAGCAGGGGGCTCGACCAGCCGTCCGGGGGAAACCTTGGGCGGCTTTTCCTTTGCCGATTTTCCACCGCTGTTCTAGACGACCACTATCTGGCCACTGGATGATCAGCGAGACGGAATGGATAGTAACAGGAACGATGCCTCCCCGGAAATGCCGGCCAGGGGACGCGAGCCGGTGTTCAACCTGCCGGCGATCGTCGCGCTGCTGATCGGCGTGTGCGTGGCGGTCTATCTCATGCAGGCCTACGTCCTGACGGACCAGCAATATCTGGCTCTGCTGCTACGGGGCGCCTTTATTCCCGTACGCTACTCGGGCCAATACGCGCTGGACGTCTATGCTTTCACGACGCCTTTCACCTACGCGTTCATGCATGGCTCGCTGGCGCATCTCGCGGTCAACATGATCTGGCTCGCGGCTTTCGGCTCGCCGCTTGCCAACCGCCTCGGCAGCGGGCGTTTCCTGTTGTTCTGGGCCGTCACCAGCCTGGCCGCCGTGGGGCTTCATTATGTCCTGCATCCTCTCGATCAGGCTCCGCTCGTCGGCGCGTCGGGCGCGATCTCGGGGATGATGGGTGCTGCCGCGCGGTTCGGTTTCCGGACCAGCAGAACGGCGGGCAAGCCGTCCTTCGACGGGCCGCTGCTGCCTTTCGCGGATGTCTTGCGCTCGCGCGCCGCGATGACGTTCCTGGCCGTATGGATGGTGATCAATCTCGTGACAGGGCTGGTGGGCATGGCGCCGGGCGTCGATCAGATCGCCTGGGAAGCCCACATAGGCGGCTTCCTGGCCGGTTTCCTCGGTATCGGCTGGTTCGTGAGGCGAGACGGGCCGCGATCCCGTGGGGACTGATCGGCCCTTTCGCGAAGCACAGCCTTGAAATGCCGTTACGTCAAGAGCACCATAGAAGAGGGGGCTCGCGGCAGAATGTTTTGGAGGCAGCCATGACGGTGAAGGCAATCCTGGAACAGAAGGGTCACGACGTCCTTACGATCGGCCCCAATGCGAAACTCTCGGAAGCCATCCGCACGCTCGCCGAAAACAGGGTCGGCGCGCTTGTCGTGACCAATGGCGATGGCAAGGTGGTCGGCATGCTTTCCGAACGGGATATCGTCCGCGTCCTGGCCAAGGACGGGGCGTCCGCCCTCGATCATCCGGTGCGGGACGGCATGACCGCGAAGGTCAAGATCTGCAACGAGCATCATACGGTCCACGAGGTCATGGAGATCATGACGGTCGGCCGTTTCCGCCACATCCCTGTCGAGAAGGACGGGCAACTCTACGGAATCGTGTCGATCGGCGACGTGGTCAAACGGCGCATCGAGGATGTCGAGCGAGAGGCGGAAGACATTCGCACCTACATCGCGACCGCCTGAACCATCCTATAGGTGCGGGGAGGCGGACTGTCGCGACAGGCCAGCCAGCCCTTGCCTCGCCAGCCGGTTTGCACTAGCGAAGGCCGATCTATTCGGTCCCGCGGACCACGCGTTGCGCGGGGCTAGCAAACGACAGGGCCTTCATGACCATCATCGATACCCGCACGCCAGACCCCAAGCGTCTCATCCCCGGCGCCACCGGCGATTGGGAAGTCATCATCGGCATGGAGGTCCATGCCCAGGTCACCTCGGAATCCAAGCTCTTTTCAGGTGCGTCGACGGCATTCGGCGCGGCGCCCAACGCCAATGTCAGCCTTGTGGACGCGGCCATGCCCGGCATGTTGCCGGTGATCAACGAAGAGTGCGTGCGCCAGGCGATCCGGACCGGCCTTGGTCTCAAGGCGAAGATCAATCACAAGTCGGTCTTCGACCGTAAGAACTATTTCTATCCGGATCTGCCGCAGGGCTACCAGATCTCGCAATACAAACAGCCGATTGTCGGCGAGGGCACCGTGACGGTTTCCGTCGGCCCCGACAACAAAGGCAATTTCGAGGATATCGAGGTCGGTATCGAGCGGCTGCACCTGGAGCAGGATGCGGGCAAGTCGATGCACGACCAGCATCCGACGCTTTCCTATGTCGATCTCAATCGCTCCGGCGTCGCGTTGATGGAGATCGTTTCCAAGCCCGACATGCGCTCTTCCGAAGAGGCCAAAGCTTTTCTGACCAAGCTGCGTTCGATCGTGCGCTATCTCGGAACCTGCGACGGCAATATGGATGAAGGTTCGATGCGGGCCGACGTCAATGTCTCGGTCCGCCGGCCGGGCGCGCCCTTCGGCACACGCTGCGAGATCAAGAACGTCAACTCGATCCGCTTTGTCGGCCAGGCGATAGAATACGAGGCGCGCCGGCAGATCGCTCTTCTCGAAGACGGCGGCAGCGTCGAGCAGGAAACGCGCCTGTTCGACCCTAACAAGGGCGAAACCCGCTCGATGCGCTCCAAGGAAGAAGCACATGATTACCGCTACTTCCCCGATCCGGATCTCCTGCCGCTCGAATTCGACCAGGCCTATGTCGACGCGCTCGCTTCGGATTTGCCGGAACTGCCGGACGAGAAGAAGGACCGTTTCGTCTCTGTGCTCGGCTTGTCCGCATATGACGCATCGGTGCTGGTCTCGGAAAAGGCGATCGCCGACTATTTCGAGCAGGTCGCAGGAGGGCGCGACGGCAAGACAGCCGCCAACTGGGTGATCAACGACTTCCTCGGCGCCTTGAACAAGGCCGGGAAAGATATTGAGAACGCTCCGGTTTCGCCAGTTCAGATCGGAGCGATCATCGACCTGATCAAAGAAGGAACCATTTCCGGCAAGATTGCCAAGGATCTCTTCGAGATCGTGTGGAGCGAGGGCGGCGACCCGCGCGAACTGGTCAAGAGCCGCGGCATGCAACAGGTCACGGACACCGGTGCCATTGAGAAGGCGGTGGACGAGGTGATCGCCGCCAACCCCGACAAGGTCGAGCAGGCGCGCGCCAAGCCGACGCTTGCCGGCTGGTTCGTGGGCCAGGTGATGAAGGCGACCGGCGGCAAGGCCAATCCGCAGGCGGTGAACGCGCTGGTCAAGGCCAAGCTTGGCATCGAGGAATAGGCCCGAAACCATGTTCGTCCGGACGGCGAGCGAACGCGATTTGGCTGCGATCCGCTCGCTGCTGGTCGAGACATGGCATGCTACCTATGACGAAATCTACGGGCCCGCCCGGGTCACGGAGATCACCGACGAGTGCCACTCCATCTCCGCGCTGAGAGCGCGCCTGACCTGTCCGAATTCCGAGTTCCTGGTTGCCGATAACGGCAAGGAAATCGGTGGAGTGGCTTTCGCCGTGGCCGAGGACGGCGGCGCGACGGTCGTGCTTCGCCAGCTCTACGTCCTGCCGCGGCAACAAGGGCGCGGCATCGGTGGGATGTTGCTGGACGAGGTGATCGAGAGCTTTCCGGAAGGCCGCGCCATCCGCCTGGAAGTCGAGTCGGCCAACGGCCGAGCCGTCGCCTTCTATGAGGGACAGGGCTTTGTCGCCAGGAGAGGTGCCACGCAAGATACCGATGGTGGCACGATGGTCATGGAGCGAGCGCTTGGCTGAGAAAGATACGAGCCGTGAGTTTTGACGGGGATCTCGTCATTCGCCGGGCCGTGGCGGCCGACATTCCGTCGTTGGTCGCGCTTTTCGCCGACGACGCAGTGGGGGGGCATGGCGACACCAGGGATCCCGCCGCGCTGCCGGACTATGAAGCCGCGTTCCGCAGGATCTTCGATAGCCCGAACGATACACTTTATGTCGCGGAACTCGGCGGCGACGTCGTCGGCACGTTTCAGACCACGCTGACCACCACGATGACGGCAAGAGGAGCGACCAACCTCACGATAGAGGCGGTCCAGACGCGAGCGGATCTGCGCGGCCGCGGCATTGGTGCGGCGATGATCGGCTTCGCCGTAGAAAAGGGGCGGGAAACCGGTGTCAGGCTGGTGCAGCTGACATCCAACAGCAAGCGCGAGGCCGCGCATCGCTTCTATCATCGGCTCGGATTCACCCAGAGCCACGTCGGCTTCAAGATGAAGCTGAGGTGAGGGCTGCGTATTCTTCTTTGGCGATGCGTCTTATGTAGACTGCGAATTCCGGGTCTTCTCCGGGCAGGAGCTGCGGCAATGCCGCTCGGAAGTCCTCCCGGCGGCACCACTCGCGCATGAAATCCTCCCATGAGCGCCATCGTCGCTCCCTGTGGGGCGGCATCTTCTCGTCATGGACGGCAAGATAAGCTTGCTCGAAGAGCGAAATCAGGATCCCGAACATGGTAAGCATACGCTCGGTCTGCTCTTCGCTGAGGCCTGAAGTGGCTTCGATCGACTGCAGCTTGAGATCAGGATGCTGTAGGGCGAGCTTGAGGAAATCGATATAACGGTCGGAAAGCAGCTGGTAAATTTCCTCTTCCTCGTTGCGGCGCTGTTTTCGCTGTTCGTAGACGAAGACGAAGACAGCCAGCGGCAGACCGACGATGGTGACGATGTGAGTCATGATTTCCAGAACGGTCATCAATGCCATGGTGCAATCCTGATGCGGCCTTCACGCGCGTCATTGCCTGTGCCGCGTCGCTCGACGGCGCGACGATAAGTCGGGATTCAATCGCTGCCAATCGCGCCGAGACCCTTGCCTAAGCGCTTGGCTGACGCCATAAGGCGGGGACCGGTTCGACCGGCGACGAGGAACGGTATGAAGAAATTCCTGCTTCAGTTTTTCACTTGGTGGAACGGCCAGACGCTCGGGACCCGTTTCCATACCTGGCGTCGCGGCGTTCGCGTCGGCGAGGATGAGTTCGGCAACGTCTATTATGAAGGTGGCCAGGATACGGAAGGCCGCACACGGCGCTGGGTTATCTATTCCGGCTATTCGGAAGCCTCCGCGATTCCGCCCGGTTGGCACGGCTGGATGCACCATCGCGTCGACACGCCGCCCAGCAAGGAAAACTACAAGCCGCGCGATTGGCAGAAGCCGCACAAGCCGAATCTCACCGGCAGCGCCGCAGCCTACCGCCCCAAAGGTTCGGTGCTTGGCAATACCCATCGGCCTCAGGTGACCGGCGATTATGACGCCTGGACGCCGGGCAACTGAAACACCCGACAGAAGTGTTGGAGGGGCAGGATTACTTTTGTCGCCACAATTGCCGCGTAACCGATTTCGGTACTTCAATGCTGCGCCGGCCAAAAAACCGTGCGCTGCTGGCCCTGCGGTTTCCCGGATGACCAACGACAGATTGCCGTTCCCTGCAAAACGAATCCGTATCGGCCTTGCGGCGTTGCTTGCCGCGACTTTGGTTGCCGCGCCTGCGGCCCGCGCCGAGCGAATCTCAAACCCGGTGGCCGAATTCACCGGCATCGACAAAATCACCGGCCGTATCATCACCTTCGATGTCTATATCGACGAAACGGTGCAGTTCGGGGCCCTGCAGGTGACGCCGCGCGTCTGCTATTCCCGCCCAAACACGGAAGAGCCCAAGACGGATTCCTTCGTCGAGGTGGACGAGATCACGCTGGACCGCAAGATCCGTCGCATCTTCACCGGATGGATGTTCGCGCAGAGCCCAGGCCTCAATGCGGTCGAGCACGCCGTCTATGACGTCTGGCTGAAGGACTGCAAGCAGAAGTCCGATGTTCCGCCTCCCGAGGCGTCCAAGTCGAACTGAGCCACGCCGCTCCCGGCTGGAACTTTTCCCGCGTCTCTTCCGTTGCCAGACCTCAGAGACGAGGTTTCATCGATGAAAGCCGCCATGGACGAACTCCTGGCCCTCGAAAGGGCATTTTGGACGGGCGATCGCCGTTTCTTCGAGAAGAACACCGACGCCGAGTGTCTCGTGGCGTTTTCACCGGACATGGCGGGCGTGATGGAGAACAAGGAGCTCGCGGCCACCGTTCAGGACGGGAATCGTTGGAAAACGCTTGATCTCGATCTCAAGGGAACGATGCAGCCCTCCGACGATTTCTTTCTCCTGACCTATGAAGCCAAGGCGATGAGGGCCGATGGGGACGAGTATCACGCGCTGGTGAGTTCCGGCTATGTGCGCCGGGCCGACGGCTGGAAAATGATGTTCCACCAGCAGACACCAGTACCGGCCGCGCACCGAAGCCCGCGCTGATCAGGCCAGCCAGCGCTTACGTCGGCGATAGTGTTTGACGGCGTGGTAGTCTACCTGCGACGTGCCGCCGAGATAGGCCTGCTGGATGTCAGGATTGGCTTTCAGCGCCTCGGCCGTGCCGCTCATGACGATGCGGCCCTGCTCGATCAGATAGGCCGAATGCGCGACATCAAGCGCGGCGATGGCGTTCTGCTCGACCAGCAGGATGCCGGTACCGGACTGCGTATTGATTCGCCGGATGATGTCGAAGATCTCGTCAACCAGGAAAGGTGCCAAGCCGAGCGACGGCTCGTCGAGCAGGATAAGCTTCGGCTTGGTCATCAGTGCGCGGGCGATCGCAAGCATCTGCTGCTCCCCGCCCGACAGGTAGCCGGCCTTGGCGCCGGCGCGCTGGGCAAGGCGCGGGAAAAGCGTGAACATCTCTTCCGACAATCGCTTCACCTCGGCGCGATCGGAATGCATCGAGGTGGCCGCGAGCAGATTCTCCTGTGGCGTCAGATGCTCGAAGACGCGCCGCCCCTCCAGCACATGCACCAGCCCGTGGCGCACCCGCTCGGGTGGATCCATGGCGAGCACGTCCTGACCCTGGAACAGGATCTGCCCACGCGAGACGTTGCCACGCTCGGCCTTGAGCAGGCCGCTGATCGATTTCAACACGGTGCTCTTGCCGGCGCCATTGGCACCGAGCAGAGCCACCAGCCCGCCTTCCGGTACCTCGATCGAGACGCCTTTCACGGCCAGGAAGACGCTGTCGTAGACGACCTCGACGTTATTCAGCGAAAGAAGCGCCATCCGAATGTTCCCGCGAAAAAGAAAGTGGGGCGCGGTGTGGAAACCGCGCCGCCTGTGTCACTTGCCGGTCTCCTTGAACACGGCCGACGATTTCTTGATCTCCTCCCAGACGATGTCCTGGTTGGCCGAGAAGAAGTCGGAGTCCGGCGCGAACTTCGAGCCGTCCCAATGCGCTATGCGGGCCTTGCCGCCGCCCTGATGATCCTCTGGCGTCACGCTCGTCGGCGGAATCAGCCCTTCGGCCTCGAAATTCGATATCGAGGTCAGGCCAGCGTTGAGCCACTCCCCGGTGACAGGTCCGTCCGGCGCCTTCTCGAAAGCCTTGCGCACGCCCTCGACCATCAGTGCCGCTAGCATTACCCCGTAATTGTAGTAGGCCGTGCCGACCTTGTTCTCCGGACCAGCACCTTTGCCGGGCTCCACCACTTCCTTCAGGATGTCCTGGATGAGCTTCGGCTCGCGGCCGGAGACGCAAGGCTCGACCTTGAGCACGCCGGTGGCGGCAGCAGCACCCACCACATCCATATCGGATTCCGACAGCCATACGCTGGAAGAGACGCGGTCCATCGAAAGGCCATTGCGGATCGCCTCGGTGAGGGCGACCGTCTGGCCCACACCCGCGCCCCAGAACATCGTCCAGTCCGGACGGGCGCGGCGTACCTGCGGCCAGATCGCCGACTGATCGTTGCCGGGCGGGGTGTAAGGGAAAGCGACGAGCTCAAAGCCTTCCTTTTCGGCCAGCTTCTCGAGGATCGGTAGCGGCTCCTTGCCGAATGGCGTGTCGATATGGACGTAGCAGATCTTCTTGCCTTGCAGGCTGCCGCCGTCCTTCTGCTTGAAGTAGTCGATGAGGAGTGCTGCCTGGGTCCAGTAGTTCGGCGAAAGCGGCAGCACATAAGGGAAGACCGTTCCGTCCGCGGCGTCGGACCGGCCCGAGAAGGCGGTGATCAGGTTGATCTTGTCTTCCAGCGCGCGCGGAACCAAGGCGCGGGCGACCGGCGTCGACAACGGATCTATCAGCACCGCGCCACCGGCCTTGGCGCGCTCATAGGCTTCGATCGCACGCGGCTGGTCATTGCCGTGGTCCGACACGTCGGCGACAATCTGGTAGCCATTGATGCCGCCGCGGGCGTTGACCAGGCTGATATAGTCGCGCTGGCCCTGGTTGTATTCGGCTGTGACGAAAGTATAGACCTTGGTGAAGTCCTGCGGCATCGAGAACTTGATCACCTTGTCCTGCGCGGCGGCGATGCGGATCGGCATCTGCGACATCAGCGCGGCGGCGGCCGTCGCTGTCAGAAATGTCCTGCGTTCCATCGAAAAAACTTTCCTCCACTTGTTGTTGTCATTCAGTGCCTGGCATGGCGGAAAGGCCAGACCAGGAAGTAGTTGCGGATGTTGGCATAGATCTTGGCAAGTCCGAGCGGCTCCCAGAGCAGGAAGCCGATGATCAGCGCGCCATAGAGCATCAGCGGCAAATGGGCCCTGAGGTCGGCCGAGATGCCGAGCCCCAGCGTGACGGCGAGCGAGCCGATCAATTGATTGATGACGATGGGCGCGAACATGATGAGCGCGGCCCCGAAGAAGGAGCCGAGCACGCTACCCAGCCCGCCGACGATCACCATCGCGACGAGCTGGATCGACAGTTCGAGATGGAACTGGTCGGGCGAGATGGTGCGGTAGTAGCAGACCGCCAGAATGCCGCCGACCACACCGGCGATGAAGGATGAAACCCAGAAGGCGGTGAGCTTAAAGCGGAACGTGTTCACGCCGATGACGGCTGCGGCGTAATCCTTCTCGCGTACCGCGGCCAGCGCTCGCCCGAAGCTGGAGCGCTTCACGTTCAGCATGAAAAGCGTGACGATGATGCAGACTGCGAGCGCCACGTAATAGCTCGGCAGGTCGCCGACGACCGGGATGCCGAGGAACGTGACGCGTGGCACGGTGAGGGCCGCCTGCGTGCCACCGCTGATCGCCGGGAAATGCACGATTACGAAGTCGACGATGTACTGCATGGCTAACGTCGCCATGGCGAGGTAGATGCCCTTCACCCGCAGCGCGGTCGCGCCGAAGACGATGCCGACCGCCGCACTGAGCAGCCCGCCGCCAATCAGCGCGATCTCGAACGGAATGCCGGCACGCGCCATGTGGACGGTCGTATAGGCTCCGATGCCGATCAGCGCGCCGTAGCCGAGATGGATCTGGCCTGCGCCGCCCATCAGGAAGTTGAGGCCGAGCGCCGCCGTCGACCAGATGATCCAGGGCAGCAGATAGCCGACGAGGTGCAGCCGGTCGAGCAGGAACGGCGCGACAAGCGCGAAGAAGAAGAGAAGGATCGCCAGGCGGCGGTCGAAGGGCAGCGGCCAGATCTGCCGCTCGCTCTGGTACCTGGTGTGGCGGATGCCAGCGCGACGGTAGAACATCAGACACGCTCGATATGTTCGCGGCCGAACAGGCCGTGGGGACGGATGAGCAGGGTGATCACGATGATGACGGAAGCCACCACGTCGCGCGTACCGCCGCCCACGATCGGGTCGAGGATGCCGGTGGCGAGGCTTTCGGCGAGCCCCACGACGACGCCGGCGACGAGCACGCCCGGGAGCGAATCCAACCCGCCCAGGATGGCGATCGCCAGCGCCTTGATGAGGAGTAGCGACAACGACCAGTCGATGCCTTGCGTCGCGCCCCACAGCACGCCGGCGGTGGTGGCCATGACGGCTGCGAGCCCCCAGGCGATAGCGATTGCGCGTTCGACCTTGATGCCGACCGACCAGGATGCGGTCTGGTCGTCGGAGACGGCGCGCATGATGACGCCGAGACGCGAGTTGAAGAACAGGATGGCGAGCAGGATCAGACCCAGGGAGATGCAGCCGCCGATCAGAGTCGCCTTGTTGATGAAGATGTCGCCCAGGAAAAGCGGCGATGGCGGGATGCCGATATCGAGCTTCTTCACCGCCGCGCCGAAGAAACCGGGCAACACGCCGCGCAACATGATCTCCAGCCCAAGGGTGAGCATGATCACCATGATGATCGGCTGGCCGACCATGCGACGCAGGGCGAAGCGCTCGAGCAGCGAGCCGAAGACGAACATGGCGATGAGGGCGATCGGAATCGCGAGCCAGATCGGCAGGCCGACCAGCGCGGTGAAAGCCCAGGCGGCGTAGCCGCCTGTCATGGCGAGCGCGCCTTGCGCCAGGTTGGCGATTCCGGAGGTCTTGTAGATGAGCACGATGCCGGCCGCGACCAGCGCGTACATCAGGCCGATGAAGATGCCGTTGATGGCGAGTTCGGCGACGAGGAGCCAGTCCATCAGGCGCGGACCTCCCGGATCTGCAGTTCGCGACTCAGCGTTGCGCGCGTGCCGTCCTCGTAGACGATCGGGGCATCGAAGGTGACGCTTGACTGGGTGGAATGAAGCGCCTCGATCAGCGCGGCGTAGTTCTGTTCGATGATGTTGCGGCGCAACTTGCGGGTGCGGGTGATTTCGCCGTCGTCCGCGTCGAAATCCTTGTGCAGGTTGACGAACCGGCGGACCCGCAGCCCTTCCGGCTGGGTCTTGTTGACATGGCCGACGACGCCCTCGACGAGGTCGAGCACTTCCGGCTTCTGCGACAGTTCGGCGTAGGAGCCGTAGGTGATCGCACGCCGCTCGGCCCAGTGGCCCACCGCCTCGTAATCGATGCAGACGATAGCCGTCAGCTCGTTGCGCCCTGCGCCCGAGATCGCGACATTGCGAACATAAGGGCTGAATTTGACGCGGTTCTCGATGAAGTTCGGGATATAGCGCTCGCCCTTGCCGGTGCGCACCACTTCGCTCACCCGGCCGAGCACGACCAGCGCGCCGTCGTCCTCGATGTGACCCGCATCACCGGTACGCAGCCAGCCGTCGACGAAGGTCTTGGCACTTGCCTCCGCGTCGTCGAAATAGGCATCCACCACAGAGGCCGAGCGGAGCAGTATCTCGCCGCTGTCGTCGATCTTGACCTCGACGCCCGGCATTGCATGGCCGACCGAATGAAGCTTCACACTGCCCTCGGTCTGCGCGGCCGAAAGCGCGCAAGTCTCGGTCTGCCCGTAGAACTGCTTCAATTTGATGCCGAGCCCGCGGAAGAACAGGAACGTTTCCTCGCCCATCGCCTCACCGCCGGTGAAGGCACGCTCGGCGCGCGACAGGCCAAGGAAGTCCTTGATGGGACCGTAGACCAGCACCTCGCCGATGCGCTCGATCAGTCTTTCGCCGGCCGACAGCGTTTCACCCGCCAGGCGACGCCGCTCGAACTGAATGGCCCGCGGCATGAAATAGTCGAAGAGCCGGCGCTTGAGCGGCGTCGAATCCGCCATGCCGACCTGGACACGCGTCAGCATGTTCTCCCAGGCGCGCGGGGCGGCGAGATAGAAGGTCGGCGCTACTTCCCGCAGGTCGTGCAGCGCCGTTTCCTGGCGTTCGGGGATGTTGATGGACGCCTGCAGGAGAACACCGGCACTCAGCGTGAAGATGAAGTCGCCTACCCAGGCCGTCGGCAGGTAGGCGAAGAGCTCTTCGTGCAGCTTGAAATAATGTCCGGCCGTGGCGTTCAAGACGCCTCCAACCACATTGCGGTGGCGTAGCGGGATGCCCTTTGGCAGGCCGGTCGTGCCCGACGAGTAGAGCAGGACGGCGATGTCGTCACCGCTCGCACGACCGACCAGCTCCGCCGCCAGCCCCGGCTCGGTTGCGAGCCGAGCGGCACCATCCGCCCGGATCGTCTCGATGGAGACTATGCCCGCATCGCCATAGGCCGCCATGCCGCGTCGGTCGTCGAACACGATGCGCTCGGGCTTGCCCGTGCGGTTGCGCAGATCGATCAGCTTATCGACCTGCTCCTGATCCTCGGCCAGCGCCAGCTTCGGGTCGCCGAAGCGCATGTAGCTGCCGAACTGGTCGACCGGGACATCCGGGTAGACCGGCGAAGGGAAGGCGCACAGCGCATTGGCCGCGAGCATGGCGAAGTAGATCGAGGCGCGATTGTCGCCCACCACGGTGAGCGCGTCGCCGCGCTTCAGCCCGGCCGCTTCGAAGCCCGCAGCCAATGCCAACACTTCGCCCAGAACGTCGGTCCAGGTCCACTCGCGCCAGATGCCATGCTCACGCTCTCGGAAGGCGACGCGCGAGCCGGCCTCGGCCGCGTTGCGCGCAACACCAGCCACCAGCGTCATGGGATGGCCATCCTCGCGCACCGGCCAAGCTGAAACCTTGGCATCGATCTTCGCTGGCACGTTCATGCTGCTACCCCGATATGCCGTTGCGCTGCGCGCTCGCCGAGATAGGCCTTCACTACCGCTGGATCGGCGATCGCCTTGCGCGGCTCGCCTTGAGCGATGATCTCGCCGTAGGACAGCACCACGACGCGGTCACAGATGGCGGTCACCACGTCCATGTGGTGCTCGATGATCAGGATCGAGACGTTGCGCTCGTCGCGCGCATCGAGGATGAAGCGCGCGATGTATTCCTTCTCCTCCTGGTTCATGCCGGCCATGGGCTCGTCGAGGATCAGGAAGCGCGGCTCGGAGACCAGCGCGCGCGCCAGTTCGACGCGCTTCTGCAGGCCGATCGGGATCACATCGACCGGCTCGTCGCGGATGTCCTCGAGCTGCATGAACTCGATGATCTCCTCGGCCACGCGTCGATGCGCCAGTTCCTCGCGCTGCGCCCAGACCCAATAGAACAGCGAGGCGAGCGCGCTCGGCCGCATGTGAACATGACGGCCGAGCAGGATGTTGTCGAGCACGCTCATGCCCTTGAAGAGCGCGAGGTTTTGGAAGGTGCGGGCGACGCCGCGTTCAGCGATGCGATGCGGCGAGACGCGGGTGACGTCCTCGCCGAACAGTTCGATTTGGCCGGCGTCGGGCGGATAGAAGCCGGTCATGACATTGACCATTGTGGTCTTGCCCGATCCGTTCGGGCCAACGAGACCGAAAATTTCGCCGCTGTTGACGTGCAGGCTGACGCCCTTCAGCGCCTTCAGGCCACCGAACGAACGCTCGATCCCACGACAGCTGAGGACTCGCGCCTCGCTGCCATGCTGTGCCGAATGGTCGGTCACGCTTCCTCCCTTGCCTTCCGCGCCTGCCTCTCGCGGTTCCCCAGCGCGTCGGCGGCAATCCTCACCGACAGTAGTGAATGATGTTCATTAATTGCTTGCGCAGGTCCGGTGGCACGGCCTTGGCCGCAGGCCCATTCCTTCGGGCTTCTTGCATAGCGATCGAAAGGCGTTCGGATCAAACGGTCGTTGATGCATGCAGTTATCGGCCTCCCGTCCGACTCAACGATACATTCTTCATACGTGCTAGTGAATTACATTCATTACGCCATGTCAAGGCGGATGGAGATACGGGTCCCGAGGGCTCGCTCATCAGGCGAGCTGGCCCGCGAATGTCTCACGGGTTGCGGCGCGGTCAATCAAGCCATTGGCATTCCTGGGTAATTTGTCGGCGAAGACGATACTGCGAGGTCGCTTGTAGGCTGCGATGCGGCTTCCGATAAACTCCCTCAGTTCGGTTTCATCGGCGCTATCGCCATCGTGCAGCACCGCGACCGCGACAACCCGTTCGCCCCATTTGCCATCGGGCACACCGAACACCACCGCTTCGGCCACAGCGCAATGCTCCAGCAGCGTCTTCTCGACTTCGGCCGGATAGACGTTTTCGCCGCCGGTTTTTATGAGCTCCTTCGCCGGCGACCGCCCAGCGTAGTAAAGCCGGCCTTGGTCATCAAGCTTGCCGAGATCGCCCGTGTGGTGCCAGCCGTTGCGGAAGACGACGGCGTTCTCTTCGTCACGGCGCCAGTAGCCCGCCATGACGGCCGGCCCGCGCACGACGATTTCGCCGACCCTACCCGTCGCAACCGGGCGGTCAGCGCCATCGACAACTGCGATCTCGGTAAGGGACCCGGCAGTGCCTGCGGCGCCCGGATTGTCGCTGGCGCGCGTGATGGTCGCCATCCCGCTGGTCTCGGTCTGGCCGAAGCCCGTCCAGAACCGAGCACCAGGCCATTCGCGCTCCAGTCGCTCGATGACGGGCGGCCCTTCCAGCCCGATCGCGGCCCTCAGCGACGAAATGTCGGCTCCCGATGCCTGCGCGGCGTCGAGGATGCCAGCCAACATCGGCGGAAAACTGCCGAGCAGCGTGACTTTGTGCCTTGCGATCGTCGCGGCGGCGTCCACAGCGTCGAAGCGCGGACGCACGATCGTCGCGCCGCCGGCGAATTGCGCGGCGAAGGCAAAACTCTGCGCCATGATGTGGAACATCGGCAGATTGCCGAGGAAACGGTCTGCTTCAGTAGTCCCGATGGCATCGACGAGTTGCACTGCCGAGGCGACGAGATTGGCACCGGTGATGATCGCCGCGCGCGCCACGCCGTCTGTGGCCGCGGTGTAGATCATCAAGAGCGGCGCATCGCCGCCAGCCGGCTCCGGCAGCGAGCCAACGTCACCGGGTTTAAGCGCATCGACAGCCACGAAGTCGCCGGCCGCTGCGCCGAAGGTAGCACGCAGCTTTACGTCCGCGACATTCGCGAACGACGAGGCGAGGGGAAGCGTGGCATCGTCCGCGAAGATCGCGCTCGGCTGGCAGTCGGCGATGACCGCGGACAGTTCGGCCTCGCTGAGCCGCCAGTTGAGCGGCGCAAGGATGGCCCCGAGACGCGCGGCGGCACCCAGCAACGCGTGAACGCCGAGACTGTTCTCGGACAGCACCGCGATCCGTTCACCAGGCTGTACCCCGCCAGCCGCAAGTTTTGCCGCAAGCGCCTCGCAGCGGGCACGGAAGTCGCCATGCGTTTCGGTGAGTTCGCCGTCGGTAAAGGCGAGACGGTCGCGATGGACGAGAGCGTTGCGCGAGATCGCGCTCCAGATACCGAAGCTACGCATGTGGGTCGCGTGAGACATCGCGCTCGTCCTTTCAAAACACTGGTCTAGGGATTGAACACGGATTCGCCCTCGAGCGCCTCGGCGAGCATCCTTTCGTACTTCGACCGCGGTACGTCGATCGCGCCAAAGCGTTTCAGATGCTCTGTGGTGAACTGGGTGTCGAGCAGCAGGAACTTGCGCGCTCGAAGGCGCTCCACGAGATGGACCAGGCAAACCTTGGAGCTGTCGCGCTCGCGGGAAAACATGCTTTCGCCAAAGAATGCGCGGCCAAGCCGGACGCCGTAAAGGCCACCCGCCAGCCTGCCGTCGCACCATGCCTCGACGGAATGGCAATGGCCCCGCCGGTGAAGCTGCACATAGGCTTCGCGGATCGGGGCGTTGATCCAGGTGTTCCTGCGTTCCGCCCGTTGCTCGGCGCAGGCGTCGATCACCCCTTCGAAATCATAGTCGAATCGGATCGCGAAACGGCCCCGCTTGATCGTCTTGACGAGGCTCTTCGGAACATGGAAACCACCAAGCGGGATGACGCCCCGGGTTTCCGGACGCACCCAGAATACTTCCGGATCGTTGGCGCTCTCGGCCATCGGGAACACGCCCGATGCATAAGCCTTCAAAAGAAGGTCCGGCGGGATTCGGTATCCTGGTGCGTAGGGGCGCGTCATGGCCCTTGTGTCTCTATGCCGTGGCGGCGGTCTCCGCGAGGTGCTTCTCCAGCCAATGAATATCGTAGTCGCCATTGGCGATGTCGATATTCCCCACCAGTTCGCGGAAGAGCGGCAACGTGGTCTTGACGCCGTCGACGACGAACTCGTCCAGTGCCCGGCGCAGCCGCATCATGCACTCGACGCGGTTACGGCCATGCACGATCAGCTTGCCGATCAGGCTGTCGTAGTAGGGCGGGATACGATAACCGGAATATGCGCCGGAATCGACGCGAATGCCGAGGCCGCCTGGCGTGTGGAAGTGGGTGATCGTGCCGGGCGACGGCGTGAAGGTGCGCGGGTCCTCGGCGTTGATGCGGCACTCGATGGCATGGCCGGAAAACTTGATCTCGTCCTGCCGCACCGACAGGCCTCCGCCCGACGCGACGCGGATCTGCTCATGGACGAGATCGATACCCGTGATCGCCTCCGTCACGGGGTGTTCGACCTGGAGGCGCGTATTCATCTCGATGAAATAGAACTCGCCGTTCTCGTAGAGGAACTCGATCGTGCCGGCTCCCGAATAGCCGAGATCGGCGATCGCCTTGGAACAGATTTCGCCAATGCGGGAACGTTCCTCCGCATTGAGAGCGGGGGAGTTGGCTTCTTCCCAAACCTTCTGGTGGCGACGCTGCAGCGAGCAGTCGCGTTCGCCGAGATGGATTGCCTTGCCGGCGCCGTCTCCGACGATCTGGACCTCGATGTGGCGCGGCTTCTCCAGGTATTTCTCGATATAGACAGCGTCGTCGCCGAAGGCCGCGCCCGCTTCGGAACGGGCCGTGGCGAGCGCCACCGGCAGATCCTCGGCCGAGCGCGCCACCTTCATGCCGCGCCCGCCGCCGCCGGCGGAAGCCTTGACGATCACGGGAAAGCCGATCTCGGTGGCGATGCGATAAGCCTCGCGGTCGTCGCTGACTGCGCCTTCCGAGCCGGGCACCACCGGAATTCCCAAGCGCTTGGCCGTGCGCTTGGCCTCGATCTTGTCGCCCATAATACGGATGTGGTCGCCCGAGGGCCCGATGAAGGTGATCTTGTGGGCCGCCAATATGTCGGCGAACCTGGCGTTCTCGGAGAGGAAACCGTAGCCGGGATGCACTGCGTCGGCGCCGGTGATCTCGCAGGCGGCCACGATCTGGTGAATGTTAAGGTAGGAATCGCGCGACGGCGGCGGTCCGATGCAGACGCTTTCGTCGGCAAGCCTCACATGCATGGCATCGGCGTCGGCCGTGGAATGCACCACCACCGTCTGGATGCCCAGTTCCTTGGCGGCGCGCAGCACCCTCAGGGCGATTTCGCCGCGATTGGCGATCAGGATCTTCTGGAACACGGGGATCGTCCTCGAAGGCTATTCGATGACGACCAGGGGCTCACCGTACTCGACCGGCTGGGCGTCTTCGAAGAGAATCGCCGTGACGGTGCCCGAGCGAGGCGAGGGGATCTGGTTCATCGTCTTCATGGCTTCGATAATGAGAAGCGTCTGACCTTCGCGCACCTTCTGGCCAACTTCGATAAAAGGCTGCGCGCCAGGCGCAGGAGAGGCGTAGGCGGTGCCGACCATAGGCGACGTCACGGCGTTCTTGCCGGGATCGGCAGGCGCGGCAGCGGGAACAGCTGCCGGCGCCGCGGGAACCGCCGCCACGGGCAGGGCGGGCGGAGCCGCGATTGCGTGCACGGCCTGCGCCTGTCGCGAGACCCTCACCTTGAGGTCACCGAGTTCCACTTCGATCTCGGTCAGGTTGGTGTCGTTCAGTATGCCCGCAAGATCGCGGATAAGCTGCTGGTCAACACCGGATTTCTTGATCGACATCGTGGATCGGTTCCTTGTTCTGGGGCCGTCGGCTCAGAGCCGCGCGGCCAGCGCCCGCAGCGCCAGCACGTATCCTATGGGGCCGAAGCCGCAGATCATCCCCGTTGCGACGGGCGAGACCATGGATTTGTGGCGGAACGCCTCACGGGCATGGATGTTGGAAAGATGGACTTCCGCGACTGGAAGGGGTGATACGGCCCGGATCGCGTCGTGGATGGCGATGGACGTATGGCTATAGGCGCCCGGATTGATGACGATGCCTGCGGCCTTCTCGCCTGCTTCCTGGATCCAGTCGACCAGGTCTCCCTCGTGGTTGGATTGACGAAAGTCGATGGACAGGCCGAGATCTTTTGCCGCCTCGCGGCAGTCTTGCTCGATGGCGGCAAGGTCCTTGCCGCCATAGATGCCCGGCTCGCGCTTGCCGAGCATGTTCAGATTGGGGCCATTGAGAACGAAGACAGTCTTCAAAATGCGAGCCTTTCCGCGCCGGAACCCTGCCGACGCGCGAAACTTCTATAATGGGCATAGGCGGCCGCGCAAAGAGCGCAAGCGCCTTCTTTCACCGTCCACAAATCTCGAACGCTCGGGGATCAGCAGCTGGCGTCGTCAATGCATGCCTTGGCGGCAGTAATCTTCTCCGCCAGCACGTCCTTGCCGAGTGCGCCGAACACGACCTCGTTGCCCACCACGTATGACGGGGTGCCGGTAATCGCCAGCCTGTTGGCGAGATCGTAGGTCCTTGCAAAAGTCTCGGTGATGGTCGGGTCTTTCATCGTTTCGCGCAGCTTCGCCTCGTCGGCGCCGAGCGAAACGGCAAGCTTGACGGCGCTCTCCTCGCCGGCCCGGCCCTGGCTGCCGAGCATCTGCGTGTGGAACTCGGCGTATTTTTCCGGCATCAGCTTCTGGAATGCCTGTGAAACGATATGGGCCCTCTGGGAGTCCGGGCCGAGGATGGGGAACTCCTTGAGCACGAAGCGCACCTCGGGATCGGCCTCGATCAGGGCATGCATATCCGCCATGGCGCGTTTGCAGTAGCCGCAATTATAGTCATAGAATTCGACGATCGTGACCTTGCCGTTCGGATTGCCCATCACTCCGTCGAAGGAGGAATTGAATATCTCCTCCTTGGCGTCCTTGATGATGCCGAGCTGCGAGATGCGCTGCTCTTCCTGCTGTTTGGTCTCGAGCGCCTGCTGGACTTCGAGCAGGATTTCGGGATTCGCGAGGAGATAATCCCGCACGATGAGCTCGACTTCCTTACGGTCGAGCGTGCCGGGCGTGGCCGAGGAGACCGCCGGCGATGGAATATCCTCGGCGATCGCGCCCCGCGGCTGGCCCGCCAGGTAACCGAACGCCAGCATCCCGAAGGCGACCGCAATCCCGGTCGCGCCCAACAAAATCGCCCTTGTCATATCCGTTCGTCCTGTCGCTGCAGCCGGGGAACGGCACTTGTTCCTGGTGCCGTCACTTCTTCTTGCCGGGCTGTCTGTAGTTAATGATGTCCTGGGCGCGCACCCATCCCGGCGAGCCGCGCTTCATTTTCATCTGGGCGCGCGCCGCGAAGATCTTCGCCTCCTTGTAGGAGCCTCCGTAGAAATAACCTTCCGCCGTCGCAAGTTCGGCCTCAGGAACCTGGCCGAGCTGCCCATAGGCCTGGGCGAGATATCGATAGGCGCTCAGATTCTCGCGGTCGCGGCTGAGCCCCTTGTTGATCTCCGACACCGCCTTCTCGACCGAGTCCGGCTTGCCGGTGGCGAGCAATGCCTGGCCGTAGGCGACCTGAAGGAGGCTCGACTTGGCCGGGTCGAGCTTGACGGCGGTGGCATAGGCCTGAGCCGCCTCGGCCGGCCGGTTGGCCTTGATCAATATATCGCCGCGCAATTCCTGGAAATATGGGTTTTTCGGATGCGCCTTCGCCAGCGCGTCCGCTTTCTGCAACGCGCTTCTCGGATTGCCGTAGACATAGGTCGCAATCGCGTCGGCATATTGTGCGGCGAGGCCGCGCGGGTCCTTGCGGAAGAGCCGTGCGGCCGCAGCCTGTCCGTCCAAGTGCACGGCGATTTTCGCGCGCATCATGTCGTGGCGGAGCTGGAGCTCGGGCGAATCCGTCTTGTTGAAATAGGGGCTCGCCTCGGCCAGCGACTGCAGATTGGCGATGCGTTCCCGCGGCATGGGATGGCTGACGGTATAGGGATCGACCCTCGAGCCGGAAAGCGACAGCGCGCTTGCGAAACGCTTGAAGGTGGTGAGCATGCCCTTGGCCGACTGGCCGGTTGCCTTGAGATAGGTGAGCGCCGAGCGGTCCGCGGTGGTTTCTTCCGAACGCTGGTAGCCGAGGAGCCCGCGGCGGGCCATTTCACCTCCGGCCATCGCCAAGCCGCCGCCGGCCTGCGCCAGGCCACCCGCATCGGCCGCGGCGCCGGCTACCACCGCGCCAAGGCCGAGCAGCGCCCCGACGATCGCCATCGTCTGGGCCCTGGCAAGCTGGTCGCGCAGCCGCTCCTGATGGCCGCCGGCGATATGGCCGACCTCGTGCGCGATGACTCCGATGATCTCGTTCGGTGTCTCGGATGTCACCAGTGCGCCGGTGTTGATGAACATGCGGCGTCCGGCCACGAAGGCGTTGAAGCTGGAATCGTTGACCAGGACGATGCCGACGCTTGAATTGGAAAGTCCGGCAGCCTTGAAGATCGGGCGCGAATAGTCGCGCACCAGCGCCTCGATCTCGGCGTCACGGACGATTGGCACGTTTCTCTGCTGCGCGCCGGCCGGCGCGGGCAGCGCAAGCGGCAGCACGAGGGCACAGGCAAGAAGGCCGCGTCCGAAACGCGTGAGCGTCGTCGTGAGTAAGGATCCTGTCCGCATGACTGGACGCACTGGTAAACCAGCCTGCCTACGATGAAAAGACGGCGTCGGAAGTATCATCCCTTGTGAACCGCACAGCATTCGGGCATTTGTGCGGCCACAGGCAAGACTGGTAGATGCGGAAAGGCCTTCATTTCATGCCGGTTTCGATTTCAAGGCGCGGCGATGTCGAGCCGTTTCATGCCATGGACGTGCTGGCTGAAGCCAATCGGCTGAAAGGCCTGGGCCATCCCGTCATCTCCATGGCAGTCGGGCAGCCGTCCGATCCGGCGCCCGAGACGGTGCGCGCCGCCGCCGCCAGAGCCCTGCGGGACGGCCGCATCGGCTATACTGATTCGCTTGGACTGGCATCGCTGCGCGACGCGATCGCCACCCACTATCAGGACCATTACGGCGTTTCGCTTTCGCCTGAACGCGTGGTGGTGACCACAGGGTCCTCCGCAGCGTTCAATCTGGCCTTTCTGGCCATGTTCGACGTGGGCGATCGCGTGGCCATTGCCGCGCCGGGCTATCCTGCCTATCGCAACATACTGGCAGCGCTCGGCGTGGAGATCGTCGAGATCGAGTTGGAGGGGGCAGGGCACCTGACCGCGGCGCATCTGCTGGCGGCGCATCAGGAAGGGCCCATCAAGGGCGTCCTCTTCGCCAGCCCCGCCAATCCCACCGGCGCCATCATACCGCGCGACGACCTGAAGGAACTGATCGCGACGGCGGATGGATTGGGCATATCGGTGATCTCCGACGAGATCTATCACCGCCTGGCTTACTCGGCCCCAGACGTCACCGCGCTGGAATTTTCGCAAGATGCAGTCGTCATCAACTCCTTTTCCAAATATTATTGCATGACGGGGTGGCGGATCGGCTGGATGGTACTTCCCTCGGCGCTTGTCCGGCCGGTCGAGCGGATCCAGCAGAGCCTCTATATTTCCGCCCCGGAACTGTCGCAGATCGCCGCGATCGAGGCGTTTTCGGCGAGCGCCGAGCTCGACAGGGTGAAGGCCCGCTATCAGGCGAATCGAAGGCTGCTGATGCGCCGGTTGCCTGAACTGGGCTTCCGCATTGCCGCACCCATGGACGGCGCGTTCTACGCTTTCTGTGACATCTCCGGCCTCACCAATGACAGCATGGAATTTGCGCGCCGGATGCTGGCCGAAGCTCATGTCGCAGCCACGCCGGGCCGCGACTTCGATCCGCTCGCCGGGCAGCGCTATATGCGCTTCTCCTACGCCGGCAACGAGAAGGAAATGATCGAAGCCATGAACCGCCTGGGACGATGGCTCGACAGATAGGGGCCTCAATTTCGACTTCAGAGGTGAAATGAAAAAAGCCGGGCAATCCCCGGCTTTTTTCATTGTTTATCAAGGCAGCTCAGAAGAAGCCCTTGCGCTGCCACCAACCGGCCTTCTTGGGCTTGGCCTCTTCGTTGGGTTCCTGTTGGTCGGCGGTCGAGGAGACCACGACAGGTTCCGCGGGTGCGCCTTTCTCCGGGGCGGACTTACGCCGCGTTGCACGTGTCCGAGTTGGCGGCGCTTCCGGGGCAGGCGTCTCGACGTCCACAGATGCCGGCTCTTCCGGCGCCTCTACGGCAACGGGCTCGGTGACGATAGGCTCGGCCGCGACCGCTTCCGCCTCGACGGCCTCCTGCTCTACCTTCTTCGCCTTGGTCGTGCGGCGTGGCTTGCGCTTCGGCTTCTCCACGGGCGCTTCCTCGACCGATTCGACCGGCGCGGCCGGTTCGGCGGTGATCTCGGCCGCATCCGGTTCCACCGCGGCTTCCGTCGAAAGGGCTTGCGCCGGTTCCGTAACGTCTGCCGCCTCGGCGTTCACCATTTCTTCGAACGGCTGGGGGGCTTCCTCGGAAGCATCGGCGAATGCGGCTTCGTCCCGATGGCGGCGTCCGCCACGCTTGCCGCGCCGGCGCTTCTTCCGGTCGGCCTCACCGTCTGTCGCGACTTCCGCAGCCTCCGCCGGAGCCGCCTCGGTCTCGTCCTCGCCCTCGATCGGTTCGGATGAAACGACGACCTCGGCCGCATCTGTTTCATGGGCGGCATCGGCCTCGCGATCACGATCCTTGCCGCGGCGTCTCCTGCGGCGGCGGCGCTTGCGGTCGCGATGGCTTTCGCCATCTTCCCGATGCTCGCCGCCTGCGGTTTCCTCCGAGAGCTCCTCTTCGAAAACCTCCTCCTCGGGCTCTTCCGGCTCGACATAGGTCGGTTGCGCCACCACGGGATGAGCCTCGACAGGCTTGTCCACAACCGCGCCCCGGAAGATGGCGTAGTGCTGCGATCCGATCGTATCGTCGGCCTCGAGCGTGATCGTCAAGCCGAAGCGCCGCTCGAGATCGACCAGCGTGGAGCGTTTGTGGTTCAGAACATAGAGCGCCGTGGCAGCGGGCGTGCGCACCGTGATGTGATGCCGCGGGTCCTTGAGGAGAAACTCCTCGATGGCCCGCACGACGAGCAGCGCGATCGAGGAATCCGAACGGACGTGGCCGGTGCCGCCGCAATGCGGGCATGGTTTCATCGTGGATTCCAGGACGCTTGCCCGAATGCGCTGGCGCGACATTTCCAGGAGGCCGAAATGGGAAATCCGTCCGACCTGGATACGGGCGCGGTCGTTCTTGAGGCAGTCCTTGAGCTTCTTCTCGACCGCACGATTGTTGCGGTTCTCCTCCATGTCGATGAAATCGATCACGATAAGTCCCGCGAGGTCTCGCAGCCGCAGTTGCCGCGCCACCTCTTCCGCCGCTTCCAGGTTGGTCTGGAGCGCGGTGTCCTCGATCGAGTGCTCTTTGGTCGAGCGTCCCGAATTGACGTCGATCGAAACCAGCGCTTCCGTCTGGTTGATGATGATGTAGCCGCCCGATTTCAATGTGACCTGCGGCTGAAGCATGCGATCGAGCTGTGCTTCGATGCCATTGCGGGCGAAGATCGGGGTGCTCTCGCGATAAGGCTGGACAACCTTGGCGTGGCTCGGCATGAGCATCCGCATGAAGTCCTTGGCCTCGCGATAGCCTTCTTCGCCTGCCACGAGGATCTCGTCGATGTCCTTGTTGTAGAGATCGCGGACGGAACGCTTGATCAGGCTCCCTTCCTCATAAACGAGGGCAGGGGCAGTCGACTGGAGCGTCAGACCGCGGACATTCTCCCACAACCGCATCAGATATTCGTAATCGCGCTTGATCTCGGCCTTGGTCCGGCTTTCACCGGCCGTACGAAGGATGACGCCCATGCCTTCCGGGACATCGAGATCCTGGACCACTTCCTTGAGGCGTTTGCGATCCTGCGCGTTCGTGATCTTGCGCGAAATGCCGCCGCCGCGTGCTGTGTTCGGCATGAGCACCGAGTAGCGACCGGCGAGCGAAAGATATGTCGTCAGTGCCGCGCCTTTGTTGCCGCGCTCTTCCTTGACCACCTGCACCAGCAGGATTTGCCGGCGCTTGATGACTTCCTGGATCTTGTATTGTCGCCGCATGGGCTTGCGGCGGTTGCGGATCTCCTCGAGCGCATCCTCTGCGCCGACGGACTCCACTTCGCTTTCCTCGCCCTGAGCCGTGCTGACTTCCTCTACGGTACCGCGATCCTCGTCGGATTCGGGCGCCTCGACAGCAGTCTCGGCGATCGCCTCGGAGATCGTATCCGCCTCGATCGAGGCGGCGATCGACGTCACCGGCGGTTCTTCGGCATTGTCCTCGTCGGTCGCTTCCTCGACGACATCATTTCCCGCATGGACATCTTCAGAGACCTCGGCCGGCTGCTCCGCCTCGACGGATGGCTCGGCGCCGTCGGAGGCGACCAGCTCTTCCGAGGCTTCGACAGGCAATTCCTCGTTAGGGGCTACGACGTCGTCAGCGGTTTCGCCTTCGCGCCGTTCATGGTCTCGGCGGTGCTTCCCGCCCCGGCGGCGCCGTCGGTTGCGATTGCGTTCGGAGCGATCCTCGGCCTCGCCATCCTCGTCATCATCGGAATCGCCGGCTTCCGCTTCGGCGCGCAGCAGCGCCTGACGATCGGCTACCGGGATCTGATAGTAGTCCGGATGGATTTCACTGAAGGCGAGAAAGCCGTGACGGTTTCCGCCATATTCCACGAAGGCCGCCTGCAGCGACGGTTCGACCCGCGTTACGCGGGCGAGATAGATATTCCCCTTGAGCTGCTTCTTGTCTTGCGATTCGAAGTCGAATTCTTCGATGCGATTACCGCGGACGACGACGACCCGCGTTTCCTCCGGGTGGGAGGCGTCTATTAGCATTTTGTTGGGCATTATTTCTTGTCTCCCCGGCAGCCGTCAGCCGAGGCCTGCGGGCGAGAGAGCCCTGCCTTGAACCTGTTGCAGCAGCGATGCCGGACAATGTGGGGTTCGCAGACAACCGGCCCGACACAACCGACAAGCGAGCCGCGGCCGTTTCGGCGCGGGATTCCCCGTTCTTGCCCACAGTTGTGTATGACGCCATTCTGCCGCCTTGCGGAACCATTTGAACCAAGGCCCGGAGACCGGACCAGCTATTATGCTCTTGCCAGAGCCGGTCGGGACGTCCCGTCCCGGCCGTTTTTCCTGCATCAGGGCTTACGCATTACGCTGGCCCTGAAGAAAACCTTCGGAATCACCTCGCCCCGATCGCGTGCCGCGACTGGGCCGTCTTCGCCGCTGGCCTCGTCTGTCAAGCGCGGGTACCCGGTTCCGGGCATTGCGATGATCCGAAGTCGCTTTTATGATTTGGAGCGTGTCGTGGCAACCCCGGATTTCGATGCCGGCTACAAGGTGTTCCGCTGCGGCATATGGTGTTGAAAGGCTTGGTTAACCATAAAAAGCTACCAATCGTTGATTGTTTTCGTACCGGTTCGGTCCAATAGGTATGGTGCGGCTTCCAACGCGAGCGGTAGGTTTCATGAGTTTTCGAGAGGCGATGACAGGGCGCGTGGCGAATTTCCCGCTGCTTCGTGCGCTCTTCCGGTTCTGCCTTGTCCTGATCATGTCGAGCCTGCCCGCAGGAGCCCTGTGGGCCCAGCCGCTGAAAGCCAGCGGCTACAAGATGGTGGGTGATGCGGCGCGCATGCGTCTCGTCATCCAGTTCGATCGGGAGCCCGAGCCGAACTGGTTTCTCTTGCGCGGCCCCCATCGCCTCGTCATCGATCTTCCAGAGACGAATTTCGCCGTCAAGGCGGGCGACCTCAAGGCGAGGGGACTGATCAGCGGGGTACGCTATGGCAATATCGGTGAAGGCAAGAGCCGGCTGATCCTCACGAGCAAAGGTCCGTTCGAGGTCGAGAAGCTGGATGTCGTGAAGAACGAGACCGAGCCGGGCTACAGGTTGATGGCAGACATCGTCGCGGCATCGGAGCGGCAATTCGAGGCTGCGCTCTCGTTGCAGGTCGAAACGACGGGATCCACGCACGCGGCCCCCAAAGCGGACCGCCTCGGGAAGGCGACACCACGTGAAGGCAAGCGCTTCACCGTCGTCATCGATCCCGGTCACGGTGGGATAGACGGTGGCGCTGAAGGATTGAACGGCAGTGTGGAGAAGTCGATCACACTGGCTTTTGCCCTTGAGTTGAAGGCCAAGCTGGCGGCAGCTGGCAAGTACGATGTTTTCATGACGCGCGAGAAAGACGAGTTCTTGCGTCTTGACGAGCGCGTGCGCATCGCTCGCCAGCACGAGGCCGACCTTCTGATCTCGATCCATGCCGACACGATTCGCCTGAAGGACATCCGGGGAGCGACGGTTTACACGGTCTCGGACAAGGCATCGGACGCCGAGGCCGAAGCGACGGCGGGTAGAGAGAACCTTTCCGACCAGCTTGCCGGTATCGAGCTCGAGGAAGAGAATCACGAGGTTTCCGACATACTGGTCGACCTTATCCGGCGGGAGACGCACAATTTCTCGATCCGCTTCGCTCGTTCTCTCGTTGGCGAATTGTCCAACAATATCGAGATGATCAACAACCCGCATCGTTTCGCGGGGTTCAGGGTGCTCAGGGCGCCGGACGTCCCATCCGTCCTGGTCGAGCTCGGCTATCTTTCCAATCCGAACGACGAGCAGCAACTGCAGGATGCATCGTGGCGCGGCAAGGCGATCGACGGAATCGCCTCGGCCGTCGGCTTGTTCGCCACTGCCAAGATAGGTGCCGGCGGTTGATGACGGCACCGGCTTCCCTGCCGGCCGTTGCAAGGGTAACACAGTCCGTGATTTAATCCGCTAGTTCGGACGGGCTTCTCGGTGCTGCCGTATTTTGCCCACAACGGCGCGACAAGAGTTGACCATAGTGGATCGGGACGGTTACGGCGCATTGCGGCCGTGATCGACGAGGATATCCCGGCCCTTTCACTGGAGCGGGCATGATACGTCTCATCGGATATTTCTTTGGCGTCGGCGTGATGCTGGCGCTCGTCGCGGCGGCGGGCGTGGCCATGTATCTCAGCGGGCTGACCAAAGATCTGCCGGACTACGAAGTGCTGGCGAAATACGAGCCGCCGGTGACCACGCGAGTCCATGCCTCGGACGGGGCCTTGATGGCGGAATTCGCGCGCGAACGCCGGCTCTATCTCCCCATTCAGGCGGTGCCGGATCGCGTCAAGGCCGCATTCCTTTCCGCCGAGGACAAGAATTTCTACCATCACCCCGGAATCGACGTCAGCGGACTGGCTCGCGCCGTGGTGACGAATCTACAGAATTTCGGCTCGGGACGCCGTCCTGTCGGGGCCTCGACCATCACGCAGCAGGTGGCGAAGAACTTCCTGCTGACATCGGATCAGACCTACGAACGCAAGATCCGCGAGATGATCCTGGCCTTCCGCATCGAGCAGGCTTACTCGAAGGATCTGATCCTCGAGCTCTATCTGAACGAGATCAATTTCGGGCTGGGCGCCTATGGCATCGCCGGCGCCGCGCTTACCTATTTCGACAAGTCGGTCAACGAATTGACCGTCGCGGAAGCCGCCTATCTCGCGGCGCTGCCCAAGGCGCCGTCCAACTATCATCCGTTCCGTCACACGGACCGCGCGATCGAGCGGCGAAACTGGGTGATCGACCAGATGGTGCAGAACGGCTACGTCGAACGCGCCGAAGGCGACAAGGCCAAGGCCGGGCCCTTGGGCGTCTCGCCGCGCCGCCGCGGCAGCTATCTCTTTGCGGGCGAATATTTCACCGAGGAGGTGCGGCGAGAGATCATCGCCCGCTATGGCGAGAAAGCGCTTTACGAAGGCGGGTTGTCGGTGCGCACGACGCTCGACCCGAAACTTCAGCTTATGGCCCGCAAGTCGCTGCAGAACGGCCTTTTGAAATTCGACAGGCTTCGCGGCTATCGTGGGCCTAAGGACAAGATCGACATTTCCGGAGATTGGGGGGAGGCGCTCGGCAAGGTCAAGGGGCTCGACGATGTGCCGGAGTGGCGTTTGGCCGTGGTGCTCGACAGTTCCAAGTCGGGCCTTTCCATCGGTCTTCAACCCAAGCGCGAAATCTCTGGCGCTCTCGAAAGCAAGCGCGAAGAAGGTACGGTCGCGGCGGAGGACATGAGCTGGGCCATGCGTCATGTCGTCGGCGGCAAGCGGGTCAAGGCCTCGTCTCCCGCCGAGGTCCTGCAGGCTGGCGATGTGGTCTTCGTGCAAAAGAAGGATGACTCGGAAACGGCCTACGAGCTGCGTCAGCTGCCGGAAGTCTCGGGCGGCATGATTGCGATGGATCCGCATACGGGGCGCGTGCTCGCCATGGTCGGCGGGTTCTCCTTCTCGGAATCCGAGTTCAACCGCGCCACGCAGGCCTATCGTCAGCCGGGCTCGTCCTTCAAGCCGATCGTCTACGCGGCGGCATTGGATGTCGGCTACACGCCGGCCTCGGTGATCATGGACGGGCCGATCACGATCAATGACGGCACGACGGTCTGGTCGCCGAAGAACTACGACGGCAAGGCCGCCGGCCCTTCGACGCTGCGTAACGGCATCGAGCGTTCGCGCAACCTCATGACGGTCCGCCTCGCCAACGACATGGGCATGAAAACGGTCGCCGAATATGCAGAGCGCTTCGGAGTCTACGACAAGATGAGTCCGTTGATTGCAATGTCGCTCGGCTCCGGCGAGACCACCGTTATGCGCATGGTGTCGGCTTATTCGGTGATGGCCAATGGTGGCCGTCAGATCAGGCCGTCACTCATAGACCGCATCCAGGATCGCTACGGCAAGACCGTCTTCAAGCATGACCAGCGCGGCTGTGAAGGCTGCGTCGCGACGGAATGGACCGGCCAGGCGGAACCGGAACTGATCGACAATGCCGAACAGGTGCTCGATCCGATGACCGCCTACCAGATCACGTCGATGATGGAAGGCGTGGTCAGCCGCGGCACGGCTGTCACCGTTTCCGAACTCGGCCGTCCGATCGCCGGCAAGACGGGCACGACCAACGACGAAAAGGACGCCTGGTTCATCGGCTATACGCCGAACCTCGTGGTCGGATTGTACATGGGTTATGACCAGCCCCAAGGGCTCGGCAAAGGCTCCACCGGCGGCGGCTTGGCTGCGCCGATCTTCAAGGAGTTCATGGGGCAGGCGTTGAAGGATACCCCGATCGTCGACTTCCAGGTCCCGGACGGCATGAAGCTGATCGCCATCAACCGCAAGACCGGCATGGCAGCGGCTGAAGGTGCACCGGGAACCATCATGGAGGCATTCAAGCCCGGCACCGGCCCGGCGGACAGCTACTGGGTCATCGGCATGGGCGAGGACGGCTCCAACGGGTCGGGCGAAGCCCTCTCGCCGCAGGCGAGCAAGGCCATCCAGGGCGGCGGCGGAGGGCTGTATTGATCGAGTTGCCGACAATGCGGTAATCGCATAACCGAGTGCCGGCAAAGTCTGCGCAGATGATCGGTGACCGCCGCATTCGTCCATTTTGCTTTACAGGCAGGCGGGTGCTCCCTATGGTCCACGCCGATTCAACAGCTCCCGCGCATCGTGTGAAACCTGCCCTGTCCCGGATTGGGCTTGTTTCGATCGGTGGCGCGAGGACGGAACAAGAACGAGTTCGCTATGCGTGCTGAAACCCAAAACCTGGTCGACGAGATCAAGCAGGCCATAAGCCTGCTGAGGAGGCATCTTTGACTGGGATCAGGCAATCAAGAGGCTGGACTACCTGAACAATCGCGCCGAGGATTCCACGCTGTGGAACGATCCTCAGGAAGCGCAGAAGCTGATGCGCGAGCGTCAGCATCTCGATGACAACATCAAGGCGATCAAGGGGCTGAACCAGGCGCTCGAGGACAATGTCGGGCTGATCGAACTCGGCGAGGAGGAAGGGGACGAGAGCGTGGTCGCAGAGGCGGAGGCCGCGATCCGTTCCTTGTCGGGCGAGATCAAGGCCCGGCAGATCGAGACCCTGCTCTCCGGCGAGGCCGATGGCAACGACACCTATATCGAAGTGCATGCCGGGGCCGGCGGCACCGAGAGCCAGGACTGGGCATCGATGCTCATGCGCATGTACACGCGTTGGGCGGAGCGGCGCAGGTTCAAGGTCGAGATCCTTGAGATCCATGACGGCGAGGAGGCGGGCATCAAGTCGGCTACCCTCCTGGTCAAGGGGCACAATGCATATGGTTGGTTGAAGACCGAGTCCGGTGTCCATCGGCTTGTCCGAATTTCGCCCTATGACAGCAATGCGCGGCGTCATACCTCCTTCGCCAGCGTCTGGGTCTATCCGGTTATTGACGACACGATCGAGATCGATGTTTCGGAATCGGACGTGCGTATCGACACCTACAGGGCTTCGGGTGCAGGCGGCCAGCACGTCAACACCACCGACTCGGCGGTGCGCATCACGCATATCCCCACCGGCATCGTGGTCGCCTGCCAGCAGGAACGCTCGCAACACAAGAACCGCGCGACGGCATGGAGCATGCTACGGGCGCGCCTTTACGAACTTGAGCTGCAGAAGCGGGAGGAGAAGGCCAACGCGGAGGCTTCGGCCAAGACCGACATCGGGTGGGGGCACCAGATCCGATCCTACGTGCTGCAGCCCTATCAGCTGGTGAAGGACCTGCGCACCGGCGTCGAGAGCACCAGCCCGCAGGATGTTCTCGACGGCGATCTTGACGAGTTCATGGAAGCCTCGCTGTCCCAGCGCATCGAAGGTGGGGCGGGGCAGCCGGTCGCGGATCTCGATTGACGGAATAGAGCTCCCGAGGACGACGGCCGTGAAGCGGATTGCCGCCGTCGTCCTTGGCGCATCGTTCTGCGAAGAACGTCTTCGGGGTCGGCAGGTTACGGCGCCTTACAGCGCGTCGCGTCTTCGATTATGCATGTCTTTTTCCCGTAACCGCTGCACACTTTCGGGAGACACGCTTTAAAGAAACTGATTCACCTTGCGACCGGCCTTGAGAAAACGCACGGGATCGATGGCGTTGCCGTCCCTGCGGATCTCATAGTGAAGATGAGGGCCGGTCGAGCGGCCGCTGGAGCCGACATCGCCGACCGTGTCGCCGGTCGAAAGCTTTTGCCCGACCTTGACGCGGATCTTGCTGAGATGAGCGTAGCGGCTTGAGAATCCATTGCCGTGGTCGACTTCCACCATGCGTCCATAACCGCCATTCCATCCGGCCTTGGTCACCGTCCCGGGCGCCGTGACCAGCGCCGGAGAACCGGATGGGGCGCGGAAATCCAGACCGGCATGCATCGCCGGCATCCCGATCAGCGGGTCGCGGCGCACTCCGAAGCTGCTCGACACGCCGCGACCAGGAGCCGGGTTGGCGATCGGGAACTTGCGCGCTTCCTTCTTCATGGCTTCGAGATGGCTGAGCGCCTCGTCGAGTTCATTGACTTTGGTGTCGAACATCGATGCGGTGTCGACTGCCACGAGCGGGCCGCCAATGCCTTGTTTGCCATATTCGGAATCGACCGGCAGTCCGGCATCCTCCAAAGCCTGCGCGATCGTATCGGCGGTCTGGGTCGCATTTTCGGCCAGCGACGCGATGCGGGCGAGCTGTTCGCTTTCGATATCCCGAAGCGACTGATTGATGGCGATAAAGAGCTTGTCTGCCTGGTTGGCGGAAGACTCGTCGCGCGTCACCGCCTCGCGCGGGGACCAGAACGCGAAAGGAGAAGAGCTCCCCGAGGCGCGGTCCAGCAGCGGCTGCGTCAAACTCAAGCTGGCACGAATGTCGGGTTTGGTCGTGGGGACAGGAACCGGAGCAGGGGCGTCCGCGTCGGTGACCCCGGCGCGTTCCAGGATCGGGCTCAGGCGCCCGTGCCGCTGTGACAGCTGGCTCTGGCGTTCGAGCAGTTCGCTTACCTTGCTTTCCATAAGCTGCTGATCGAGCAGTTGCCGACTGGTGATCCGGTCGACCTGGGCCCGCAAGGCGGAGATCCTGTCTTCATACGCCTGTTGCACCCGGGCCTGGCGAGCCGCCGAAGCGCCGATAAGGTCGTCTCGCAGGACCAGATAGGACGTTGCGAGCAGATAACCCACGGCGATCGCGGAAAGTGCCGAACCGGCAAGCGCCGCCAGCCACGGGCGGATCTGGAAATGCCTGATCTCATTGCCGCGTGCGATGATGACGGTATGCGGCTCCTTGCGTTTGCCGAAAACGGCTGTCTGACCGGGGGCTTTCACGGGACTTAGCTTCTCTGCCGCTACGACTGAAGACGGCTCGATTACACATTGTTAGGGTTAACAAAGGTTTTCCGGTCGCGCGGAGTAGCGGCGAAGCGGTGACAATTTCGGCAAAAAAATGTTGGTTGCCGGTGCGAGCCGGGTGTCGAAAACAACCCGTGTCGAACAAAAGCCTGGGGCAGCGCTTGCACATCTTTTCAATAGCAAGCGCTGCCCCAGGCTCTCCTACGTTTTCCGTCTCAGTCGAGGAATAGCCATAGGAGAATGATAATGGGAATGGGGATGCCAAGCATCCATAGAATGATGGATCGAAGCATGGTGTTCTCCTTGTTGATCACTGATCGCCAACGTCTGAGGCGGCGAGTGTGTTCCGGCGTGATCTCGCCGCGATACGCTGGTGCTATGGCATCGCCGAATATCCGCGGGCGCCTTTCTTGTGGAAGTGCCTCAAGAGCATTGGCACGATGAGGCGATTGAACCTATCTTCGCCGCCCGATCGAGAATTGTTGGGAAAGACATGGCCGCAGATATCAGACGTATCGCCGGAATCATCGCGGCAGAGATCGGCGCGAAGCCGGATCAGGCCGCGGCAGCGATCGGCCTACTCGATGGGGGGGCGACGGTGCCCTTCATCGCGCGCTATCGCAAGGAGGTCACGGGAGGCCTCGACGACAGCCAGCTCCGGTTGCTTGCCGAGCGCCTGATCTATGTCCGCGAGCTCGATGCACGACGCGACACGATCCTCGAATCGATCCGCGGTCAAGGCAAGCTTACGGACGACTTGGAAGCGAAGATCGCGGCTGTAACGACCAAGGCCGAGCTGGAAGACATCTACCTGCCCTATAAGCCGAAGCGGCGCACCCGCGCGGAGATCGCCAGGGAAAGAGGGTTGGGATCCCTAGCGGAGGCAATTCTAGCGGACCGTTCGGCAGTTCCGGCGGAGTTGGCCGCGACCTACCTCACCGACGACGTTCCTGACGTCAAAACGGCGCTCGAAGGCGCGCGCGACATCGTCTCGGAGACGTTCGCCGAAAATGCCGATCTGATCGGAAGCCTGCGCAGCTATCTCAGGGAAAAGGCTTTCCTGCGATCCAAGGTCGTCGAGGGCAAGGAAGAGGCGGGTGCCAAGTTCTCCGATTATTTCGACCATGTCGAACGCTGGTCGGGCGTTCCGAGCCACCGCGCACTCGCCATGTTCCGTGGCCGCAACGAGGATGTGCTCTCGCTTGAGATCGAAGTCGACGCGGACAACGCTTCGGCAGTCAAGCCTGTCGAGCGCATGATCGCCGAGGCCTATGGAATCGGTCGCCAAGGGGCCGGCGATCTATGGCTCGCGGAGGTCGTCGGCTGGACCTGGCGGGTGAAGCTGTCGCTGTCGCTGTCACTCGACCTGATGCGCGAGCTTCGTGAACGTGCCGAAGATGAAGCCATTCGGGTTTTTGCACGTAATCTCAAGGACTTGCTGTTGGCGGCTCCAGCGGGATCACGCGCTACGATGGGGCTCGATCCAGGCATCCGCACCGGCGTCAAGGTCGCGGTCGTCGATCAGACCGGAAAACTGCTCGACACAGCCACTGTCTATCCGTTTGCACCGCGGAACGATGTGCGAGGGGCACAGGCGGAATTGGCCGCGTTGATCGTGCGGCACAAGGTCGAATTGATCGCAATCGGTAACGGCACGGCCAGCCGCGAAACGGAACGCCTCGTCGTCGACCTGCTCGCCGACATGCCGTCGCCGAAGCCTCAGAAGGTCATCGTCAGCGAGGCGGGCGCGTCTGTCTACTCGGCTTCGGAGACCGCGGCCGCCGAGTTCCCCAATCTGGACGTGTCGCTGCGTGGCGCGGTTTCGATCGCGCGTCGTCTTCAGGATCCGCTCGCGGAACTGGTGAAGATCGAGCCGAAATCGATCGGCGTCGGGCAATATCAGCACGATGTCGACCAGTACCGGCTCGGCCGCTCGCTGGAGGCCGTGGTGGAGGACGCGGTGAACGCCGTCGGTGTCGATCTCAACACGGCTTCGGCGCCGCTTCTGGCGCGGGTTTCCGGCCTCGGCCCGTCGTTGGCCGAGGCGATCATCGCACACCGCGACGCCACCGGCGCGTTTGCGAGCCGCGCGGAACTCCTCAAGGTCAGCCGGCTCGGCCAGCGGACCTTCGAGCAGTGTGCGGGCTTCCTTCGCATTCCGAACGGCAGCGAGCCGCTCGATGCTTCGGCGGTCCACCCCGAAGCCTATGGCGTGGCCAAGAAGATCGTCGCAGCATGCGGTCGCGACCTGCGTTCCCTGATGGGTGACAGCGCCAGGCTCAGGGGGGTCGATCCCCGTCTCTTTGTCGACGAACGCTTCGGCCTGCCGACAGTGCGAGACATCATTGCGGAGTTGGAGAAGCCGGGCCGCGACCCGCGACCCGAATTCAAGACTGCGACCTTCGCGGAAGGCATCGACGACATAAAAGACCTGAAACCGGGTATGGTGCTCGAAGGCACCGTCACCAATGTCGCGGCGTTCGGCGCTTTCGTCGATATCGGCGTCCACCAGGATGGGCTGGTGCATGTCTCTCAACTGGCCGACCGTTTCGTGAAGGACGCTCATGAAGTGGTCAAGGCCGGCGATGTGGTGAAGGTGCGTGTCGTCGAAGTCGACATCAAGCGCAAGCGGATCGGGCTTACGATGCGCAAACACGGCGATGGCGCGGGCGGCAGGCCGGATCACCGATCCGAAAAAGCGCAGCCACGGACCTCACCCTCGAAGTCTTCCCACCGCTCGAGTTCGGCAGGGCGAGCAAAAGAGAGCTCCCAAGGGGCGTTCGGCGCAGCTTTCGCCGAAGCCCTCAAGCGCAAGCGATGACCGCAGCGCAGGCGAGCAGGCTGCTTGCCAATGCAGCAGATCGGCAGACGGCGCTGAAGCAGGGAAGCTAGACTGCCGGAAGGCTTCTGACGGCGGCCAGTACCTCCTCGACATGACCGCGAAGCCTGACCTTGCGCCAGATCCGGGCGATGGTTCCGTCCGGCGCGATCAGGAACGTGCTGCGCACCACGCCCATATATTTTCGGCCGAACATCGTCTTTTCGGCCCAGACACCATAGGCGTCGATGGCCGTGCGCTCCTGATCCGCTCCAAGCTCGACGGTAAGCTCGTGCTTGGCCTTGAACTTGTCGTGCTTGCCGACGCTGTCGGGCGAAACGCCTACGATGACGGCGCCCGCCTCCTCGAATTCGGGGCGCATCCTTGAGAATTCGATGGCTTCCTGAGTGCAGGTCTCGGTGTCGTCCTGAGGATAGAAGTAGAGGACGACTGCTTTGCCTGGGAAGTCCGACAGTTTCACCGTGCCACCTCCGTCTCGTGGCAACTCGAATTCCGGCGCTCTATCGCCGATCACCAACTCAGTCATATCCTTGCCGTTGTTTGAGGTTACGCGCGCGCTCTCGCAGTTATAATAGGAGCTGCGGATTCGTCTATGGCCGAAGAATAGTCAGGAAACTGCTTGGAGCACGAGCTTCCGAGACACGAAAAGGTAAAGTTCCGGCGTGAGGACATCGCCGAGCTCCACACGCTTCCGTCCGCGATCGGCCAAGACCTTTGGAAGACCAAGCGGTCCCTTCATCGGCGCGCCCTCGGTGCGTGCGCCGGGCTGGTGACGGTTGCAACTTCGATCGCGCTGCTCCTCGGGCTGCTTCTCTATTTCGTTGGGATCTCAGGCGTAAGCACCGACAGCGTGCGCGACCAGGCGGAAGCGGCGGTCGAAAAATTGCTGGGGGTCGACGTAGCGGCGACGCTCGGGCCAGCGCGAATCTCCTTCGACAGCTCGCGCTTCATCGCCGTCGAGGTCAATGACGTCCGGCTCGCCACGACAGGATCCTCTCCGACCGATGTCGTCACGGCGAAGAGCATACGCTTCGGCATCAGGGCCCTGCCGCTGGTCACGGGACAGATCAAGCTCGGCAGCGCCAGGGTCGAGGACGCCCGGATCTTTATCGGCGCGCTGCCTGCCCGCGAAGACATTGTCTGGACGGCGTCGTTGACCGGAGAAGACGGCCTTGTCGATCCCGATCTGGTGGCGCATGCCGTGTTCGCGGCCGTCCATCGTCTTTTCGATGCCTTCAATGTCGGTTCGACACGGAGCGCCCAACTCGAGAATGTCGAGATCGTCCTGGCCGAGGGGAGCGCCTTGCGCTCCATCATGATCAATCACGCGACGCTCGGTCAGTCCCTCACGGGTCGCCTTTCCTTTTCGGCGGAGACGGTCGTGGACGGCCGCGAGATCGCGATCAAGGGAACGGCCGCCCGAGACGAGGCGTCACGTCGCATCGGCGGGCTCGATCTTTCCGTTTCCTCCTCGCCCCTCGCGGCTGCCGCGCAGCCGGCAGCCGGTGCGCCGACCGATCCGGCTCGCGAAACATCGATCGGCGAAGTCGATCTGAAGATCTCCGGAAACGAAGGTGCCGAGGGTAAAGTGTCTCGCCTCGCCATCTCGCTGGACATGGGCGATTCCGTGATCCGCATCGATCCGCGCAACGATCTCGACATAAGCATGGCTGTCGTCGCCGAACTGGTCACCGGCACCGGCAAGCTGGAGATCAAGGAGAGCAGAATCGTCAGCGGCCGCTCCCGTTTCGATTTCAACGGCGCGGTGGGGCCGAGACCGCGCTCCGACCCGACGGAAGCACCGGCCTATCGATATGAACTCGTGAGCAACCAGGCCACGCTTGCTCCGCCGGATTCGCCCGAACCGGCGCTCGATCTCGTGGGCCGGCTCGCCGGGACGTTCGATCCTGTCTCGGCTCGCCTGGAGATAGACGAGCTCGGCGTGCGCACCACAGGAGGCGAGGTGTTTGGGAAAGCTGCAGTCGATTTCGTCAGCGGCAAGGCTCCTGGCGTGTCCCTGGCCCTTTCCTTGCCGGGACTGCCGACGTCCCACGTCAAGCAGATCTGGCCGTGGACCGCGGCAGGCGGCGCCCGGCGATGGGCGCTCAACAACCTGTTCGGTGGGCAGGTCGCCGATGGACATATCGCGTTCCGTGTGCCGCCCGGACGTCTCGGCAATGGTATTCCACTGACGGGGGACGAGATTTCCGGCCATTTCAAGGTGACCGGAACCCGTTTCGACGTTACGGGCCGCATCCCTCCGGTGCGCGATGCGGCCGGAACGATCGATTTCCGGGGCAATGACGTCGACATCGCGCTCTCCTCAGGCACAGTCTATCTGCCGAGCGGTCGTGCAGTGGCGGCCAGCGACGGGACGCTGACCATCCGCAAGGCCAATCTGCCGAAAGTAATCGGCGCTCTCGACATGGATATTACCGGCGATGCACAGGCAGTGACCGAGCTCGCATCCTATGAGCCGATCAACGCGATGCGTCACATAGGCATGACCGCCGACGAATTTTCCGGCCAAGTTTCCGGCAATGTGAAGGCCGACATCCCCCTGAGCAAGGCCGCTCAGGGGGAGAAGCTGAATTGGCTCGTGGCGCTGGACTTCAAGGATCTCGCCGTCACCCGACCTTTCGAGGGCCAGTTGGCGACCGAAGCGGACGGAACGATCGTCGTCGATCCGACGAAAGCGGTGATCGAGGCGAAGGCCAAGCTCAATGGTGCACCCGCGGAGATCGATCTCGTCGAGCCCATCGGCGGCAGCCCCGTCGAGCGCCAACGCAAGGTGGCGATCGTGCTGGACAACAAGGCTCGTGAGAAGATCGCGCCGGGTCTGGCAACGCTGCTCGACGGCTCCGTGAAGGTCCAGTTCGACGCCGGTGGCGAGGGGAGCGAGCGCCGGATGCAGATGGATCTCACCAATGCGAAGCTGGACCTGCCATGGATCGGATGGAGCAAGGGGCCCGGCATCGCCGCCACAGCATCCTTCCGGATGGCGACCACGGACAAAACGACGACGCTTTCCGATTTCAGGCTGGAGGGGAAATCCTTTGCCGTGGCCGGCAACATCGTTCTTGCCGGAGGCGAATTGTCGTCGGCCCGCTTCGGCACGGTCAGCCTTAACCGGGGCGACGATGTCAATGTCGCAATCAAGCGCGCCGGCAAAGGTTACGCCGTCGACGTATCGGGCGCTTCGCTCGATGTGCGCTCGCTCATCAAACAGGTGACTTCGGAGAAGGCCGGCTCATCCAAGGCTTCCGGCGCGATGACTGTGACCGTGGATGCCGACGTCAAGGCGTTGACGGGCTTTCATGGCGAACGATTGTCGAAAGTGAAGCTTGAATACACGGGCACTGGGGATCGTGTCGTCGGCCTGGATGTCTCGGCTGTCACCGACGCAGGCAGCAAGGTGACCGTGATCGGCGCAACCGAGCGCGGTCGCAGAACGCTCGAGATGCGCTCGACGGACGCCGGTTCCGTCCTTCGCTTTCTTGATCTCTATCCGCACATGGAAGGCGGCACGATCCGGCTGGCGCTTACTGGGGATGGCGACGGCCCCATGCGCGGTCATGTCGACGCGTCGAGCTTCTGGATCGTCAACGAGCCGAAGCTGGCGTCGATCGTGGCCACGACGCCGCCCGGAGACCAGCGGAGCCTCAACCAGGCCGTCCGCAGCGACATCGATACGTCGCGCGTACATTTCGAACGCGGTTTCGCGGCAATCCAGAAGGCGCCCGGCAGCCTGCTGCTCGATCGTGGCGTGCTGCGCGGTCCGCTCATCGGCCTGATCTTCAAGGGAACGCTTTATGATCAGGCAGGCAACATGAATATGACCGGCACTTTCATGCCGGCATATGGGCTGAACCGTATATTCGGGGAGATCCCGCTGTTCGGGCAGATCCTCGGCAATGGGCGCGACCGGGGGCTGATCGGCGTGACCTTCCGGCTGGCCGGCGAGGCCAGCTCACCGGCCCTCCAGATCAACCCGCTCTCGGCGATCGCGCCGGGCATATTTCGGTCGATCTTCGAGTTCCGTTGATCGCTCCCGCCGGCACTCAAGCGGGCCGGACGAGAATGTGCTTTTTCTTGCCGAGCGACAGCTTGATCACGCCCTCCCCAGTGAGATCGGCGAGAGTGACGCTGCGGCGCCCGTCCGACACGGGTTGGTCGTTGAGCCGGACCGCGCCGCCTTGGACATGGCGACGGGCTTCGCCGTTCGAGCCCGCCAGACCGGCCATAACGAACAGGGAAAGCAGTCCGATGCCGGCTTCGAGCGACGCCTTATGGATCTCGATCGTAGGCAGGCTTTCGGCCAGTGCGCCTTCCTCAAAGGTTTTGCGCGCCGTCTCCGCGGCCGTCTCCGCGGCTTCCCGGCCGTGCAGCAGCGCGGTGATCTCGGTCGCCAGCGTCTTCTTGGCCTCATTGATCTCAGCGCCGCCCAGAACCTCGAGCCGCGCGATCTCGTCCATCGGCAAGGTCGTGTAGAGCTTCAGGAACCGGCCGACATCGGCGTCCTCGGTGTTTCGCCAATATTGCCAGAACTCGTAGGGGCTCAACATGTCCGGGTCCAGCCAGACGGCGCCGGAGGCGGTTTTGCCCATTTTCGCGCCCGAGGATGTGGTGAGCAGCGGCGAAGTCAGCGCAAAGAGCTGGGGCGTGCCCATGCGGTGACCGAGGTCGATGCCGTTGACGATGTTGCCCCACTGGTCGGAGCCGCCCATCTGCAACCGGCAGCCGTAACGCTTGCTCAGCTCCACGAAATCGTAGGCCTGGAGGATCATGTAGTTGAACTCGAGGAAAGAGAGCGACTGTTCGCGATCGAGCCTGAGTTTGACGGAATCGAAGGAGAGCATTCGATTGACCGAGAAGTGCCGGCCAACGTCACGCAGGAAGTTGACGTAGTTGATACCCATTAGCCAATCGGCATTGTTGACCATCATCGCATCGCGTGGACCCTCGCCAAAGGCGAGGTAAGGAGCGAAGTTGCGACGGATGCCGGCAAGGTTGGCGTCGATATCGGCCGGGGTCAGCAGCTTCCGCGCCTCGTCCTTGAAGGACGGGTCGCCGATCATCGAGGTGCCGCCGCCCATTAGCGCGACGGGACGATGCCCGGTCTTCTGCATCCAGTGCAGCATCATGATCTGGATAAGCGAGCCGGCATGCAGGCTCTTCGCCGTTGCATCGAAGCCGATATAGGCTGTCACGACCTCCTTGGCGAAAAGTTCGTCGAGACCGGTTTCATCCGAGATCTGGTGGATGAAGCCGCGCTCGGAAAGCGTGCGCAGGAAGTCGGATTTGAAGGCGGACATGGTCTCTTCTTTCGGCGGAAAACATATCGTGGCCGCGAGATTGGCACTACGGCTGCCGCGCCTTTAGCATCCGTGCATCAGGAATCACAAGGACGGCGGTCGAAATGGCGGTATCATGCGCTATCGGGTTGATGAGCGGCACGTCGATGGACGGCATCGATGTCGCGATGTTGCGCACGGACGGAGAACATCTCGTCGAACGCGGGCCGTCGATGTTCGTCCCCTATGAGACGACGTTCCGCAGGCGCATCGAGAAGGCGCTGGGCGACGCCAAGGCGATCGTGCGCCGGGAGGAACGGCCTGGTGATCTCCAGGCGCTCGAGCATGAGATCACGCGGCTGCACGCCGGAGCGGTCGCGCGATTTCTGCGCGAAGCCGCTGGAGGCTGGGGCCGGCCCGAAATGATCGGCTTCCATGGTCAGACCGTTCTGCATCGGCCCGAGGCAGGGGTGACGGTACAGATCGGCGACGGGCGGTTGCTGGCACAGCTCACGGGATGTCCAGTCGTCTACGACATGCGGGCAAACGATATGTCGCATGGCGGTCAGGGGGCGCCGCTCGTGCCGGTCTACCATGCCGCGCTCGCGGGAACGCTGCCCCAACCCTTTGCCGGGCGGTTCCCCGTCGTCTTCGTGAACATAGGCGGCATCTCCAATGTCACCTACGTACCGGAGCATGGTGATCCCGTCGCCTTCGACAGCGGGCCCGGCAACACATTGATCGATCAATGGGTCTCGCGAGAAGGCGGCGTCCCCTTCGACGCCGGTGGCGCCATTGCCAACGAGGGCAGTGTCGTCCGGGCGGTCGTCGAGCGTTACCTCGGCAATCCGTTCTTCGCCAGGGGCGGGCCAAAATCCCTCGATCGCAACGATTTCACACTGGCCGAGGTGGCGGGGCTGGAGCTGGCGGACGGATCAAGAACGCTGGCTGCCGTATCCGCGGAAGCGATCCTGAAATCAGCGGAGCACATGCCGGAGCAGCCGAAGCTTTGGGTCATTTGCGGCGGTGGGCGCAAGAACCCGCACATTCTGCGCGACCTTCGCGCAGGTGTTGTCGATGCCGAGGTCGTCCTGGCGGAGGATGTCTGCCTCGACGGTGATGCCATGGAGGCCGAAGCATGGGCCTACCTTGCGGTCAGGGCCCGCGAAGAGCTGCCCCTCACTTTTCCGACGACGACCGGGTGCCGTGAAGCCGTAACGGGCGGCGTGTTCGCGACGCCATGACACTATGAGGCTGAACAAGAGCCAGCGCCACCATTCCCGCTGAAGCCTCCCGCCACAAATACCCCGGCCTGCAGAAACAGAGCCGGAGCAAAGCCGAAATCATGCTTGCATGCCGGTGCCGATCGAACCCGATCAACTCGTAGCTTTTGCCTTCGACGGGGCAGCCTTTTTGGCTTTCGGGGCGGCGGCTGTTTTTGACTTCGCAGGTGCCTTCGCCTTTGCAGCGGTAGTCGTCTTTGCCGCTGCTGTCGACTTGGCCGCTGCAGCCGGTTTAGCCTTTGCAGCGGTTTTTGCTCCCGTGCTGGCCTTGGCCGGAGCTTTCTTGGCAGGCTTGGCAGTTTTGGCGGGAGCCGCTTTCGGCGCCACGGTGATGTCCTTCAGTGCGGCATCCGCCGCATTTTTGCGGATAGACTCGATCGTCTTCAGAGCCGACGCTTTGGTCTTATACGCCTCCGACGCAAACACTGGCTCGCCGTTCCCCGCACGGAAACGGAAGCGGAACTCACCCTTCTTGTCCTTGTAGACTTCGAAGCTAGACATGAAACGTCCCCTTAGTATTCGGGTGATTCTAAGCACGGGAAAGGTGACACGAAGCGAGAAGTATGTCGACTGTAGTATACACGCTGGAGCTGTCCCGCCTCGCTCGCTGAAAATCCCTTGTTTTCAATAGGATGCCGGGGTTTTCGTCGATGCCGCGAAAATGGCTTGGCGCTGATGGCCGGCGGAGATCATCAAAGTTTCATGCAAATGTCACCCGTCCGACATGGGGCGGACATAGCTGGAGGCTGTTCCAATCCACCTCAGGGAAACAGGTTCTTTCCATGCGACGTTCACTTCTCGCGGCAGCCGCGATCATCGCGCTGACCGCTGCTGCTCCCGCCGACGAACAGGAATTCGCCGCCAAGCTCGTCGGGCATGCGATCCTTCCGGCCAATACCATGGTGAAAGCACCGGAGAATGCCCCGCAGCATCTCCGGACGTCCGGAAAATTCACGACGTCAGACCGGCGCCGGGCTGGAGGTCTCGGCACGGTGCCGGGCAAGGACGGCTTGCGGCCGACGGGACTTTCACTGCCTTTCGACGGCCAACCAGTGCAGGGGTTCTCCGGCATCAAGGCCAACGGGGATGGCACGTTCTGGTCTCTTTCGGACAATGGTTTCGGCAGCAAGCTGAATTCCAGCGACGCGGCCCTTATGCTTCATCATCTGAAATTCGACTGGGAAGCCGGCTCCGTGGATCGCATGAAGACGGTTTTTCTGACCGATCCCGACAAGAAGGCACCTTTCCCGATCGTTCTGGAAGGCAGCGACAACCGTTTCCTCACGGGCGCGGATTTCGATATCGAATCGATCCAGCCGGTCTCCGACGGTTTCTGGATCGGCGACGAGTTTGGACCCTATCTCCTGAAATTCGACAGGGAAGGCAGGCTGACCGACGTATTCGCCACCATGGTGGACGACGAATCCGTGCGTTCCCCCGATCATCCGGAGCTTGCGCTGCCTGCCAACCCCACGGCAAAGAACCCTGTCTTCAACCTGAAGCGTTCCGGTGGCTATGAGGGCCTCGCCATGTCGAAGGACGGCAGCAAGCTTTATGGCCTTCTGGAAGGCCCTCGCTACATGCCCGACGGGTCTGTCGAAAAAGCGGATGGGAAGACGGCGCTGCGGATCGTCGAGTTCGATGTCGCCGGCAAGAAATGGACCGGCAGAAGTTGGCTTTATCCGCTTGCGGAAGGTGGCGAAGCGATCGGCGACTTCAACATGATCGACGCCACGACCGCCCTTGTCATCGAGCGCGACAATGGCGCGGGCGTGACAGCGCAGGCCTGTGCCGATCCGGCCGATCCGAAACCCGATTGCTTCGCCCAGGCGTCCAAGGTCAAGCGCGTCTACAAGATCGAGATGACCGACGAGAATGCCGGTAACGCCGTGCGCAAGATCGGGTATATCGATCTCTTGAGGATATCGGATCCGGACAACAAGAAGCGACAGGGCGGCGGCGACGGCTTCTACGACATGCCGTTCGTGACCATCGAGAATGTCGACGTGGTGGACGACAGCCACATCGTGGTCGGCAATGACAACAACCTGCCATTCTCGGCGGGCAGGGCGCTCGACAAAGCGGACGACAACGAGTTCGTGCTGCTCGAAGTTGGCGATCTGCTGAAAGCCAAGTAAAGATAGGGGAAGCGCCGTCAGGCGCTTCCCGTCCATCTACCTCGTCGTGGAATCCGACCCCCAAGCCGCCATAACTCTAGGCCCGGGCCAGCGGCGCCAGCTATTTCAGGCGTTTTGGGCGGGGGTCCGCCAGCTCGCCGGCCAGCCGGCGGTCGAGATAGTCGGCGCATTCCTCGATCAGTTGGTCGCTGTGGTTCGCGAAGAAATGATTCGCGCCTGACATAGTCTTCTGCGTGATCGTGATGCCTTTTTGCGTGTGCAGCTTGTCCACGAGAGTCTGGACGTCCTTCGGCGGCGCTACCTTGTCGCTGTCGCCGTGGATGATCAATCCGGAGGACGGGCAAGGCGCAAGGAAGGAGAAGTCGTAAGTGTTCGGCTGAGGTGCGATGGAGATGAAGCCTTCGATTTCGGGGCGGCGCATCAGAAGTTGCATGCCGATCCATGCGCCGAAGGAATAGCCGGCGACCCAGCAGCTCTTCGAATCCGGATGAAGCGACTGCACCCAATCGAGCGCGGCGGCGGCATCCGACAGCTCGCCCGTGCCGTGGTCGAACTCGCCCTGGCTACGACCGATACCGCGGAAATTGAAGCGCAGCGTGGTGAAGTCGCGCTTCTGAAACATGTAGAAGAGGTCGTAGACGATCTTGTTGTTCATCGTCCCGCCGAACTGCGGATGCGGATGCAGGATGATGGCAATCGGCGCGCTCTTTTCCTTGGACGGCTGGTAGCGGCCTTCAAGGCGACCCGCGGGTCCTGCAAAAATGACCTCTGGCATAAATACTCCACTTGACAGGGCCCTGCGGGGAGGCCACCGGGGAACATATCCCGGTCCGGCCTTGACGAGACGCAGGCGGCTCCATAGAAGCTAGTTTAGAATTGTTCAAAACTGGGTAGCACCCAGCCTTCGAAGCGGGTAGATAGGACGGCTGACCTTGAGATTTCAAGGAAATAACGCCAGCCCGCACGTAAACGTGAGTTGACAGGACGAAAATACCGGAATGGCTGCAGATCGCGCCTATCTCGACTTCAATGCCAGCGCGCCACTGACAGCGGATGCGCGTGCGGCTGTCGCCGACGCGTTGTCGATGCCGGCGAATCCGTCCTCCGTGCACAGCGAAGGCCGCGCGGCGCGCCGCCTGATCGAGGAGGCCCGGCGTGAAGTTGCTGCGTTGGTCGCAGCCAAGCCCGAACACGTTTTCCTCACGTCCGGCGCCACAGAGGCCGCCACGACGCTGCTTTCTCCTGATTGGCAGATGGGTCGCGGCGCATTGCGCATGGCTCGGCTTTATGTTTCCGCAGCCGACCATCCCTGCATCCTTGGCGGGGGACGTTTCGCGCCCGACCAGGTGGAAGTGATCGGTGTCGATCGGCAGGGAGTGGTGGATCTCGGGGCGTTGCGTACCGCGCTCGGCCATCATGAGCGGTCTGCAGGCCTGCCGCTGGTCGCAATCCATGCGGCGAACAATGAAACCGGCGTCATCCAGCCTGTCGCCGAGGTCTCCAAAGTGGTGAGGGAGGCTGGCGGGGTCCTGGTGCTCGATGCCGTGCAGGCAGCAGGGCGCATACCTCTCGATATCACAAGAACTTGCGGCGATTACCTGATCGTCTCTTCGCATAAGATTGGTGGACCCAAGGGGGCGGGCGCGATTGTCGCTGCCGCCGACCTGATGATGCCGAAACCGCTGATCACGGGCGGCGGCCAGGAAAAGGGCCATCGTGCCGGCACGGAGAACCTCGCCGCCATCGCCGGTTTCGGCGCGGCCGCCCGCGAGGCTCGTGAGGGCCTTGGCCGCATGGGGGAAGTGCGTGCGCTGCGTGACGAGATCGAAGCCTTCCTTGCCGCCAGCGATCCCGGTATCGAGATTTTCGGGAGCGGCGCTGAGCGGCTGCCCAACACTACGTTCTTTTCCATACCGGGCCTGAAAGCCGAAACGGTGCAGATCGCGTTCGATCTTGCGGGGGTGGCGCTGTCGGCGGGATCGGCCTGCTCGTCGGGCAAGGTCGGGGCAAGCCATGTGCTGAAGGCGATGGGGCGTGGGGACCAGGCTGGCGCCCTTCGACTCTCCATCGGGCTGTCGACGACGCGCGAGGAGATCGCGCTTTTCAAGTCGGCACTCGACGGGATATTGGCGCGCCGGTCCGGCAGAGAAAGGGCCGCGTAAGCAGGTTTCGGAAAAGTGTCTTGCGCTTTTTTGACAAAGACCTGCATCAGGAGAATTCGAGCCTCGGCGAGAATCCGATGCTCGAACAAAGGTTTGGAACGGCAGATTGCTATGTTGCCGTACCAGAATTCTCCGGCCTCGGCCGGAGGTTTCGCAGCGTTGCAGGCGCCTCGGCGATTGGCGGGTGAATTCCCGATCGCAACGCACTATATGGGAACTACGCCGCTTCGCGGTGCCATAGTTTGAAAACGGCCGGGCCTTGACCCCGGCATGGATGGAGAACGGCTGATGCCTGCTGTGCAGGAGACGATCGAGCAGGTCCGCAAGATCGATGTGGACCAGTACAAATACGGTTTCGAATCGCAGATCGAGATGGAAAAGGCCCCCAAGGGCCTGAGCGAAGATATCATCCGCTTCATCTCCGCCAAAAAGAACGAACCGGACTGGATGCTCGAATGGCGTCTCGGCGCCTATCGTCGCTGGCTTACCCTCGAAGAGCCGACCTGGGCGCGCGTCGACTATCCCAAGATCGACTTCCAGGACATCTACTATTATGCAGCGCCGAAGAACCAGAGCGGCCCGCGTTCCCTGGACGAGGTCGATCCGGAGATCCTGAAGGTCTACGAGAAGCTCGGCATCCCGCTGAGGGAGCAGGAGATTCTCGCCGGCGTGCAGAAGCCGGCCACCGACCTCGAAGACGCCAACGACAACGTCTACAAATCCGGGCGTGTCGCGGTGGACGCGGTGCTCGATTCCATCTCGGTGGTGACGACCTTCAAGGAAGAGCTGGCCAAGGCCGGCGTCATCTTTTGTTCTATCTCGGAAGCCATCCGCGAGCATCCGGAACTCGTGAAGAAATATCTCGGCTCTGTCGTACCCACGACCGATAATTTCTATGCGACGCTCAATTCGGCTGTGTTCACGGACGGATCCTTTGTGTTCGTGCCGAAGGGCGTGCGCTGCCCCATGGAGCTCTCCACCTATTTCCGCATCAACGAGCGCAATACGGGCCAGTTCGAACGGACGCTCATCATTGCCGAGGAGGGAGCATACGTCTCCTATCTCGAAGGCTGCACGGCGCCCCAGCGCGACGAAAACCAGTTGCACGCCGCGGTCGTCGAGCTGATCGCGCTTGATGACGCCGAGATCAAATACTCGACGGTGCAGAACTGGTATCCGGGCGATGCCCAGGGCAAGGGCGGCGTCTATAATTTCGTCACCAAGCGCGGCGACTGCCGGGGCAAGAATTCCAAGATCTCCTGGACTCAGGTGGAGACGGGCTCCGCCATCACCTGGAAGTATCCGAGTTGCATCCTGCGAGGCGACAATTCACGCGGCGAGTTCTATTCGATCGCGGTCTCCAATGGCTATCAGCAGGTCGACAGCGGCACCAAGATGATCCATCTCGGCAAAAACACGTCGAGCCGCATCATCTCCAAGGGTATCGCTGCCGGCTTCTCGCAGAACACCTATCGCGGGCAGGTGTCGGCGCATCGCAAGGCGACGAATGCGAGGAACTTCACCAACTGCGACTCGCTGCTGATCGGCGACCAGTGCGGCGCGCATACCGTGCCGTACATGGAAGCCAAGAACTCGACCGCACAGTTCGAGCACGAAGCGACAACCTCCAAGATTTCCGAGGATCAGAAGTTCTACGTCATGCAGCGCGGTATCCCCGAGGAGGAAGCGATCGCGCTCATCGTCAATGGCTTCGTCAAGGAAGTGATCCAGGAACTGCCGATGGAGTTCGCCGTCGAGGCGCAGAAGCTGATCGGCATCAGCCTTGAAGGAAGCGTGGGCTAGACGGCCCCGCACGATCGAAACAGTGGCCGGCGCGACAGGCTGGCAGGACCGACATGGCGCCTCGATGCGCCGCTATACGAGACGGAAATTCATCATGCTGGAAATCAGGAACCTCCACGCCCGCATCGTCGAAGACGGCACCGAGATCATCCGCGGGCTCAATCTTACCGTGAAGGACGGCGAAGTGGCCGCGATCATGGGGCCGAATGGATCGGGCAAGTCGACGCTCTCCTACATCCTCGCCGGGCGTGAGGACTATGAGGTGACGGACGGCGACATCCTTTATGACGGGCATTCGATCCTCGAAATGGACCCGGCCGAGCGGGCCGCTGCCGGTATCTTCCTCGCCTTTCAATATCCGATGGAAATACCGGGCGTCGCCACGATGGAGTTCCTGAAGGTGGCGCTCAATGCGCAACGCAAGGCGCGCGGTGAGGAGCCGCTGAAGACGCCCGATCTCCTGAAGAAGGTCAAGGACGCTGCGGCAGCGCTCAACATGGACATGAGCATGCTGAAGCGGCCCTTGAACGTCGGCTTTTCCGGCGGTGAAAAGAAGCGTGCCGAAATCCTTCAGATGAAGCTCCTGGAGCCGAAGCTCTGCGTGCTCGACGAGACCGATTCCGGGCTCGACATCGATGCGCTGAAAATCGTTGCAGACGGTGTGAACGCGCTGCGTTCGCCCAATCGGTCGATCGTGGTGATCACCCACTATCAGCGGCTGCTCGAGCACATCGTCCCCGATTCCGTGCACGTCCTCTACCGGGGGCAGGTCGTCAAGTCGGGCGACAAGAGCCTGGCGCTCGAACTGGAAGCCAACGGCTATGCCGGCATCATCGAAGAAGCTGCGTAGGTGACCGACATGAACATGCATACGCAACTCCAGCGCACGCCTGCCGAGGCCACGCTTGTCGACGGCTTCGACGAGCGGCTCTCCCTGCTGCCCGGCGACGGCGCGGTCATGATCAAGCGCGACGCGGCAATCGAGGCTGTGAAGGCTGGTCTTCCCACCCGTCGTGTCGAATCCTGGCACTATACCGACTTCCGTCGGATGCTGACGGCCGTGCCGGCCTATGACCAGACAGCGAAGGCCGAGGCAAGAGAGCCTGTCCTTGCCGATGCGGCCGTGCTCGCCGTGCTGAACGGCGTTGCCGCCAAGAAGACCCCCGAAATCGAAGGCGTTGCGATCAGCCGTCTCGAGGACAAGCTGATCGACGGCAGCTTCGCGCCTGCGATGGAGCTGGCCGGTCCGGATGACGCGATCGGCGCCATCAATGCGGCTTTCGTCGCGGACGGCTATTTCGTCGATATCGCGCCCGGTGCGGAGCTAGCCGCGCCGCTGGAACTGCAGAACGTCCAGGCCGGCGGGCAGACGCATGTACGCCTCCCCGTCCGGGTCGGCGCGGGAGCCAAGGCCACGGTCGTCGAGCGGCAGACCGGCACCGGTGCGGCCTTTGTCTCGTCCGTCAGCCATTTGCTGATCGGCGAGGGCGCTGATGTCGTCTATATCATCGTGCAGGACCAGCCGGACGATGCGACGCATCTCGGCCAATTCAATGCGGATATCGGCGCGAACGCCAAGCTTACCCTGTTCGTCATGAACGCCGGCGGCAGGCTCGTCCGGCAGGAGATACGCGTCAGGGCCTCCGGCGAGGGCGCGTACTTCACACTGCGCGGCGTGAATTTGCTTGCCGGGGATGGCCATACCGACGTGACGATGGTGCTCGACCATACCGTACCCCACACCGGGTCGAGCGAGCTCATTCGCAATGTGGTCACCGGCAAGGCGCGGGGCGTCTTCCAGGGGCGCATCAACGTGCACCAGTACGCACAGAAGACCGACGCCAAGATGGCGTGCAACACACTGCTGCTCTCCGATGACGGGGAGTTCTCGACCAAGCCCGAACTGGAAATCTTCGCGGACGACGTGGTTTGCGGCCATGGCGCGACGGTAACCGAGATCGACCGCAACCATCTCTTCTATCTGATGGCGCGCGGTATCGACGAGAAGACGGCGCGCGGGCTGCTGGTGAAGGCGTTCCTGGCGGAGGTGGTCGAGGAGTTCGAGGAAGAGCCGATCGTCGAAGCGTTGGAGGCACGGCTCGACGCGTGGTTCGCGACGCATGGGTGATACGATGAACGCGCCCGGTAAGATCGAGGAGCTCTACGACGTCGAGGCAATCCGCCGCGACTTCCCGATCCTATCGCGCGAGGTCTACGGCAAGCCGCTCGTCTATCTCGATAATGGCGCCTCGGCCCAAAAGCCGCAGATGGTGCTGGACGCGGTCACCCACGCCTATAGCCAGGAATATGCCAATGTCCATCGCGGATTGCATTTCCTGTCCAACGCCGCGACGGACGCCTACGAGAAGTCGCGCGAAACGGTGCGGCGCTTCCTGAATGCCGCCAGCACGGAAGAGATCGTGTTCACCTCGAACGCGACGGCCGGCATAAACACGGTCGCCTACGGTTGGGGCATGCCCAATATCGGCGAGGGCGACGAGATCGTCCTTTCGATCATGGAACACCATTCCAACATCGTGCCCTGGCACTTCATCCGGGAAAGGCAAGGTGCGAAGCTTGTCTGGGTGCCCGTCGACGATCTCGGTGTGTTCCACTTGGAAGAGTTCGAGAAGCGGCTCACCGAGCGGACCAAGCTTGTCGCTATCACCCAGATGTCGAACGCGCTGGGCACGGTGACGCCGATCAAGGAGATCTGCCGCATCGCACATGCGCGCGGCATCCCGGTCCTGGTCGATGGTAGCCAGAGCGCCGTCCACATGCCCGTCGACGTGCAGGACCTGGGTTGCGACTTCTTCGTCTTCACAGGCCACAAGGTCTATGGTCCCTCAGGTATCGGTGTCCTCTACGGCCGCAAGGAAATGCTCGAGGCGATGCGGCCCTTCCATGGCGGCGGCGAAATGATCTTCGAGGTGACCGAAGACAACGTCACCTACAACGACCCGCCGCACCGCTTCGAAGCCGGCACGCCGCCGATCGTGCAGGCTATCGGGCTTGGTGCGGCGCTCGACTACATGCAGGCGATAGGACGCGAACGCATCGCAGCGCATGAGGCGGAGCTGAAGGACTATGCGCACGAAAGACTGCGCTCGATCAACTCGCTGCGTATCTTCGGTGACGCGCCGGGGAAGGGCGCCATCGTCTCCTTCGAGCTGCAGGGCATACACGCCCATGACGTGTCGATGGTGATCGACCGCGCCGGCGTGGCGGTACGGGCCGGCACGCATTGTGCCCAGCCGCTGTTGAAACGCTTCGGCGTCACATCCACATGCAGGGCGTCCTTCGGCATGTACAATACGAAAGAAGAGATCGACGTTCTGGCCGAGGCGCTGGAAAAGGCGCGGAGATTCTTCGGGTGACGACGATGGATAATCAAACGACCGAGACGACCGCTCACGGGGTATTTTCGGCTTCGACCATTCCCGCCGAGGAATTGGCGCGGCTGACCGACGACATCGTCTCCGCACTGAAGACGGTTTACGATCCCGAGATCCCGGCGGACATCTACGAACTCGGCCTCATCTACAAGGTCGATATCGAAGATGACCGCACGGTAAAGATCGACATGACCCTTACCGCCCCCGGGTGCCCCGTAGCAGGCGAGATGCCCGGCTGGGTCCAGAACGCTGTCGGTGCCGTCGAGGGCGTCTCCGATGTAGAGGTGAACATGGTGTTCGATCCTCCCTGGACGCCGGACCGCATGTCCGAGGAGGCGCAAGTCGCTGTCGGCTGGTATTGACGGGGCACCGCTTTGGAATTTTACGGTGCCGACGGCAAGACCTACTGCATGATGTGGACGATCCTGCGCGTTTCGGGTTCGACCAAAACGGTTCGCCCATCGAGCACCACGTAGCTGTATCTCGTGGGCATGTCTGGAACATCAAGTCTCTGGACTTCCACCGTGTCGGGCAGGGTCGTTCCCACTGTGATTTCCACACCCGGAGGCGGTGCGACGGGCTGGACCTGATGCTTGACGACGTATTCGCGGATAACGGTCTCTTGTTCTGGGGCGATGATGACGTCTTGTGCCGCTACGACCCCCGTGCCACCCAGAAGCAAGGCCGCAACGACCACGCTCTTCAGTCGGATATCCATGTCTCTTCTCCTTCTGTCGAACAGAAGCAGGAACCCCCGAAATCGCGAGACGTTCCCCGCCACTTCCATTTTTACGGGCGTTCTTCCACGGAACGGGCGGATTTCTCTTTAAAAATCAGGACGGGTTGGGAACGTGCCATGGGGTTGCGCCGAACGTGAATCTTCCCCATCTTAGGCAGGAATCATTCCGCAGGCCCTTCAACCTGCGCGATAATGGAGAATGACATGGCTCGTTTTGCCGTCATGAGCATGACCGACAAGGCCGCGGCCCGCGTGCGCGAGATCGTCGAATCGCGCGACGATGCTCATGGCATTCGCGTCGGCGTCAAGAAAGGCGGCTGCGCTGGCATGGAATACACGATCGATCTCGTGACCGAGGCGAACCCCAAGGACGATCACATCGAACATGGCGGCGCCCATGTCTATGTCGCGCCCGAGGCGGCGCTGTTCCTTCTTGGCACCGAGATGGACTTCGAGATCACCACGTTGCGGACCGGCTTCACCTTCCGCAATCCCAACCAGAGTTCCGCGTGCGGCTGCGGGGAATCGGTGGAGCTGAAGCCGGCCGATCTGAAGGCTCTCGCCGACGCGCGCGCCAGTGCAAACGCGGCCTGAGCCGCCGAGCCGCTTCTCCCCATCTGCAAATACTGGCCGCCTTGGTATCAATCCACCCAGAGACCGTGGCGCCGATGCCAGTCGGCGATGGACTCCTCGGGATACAGCTCGAAGGCCTTGTCTCCTTTGCGAATGTCCGGCTCGACCCAGGACGCCTTGTATTTCAGCATCAGGTGGACGCGTTGCGGCGGCTTGGGCAGCTCGCTATCGATCGCCGAAGCGAAGGGGTGAACCAGGTCCGGCCAGGTGGGATCGTAGAGCCACAAGGCGGCCCCGCATTCGCGGCAGAACCGTCTTTCACCTGTTGAAGTCTCGCGATGCGGACGTTCGTCATCCTGGATTTCCGCCCTGTAAAGCCCGAGATGTTCCTCGCCCGTGATCTTGAGCGTGCGCGAATCCGCTCCGAGGTTGATGGCGTAACCGCCGCCGCCCTGCTGCTTGCGGCATATCGAGCAATAACAGAGCTGATAAGGGACGGGCGTGTGGCTTTGCACGGTGAAGTGAATCGCGCCGCAATGGCACGAACCCTTGAGCATCATCGGCATCAGTGCTTCCCTCCGTTCGAATGAAGGTTGATCATCATGGACAATGACGCGATAGCCGACCTGTTTTCGGGCCTGGGGCCGGTTCAGGTCAAGAAGCTATTCGGAGGCAAGGGCATCTACCACAATGGCGTGATCGTGGCGGTCGAGCTTCGTGGCGAACTGATGTTGAAAGCGGACACGGAAACTGCGCCGGACTTTGCCGCGGCGGGTTGCACGCAGTGGACATATACCGGTTCGCGTCACGGCAAGCTTGTCGCGATGCCGTACTGGACGGCGCCGGACGGCGCATTGGACGATGCCGACGCGATGACGCCTTGGGCGCGGAAGGCCTATGAAGCCGGGCTGAGAGCCGGAAAATAGATCAGCGATTGGACGACGCCGGTCGGATTTGCCCGAAAGTATCGTGCGGAAAAGCCGATGCAAGGGGGAGTCAAATCTTGACGGCGACCTTCATGAAGGCCGGTATGTCGTCGCCGAAGCCGACCACCGTGTTGACATCGTCATCCTCGCGATGGCGACGCGGACGGTCGTCTCGCCGCTCGTGCTTCGCCTTGCGCTCGGCATTTTCCGCGCGGATCGCATGTTTGCGGGCGCGATGTTCCTCGACCGCCTCGGCACTCACGACAACAGCGGAAGCATCCTGGTCGGCGTGCTGATCCCCGCGCTCGTTGCGGGGCCGGCTCTCGCCTTTGCGGCCAGCGCGTTTCGGCGCACCGCGGCCCCGGCGCGGCGCATCTTGTTCGCTGTCGCTGGCCTGAAGGGTCGAAAGATCACCGTCGAGCCACTCGATGTCCTGGCCGATCAGCTTTTCGATGGCGTCGACATATTTGGTATCGGAGCGCGTGACGATCGTGAAGGACTTGCCCGATCTGCCGGCGCGGCCGGTTCTGCCGATACGGTGGACATAGTCCTCCGAGTGGATCGGCACGTCGAAATTGAAGACATGGCTGACATCGGGAATGTCGAGGCCGCGGGCAGCGACATCGGACGCCACGAGAAGCTTGAGCTTTCCGTCGCGAAAGTTGGACAGCATCGTCATGCGGGCGCGCTGGTCCATGTCGCCATGCAAGGCGCCGGCGTTGAAATCGTGCTTCACGAGAGAGCGGAACAGCTCCGAGACCTCCACCTTGCGATTGCAGAAGATGATGGCGTTCTTCAGGCCTTCTTCCTCGTCCCGGATGAGTTTGCGCAGCACCGCGCGCTTGTCCCAGGACTTGGAACCAGCCTTGACGAGGCGCTGAGTGACCGTCGACGCGGTCGTGGCTGCCTTGGCCACTTCGATGCGCACCGGCGCATGAAGAAACTGCTCGGTGAGTTTGGTGATCTCCGGCGGCATGGTGGCCGAGAAGAACAGCGTCTGCCGCGTAAACGGGATCAGCTTGCAGATGCGTTCGATGTCGGGAATGAAGCCCATGTCGAGCATGCGATCGGCTTCGTCGATCACCAGGATCTCGACGCCGGTAAGAAGCAGCTTGCCGCGCTCGAAATGGTCGAGCAACCGCCCCGGCGTCGCGATCAGCACGTCGGCGCCCCGCTCGAGCTTGCGATCTTGCTCGTCGAAAGAGACGCCGCCGATCAGCAGAGCCATGTTGAGGCGGTGGTTTTTGCCGTATTTGACGAAGTTTTCTTCGACCTGCGCCGCGAGTTCGCGTGTCGGCTCGAGGATCAATGTGCGCGGCATGCGGGCGCGGGCGCGGCCCTTCTCAAGCCGCGTCAGCATGGGGAGGACGAAGGAGGCGGTCTTGCCTGTGCCGGTTTGGGCGATGCCCAGCACGTCCTTACCCTGCAGGGCGTGCGGTATAGCACCGGCCTGAATTGGTGTCGGCTCTCGGTAACCGGCATCCGTGACTGCGGAAAGCACCTTCGGTGAAAGGCCGAGGCTTGCGAAAGTCAACGCTTCTTGAGCGGTCTGATCTTCTAAGGACAAGTGTCTGGTGTCTTTGGCTGGTTGCGAGGCCCCGATGGGCAGCCTCCGCAAACGCTTCGCGTCTGCACGATGTGCATGGCGATACGGAGAAGTTAGCAATTTGTCAACACGCCGCGCGAAGTCCGCGTGGCGCCGACCCCTTATACTTAATTTCGTCTCTCTGGTTTTCAATGGTGTCAGAACAACCACGCGAAGCGAAGAGGGATTTTCGGTCCGGTCTTGCCTTATGCCACCGAGAGACCTGCGTCGCTAATACCGGAACTGCTCGGCCAGAATTCGTTCACTCCAGGAGTGTCCGGCGTCGAAAAGCAAAGTCGCCGTTGCGTCATAGGCTTCCTTGACCGTCACTTCGACGACCGATTTGACCTCGGTGTGATCGGCCACGGCGTTGACCGGCCTCTTGTCGGTTTCAAGTAGATCGAAACGCACCGTCACCTTGTTTGGAAGTAACGCGCCGCGCCAGCGGCGGGGGCGGAACGGGCTGACCGCCGTCAGCGCGAGGAGGGGCGCGTCGAGAGGCAGGATCGGACCATGGGCCGAAAGGTTGTATGCAGTGGAGCCGGCCGGCGTCGCTACCATCACGCCATCGCATATGAGTTCCTCGAGCCTCACCTTGCCGTCGATCGAGATGCACACCTTGGCGGCTTGATAAGATTGCCGGAAGAGCGACACTTCGTTGATGGCAAGCGCCGTTTCGACCTGTCCATCGGCGTCGACAGTGCACATCTCCAGCGGCCGGATCGTCTCTGCAACGGCGGCTGCGATGCGCTCCCTCAGATCCTCTTCGCTGAACTCGTTCATCAGAAAGCCGACGGTGCCACGGTTCATGCCGTAGACCTTCTTTCCCGAACCCATCGTCTCGCGAAGCGTCTGCAGCAGGAACCCGTCACCGCCCAGCGCTACGATCGTTTCGGCCTGCTCGAGGTCAGCCTGGCCATAGCGAGCGCTGAGCCGCTCGGCAGCTTCTCGGGCATCCGGCGCATCGGAGGAGACGAAGGCGAAGACGGGTCCGGTGTTGCGCATCGTCTCGAAGCTGGAATGGGTTGAAATGGTGCCCCCGGCAGGACTCGAACCCGCGACCCCCTGATTACAAATCAGGTGCTCTACCAACTGAGCTACAAGGGCACTGGCGCTCCGGTTAGCACATTCGCTGCGCCAGTAAAGTCAATTGTGGTTTCTCGAGCGTTCGTCGCACAGGAACGAGATGCGCCTCTGTCGCCGGCCAGCTGTCTTTTGCCCCTCGCGGACGAGGTCTGATCGGTGGTTTTCCCTGGGGCGAAATCGTTTCCGGAGGCTCTTCACTCGTTATTGGTGCCGCTTTTTTCTTGGCGAAGGCAGCAATTGAAAATTCAAGGTGCACGCCGGAATTGTATTCCCGGGGAGATGTCCGGTTTGTTGATTCGATATAGTTGAGAGTGCTAAATTAAAATAAATTCCGCCGCTGTAAAAACCAGATACGCGAACGGAGGGTCGCCATGAAATATTTGTTCATGCTGATCGCCTGTCTGTTTCTCGACATGCCCGCGGCAAAGGCGGGCGCTCTGCACGACGCGGCTCGTGAGGGCGATATCGAAAGAACAAAGCAACTCTTGGACCAGGGTGCTGCCCTGGAAGAGCGGGACCAGGCCGGCGAACCGGCGCTGCTCATCGCTTCCCTTGCCGGCCACGAGGATGAAGTGGCGCTGCTGATTGAACGTGGCGCCAATATCCAGATCCGCAACAAGCACGGCCTGACCGCGCTTCATGCCGCGGCCTATGGCGGTCATCTGGATGTCGTCGAACTGCTGGTCGGGAAGGGGGCCTCGGTCAATGACAGCGAGAACTTCTACAAGATGACGCCGTTGCATGCAGCAGCCGAGGAGGGGCACGCCGACGTGGTCGGCTTCCTGCTGAGCCAAAAGGCCGAGGTCGAGGCAAAGGAAAGAAACGGGTACACCCCGCTGACGCAGGCGGGCTGGCGCGAGCACTGGGATTCAGCAACTCTTCTGCTGAAGGCTGGAGCTGCTTGCCAGACCGCTGACATCGTCGGCGACTGGCTGTTCACGGAGTGCACCAAGCGAAAATGAGGTCGGCGCCAGCCATGAGCGGCGCTGACAAGGAGGTCTACATGGTCAAAAAACAAAAGGCTGCGATTGGAGTGTGGGCTACCGCGGCGCTTTGCGGCGCTTCGCTTGGCTTGTTCGCTCCAGCGGCGGCAGCGGATGAATTCGTCAACACCGGCTATTTCGGAGATGTCGCGATCAAGGGATACGATCCGGTCGCCTACTTCACCGACCATAAGGCAGTAGAAGGCTCCGAGGCATTCTCATACCGGTGGCTTGGAGCGACGTGGCATTTCGCCAGCGCGGAGAATCGGGATCTCTTCAAGAAAGACCCGGTGAAATATGCCCCGCAGTATGGCGGTCTTTGCGCTGACGGGGTCTCGTTCGGTACGATCACGACGAACATCGATCCGAAAGCCTGGCGGATCATCGAGGGCAAGCTCTATCTGAGCTACGACCCGGGTGCCGCTTCGGGCTTTGAGAAGATCCCGACGAAGGTGGTCGATGCCAAAAAGTATTGGCCTGAAGTCGAAAAGACCATCGTTGCGCAAAAAGCACGGGAAGAGGCCCAGTAGAGCGCGTTTGCGAGACCCGCGGGGCAGCTATTGGCTAGCGAGCGAGAAGAACTTGAGAGCCTGCGGCGTCACCTGGACGTATCCGGCCGCAGGCTCTTCCGTTCCGGTGTTGCGGTAGACATAGCCGCAGGTCATTCGATCCAGGAAGTAGCCCTCGAATTTCTCGCAGAGCTGATTGCCTTCGATCTGGATCACGCCTGTGATGTTGGTATTCGACGTCCGATAGGCGGTATTTCCCGCACTGTCGAAAAACTGGACGAACTCGGTTCCGTTCTTGTGCTTGCCGACCCAGCTCTTGTCTGTGGTCAAGTCCTTTAACGCCGCGCCGCCGACGCGATCGTCGTTGCGACCCTCGAAACCGAACGGCCATTGCGTGATTCCCGCCTGCCTCAGTCCATCGAGATGGTAGTTCAAATCCTCGCCCAGCCAGTGGTCATAGAGATAGCTGTAGTAGGTCAGGCTGCAGTCCGGAAATAGCTGGAGCAGCTTGGCGGCCTCCTCTTTCGCCTGGTCGAGTTCGCCTTCATGGGCATATGCCGAGGCAAGGTATTCGCGCGCAGGTTCGGCATTGGGCAGTGCGTTGCCCGCCTCCGTCAGCATCGCGATTGCACGCCGGTTGGACCGGGCGGTGTAGAGCACGACGCCGGCGAGCAGCCTGAAGCTGGGCGGCGGCGCGGGCTCGAAGCGTAGGGCCTTGTCCAGTGCGATGATCGCCTGGTCATGGCTGCCTGTCTGGGCAAGGATCAACGCCAGATTGGCGAACGCCTCGGCATCATTGGGCTGCACCTCGACGGCACGGTTCGCCGAATCCAGCGCTTCCGCTTCGCGCCCATCCACCAGTTGGAGTAGGGCGAGGACCGTATGGGCGCGCGCGTTGTCCGGGTCGAGCTTCAGCGCCTGGCCCGCTGCATCATAGGCGATCTTACGAGCGACCGCCGCCGACCAGAGGAAATTGTAGTCGTTGCGCCAGACATCGACGGCGACACGCGCAATGCCGGCGTGCGCCTCGGCAAAAGTGGGATCGAGGTCGATCGCCTTCTGATAGTAGGACAAGGTGCGCCGATATGTCTCGACGTCACTGTAGAGGAAGCCCTCGTGCTCGGCCCGCAGATAATAGTCGTAGGCCTCGAGATTGTCGGTGGGGATTCGTGCCAGGTGGTCGCGTTCGCCTTTGCTGAGTTTGACCGACAGGGCAGAGATGATCTTGCCGATAACGTCGTCCTGGACGGCGAAGATATCGGCATATTGGCGATCATAGCGCTCGGCCCATAATGATAGACCGGTCAGCGCGTCGATCAGCTTCACGTTTATCCGCAGCCGCTGGCCGGCTCGCTGCAACGTGCCTTCAAGCACGAAATGAACGCCGAGTTCGGAGGCGATCTCCTGTATCCGGTCGGCCGAGTCCTGCAACGCGAAGACCGAGTGTCGTGCGATAACGAACAAGCCCGACACCTTGGACAATTCGGTGATCAGATCATCGGTCAGTCCTTCGGCAAGATGATCATGCTCGGCGTCGTTGCTCACATTGATGAACGGCAGAACGGCGATCGAAGGCTTGTCCGGCAGCGGATATGCAAACCTCTCCTGCGGCTGCAGCCATGAGGTCAATGGTTGCCACCACCAGAAGGCGGCGCCGGCGGTCACGATGAAGAGTGCTGCCAACGTTCCGTACGCCGCCCTTCGGGTGGCGGCTGGTCGCACCGAAACGGCGGGCGGGCTCGCGGCTGTTGCCGGCGTGGCCAGCGCCTCGGCCTTCCCGTCAAGTTTCACGCGGTAGACGAGAATCGGTTCGGCGATGTTCTTGACTCTTTTCTCGCCGAGCGCCTCGAAAGTGAGATCGAGCTTGCCTTTCACTTGTTCGAAAGCGGTGCCGGAAAGACAGATTCCGCCGGGGTCGGCGACTTCCTCCGTTCGCTTCGCGACGTTCACGCCGTCGCCATATATGTCGCCGTTCTCGTGGACGATGTCGCCGATGTTGATGCCGATCCGATAGCGGTATTGCCGGTCCTCCGGAATGGCGGCATTCTCCTGGCGCAGGGCGATCTGAACCTCGACCGCGAAGCAGACGGAATCCACGACGCTGGAGAATTCCATCATTGCCCCGTCGCCGGTAAGTGCGGCGACGCGCCCGTGATACTGGGCAGCTCTCGGATTGAAGATTGCGCTGCGATGTCGCCGTAGCGCCGCCAGCGTACCCTGCTCGTCCAAACCCGTCAGGCGGGAATAACCCACCATGTCAAAGGCAAGGACCGCGGCCAGCCGACGTTCCATGCTCGGTCTCCTTGTCCAAGAGAGTAACCGAGGGGAAAAGAGAAATCCACTTACTGGAGTTTGTGGTCGCCTACACCAGATGGTCTATTTTTCGTAAATATAGCCGATAGGAACCTAAGACGAAGGCAAACTTTTTGCGAATATCGGTGAGGTAGGTCGTTGTTCCTCGTTTTACCAACTGGCCGAAAGCTGTAATCGGGTTGGCATTCGATGACGTTCAGTTGCTGTGTTCCCATCGCGCTGGAGGGAACGGAGACTGCGCATATCCGAGTGAACACAGGACGCCTCGAGGAACATCAATTCGCCAGATCGAGCGTTCAGAATGCTCGGACAAGCAGGTTCCGAGGACATTCCATGGTCAGGCTGGCTGTCTTTGCGCTTCTGGTCTTAGCGATCTGGCTCGTCGTGCTGCAGCTCTTGCGGCTGGCGCGATCGAAGCAAATCGACTGGAACGGCGTCGCATTCGCGATCGGGTTCGTCGCGCTCGCCTTCTATCTCCGTCACGTGACCGGCATCGGCTGATCGGAAGCCTTGCCTTCGTCCGCGACGGGCGCGACGCCGCCGATCATGCTTGTCACCTCGGCGGCGGCCCTGTGAACCAACGGACCGATATCGTTCAGGCGTTCCGGCGTTACCCGCACGGTCGGTCCGGAAATGGAAATGCCGGCGATCGGCTCGGCGAACTCGTTGAAGATCGCCGCAGCCACGCACCGCATGCCCTCAAAACGTTCTTCGTCATCTACGGACCAGCCGCGGACCCCGATCTCGGCGAGATCCCGGGTGAGGGCAGGCAGGCCGACGAGCGTGCGCTGCGTGTAGGAAGGAAGCCCGGCGCTGCCCGCAATCGCCTTGACACGGCTGGGGTCGAGATGGGCCAGGATCGCCTTGCCTATCCCCGACGCGTGGAAAGGGCTGCGCGAGCCCGGTCGGAAGAAAGCCCGAATCGCCTGGTGGGTCTCGATCTGGCTGACGAATACGACGCAGTCGTTTTCCGCCACCCCCAGATTGGCCGTCTCGCCGGTTTCTTCCATCAAGGCCTGCATCACCGGGCGGGCTCGGTCGGCGAGCTTTCGCCGGCGCAGGAACGCCGAACCCGCGCGGAAAGCTCCAACTCCAATCGACCATAATTGGTCCGCGCGGTCGAACTCGACCATTGTATGGCTCTCCAGGGTGATCAGCATCCGATAGGCGGTCGAAGCCGCAAGGCCTGTCTCGGCCGCAATTTCGCTCAACGACATTCCGTCGCCGCCGGCGACGACGGCGAATACGCGCAGAGCACGGTCGAGCGACTGGACCGATGCCGTTTCGGCAGGCGCGTTGAAGGAGCGTGGTCGGCCACGCTGACGTTTTTCCGCAGTTTCCATCCGGCGATTATAGAAAAATATTTTACATCGTGAAAACCCGTCCACGCGTGAAAAACCGAAACCCGTGTTGAATCAAAGGGAAGTATTCTTTTTTAGAGTATGAAAAAATATTCTAAAAAAATTGAAAAATACCCTTCTCGCTGACATTCTTTCCAACAGAACTCATGGAGGGCTCGGGCATGGCCAGGATGCGCGCCGTTGACGCGGCGGTTCTCGTTCTCGAAAAGGAAGGGATGTCGGTCGCCTTCGGCGTACCCGGGGCCGCGATCAACCCTTTGTATTCAGCGCTCAAGGCAAGAGGGTCGATCCGTCATATCCTGGCCCGCCATGTCGAGGCCGCGTCGCATATGGCCGAGGGCTTTACCCGTGCTCGCGCCGGCAATATCGGCCTGTGCCTGGGAACGTCGGGTCCGGCCGGGACGGACATGATCACCGGCCTCTATTCCGCCTCGGCAGATTCCATCCCAATTCTCTGCATCACCGGCCAGGCACCGCGGGCGCGACTGACCAAGGAGGACTTCCAGGCAGTCGACATCGCGGCGATCGCGGCCCCGGTTTCGAAATGGGCGGCCACCGTCATGGAGCCCTACCAGGTGCCGATGGCTCTGCAGAAGGCGTTCCACCTCATGCGCTCCGGCCGGCCTGGCCCGGTTCTGATCGATCTGCCCCTCGACGTGCAACTGTCGGAGATCGAGTTCGACATCGAAACCTATGAGCCGCTGCCGGTCGTGAAGCCGGCAATGTCGCGGGCACAGGCCGAGAAAGCCTTGACGATGCTCAATCAGGCCAAGCAGCCGCTGATCGTGGCGGGTGGGGGCATCATCAACGCGGATGCGTCGGATCTGCTGGTCGAATTGGCGGAGATCACAGGCGTACCGGTCGTGCCGACCCTGATGGGATGGGGAACGCTTCCCGACGATCATCCGCTGATGGCGGGTATGTGCGGCCTGCAGACCGCGCACCGCTATGGAAACGCGACCATGCTCGCCGCCGATTTCGTTCTCGGCATCGGCAATCGCTGGGCGAACCGCCATACGGGGTCGATCGAGAAATACACGGCCGACAAGACGTTCATCCATGTCGACATAGAGCCGACCCAGATCGGCCGTGTCTTCGCCCCGGACTTCGGCGTGGTTTCCGATGCGGGCGCCGCGTTGAAGATACTGCTCGATGTCGCCACCGAATGGAGGGCGCAGGGCCGCTTGCGCGACTGGTCGGGCTGGGCCGACGCATGCCGCCAGCGCAAGAAGACGATGAAGCGCAGGACGCATTTCGACGAGGTGCCGCTAAAGCCGCAGCGCGTCTACGAGGAGATGAACAGGGCTTTCGGCCGGGATACCTGCTACGTGTCGGCGATCGGGCTCTCGCAAATCGCGGCGGCGCAGTTCCTGCATGTCTACAAGCCGCGAAACTGGATCAATTGCGGCCAGGCCGGCCCGCTCGGCTGGACATTGCCGGCTGCTCTCGGGGTCCGGGCGGCCGACCCTCGGCGTGAGATCGTCGCCTTGTCGGGCGATTACGATTTCCAATTCCTGATCGAGGAACTCGCCGTCGGAGCGCAGCACCGTCTGCCCTACATCCATGTCGTGGTGAACAATGCCTATCTCGGTCTGATCCGCCAGGCCCAGCGGCCCTTCTCCATGGACTTCGAAGTCAGCCTCGCCTTCGAGAACGTCAACCGGTTGGATGATGCCGAGGCCGGCTACGGCGTCGATCACATTGCCGTCGCCGAGGCGATGGGCTGCAAGGCCATCCGCGTCCGTCGGCCGGAGGAAGCCGCGGGAGCCTTCGCAGAAGCGAAACGCCTCATGGCCGAACACCAGGTGCCCGTCGTTCTCGAATTCATTCTCGAGCGGGTCACCAACATCTCGATGGGACCGGAGATCGATGCCGTCGTGGAGTTCGAGGAACTCGCCGCAGGCAACGAGGACGCGCCCACCGCTGTCGTACTGCTGGACTAGAGGAAGACAAATGCCGCGTTTTTCAGCAAACCTTTCGATGCTTTTCACCGAGCACGGCTTTCTCGACCGTTTCGATGCCGCCGCGCGCGCCGGCTTCGAGGCGGTGGAGTATGTCGGACCCTATGACCATCCGCCGGAGGTGGTTGCGGCTCGCCTGGAAAAGAACGGCCTCACCCAAGCCCTGTTCAACCTGCCGGCCGGCGATTGGGAGGGCGGTGAGCGCGGGATTGCGGTGCTGCCGGACCGGATCGAGGAATTTCGCCGCGGGATCGACGTAGCGATCGGCTACGCCAAGGCCCTGAATTGCGGACAGCTCAACTGCCTTGCCGGTATCGCGCCGCCCGATATCGATCGCGAAACGCTGGAAGAGACCTTGGTCGGCAATCTGTCCTATGCCGCAACCAGGCTCGACGAGGCAGGGATCCGGCTGCTGGTCGAGCCCATCAATCAGCGCGACATTCCCGGCTTCTTCCTGACCACGTCGCGTCAGGCAATGGCGATCATGGACCGCGTCGGCTCGGACAATCTCTTCCTGCAATACGACATCTACCACATGCAGGTCATGGAAGGGGATCTCGCCCGGACGATTGAAGTCAATCTGGGGCGCATCGCGCATATTCAGCTCGCGGACAATCCTGGCCGTCATGAGCCGGGGACGGGGGAGATCAACTATCCGTTCCTCTTCGCTCATCTCGATCGCATCGGCTACGGCGGTTGGGTGGGAGCCGAATACAAGCCAAGGAACGGCACGGAAGCAGGACTTGGCTGGTACGCCGCGTCGGCACGCAAGGGCAGCGCCGCAGCCTGAACTGGGAAGACGGGAAGGACATCCGACATGGAAACGATCGGCTTCATCGGCCTCGGCATCATGGGCGCGCCGATGGCGGGGCACCTGCTCGACGCAGGCTACGAACTCGTCGCCAGCGATCATCGCCGGGCACCGCCGCGCTGGCTAGTCGATAAGGGATTGAGGACCGTGACCGGCCACGATACCGTCGCGCGCACCGCCGACATCGTGATCACCATGGTGCCGGACACGCCGCAGGTGCGCGAGGTGCTGTTCGGGGAGGCCGGGGTTGCGGTCGGCCTCACCAAGGGCAAGCTCGTGATCGACATGAGTTCCATCTCGCCCATCGAGACGAGGGAATTCGCTGAACGCATCAAGGCGCTTGGTTGCGATTATCTCGATGCGCCCGTGTCGGGCGGCGAGGTCGGGGCGAAGGCCGCGACGCTCACCATCATGGTCGGCGGCAGTGAGACCGCCTTTGAACGAGCGAAGCCGGTTTTCGAGAAGATGGGCAAGAACATCACCCTGGTCGGCGAGAACGGGGTCGGCCAGACGACCAAGGTAGCCAACCAGATCGTGGTGGCGCTCACCATCGAAGCGGTCGCGGAGGCGCTGGTGTTTGCCTCCAAGGCCGGCGCGGATCCGGCAAAGGTGCGGCAGGCGCTCATGGGCGGGCTCGCTGCTTCGCGCATCCTCGAAGTGCATGGCGAACGCATGATCAGCCGCAGCTTCGATCCGGGCTTCCGAATCGAACTCCATCAGAAGGATCTCGCCCTCGCGCTCGAAGGCGCCAAGGCACTCGGCGTGTCGTTGCCCAACACCTCCACGACCCAGCAGTTGTTCAACTCATGCGCGGCGAATGGCGGCGCCAAGCAGGATCATTCCGCGCTGGTCCGGGCTCTCGAGCGAATGGCAGGACATCAGGTGAGCGAATAGGGAAAGAAGCTTGTGCCGTGAGCGCGCGGGGGGGCATTCGCTATTCGCTGCTCGCCAGGAACCTTCCGGCGGCGTAGAGCGCGACCGCCGCGGCGTTGGAAACGTTGAGGGAACGGATGGCGCCGGGCATGTCGAGACGGGCAAGCGAGGTGACCGTTTCGCGGGTCTTCTGCCGCAAGCCCTTTCCCTCGGCGCCCAGGACCAGCGCGACCTTCTCGCCGGCGAAGGTTTTTTCCAGCTCCGCCGGCCCTTCCGAATCGAGGCCGATCGTCTGGAAGCCGGCCTCGTGCAATTGGCTCAGCGCTTCGGCGAGATTTCTGACCTCGATCAAATCGATATGCTCGAGCGCACCCGAAGCGGATTTGGCAAGGACACCCGATTCGTGTGCGCTATGACGGGCAGTCACGATCAGGGCGCCGGCGCCGAACGCCACGGCGGAACGCATGACGGCGCCCACATTGTGAGGATCGGTCACCTGGTCGAGCACGAGCACGAGGGATGTGTCGCCGAGCGCGCCGAGCCGTTTTGGCTTGAGCGCTTCGGTCTCGATCAGAACGCCCTGGTGGACGGCTTCGCTGCCGGTGATCTTGTCGATCGTCTTCGGCTCGACCAACTCGGCCGGAAAGGGCAGGGCAGTCAGATCGGCAATTCCCAGGCGGTCCTGTGCGTTACGCGTCACGAGCATCCTGCCGATCTTGCGGCGCGGATTGTCGAGGGCAGCCCGAACGGTATGCAGGCCATAGAGCCGCACCAACCCTTCCGGCGGATTCGCACCCGGCGGCACCGGCTGTTTCGGGCGAAAATGCGTCGCGCTGCCCTTTTGCTCGCGATGTGCCCGGCGCAAGCGGGCATAGTGGCTGTCTTTCGGCGTGCCGGATTTCTTATCGTCGCTCATGGCGACCTTCTATAATGCCGGCGCGTCGCATTGCCTATGATTGCTATTCCAGAATTTCACCATGCTTTTCCACTCGTGTGGTTGACAGCGAAAAACGTTACCTCCATAAGGCGCCTCGCGGATTTCGGAGGAAGGCTTCGGCCCCGTCGGAACGCCCGCGAGAATGCCTCGTTGCATGGCTCCGTCGGCAGATTGGAGAGGTGCCCGAGTGGTTAAAGGGGACGGACTGTAAATCCGTTGGCTTTGCCTACGTTGGTTCGAATCCAACCCTCTCCACCACTGCCGGACCGGTAGCCCTGGAACGCGACGCGGGTATAGCTCAATGGTAGAGCAGCAGCCTTCCAAGCTGAATATGCGGGTTCGATTCCCGCTACCCGCTCCAACGCCAATCACGACGCACGGCAGGGACAAGCGGGTTGGGCATATGGCCTTGCGCGATTTTCGCAACTGGGCGACTGTGGCCGGGCAAAACATTGTCGCACGACGAGCGGAAGAGGAGCGGAGGATGAAGCCCACACCTGCTCGCCACGCGCCGGTCCGAGGCCACGACCCGCTGCGTGGCCATGGCACCGGCCAAAAGACGCTTGTATTTTTTGGCCTTTGTCGCTAATCGGCCGCATTCAGAACCGAACTGAAGCCCAAGCCGCCCAAGGAAGAGACTATGGCCAAAGGTAAATTCGAGCGTACGAAGCCTCATGTGAACATCGGGACGATCGGTCACGTCGACCACGGGAAGACGTCGCTGACGGCGGCGATCACGAAGTTCTTCGGCGAGTTCAAGCCGTATGACCAGATTGACGCGGCGCCGGAAGAGAAGGCGCGCGGCATCACGATTTCGACGGCGCATGTCGAATACGAGACGCCGAACCGTCACTATGCGCATGTCGACTGCCCCGGCCACGCCGACTATGTGAAGAACATGATCACGGGAGCGGCGCAGATGGACGGCGCGATCCTGGTGGTGTCGGCGGCCGACGGTCCGATGCCGCAGACGCGCGAGCACATTCTTCTGGCCCGCCAGGTTGGTGTTCCCTCTATCGTGGTGTTCCTGAACAAGGTCGACCAGGTCGACGACGCCGAGCTTCTCGAGCTTGTCGAGCTCGAGGTGCGCGAGCTTCTGTCGAAGAACGAGTTCCCTGGCGACGACATTCCGATCGTCAAGGGTTCGGCGCTTGCCGCGCTGGAAGACTCCAACAAGGAGATCGGCGAGGATGCGATCCGCAAGCTGATGGAAGAGGTCGACCGCTACATTCCGACGCCGGAGCGTCCGGTCAACCAGCCGTTCCTGATGCCGATCGAGGACGTGTTCTCGATCTCGGGCCGCGGCACGGTGGTGACGGGCCGCGTCGAGCGTGGCATCGTCAAGGTCGGCGAGACGGTTGAGATCGTCGGCATCCGTCCGACGACGTCGACGACGGTGACGGGCGTGGAGATGTTCCGCAAGCTGCTCGACCAGGGCCAGGCGGGCGACAACATCGGCGCGCTGCTGCGCGGCATCGACCGCGAGGGCGTCGAGCGCGGCCAGGTGCTGTGCAAGCCCGGCTCGGTGACGCCGCACACCAAGTTCAAGGCCGAGGCCTACATCCTGACCAAGGACGAGGGCGGCCGCCACACGCCGTTCTTCACCAACTACCGTCCGCAGTTCTACTTCCGCACGACGGACGTGACCGGCGTGGTCAAGCTGCCGGAAGGCACCGAGATGGTGATGCCGGGCGACAACATCACCGTCGATGTCGAGCTGATCGTGCCGATCGCCATGGAGGAGAAGCTCCGCTTCGCCATCCGCGAAGGCGGCCGCACCGTCGGCGCAGGCATCGTCGTCTCGATCACCGAGTGATCGCGGATTTCACGAATATGACAGTACAGGGCGGCTTCGGCCGCCCTGTTCTTTTTCCGGCTGGGGTAGTCCGACCGCTGCTTTACGGCGTCGCGCAGCCGCCTGGCCCTCGGCGATTTTGGACGGTTTGGGAAAGGCTTGGGAAAAAGTTTCCATCCTGCCCGTGCGGTACGCAAAGCACCCTTTACAGAGCGCTCGGAAATCCTTAGGAAGCGGCCTGCCACGCTTCGCGCGCGGCGACGCAGGGGTATAGCTCAGTTGGTAGAGCGGCGGTCTCCAAAACCGCAGGTCACAGGTTCGAGCCCTGTTGCCCCTGCCAGATCAATCATTGATTCCTCCGCAGAATCTGCCACGGCCCGCCGCATCAGGGCATCTCCGAACAGGCGGATCAGCCACGGTGCTGAGCCGGTCGCGACAGCCGGGATGAAGCCAGACGCTCAGTCGCGATCGCGCGAGAGTAGGAAGAATAGCGGGTGCGGCATCGATCGGAGATCCATCAGGCCAAGAATTCGCGCGTCGTCTATTCTCCGAAGATGGTCTATGACCGGGATGCGGTCGTAGACGATGGCAGCGCTTGGTATTCCGCGACACGTGATCTCTCGCAGGCGCGCGGTCGGGTTGCGGGTCCGCAGCAGAGGCAGCAGGGTGGAGAAAATCCCGAGCGCAGGCCCACTCCGAGCGAGCGCCGGCTCCCGCAGCACGAGGCCAAGCGGAAGGCGCACCGGATCGACGGAATGGATGCGGTCCTTTGAATCCTTGAAGAGCAGCGGGTACACGGCTTCGGAGGATTGGAATTCCTTGCCGTACCAGCCGAACCGCTCGAGCAGCCCGTCCAGCCGATGCCCTGTATGAAGGCCTGATCCGCACCATCGGCCGCCCAACTCGGCCGGATCGACAGCGGCCAGATGGTCGAAGCGAGACAGCGCATCGTTCGTCGACACGCTGGTTTGGCGCCAGGAGCACAGCCAAGCCGGGCGCACGGAGGTTTCGCTGCCGACCATGCGCCAGCGCTACGGGCCGCCGGCCAGGGCACCGACGACGACCATCACGAGCGCGTCGACCTCGATTTCGCCATTGACGATCACTCTGTCGCCATCCCGTCTGATCTCGAGCTTCGACGGGTTTTCGGCCGCCTGCCGTTCCAGCTCCTCGATCACTCCCGTGATCGCCTTCTCCTCGAGCGGCTGCTCGCTGAATTCGCGGGTACCCATTCCAGAACGCCCTTTCCCATCCGGATAGTGCCTGAACCGCATCCATCGCGGGATTCGCCAGACCGAACGTTGGGCAGGGGTCTACGTTCCACCAGTCTCTCCGGCGCTGGCGATTCCGAGGGCGACGAGCCGCCCGGCGCGCCGCGTGAAAACTTCACCGAGGCATGAGTTCCCGGTGAACTTCCCGCGCCGTCGTGAATTGTGGCTTTGACATGCAACAGAACATCGCTCGTCCCACCGTCCTGATCACCGGCTCGAGCGGCTTCCTCGGCCAGGCCATCTCCAAGGGCCTTAGGGACCGCTATCGCGTCATTGGCTTCGATCTGGCCAATCCGAGACGGCCGCTGGCCGGCATGGAGACGATCAAGATCGATCTGACGTCGGAAGAAAGCGTGGAGAAGGCGATCGAAACGGCACGCGAGCGCAGCGGCGGACGCATCGCATCCGTCATCCATCTCGCCGCCTATTACGACACGACCGGAAAAGAGAACCCAAAATACGATGCCGTCACCGTGCAGGGCACGCGCCGGCTCCTGAATGCGCTGAAGGCGGTCGAGACGGAGCAGTTCGTCTTCTCCAGCACTCTCCTCGTGCATGCGCCAAGTCCGGGGAAGGGGACCAGGATCGACGAGGATTCGCCGATCGACCCGGCGTGGGCCTATCCGCGGTCGAAGGCCGAGACCGAGCAACTGATCTCCAGGGAACGCGGCAGCATCAAGACGGCGATCCTGCGGTTCGCCGGCGTCTATGACGAGGACTGCCGGGCCGCCTTCATCGCGCAGCAGATCGCCCGCATATTCGAGCGGCAGCCGATGGCGTACCTTTTCACCGGCGACATCCAAAGTGGTCAGCCTTACCTGCACAAGGACGATCTCGTCGATGCCGTGGTACGCACCGTCGATCGCCGACACGAGCTTCCCGACGAGACCGTACTGCTGATCGGCGAAGAGGAGACGCCGTCCTACGAGGACATGCAGAAGCGCATCGGCCAGCTCGTCCATGGCGAAGACTGGCGCACGTTCGTCCTGCCGAAGAGCGTCGCCAAGCTCGGCGCCTGGATGCAGACGGAGGTGCTCGACGAGGATTCCGACATAAAGCCGTGGATGGTCGAGAACTCCGACGACCATTACGAGATCGACATCGCACGGGCGAAATCCCTGCTGGGCTGGAAGCCGAGGCACAGCCTGCTCGGCACGCTTCCGGAAATGATCCGCCGGCTGAAGCAGGATCCCACCGGCTGGTATGGGAAGAATAAGCTCGATCCCGCCGTCGTGGCAGCATCCGAGCCCGAGATCGAACAGGCAAGCATGCGGCTTGAAGGCCCGCTCGAGCGGAGCAAGGAAGAGGTCGAGGCCGCGATGGAGCGGCACCGCAGATCGACGCTCTGGGCACCCTTGGCCAACGCCGCCCTCGGGCTCTGGCTGATAACGTCGCCACTGATGCTCGGCCTGTTCGACCCGGTCAGCACACCGGATCCGCCAGCACTCGGACACGAAATCGCGGAACTCCAGTTGCGCAACGCGCGGCTCGCGGTCAGCGAAATGATCTCTGGTCTCTTGGTGACGATATTGGCACTGGTCGGCATGTACCGGCACTGGCGCTGGGTGCAGTGGGTCACCGCGGCCGTCGCCCTCTGGGTCATGGCCGCGCCGCTTGTGTTCTGGACCACGAGTGCCGCCGCTTATGGGATCGACACGCTGGTCGGCATGCTGATCGTCGCCTTCGCGGTAATGATCCCACCAACGCCGGGCATAAGCCGTCGCGCCTTGGCGGCCGACGACGACCGGCCCCTCGGCTGGAGCTATTCACCTTCCTCCTTTACGCAGCGCATCCCGATCGTGGCGCTCGCCGTGGTCGGCCTGTTCGTCTCCCGTTATCTCGCCGCCTACCAGATGGGACATATCGACGAGCTGTGGGACCCGTTCTTCGGGCCGGGCGAGGCGCCGGTTCAGAACGGCAGCGAGGCGGTGGTGACGTCGTGGGTATCCAAAGGCTTCCCGATCGCGGATGCCGGACTCGGCGCCTTCGCCTATGCACTCGATATCCTCGCCGGCGCGATCGGCGATCATCGCCGCTGGCGTGCCATGCCATGGATGGTGCTGCTGTTCGGTCTGCTGGTCATCCCGCTCGGTATCGTCAGCGTCAGCTTCATCATCATCCAGCCGCCATTGATCGGCGCGCTGTGCACGCTCTGCATCATCCAGGCGGCCGTCACGGTCGTGCTTATTCCCTATTCGATCGATGAGGTGCTGGCGACGATCCAGTATCTATGGCGAGCAAAGAAAGCGGGCGAGCCGTTCTGGCGCACCTTCTGGAGGGGCGGTCCGGCTCTTTCTCAGAACCAGACGCCGGAGCCCGATCTCGACCGTCCCGCTCCGAGCGTATTGCGCGACTTCGTCACCGGCGGCGTCAACTTCCCCTGGACGCTCGTCGTAAGCACTGGCCTCGGTGTGCTTTTGATGACGACGCCGCTCGTCTTCGGCAGCGAACCACCTCTCTATTACAGCGATCATGTCGTCGGCTGTCTCGTCGTCCTGGTGGCCGTTACGGCCATGGCCGAGGTGGTGCGGCCGGTGCGTTTCCTCAATGTCGGGCTGGGCGTCTGGGTTGCGGCCTCGCCACTCGTGCTCGACGGGGGGACGGTGACGGCAACCCTCTCCGGCCTTGTCATCGGGCTGGCGCTGATCCTGCTGAGCCTGCCGCGCGGCATGCGCAGCGAGGAACATTACGGCGGATGGGACAGGGCGATCGTCTGATCGGGGCTGCCGGAGGGGCGAATATTCAAGCCTCCAATGGGTATGCAGGTCGGAGATGAAAACGAAGATGCCGGGCAAATCAGCAGGAGAGAAAACATCCGCGATGGTCACCGTCTTCGGCGGCTCCGGCTTTCTCGGACGACGAATTGTGGAGCGGCTGCTGGCGCGGGGCCACATCGTCCGTGCCGCATCGCGCCATCCGGCAGGCGTGCACCGGCACTTCTCCTCCTCCACAAGGCTTCCGGAAGCGATCGAGGCGGATGTGCTCGACACAGCCCACCTGTCGGCGGCTGTCGAAGGGGTGGATACGGTCGTGAATGCCGTCAGCCTGTATGTGGAGCATGGCGAGCAGACCTTTGAGCGCGTGCACGTGGAAGCTGCGGGTGATCTGGCCGAAGCTTCGCGCCAAGCCGGCGTCGGACGCTTCATCCAGATATCTGGAATCGGCTCCGATCCGCTGTCGGACTCTAAATACATCCGCGCCCGCGGGCGCGGTGAGGAAGCGGTGAAGGCCGCGTTTCCCAGCGCGATGATCGTCCGGCCCGCGGTGATGGTGGGACACGACGATGCGTTTCTCACCACGATCGTGCGATTGGTTCGCCTCCTGCCGATCTACCCACTGTTCGGCGATGGCGGCACGAAACTTCAGCCTGCCTATGTCGAGGATGTCGCGGAAGCGGTCGCCCGGCTCGCATTCGTGCACAACGGCGGCACTGCTCGCGTCTTCGAATGCGCCGGCCCGCGCGTTTATTCCTACAGGGAACTGGTCGAGAGGGTCGCCCGCCTGCTGCAGGTCCGCACCAGACTGATGCCGATGCCGTTTGGCGTCTGGGCTGTATTGGCCGCCGCCGTGGAGCTTGTTCCCGGTGTGCCGCTCACGCGCAATCAGATCGAGCTCATGCGCCACGACAATGTTGCCGACGTCGACCTGCCAGGTTTCGAGGCGCTCGGCATCGAGCCGCGTCGCGTCGACGACGTGGTTCGCACGATCGCCTAAAGCCTGTCGCGCGAACCGAGATTAGCGCGACAGGCTTTAGGACGTCGTTTTGCATATCGTTTATCCAAAACACTGCATTTTGGGCCATATGCTTTAGCCGCGACAGGGCCACCTCGTGCAATGGCGGGCGAGGTTGCCTATGTCCGGAGGCGACTCTTCGATCTCGCGATCGCCCCGACGCCACGCTGAAAGTCCATGCGGCTGTTTAGTGCTGTGAACCCTTACAGCAAGGCCTGGTGCCGGCGTAGTTGGCCCTGGGCCAATCCCGGCTCGCTATCCTGCCGTTCGGCGATCCCGATGGATGCGGCGAGCCGCACGAGGTCCGCGACGGTGCGGACGCCCATTTTCCTCATCATGCGAGCGCGATGCACCTTCACGGTTTTCTCGACGGTCCCGAGCTCGGCTGCGATCTGCTTGTTGAGGCGACCCGCAGCAACATGAACAAGAACCTCGCTTTCTCGCGGCGTAAGGCTCGCCAGCCGTTGCCTGACCGACCGTTTCAGTTGCCCCTCGCGCCGGCTCCGCAGATCGCGATCCAGCGCCTGTTCCACCGCAGCCAAAAGGACGGACGCGTCCACGGGCTTGGTCAGAAAGTCCACGGCACCGGCCTTCATCGCCCGGACGCTTGTGGGGATATCCCCGAACCCGGTGACGAAGATAACGGGCCGGTCGACATGCTCGGAGAGGAGGGATTGCTGGACGCCCAACCCGCCCATGTCCGGCAAGTTGATGTCGATGACTGCGCAGCCGTGAACCGCGGGATCGTGATGGCTCAAGAAATCTTCTGCGCTTGCATAAGACTGGACCAAATGCCCCGCTGTTGAAAGCAACCTCGTCAGCGACGCACGAACACGCATATCGTCATCTACCAGGTAGACGGTAGAAGCGATTTCTCCCATGAGCCGGTCCTCGCACCGACGGCGAATTCGGTTCAGCCCTTCCCCTGTGCTGCGGCCATCGTCAAACGTCAGCATGCCCCATGTGCGAGCACGAAGAATCGCGGCCCGGCTCATTTTTTTGGTTGAGGCGAAGGAACTGAACATGTTCGCCTTCGGCTCGTGCAGGATTCCAAGGCCGCAAACCCAACACCTCGCACAACTCATCATCTCTCCCTAGCGTTTCTATTTCAACCTTTCTTTCCGCCGTGGGCTGCTGTTCGTGAGGGATGGGCCTGGTCAAGTCGATGCAGGAATAATCCTTCGATAACTCTCCTGCGGAGCCTGTATTCAATCCGGGATCGACAGCAATGGGCTAAGCTGCTGCGGAAATTTGCGAATTGGCCTTTGGTCCAACTATTGCGGCGTTTGCTTTCCATGAGAGATTTCGACGCTGAAGAGGGTGTCGCATACTGGCATTCGGTACGCTGTCGACGCGGCCGGCTATGCGGGAAGTCCGAAAGAAGTTTGCGAGAAGTGGGGATCGAAGCAAGGATGAAGCCAGCAACCGAGCGGTCCGCTCAGACGACAGAGTCGGAAGCGCTATTCGTCGGCACGGTCTGGATAACCAAAACTGGAACCAATGGTTCGAGACATGAGGCCGAGCGAACGGGGATCCCTTCGGCCGCATCGGTGCGGCTCCTGAATCTGGGCAGTCGCGAGCAGGCGCAACGCTACCGGCCAATCCTTCGCAGCCTGCTTCTTCAATCTGCCGCGGCGATCGCGCTTCTGTGCCTGGGCAATCGGCAGGCCTTGGCCGAATGCGTGGAAGCGACTCCCGGCGTTTGGGATTGCACCGGAGCCGTCGACACGCCTCCGAGTCCCTTCACCGGCACGTCCGTTACGATCAATGTCGAAGAATCCGCGGCCTTCGATGTCGATGCTGTGGTCAGGGGAACCCAAACGAGCACCCTGAACAATGACGGCACACTGACCAACGGCATCGTCGCCACAGACAATAACAGCTTCAGGCTCAACAACCACGGCCTGATCGACGGGAACATCTCCCTCGCCGGTTCGGGCAACAATGTCATCGTGAATTTTGCAGACGGCAGGGTCCAGAACGGCGTCACGAGTTCGGGAGATTCCCACGATACCGTCCTCAACAACGGGTTCTTCGCCGGGACGATCTCTCTCGGTGATGGAAATGACACGCTGGGACTGTTGGCCGGAGATGTTTCTACATCCGTCGACATGGGCGCCGGCGACGATACGTTTACTTGGCTGGTGGGGAATATCTCGGCCACCGTCCAGATGGGCGACGGAGACGACCTTGCCCAATTCGGGTTTCTGACGCAGAACAACCTGACCGCAGGCAAGATCGTCGATGGCGGATTGGGAAGCGATACGCTCGTCTTGGAGAGGACGACCAATGACGACGGCGGCCAGTCTGGTGATCATCCCTCCAACCTTATCCGCTGGGAAGACATCCAGGTCATAAACAGGTCGCAACTGAGGTTCATCTATACGACCGGCCTTCTGACGCTCGGCGACGCGGGAACCGGCACCGGGGCCCTTTCGATCGATTCCACCAGCGCCATCCTGGCTGGCAACTCCTACGGTTACGGCATCGTGCCGTTCGATTCGTCGCAATTGGTCACGGTGAACAATGCCGGCGCGATTGACATGACGAACGACGCGCCAACCCCTGGTTCCGGAACTTCCCTGCACGACACGTTCACGATAAGCGGCAACTATGTCGGCCAAGGTGGACGGCTTCTCCTCAACACTTTTCTTGGCACCGATGGCTCTCCATCGGATCGACTAATCATCGACCGCGGCCAGGGGAGCGGCTCGACGAGCATTCTGGTGACCAATGTGGATGGACCTGGAGCCTTGACAGTCGCCAACGGCATCCCGGTGGTCGATGCGACGAACGGTGCCACCACCACAGCCGACGCGTTTGTGCTCGGTGCGCCTGTCGCCGCCGGGGCTTTCGAATATCTGCTGTTTCAAGGCGGTGTGACGCCGTCGACAGAGACGGACAACGATTGGTTCCTGCGGAGCTCCAGGTCAGCTCCGCCTCCACCGCCTCCACCGCCACCGGGGCCACCACCACCGCCACCGCCGCCGGGGCCACCACCGCCGCCACCGCCGCCGGGGCCACCACCACCGCCACCGCCGCCGGGGCCACCACCGCCGCCGCCGCCACCGTCGCCACCACCACCGTCGCCACCACCACCGTCACCGCCGGTCATCCCGTTCGTGCGCCCGGAAGTCCCCGGGCATGTGATTGCGCCGCTCGTGGCCGAACGGATGGGGCTGATGACGCTCGGTACCTTCCATCAACGGCGGGGCGACCAATCGCTTCTGGCTGGCGACGGCGCGTTGTTCTATCGGCTTCCCGAACCGCAGGGCGCCGACGTGCCGTATGACGGCATCCGCCCGCCACCCTCCATCTGGGGCCGCGTGTTCGGCGGGGGGAGCGATTTGGGCGCCAACGCGACGCTGAACGTCGCCGGTTTCGAACTCGCGCCGGCCTTCGACGGTCGTTATTGGGGGCTGCAGGCCGGCAGCGACCTTCTCGGTTTCGAACACGACAACGGCCATATCGATCGCTTCGGGTTGTTCTACACCCATGGCGAGTCATCGGGCGACATCAGCGCCAACATATTGGGCGGCGTGAACCTGCAGGCCGGCAGTCTCGACCTGACCGAGGATAGCATTGCCGCCTACTGGACCCATACTTCGCCGGGCGGCTGGTATGTCGATGTCGTCGCCAAATATGGCTGGCTCAACGGCACCGCCACGTCGCGGCGCGGCATCGAAGGGGATGTCGACGGCACCAGCTTTGCCGCCTCGGCCGAGACGGGCCTGCCCTTCGCGATCGCCGATGGCTGGACGATCGAGCCGCAGGCGCAACTGATCTGGCAGAACATCGACTTCGACGACAGCAGAGATCGGTTCTCCGTGATCGCCCACGACCAGTACGACGCCTTCACCGGCAGAGTGGGCGCGCGCCTGGAATACAACCGAGAAAAGCTTCTTGCGCATCTCGGCGTCAATCTCTGGCATGGCTTCTCGGCGGATCCGGCCGTCTTCTTCAACACCACTCCGCTGGTGCTCGAAACCGGCGGGACCTGGCTGGAGATGAATGGAGGCGCGGCCTACCAGATCAGCGAAAACCTGTCCGCCTTCGGCAATGTGACCTACGCCTTCGACATCGACGGCGCCGACCACAATGCGTTCGGCGGCGAGATCGGGCTCAAGGTGAGGTGGTAGAAAGATCGACAGTGAGCGTCTTAACGGCGACCAGTGGCGCGCGACGGATTGAGCGGTGGAAGTCCGTTCCCGGTGCTTTGGGCACGGCTGACCAATGCCGCCTTCACCGCATCATGCACGGCTTCCCATTCTGCGGGCGAAGGTTTCTCCCGAGCCGGACCGTAGATCGATCTCCCCACTTTGGTTAGGGCTCCATGAACGGAGGCCACAAGGACTCCGTCCGTTGCAGGCGTGCGTGAGGCCCACTCATCGATGGTGCGCAACGTGGCGGGATAATCGCGATGGCGAATGGCTTTCAGCATTTCTCGTTCCGCCCAGGCCTTACTCGCGAGACGGCGAGCCTTTCTCCGGCGATAAGTCGCTGCTGCACGCGGCCAGAGCCAGCGGATCAAGAGCGCGAGCAGGGCAAGCGCAACGAGGGCGGAAAGTCCCGCAGCCGCCAGCAATAATATCGACCTCTCGGGCACCGGCCTGGAGGCAGGCGGGCCTTCGACGGATATGTCGAAACCGTCCAGGGTAGCCGTTTCGATCGTGCCGGACGTCAGATTGAACCAGCGCAGCTCGATCCCCGGGACACGGCCCTGCGCGCCGCCCTCAGCCATGAGAGTTACCGATTCCGAACGGTTCCCCGACAACAGGCCGCGCTCGTCCTTTTCTGCGACAGACGGTTGGTCAGGGTAGGCGCCGATCCCGTCGATGCGGATCTCGGGCATCAGTTCGGGAAGCACGATTGGCGATACGCCTTCCACCTGCGCCGTGACGGTCCGCTTGATGCTCTGGCCAGGCAGCAGGCCCGTCGTGGGCTGGCTGACCTCCTGCGTCAACTTCAGGCTGTTGGCGGCGATGAAGGGATCGAGGTCCTCGGCGCCTTGCGGCACGACGCCCCTGATCCTGACGGGGTCCGTCTTAAGCACGGCTTGGAGCGCCTGGGCGCTCCCCGGGTTGGCATAGGTGACGGAAACATCCTGGGCGGGGATGTCGAAGGTTCCCGCCACCATCGGCGAGATCAGGTAATTCCGGCTGACGCCCGACCATTCCTCGCCATCGATGGTGCGGCTCGTCGCTCCGGTCGATCGCTCCGGCAGCCGCACCCGCATGTTCGGCCCCTCCATCGATGGAAACTCGATCGGCTTCGGCAGCCACGTCGGAACGAGGACTGTGACGCGAAGGGTGACATACTGGCCGGGAACCACTTCCGCGCTGTCCAGCTCGGTTTCAACGATAGGCTGCTGAACCGGCTGCTGTGCGCGAACGGCGCCTGCCGACGTTGCAATCCAAACGACGATGAGGAAGAGCAATCTCATTGTCTCGTCGCATCCTCGATGGCGAAACGTTGACGCAGAAAGTCCGCGGGATCGGTATCGACCGTGTTCATCCATTGCTCGGTCGTCAGCAGCTTGTCGTCCGCCCCACCTTGGATCCGGGTATCGGCCCCGCGTGCATCCTTGTTGTCCATGACGATATCGTCGGCGCCTTCGCCAGCTTCTTCGCCTGTGTCGGATTGCTCGCGGGTTGTCTCGATGTAGTCGAGGATCTCCTTGGCGGTCTCGAGATTTTCGGCCGCGCCTGGAAAGTTTGGATCCCGCTGGAGAGCCGTCTCGAAGGCGGCAATCCCTTCCCGGTATTCGCGCCCTTTGATATGTGCCATCCCTTCGACAAATGCCGCCGCCGCCGTGTCGACACGCGAAAAGACCTTTGCGGCCTCGCTATACTGACCGTCCCGATAGAGCGCCTCGCCCTTCCACATCGGATCGACGAACAACTCAGCAGCGCGATCGTAATGCTTGCGCTGATAAGCGAGGCGGCCTTGCTGATCCGGTGTCAGAAACCAGTCTACGATGCCTTCGGCATGGGCGGGTGCGGTCGGCGTCAGGCCCACCCCCAGTGCGAGCACGAGCGACCAGCGCATCGTCCAACCACGGCGGAACCACAGAAGCGCAAGAAGTGCGGCCGGCCAGCCGAGCAGCCATCCGCGATCGTCCCAGGGCTGGGTTCCCTCCTCGGTCAACGCGCGCGCATAAGCAGCGTTCAGGCTGTGTTCGAGCGCGTGCACATCGTCATCGTCCGGCGTCAGGCGAACCACCGGAACGGTCAGGCGATCCATGCCTGGGGTGCTCCCGCCTTCGGGCACCACAGCCAGCACGGCGAGGCTGGCGTCTTCGACATTGCCAAGCACGTTGACATCGGCCGTGTCGATGGAATCGGCCACGAACAATATCCCGCCGAGCGTACTCTCTCTGGCAAGATAGCTGCGGGCGAGTTCGAGAGCCGCCCCCGCATCCGCGCCCTCCTTGGGCATAATTTCAGGCGACAGTCCCTGAAGATAGGGTTGGACGACACTCGGATCCTCGGTCATGGGCACCACGGAGTGCGCCGAGCCTGCATAGGCGACCAATGCAGTCCGCCCGCCGGCTCGCAATTCAAGGAGGTCGCGGATCTTCTGCTTTGCACGCTCCAGCCGCGTTGGGGCCACGTCGCTATCCGTCATGGACGGGGTGACCTTCAGCGCGATGACCAGGGGCGCGGTCTGCGCGACAAAGGGGTCTGGCACGCGCGACCAGGTCGGTCCGGCGGCCCCGAGCGCGGCGAGTGCAAGGATCAACGCAACACCGTCGATCGGCAGCAAGCGACGTCTGTATTCGCCGCCGACGGTCATTGCCTTGCGAAGGTGTGGAGCAATTCCTTCCACAGGCGTTGCAGGGCGGGTGGCGCGGCGCCGCACAAAGAACCAGATCAGCGCGATCACCGATAAAAGCAGGAGCCAGGCCGGCCTGAGGAAGTGAAAGGCCTCGAGAAAGAGCTGGATCTCCATCAGGCCCGCTGCCTCCTGCGCGCGTTGCCCAGGGAAAGCCATGCAACGGTCATCGTTCCAATCATGCTCGCCGCCGCCAGAGGCAGGAAGGCGAGGGCCTGCCGAGGTCGGTAGGACAATGTCTCCACCTGGCGCGGCGCGAGTTGGTCGATCCTGTCGTAAACCTGCTGGAGGCCCTGTTCGTCCTCTGCAAAGAAATATTGACCACCAGTGCGGCTTGCGATGTCTTTCAGCGTTGCGAGGTCGACACGATCCTCACCCGAGGCATTGGGATCACCAACCCCTATCGTGTAGATCTCGATATCTTGATCGTTCGCGATCTCAGCGGCGTTTACGGGGCTCATGCGGCTGGCCGTATCCGTTCCGTCCGAAAGCAGGATCAGAAGCCGCTGTTTGATGTCGCTGGCTTCGAAAGTGCGGATTGCCAGGCCGACCGCGTCGCCAAGCGCCGTGTGAGGTCCGGCCATTCCAACCTTTGTCTGGTTCAACAGCTCGCTGATGGTGCGCAGGTCTTCCGTCAGCGGAGCTTGCAAATAGGCTTTCGAGCCAAACACGATCAGCGCCATGCGATCGCCTTGGCGCCCGGCGATGAAGTCGTCGACGACCCCGCGCACACCCTCCAGTCGCTGCTTCCTTGTTCCGGCCGGGGTGTTGAAATCCTTCGCGTCCATCGAACCCGATATATCTATGGCGAGGATGACGTCCCTGGCGGATTTGTTTATCTCGACAGGTTCGCCTAGGCGCTCGGGTCGGGCGAGAGCGAGAACCAATAGAAGCCATACCAATATGGCTCCCCCCATCTGCAGCCGAGTGCGCGACAAAACTACGGCCCCTTCGCCGGGCTTGGAGCCCGCAGTCTCGACGATCCGTCTGAAGAAGGGGAAGCGCAGCGCCGGCACATGTTCTCGATGCGGTGGAAACAAAAACCAGAGAAGAAGCGGCAGAGGCAGAAGAAGCAGCGCCCACGGGAAGGCCAGCGTGATCATCGCGTTTTCTCCGGCTGGTGCCGAAGGATCCAGTTTCTGACGACTGCGTAAAGCGCCGGCGCGTTTCGCGCGTCTCGATAAGGAGCAACTGCTACCTGTCGGCCAGGTCCTTCGAGAAAGTCCCTTCCGGAGACCTGGGAATCCAGAAAGTGGAGCCAGTCGTCGCCCGCAAGTCCTGCCACCTCACGGCGCGGATACGCCACGAGCGCAGTCCGCCTGAGGATTGCCGCGATTGCCGCAGGGTCGCCTCTAGCTGCCTCAAGTTCCTTGACCGCATGGCGGCGATAGGCGTTGGCCTCGTAACGGCGCCAGATGTGAATTGCGCCGACTGTGCAGGCCGCCAGAAGGATCAGGGCCACCACTGCCCAGCCCCAGGTCTGCGGCGTCATCGAGACCGGCGGCGGTTCAGGTGCCTCGATCAGCCGGCCGAGCAGATCGAGCAGGGTAACAGGTTTGGGGTCGCCATTCATCGTCTTCGCCCCGGCAAGCCCATGAGCCGCCGCATCTGCTCGACGCTGTCTTCCCCGGTTGTCAGCGGGAGGACAGGTACCCCGAGCTGCCTCTGCCAGTCGAGGATCTCGGCCAGCCGGCCCTGCGCCATGTCATTCAGCCGGCGGTGCGCTGTCTTGTCGGCGGTGTCGATTTCTGCCTGCAGCGTACCATCCGATACGACTATTTTCACGCCCGCCGGTATTTCCTCGACATAAGGGTCGGATACGAGCACGAGCACCAGATCGTTGTGGTGGGACAGGCCGGCGACCAGCCGATGCGTCGTCTCGTCGACCTCGTCGAAATCGCTGAACAGCAAAACCAGATGGTTGCGCGGCGCGATCCGCGCCACCGATTGCAGGACCCGGTTCATCGGCATCGGCGCCACTGGAGGCTGATCGGCGTTCAACAGTCCGTTGGCATCGCTCAGCGCCGTTAGAAAAGCCGTCAGCGACTTGCGGCTGCGCCCGGGCCTGATCTCGGCGATCTCGGTATCGCCGAATACGATTCCACCCACGCGGTCGCCCTGGTCGAAGATGCGAAAGGCTGCGAGCGCGGCGCATTCGGCGGCGGTCACGGATTTCATGTTCAGAACCGAGCCGAAGAACATCGACATGCGTTGGTCGACCACGATCAGGGTCGGGCGGTCGCGTTCCTCCGTATAGACGCGGACGTGGGGTTCACCGGTACGAGCCGTCACCTTCCAGTCGATGGTGCGAACGTCGTCGCCCGGGAGATAGCCGCGCAGTTCCTCGAAATTCAGCCCGCGCCCGCGCAGCCGCGAGGCGTGCCTGCCGTTGAGAACGCTGCGAGCGGGTTGGCGCGGCAGAAAGTTGATCCGCCGCGCACGCGCCTCCAACTTCCGCAGGTGGGCGAGATCGACGCGAATGCGGGTATCCTCGGCTTGCGACGCGCCCGCCGGGCGTTCGATGCCTGCGCGTATTCGTGCCGGCCTGTCCCGCATGATTGCACTCAGGTCAACGCGACTTGCTTGAGTAGTTCACCGACCACCTTGTCGGGCGTGACACCTTCGCCCTGCGCCTCGAATGTCAGGCCCAATCGATGCCGCAGCACGTCGGGTGCAATGGCGCGCACGTCCTCTGGGTCGACATAGTCGCGGCCGGCCAGCCATGCATGCGTGCGACCGCATTTGTCGAGCGCGATCGATGCGCGCGGGCTGGCGCCGATCTCGATCCAGCGCGGCAAGTCTTTACCGAATTCGGACGGGATGCGCGTGGCATTCACCAAATCGGCCATATAGCGCACCATCGCCGCCGAGACATGGATCGCGCCAATCTCGCGCCGCGCGGCGAAGACGGCTTCCTGCGGGATGGCGGACGGCTTCTTGCTGGCCTCCATGCCCTTCTGCGCCTTCATCGCGGCGATTTCCTCGCCACGAACCAATTCGACCACCTCGACTTCGTCCTCCACGGGGGGATAGGTAATGAGCACATGCATCAGGAAACGGTCCATCTGTGCTTCGGGCAGCGGATAGGTGCCCTCCTGCTCGATTGGATTCTGCGTTGCCATGACCATGAACAGCGGCTCCATGGCATGCGTCTTGCCCGCGACCGTCACCTGGCGTTCTTCCATGGCCTCCAGAAGTGCCGCCTGGACTTTTGCCGGCGCGCGATTGATTTCGTCCGCCAGAACGATATTGGCGAAGATCGGCCCCGGCTCGAAGCGAAACTCGGCCTTACCGCCCGACTGATGGTATACCTCGGTCCCGGTCACATCGGAGGGCAGGAGGTCCGGTGTGAACTGGATGCGGCTGAATTTAGCTTCCAGATTGTGGGCCAGCGCCTTGATCGCGCGAGTCTTGGCAAGCCCGGGAAGCCCTTCGATAAGCAGGTTGCCGTTGGCGAGAAGCCCGATCAGCAGTCGTTCGATTACTTCCTGCTGGCCGATGATGGCTGTTCCCATCCGGCTGCGCAGGTCCTCGATCTGCTCGCGTGGCGTCACTGCTTGCCCGACCAAACCTTGCTCCAGTCCTTTGCTATATCGACGACCACCCAACCGCGCTTCGCCGCTTCGTCCAGCCCTTTCGAGAGAGTGCCGAAATGGCTGTCGCGATCGTACGCGAATTCGCGCTCGGCGTCGGTATGGTGGACGATCAGCCCGAAGCGAAGGCCGTCACCAGACGTCGTCCATTCGAGCATCTCGAAATCGCCGTCCGAATTGCCGGCGGCAAAGATCGGGCGCTTGCCGAGGTGGCGATCGATGCCCACGGGCTTGCCGGCCTTGTCATCTACGAAGGAGATGCCGCCGTCCTTCAAGAGGCTCGGCTTGCCGTCGACCACTTGGTAAAGCGTCTTGCCTTCGGTGCCGATTACCTGCTGCGGCGGCACGCCATAGGCGTCTTCCGAGATGGCCCGGATGAAATGCACGCCCCCGCCGGAGACGATGTAGGTCGTGAAATCGTTGTCCCGAAGGTAGGTGAGCAGTTCCAGCATCGGCTGGAAGGTCATGTCGGAGTAGACGAGGCCGGATTGCGGATGTTTGGCAGTGGTCAGCCACTCGCGCACGTCGGCTTCGAAATCATCGACGGACATGCCGGAATGGGAAACATTGAGTATCTCGATCAATCCTTCCATTCCACCGGCCATCACTCCCTTCATATCGCCTTTGGCCGCTGCCTTGAGCGCGTCCGAGGTTAGGATCGACGGGTCGGCGTTGGCCTTTTCCTGGAGGCGGTCGAGCGCATAGAGGCCCTGGAAATAGGCCGGCTGTTCGCTCCACAGCGTTCCGTCATTGTCGAACACCGCAATGCGGTCGGCGGCGGGCATGAAGTTGTCCGATGCCGGATCCGTAACGCGCTCGACGAACTGGATGATGGCGGTCTCGGTAGCGGTGTCGTTCCAGGACGGCAGCGGGTCGGCAATGGCGGGCAGTGCGACCAGCAAAGCCTGCGCGGCGGCAAATGTGACGGTGACGGATATATTGGCCATCTTCAACCTCCCATCGAGATGACAGCGTGCCAAGGCACTATCGGGGCGCCGGTCAGGCACCCCGATCGTCGTCGTCAGACTCAATTATTCACACCGGCCTTGAGCTTCTCCTCGATGGTGCTGAGGTTGAACGAGCCCGGCGTCTGGCTTGGCGGGTAGTCCTTCATCGTCTGCAGGAACTTAGCTGCTAGCGCCTGGATCGGCACGATCAGGAAGGGTCGAGAGAGGAACCAGTCATTGTAGGTATTGGAATTGTGCTGGGCTTTCTCGAACGGGTCGCGCCGCAGGTTGAAGAGAAGCGGCACACGCAGTTCGATGAAGGGTTCACGCCAGACGCCGAAGGCTTCGCCGCGATTCTCCAGGAACACCACCTTCCAATCGTCATAGCGCGCTGCAACGATCTGACCATCGTCATTCACGTACCAGAACTCGTGTCGCGGCGACTCCTTGGTCTCGCCCGTGAGATAGTCGCTCATGTCGTAGCCGTCGATGTAGTTCTTGTAGCTCCGGCCGTTCAGTTCGACGCCGTCGAGCAATTGTTGCTTGATGTTTGGATTTCCGGCGATCGACGCGAAGGTCGGCAGCCAGTCTTCGTGGGCCATGATCCCATTCAGCGTCACGCCCTTTTGAAAATGACCGGGCCAGCGAACGAAGGCCGGCACGCGGTAGGCGCCTTCCCAGTTCGAGTTCTTCTCGCTGCGGAAGGGCGTGGTGCCGGCGTCGGGCCAAGTATTGTAGTGCGGGCCGTTGTCCGTCGTGTAGAGGACGATGGTGTTGTCGTCGACACCGAGCTCCTCGAGTTTGTCGAGAATCTGGCCGACCATCCTGTCGTGCTCGACCATGCCGTCGTGATATTCGTTGCCGCTCGGTCCCGCGATCCCCTTGTTGGCTTCCTTCACATGGGTTCGGAAATGCATGCGTGTGGCATTCCACCAGGTGAACCAGGGTTTTCCCTCCTTGGTCTTGCGATCCATGAAATCTATGGCCGCGGCAAGAGTTTCCTCGTCCACCGTTTCCATGCGCTTGCGTGTCAACGGCCCGGTATCTTCGATCTTGCCGTCGGCGGAGGAGCGGATCACGCCGCGAGGACCGAAGGCATCACGGAAGGTACGGCCATCGGCCAGCTTCATGTCGCCGGGATAGTCGCGGTTCTCGGGCTCCTCCTCGGCATTGAGGTGATAGAGATTGCCGAAGAATTCGTCGAAGCCGTTATTTGTGGGCAAATGCTCGTCGCGGTCGCCCTGGTGGTTCTTGCCGAATTGACCCGTATCGTAACCGAGGGATTTCATCACCGTCGCGATCGTGACGTCCGTCGTCTGCCAGCCCTGAGGAGCGCCCGGCAAGCCGACCTTGGTCATGCCGGTGCGGACCGGCACGTTGCCGCCGAGGAAGGCCGCGCGGCCGGCAGTGCAACTTTGTTGGCCATAATAGTCGGTGAACGACACGCCCTCGTCGGCAATTCGGTCGATATTGGGCGTTTGGTAGCCCATCATACCGCGGTTGTTGTGGCTGATGTTCCAGGTGCCGATATCATCGCCGAAGATCACCAGAATGTTGGGTTTTTGCGGTTGCTCCTGCGCGATGGCGGGCGTGGCAAGATATGCCGTGCCAAGCGTGAACACCGCCGCGCTGAGCCTGGTCGTCAAGGCTGCAAGTCTCATCGATGCCTCCTGATCTGCCCTTGCAAGGGACGCGTTCTTTCTTGCGACCGCAAAGGGTCCAAGCGAATTATTCAGGCGAGAGGACGTTAGGTAAGTTGGACCTTGGGGCAACGTCGGCATCGCTTCGCTCCGCCCGGTGCTTTCCTCACGACGAAGTCGCGGTCGCGTCTGCGATCGCCGCTGCCACGACCGCCCGCTCGAGCGGCTTGACCAGATAGGCAGCCGCACCTGCTTTCAAGCATTTCTCGCGCATCCCGTGCTGATCGAAGCCGGTCATCGCGATGGCCGGGACGTGCCGCCCTTCTGTTCGCATGCGATGCAGAACGTCCAATCCTTTCAATCCGGGCATGTGCAGGTCCAACAGGACGCAGTCGGGCGTGGATTCTTGCAAGGCCTCGAGGAATTCTTCGCCCGAAGCGAACGTCCGCGACTGGTAGGAAAGTGAAAGGATGAGCCGGTGGAGCGCTCGACGCACGGAGTCGTCGTCGTCGACGATGGCCACCAATGATGCCACGCGTTCCATTCCCATCGTCTACAACAACGGGGAGAGGCGTCGTAGTTGGCCTTGGGGCCAATCAGGCCATTGCCCGTTCGCCGTCGGAACGGGCACCTGTCTCGTCCACTACGCCTACGCGACGTGTCCGATCGGCTGGATAGGGGGCAGGCTGAGGATCACCCGTGCACCGTCGCCCTCGTGGTCTTCGAAAGCGAGCGTTCCCCCATGGGCCAGTGCGATCGAACGGCAGATGGAGAGACCGAGGCCCATGCCTGTCGCTCCGCCGCTCACGAAAGGTTTAAATGCTTTCTCGCGCATCTCGGGAGGAATTCCCGGCCCACGATCGGCCACCGACAATTGCCTTGTCCCGTCCGGCAAGGTCCGCGTTTCCATCGTGATTTCACGTTCTGAGGATGGCTGGCGGGACATGGCCTCGGCGGCATTCAAGATCAGGTTCAGGACAATCTGCTGCAACTGCGGAAGGTTTCCCTGGACCGGAAGTTCCTTCTGCTGCCGTCGAAAAACGACCTCCGTCTGTCGCGCGACCAGTTCGCTCTGGGCCAGTTCGATCGTCGCGGCCACAGCCTTGTTGAGGTCCACCCGCTCGAGTTCCACCTCTCCCTTCACCATCAGCCGGCGCAATTGGGCGATCACCGCCGCGGCGCGCCTGTCGTCCGCCGCGATGTCCTCCAGAATATCCTTCAATTCATTCAGGTCGAGTGGGGTCGTATCCAGCAGCCGGGTGCCTGCCTCGGCATTTGCGAGGATGGACGTTAAGGGCTGGTTCAATTCGTGGGCGAAGGCCCCCGAGAGCTGGCCGAGCTGCGTGGTCCGCGAAAGATGGGCCAGCTCCAGACGTTCCAGGGCCAATTCCTCCTGGACCGTTCGTCGCCGCCGGTCGAGGACGACGAGGCCGGCGATCGTTGCCGCCTGGAGCGCGATCACCGCCAGAGCCAAGAGGATCTCGAGGCGATATCGCTCCCAGGCCGTTGGCTCATGGAACTCGATCTGGGTACCTGAGGGAAGAAGGTCGTTGCCGATGCCCCAGCGTTCCAGTTGTCGCCAATCGACGACCGGCCGGCTGGTCGAGGCGACAGTCCGCTGCTCCGACGGAGCGCCCGACATGATCTGCTTGGCGAGAGCCGCCATGTCCATGCCGACGCCCTCGAACGTCTCCACAAACCCGCCCACCACGCCGGTGCCGACAAAGGAACTGTAGACGCCATAGGCGGGCGCAGCAGAAGCGGCGGCAATCTCGGCCGCAGCCTCGCGGGGTACGAAGGTGCGGCCCGAGGCGTCCTCGAATATGGTGAGGATCAACAGGATCGTGTCGGCCGAAAGCTGCCGAGAGGTTTCCTTGAACCCCTCCAGCGCCAGCCCCGAGACGTATTCGACACTCAGCCCTCGATAGTTTCCTGTAAGTTCCTCGCGGGCTCGAGCCTCCCACTGGCGATCGAATTCGGATGAGCCGGTCATGACGACGATCCGTTCCGCTGTCGGCTGGAGGGTCATCGCCAGATCGATCGTTCCGACGGGGTCGAACCGGCTTACGACGCCCCAGATGTCCGTCGTCATCGCGACGGACTTCGCGGTGGATTCGGTGATTGCGCCGAAGACGATGGGGACACCGGGCGCGATTTTCTCGCGATGCTCGAGCATGAACCGGAGCGCGCCCGGCCCGGCAGTCAGCACGACGTCGAGCGGAATGTCTCCGTATTTGGCCGCCAGGTATTGCGCCTGTCGCGCCAGGTGATCTTCACCGGGGAAGCGGACGGAATCCAGATACTCGCTGTAGAATTCGACCCGGGCCTGCCGATCGCCAGCAAAACCCTCGCGCAGGCCGCGAGCAGTTTCAGTCACGGCAAACAGCGTGCTTTCGTTCTCGTAGATAGTGAGCAAACGCCTGACTGGCTCTTCCCCAGCTTCGGCGGAAGAGGATTTGCCCAGCGCCGGGGCTAAGCAAAGCAACAAGATCAGCAGCCGGAAGGTGAGCGGCGGGCGCGGCAAAATGATTCCATTAATTCAACGGCAGCATGAACTTAGCCGATGGGAAGGCCGGAATCCATAACGGCCCTCAGTGTATTCTGTTTGACAAGTTGATCGTCATGCACGGCGTCGGTCGGGCGCACAGCTTCGTTACCCCCCGGGGTCCAACTAGCCCGTCGTTGCACGCGCCCCTAACTATAGCGGCCTTAACATTTGTGCCGAAGAAGCCGGAATGTTCGACACCGACGTGATAATCACACACGCACCCGCGACAACCTGAATAAGATCGTCTTGGTAGGCGCGATCGGTGCCGAATTCCTCGCGGATGGCGTTCGGCCCGTCGGGGATGCAGCCGGGCAATCAGTATATGACACACTCCGGCCGCGGCCACGGGTAGCGCACTAACAATTCGCTTAGGTGCGCCCGAGCGCTTTAGAGAACGCGGTCGCGTAGAAGTTAAGTTAACAGCTTGCGGCGCTCGAACTTGGCTGATCGGTGGTGGCTGTCCGCCGGACGACAGGATCCACGAGACATGTCGTCGAAGCGCCGAGACTTACCGTGCCACCTGGAAAATATGCGCCACAATGTTACGGAACATAACGCGGAGACATCGAGCGGCTATGGCGCGCACTATGCATGGAGTGCTCGAATCCAGTCATCGAAACCTTGGGTTTCGTCAAGCTTCGAGGGAGACGTTTCAGTGCCCGTTTCCGGCTGGAGCCTCAGATAGCGGATGTCCCGCGCGGATTGTCCATAATGTTGTTTGAACGCTCGGGCGAAATGATCGCCGCGCAGAAACCCGAACTCGGCCGCGACTTCGGAAATGCGCCTGGTTTCCTTCGGATCAGCCAAGGCTAGTCTTATGCGCTCAAGCCGTCTGGTCTGGACATACCGCTGCACTCCACCTTCTTGATCGAACAATCTATAGAGTGTTCTGCGAGATACGCCCACGGCATTGCAGATCGTATCCGGGTCAAGTTCTGTGGAATTGATGTGTTTCTCAATGAAGCGCTTCGCGCGGCGCTGAAGGACCATCTCGAGACCGGGACGCGCGGCCTCAACGCCTTCCAGGGAGGGAGCAAGACAAGCCGTCAGCATTTCGCAAGTGGCTCGGTTGAGCGCGTGTTCATCGCCTGCCGGCAATGTCGGCAGCCGTCGCGCCAGCAAGTCCATATACTCGGCAAGGAGCAGTGCATAGGCACCACTCGGCGCGTTTCCGTGAAGCGCGGCGAGATCGGGGAGCCGGTCCTCGAGCAATGATCTCGGTATGAACAATGCGACTAGATCGGAAGGCGGTTCGTCGCTGACCAGTTCGCAAGCCAGATCCAATACGCAGACCTGACCGGCTGTACCGGCGAAATCTCCCCGTGATGTTTGAGACCGCCAGCCGCCGGTCCGATAGAGATTCAAGACAAACTGGTCCATGCCGTCTCGCCGAATTCGGGTCGACGATCTCAAATAGCGCTGTTCGTCCAAACTGGCGCTGGTAACCACCATGTCACCGAGCTGGAACGCTTCGACATCGGCGTTGAAAGCCGTGCCGGCATCTTGTGAACGACGCTCGACGTCGAAGACGACAGCAATGCTGTCTCGCCAGACGTCAAATTGCCGGGTCGAGAACTGCGCGCTGGCGATAGTCGAGGGGCCCAATCTTGCCTCCTGGTTACTAGCGGTGCTCTCCCTCAACTTTGGCACGCTGGGTCAATTATTGGCACGGATATGGTCTTGAGGCCAGAGATGGCAACCCTATCCTCGCATTCGGTCTTTTTGACTTGGTAAATGTCGAGCTACTCCGTCTCCGTAAGGGAGTACCCCATGTCGACCTTGCTTGACGGCGTGCAGTCGCTGAAGCGCATTGAGGCCTGGATTGCCCGAAATCACCCGGATCGACTGCCGTTCCTTCGTCCAGGAATAGGCGCCGGCACCCTTCGACGGATCGAGGCCAAGTTCGGGCAAGCGCTGCCATCCGACATCCGGCTTCTCTACGCTGCCCATGACGGCCAGCCCGAGGGGGCTCCCACCCTCTACCTCAACCAGCGATGGCTCCCGCTGGATCTCGTAGCTGTAGCCTGGGAAGATCTTTGTCTCCGATATGGCTGCAAAACCGAATTACGGCCAGCCGCGCACGGCAATGGCGGATATTTCGTGCAAGCTGCGGCATGGTCGGCAAACTGGCTCCCTCTCTTCGGCAGCCCTAGCGGCGATCACTATTGCATCGATCTCCGGCGGGAGCCGCCTCATCGGTACGGCCAAGTCATCTGGTTTCTCTACGACCAGCCTGAGCGCACCGTCCTCGCGCGAAGCATTGGCGAGCTCCTCTGGCGGGTTGCAGACGGTCTCGATGCCGGAAAGTGGCGGCTGGACGATGGGTACGACGGATTGAGCGATTGAGAACTCGCCGAAGGGCGCCAATGGGCGAAAGGAGAAGACTATGAAATCCAAGGCAACGTTCGTGACAGCGGCGTTGGCGTCAGTGCTGTCCCTGTCCTCGGTCCTCGCCCAGGAGACAGCCGCGCCGCCACTGGTCGAGCAGATCAACAAGGGCAAATGGCTGGAGCAGGCGGAAGCCGAGTCGCTGCTTGACGAGCTTTTCTACCAACGCGCGATCCACGCTTACTTCACCATGCAGCCGGCCTTGAACGTCATCGGCATGCGCGACGGTTCCGAGGCCGAATTCGGCGCGGGCTACAACGTGTTGCCGATCTGGAAGGATCGCATGGACAGTCGCGCCTGGGTGCCGACGCCAAATGCCGACGTCATTTATTCGATGAACTACCTGGACCTCAAGGAGACTGGGCCGCTGGTCGTGGCCGCGCCGCCAAACGTCATCGGCATGTTCACCGACTTCTTTCAGCGCACCATCACCGATGTCGGCGCGATTGGACCGGATCGCGCTCGTGGCGGCCTCTATCTGCTGTTGCCACCGGATTATGACGGAGAGGTGCCAAAGGGCTACTTCGCCTTCAAGTCGCCCACCTACAACGTCTTCCTGTTCTTTCGCACGATCATGACCAAGGGCGAGAATGGGCCGGATCCGAACCCGGCCGTGGCGCTTGCCGAACAGACCCGCATCTACCCGCTGTCTGGCAGCGAGAAGGACATCAAGCCGATGGAGTTCCCCAACGGCTCGGGCAAGCGCATCAACATGATGTATCCGGTGGACAACACCTACTGGACCAAGCTGAAGGAGTTCGTCGACTACGAACCCGTGTCTGCCATCGATCCCGAGTTGCGGGGCGTCCTCGCCTCCATCGGCATCATCAAGGGGCAAGCCTTCCAGCCGACCGAAAAGCAGCAGGAGTTGCTCAAGAAGGCTGTCGAAACCGCGCCAAAGATGATCATGGCACTTCGGCAGACGGGTCGACCCGATGGCCGCAATAAATACTACACGGACCGGCAATACGAAAACGTGTGGGGTGGAGCGACTGCTGAATGGCTGCAGGACAGCTATCTCGACGTGAACCAGAGAGCGACCTACTTCCAGGTTGCCTACTCGTCCGCACCGGCCATGGTGATGCGCACGCTCGATGCGGGTTCGAAATATCCCACCACCCTTCGGGATGCCGACGGGGACTTCCTCGATGGCTCGAAAGCCTACAAACTGCACCTGCCTCCAAACCCACCGGCAAAGCTGTTCTGGGCTGTGACCGCCTACAACATCACCGACGGGACCATGCCCGAGGCGGCGCAACTCCTGCCATCGATCAACGCTTTCAACAAGGTCGAGACCAATCAGGACGGATCGATCGACCTGTGGTTCGGGCCGCAGAAACCCGCCGAGGCTCCGGAAGCCAACTGGATTCAGACAGTCGAGGGCCGCAACTTCCTTGCCACGGTGAGGCTTTATGGCACCGGTACTGAGTTCTTCGATCAGACCTGGAAGCCGGACGATTTGGTCAAGGTGAAGTGAAATCGGGGCGGCTCGTCGCGAGGCGCGCCTTGTTCGATCACCAAACTTAGGTGACTTCAGGAGAACGTAAATGAAGACCAGAACCAGTAGCCATTTTGACATCACCCGGCGCGACGCCCTCAAGAGCAGCATTGGCGGAGCGACCCTTGCCGCTTTCGGCACCGGAGCAGCCGTCCCGGCGGCACTTTCGGTCGCGTCGGTCGCCGTTGGCTTGGGGGCAGCCCATGCAGAGAGCGCCGCCATGACGCGCGAACTTACTCAGCCGGCAACCGGTATCGTCATGCACCCTGACTACGCCCGGACGATAGCGCAAATGGCGTATATCTGGGGCTGGCCTATGGTGAATATGATCAACCGCTACGCTAAGATAACGCAGGCACCGCATCCCGGCCTGCTCGGCGGTATCTTGCCAGCCGCGCCGCGCGGTCAGGTCGGAATGCTGCATGATTACATCGAACCATCGGAGACCTTCGTAACCTGCCCCAATCAGGATGTCGTCTATGGGCTCGGGTTCTTTTCGCTCGATGAAGAACCGGTGGTCGCGCAGGTTCCAGACTTCGGCGACCGATTCTGGGTCTACGCCCTGTACGATCAGCGGACGGACCAGTTCGGCCAACTCGGCAAGCCCTACGGGTCGAAGCCGGGATTCTATTTGCTCGCAGGTCCGAAGTGGGAGGGGTTGAAACCCAACGGCATCACGGAAGTCATCCGTTGTCCCACCGCGCTAGGCAACGCTATCCCGCGCATTTTCCAGGATGACACGCCAGAAGATAAGGAGGCTATTCAGTCCGTGATCAACCAGGTCGTCTTTTATCCGCTGAAGGATTTCACCGGGGAGATGAAGACAATCGATTGGGCCAATACCCCCGACATCCCGGTCCCACAATCGGACGGCGATAGCGGCGGCGGCGAGACTAAATGGGTGATCCCAGAAATGTACTTCGACCAGTTCCCCGAGGTCGTCGACACGGTCGATCCCTTGCCGGGCGAGGAGGCGCTGTATCAGCAGTTCCGGCTGCTCCTCGACGCAGCGGCCAAGGATCCGGAATTGAAAAAGGTCCTGATCGAAACGGCCGTAGAGACCGAGGAGAAAGTGATCAAGCCGTTCTTCGAATGGAAACACAATGGCAGGCCGGCAGGCAACGGATGGAACCGCTCGACCAACAACGCTCAATGGGGTATCGACTACTTCAATCGCACAGGCACGTCCAAGTCGAACATGTTCGACAACCGTCCGAACGAAACCCAGTATTTCTACACAGACTATGATGGTTCCGGCGCGCAACTCGAGGGATCGAAAGCCTATTCGGTCACGTTCCCCGCAGGGCAGGAGCCGCCGGTCAACGGCTTCTGGTCGTTGACGATGTATAACGACAAGCATCTCTTCCATGCGAACGATCTCAAGCGCTACTCGCTCGGCACCAAGAACAAGAACCTCGAGCGAAATCCCGATGGCTCGCTGACACTCTACGCCGGCGCGAAATCGCCGGGCGCAGACAAGGAGAGCAATTGGCTCCCGGCTCCGGACGGGACATTCTCGCTCTACATCCGCGCCTACTGGGGCAAGGAGCCTATCCTCGACGGTTCATGGCAGCCGCCCAAGATTGAGCGGGTCTAGCGGCTACCGGCAGCGCGGTGGATTCGGTGAGCCCTCCGAAGGCCAGGGGGATGCCGGGTGCGATCTCCTTGCGATGATCGAGCAGGAACCGAAGCGCCCCCGGCCCGGCGGTCAGTACGACGTCGAGCGGAATATCCCTGTATTTGGCCGCCAGGTACTGCGCCTGCCGAGCGAGATTATCAGAACCGGGGAAACGGACGGAATCGAGATATTCGCTGTAGAATTCGATCCGGGTCTGTGCATCCGCCGTTGAACCCCTCCCTCAAGCCGCGAGCGACCTCGGTTACGGCAAACAGCGTGCTTTCGTTCTCATAGATGATCAGCAGACGCTTGACTGGCTCTTCCCCGGCTTCGGCCAGCAACAAGATCAATGGCCGGAAGACAGACGGCAGGCGCGACAAAGTGATTCCATTTAATATAACGGCAGCATGAACTTAGCCGATGGATAGGCCTGAATCCATAATGGCCCTCCGTGTTATCCTGTTTGACACTGATCACTATGCCGAGATCATCCGGCCTTGCTCGACTGAAGGGGTCGGTGCGTTGCCCCAAGGTCCAACTTTCGCATCGTCGCGCACAGCCCAACAATCGTCTCTGAAGGTCGGCGCTGCCAATGGGATCTAGATCGGCGAAGCTTGTGGCTCCGGCGGTTCTGCGGCCAGTCCATCGGACTGAGCTTCACTTTGACGCGGAGGTACGAACTTCGGCCGATCGAGTTTCAAAGGGCAACCACAGGCGCTCCAGTGCTGGATTCAACTCGTGTCCCGTGTCCCGCTAGCGGGGCAGAGCCTTTTCACCGAATTGCGATCGAGCGGATCGAGGACCTGAGTGCGGCCGTCCGCGATGCCAATCTTCAGGCCACTCAAATGTCCACCGCGCCGCTTTCCGGCAGCCTCGTGTTCGCAGAACATGACGGCATCGTTTGTTCGAGTGGTCTCCTTCAAGGCAGGGTGGCTCTCCGGGGACCGCTGTCCAGCGACAAGGTAACTCTCGGTGCCGGCCTGAGGCTCGAACCCGGGTGTTGGCAATGGCTTACGGAAGCCGAAACGGGAGGCGTCGGCATTTTCAACGCTGCGGACGAGCATGACTCGCTGTATACGCCTGGGTCGCTTTATGCGGCTGTCACCCTCTCCGAGGAGCGCCTGGAGGCGGAAGCCGCCAAGCGTGAATTGATGCTCGACAGGAAGGTCCTCGGTGGCTCCGGCGTTCATTCCCGTCGGCTTGCGCAAGGTGTTCAGCAGCAACTGCTCCGCAAGTTCGACCTCATCCATGCTGGCCACACCACCGTCGGCGCGGTCAGCATGGAACTCCTTTCGGCTCTCATCGATCACCTTGGACGACTGCCGATCGACCACAACCGGCGCGACAGTCGGAATCAGCACGCTCGGATCGTCCACAGGGCTCGAAACTACATTCACGAGCATCTTACAGAGCCGATATCACTCGATGCAATCGCGGCCTCGGCCCACACGTCGGTCCGGACCCTATACCGTGCGTTCGCCGATATTCTTGACGATACGCCACAGATTTACGTGCGGCGGCTGCGACTGCATCGCATCCGAGAAGGCCTTGCTGGCGACGTGGAACAGGCTTGCACGATCACCGTCATCGCCAACCAATGGGGCATCAGCGAGCTTGGACGATTAGCGGGATGGTACCGCGAATTGTTTGGCGAACGACCTAGCGAGACCTTGGCGCAGACCCGCGCCCCGGCTGACAAGCGATCTACCACTTCAAAATACTAGATTGGCAAAAAGCGCATAGTTCGCCGGTGCCGGCTTTCCTACCCTACCAGAATGAAGGGAGGATCGGCCGTGGCACGTTCGCCGAAGCTCTGTGTTCCCGGTGGGACGCGAAGACAGATCGCGCCCAAACCATCGTTTCTTGGCTGGACTGACGACAACAACGGTGTCCGGGCCGGTCCACGTGCCCCGGCGTGGTGCGGTGACGCCCACCGATGAACTCTGGGACGAACCTCCCGAGCGCGTTCCCGAGCATCCTTGACGCGGATGCTATGCGAGGCTCATCGGGTACGTGGCAACGGTTCGATGTTCGCCAACTTGAACAATTCCGAAATGCCGTGCTCGGGGCGAACCTCGACGCCGTGCAGATGGCGGGCCCCCATCTCAGAGGAAGTCTCGCATACTCGGTCGCGAAGGGTATTATTTTCAGCAGCGGTCTGATCGAAGGCAAGGTCGCTCTCAGTGGGCCGCTTTCAGCCGATGCGATCACACTTCTCGTGAACCTCCGGGCCGGACTGGGTACGCTATTCTCGCTCCACCAGGCCGATGCCGGTGACATTGCGATTCTCCATCCCGGCGCCCACCTCGACGCTCATTATGGGTCCGGGGCGCTTTATTTCGCTGCTACGCTGTCCGCGCGAAAACTTGCCGAAGAAGTGGCGCATCATGGCGTCGTCTTCGATCGAAGCCTTCTGAAGACCAGCGGCCTCCACAGGGAAGCGATCCCCCGCACTTCGCTCGAATGGATGACCTTGCAATTGATGCGCATTCATCGTGAGGCGTCCGTCGGCAATCAAACCGCGGATGAGATCGCAGGCCCCTTTCTTGGAGCGGCCATCTGTCGCCTTGGCGTTGCGCCATGGGAAGCTAAGCGTACGAGCCGCAACGGACGCGTAACGATCGTCGAGCGAGCCCGTCAGTACATTCTGCAGAATCTGTCATCGGCGATCTCGATGCCGGCGCTCGCCGCAGCCGCTGCCACCTCGCAACGAACAATGCTCCGCGCTTTCTCCGAGGTCCTCGAAATCACCCCGGATGCGTATGTGCGCATCTTACGTCTGAACCGCGTTCGGCGAGACCTTGTGTCGGATTGGGGAGAAGACGTGACGGTTTCCATGATCGCTCGACGATACGGCATTGGCGAATTGGGTAGACTATCGAAATCGTACCGGATGCTGTTCGGAGAGAATCCCAGCCAGACATTAGTCAAGAGCCGATCACATCGGCCGAACAGGATACTTTGAACCAGTTTGGCAAAATCTGCATAGCTCCGGATCATGCATCGGGCGCAATATTGACGTAGAGGAAGGGAAGACCTTCGGCTGGTACCTGGCCAGACGGATGGTTCCCTCCAAGGCCAGCCGAGCGTGTGACAAGGAGGAAATCATGAGCGGCAAGCTGATACCCTGGAGTGCGGTGGCGTTGCTGTGCACGGTCGCGATGGCCCGCTGGCGTACGCAGACGACGTCCCGCTTGAGGGCGCAAAGCTCCATGGTGACGAGACGATCGAGACCCCGGTTGGCGACGTCGAGCTTCAGGATAGCTACTTCAACGATGACGCATCCAAGCGACTGTATGACGAGATGGACTATCAGCGTGCATCGCAGGCCTACATTTGGAGCACGCCGCTGGTCAGCGTCACCACCTGGCGCGAAAACCAAGGCAAGGCCTATGGCGTCGAAAACGAAACCGACTTCGTGGTTCTCGAGTCGCTTAAAGAAAAGCGCGGCATCGTCACGGCAAACCTGACGACGCCCTATATCTTCAACTTCAGCAATCTCAAGGACGGGGCGATCCAGATCGACTATCCGGCAGGCCAGACGGCCGGCGGCGTGCTCGATTTCTGGCAGAGGCCGGTATTCGACCTTGGCCTTACCGGGCCTGATAAAGGCAAGGGCGCGAGCTACATCGTCGTCGGCCCGGAGGACGATCCTTCCAAATATGAGAAGGAAGGCGTCCACGTCTTTCAGAGCGTGACGAACAACGTCTTCATCGGCCTGCGCATTCTCGACACCGACCCGGCTTACTATGACAAGTTCACGTCCGAGTATAAAATGGGGCGCGTCGGCAGCGAAACGAAGCCGAGCAGGTTCATCCGCGGCAAGGACGTGGAATGGAGCGCCACCGCTCCACGTGGCCTGGATTACTGGCAGAAGCTATCCGAGATCATACAGGAAGAGCCGGTTCGCGAGGTCGACAAAGGATGGATGGCAATGCTCGAGCCGCTCGGCGTCGCGAAAGGCAAGCCGTTCGAGCCCGACGATCGCCTCAAGGAAATCCTGCTGAAGGGTGCGGCGATGGGCGAGTTGATGCTCCGCAATCTCCAAGTCAACCCGCGCTACGTCGAGCCCTTCTGGGAGGGGACCTCCTGGTACAAGAGTTTCGACTTCCAGATCGAGCAGGAGACTGCCGATATCGCCCAAATCGACCAGAGAGGAACCTGGTTCTACGAGGCGGTCGCTAGCACGAAAGGTATGGTCGACCCCCAACCCGGCCAGGGCCAAGTGTACATGACCACCAAGCGCGACAGTGAGGGCAACATGCTGCGCGCCGACAAGAGCTACAAGCTGCACGTGCCGGCCAAGGTCCCAGTTGGGCAGTTCTGGTCACTGACGCTCTACAGCGAGAATACGCGGCGCCCTTACGACAATGGTGGCACCGAAATCCGAGATGTCAGCCTCGATAGCCGGATGAAGGATCTGAAATACAACGAGGATGGCAGCATCGATCTGTTCATCGGACCGGAAGCACCGGCAGGATTTGAAATGAACCACATGGAGACTGTCGGCGACGACGGCTGGTTTGTCTATTTCCGCCTCTATGCACCGGAGCAGCCCTTTTTCGACAAGACATTCAAGATGGCGGATTTCGAATTGGTCAAATGAGGTCGAAGCAAAGGATTGAGTGACCTGCAGCCCGAAGGCACTGTCAGTATGAGTTGCGCGCGGCATGGCATCTGCGCGCAGTGCCCGATGATCGGCAGAAACGTGGTGGAGGAAGGATAATGAAACTCGGCACTTTTCGGACGGCGAAATTCGCGCTGGCCACCGCTGCGAGCATCGCGATGGCGACTGCTCTCACGCCGCCGGTCAGGGCGCAGCCCGTGGCTGTGGAAGAGGCGCGGGAGATCGCAGCGGACGCCTATCTCTATGCCTATGCGATGCTCTACAACTACAAGACGCTGTTCCAGCAGGTGAAGGACCCGTCCTTCCCCGGCTATATCGGCGGTTTCAACCGCTTCCGGCACTATTCGCGCGGCTTCACACCAGCGGACACCGACATAGTGACGCCTAGCAACGACACGCCCTATTCCTGGGCTTGGCTCGATCTCAGGGCGGAGCCGATGGTCGTGTCGGTGCCAACCGCGCCTGATCGGTACTATGTCCTGCAATGGTTCGATCTCTACACCCACAACGCGCACTATATCGGCTCGCGCGCGACCGGCACCGAGGCGGGAGACTATCTGCTCGTCGGACCGGATTGGGAAGGTGAAACGCCGCAAGGCATCGAAGGCGTTCTCAAATTCGAAACGGAAATGGCCGGCACGCTGACACGCACGGCCTGGACCGGGGAGGATGACCGTGCCGGTCTGGTAGCGCAGCAACAGCAATATCGTATCCGCCCACTCAGCGAGTTCCTCGGTAACAAGCCTCCGGCACCAGCCGCCGAGAACCAATTTCCCGCCTGGGACGAGGCGCGTGCCAACTCGGTAAATTTCATCGATTACCTGAACTTCATCTTACAGTTCGCCCCTGCCGTCCCCAGTGAAGCGGAGACGTTCGAGCGCTTCGCGAAGATCGGGATCGGTGCCGGACGCGCCTTCGATGCCGCTGCGCTCGAACCCGAAATCCGAAAGGCTATCGAAGCCGGGATCGCCGACGCGCAGAAGGAGCTGAACGACACGGTCGCGCGGACCACCAGCTCCCGCGAACTGTTTGGTACGCGGGAGTTCCTGGGCGAAGGCTATATCATGGATCGCGCAGTCGGTGCCGCGATGGGAATCTACGGCAACTCTCAAGAGGAAGCCGTTTACAACGCCTTCCAGGCCGGGGGAGACGGACAGCCGCTCGACTCGTCCAAGAACTACGTTTTGCATTTCGACAAGGAGCAGGTGCCAGACGTCAAATACTTCTGGTCAATGACCATGTACAACCTCCCGAACCGCCTGCTGGTCGACAATCCGATCAGCCGTTATGCCATTGGAAGCCGCACCGAGGGGCTGAAGACCAATGAGGACGGTTCGGTGGACATCTATCTGCAGAACACCTCGCCGGGCGGCGACAAGGAGGCCAATTGGTTGCCCACTCCGGCGAGGGGGAATTTCTACATGGTCCTCAGGATGTACGGACCGCAAGGCGCGCTTCTGGACGGCACGTGGAAGGCACCGCAGCCGATTATCGCGCAGCAACAATGAGAACGTGCTCCATAGGCCTGATACCGGACGTAGGCCCTTGGCTGACTGCACGCGGCCGTCCTTCTCCGGAGCGCGGGAAGTTCCGAGTGATTCATGATACATAGCCAAGTTGCCCCAAGGTCCAACTATCACGTGATCGCGCGCGCTCTAACAATGGCGACGTTCGAGCTCATTGGCGCGCCGGCAGAAGGGGACTTTCTAGGGAGGGAGCGAGTGAATTCGAAACTGCTACCATTCGTAGTCGCGGCGATGAGTGCCCTGTTCGTCGGGGCTTCCGCTCATGCCCAGGAGGCGGATCTGGCGAAGCAGTTGTCCAATCCGGTCGCTTCGCTGATCAGCGTGCCGTTCCAGTTCAACTACGACTCGGGCTTCGGACCCAACGACGGCGACAAGGTCACACTGAATATCCAGCCGGTCCTTCCGATCTCGCTGAACGATGACTGGAACCTGATCTCGCGTACAATCCTGCCGGTCATCTGGCAGGACGACATCGCCGGACCGTCCGGCTCCCAGTTCGGGCTCGGCGACACGTCGCAGAGCCTGTTCTTTTCGCCCAAGGCGCCGGGACCGGGCGGCATCATCTGGGGTGTGGGCCCGATCTTCCTGCTTCCGACCGGCACCGATACGCTGCTGACCGGTGACAAATGGGGTGCGGGTCCAACCGGCGTGATCTTGAAGCAATCCGGGCATTGGACCTACGGCATGCTCGCCAACCACATCTGGTCTTTTGCCGGGCCGGAAGCACGGCCGGATGTGAATGCCACCTTCCTGCAGCCCTTCATCTCCTACACCACGCCGGATGCGTGGACCTTCGCGCTCAACACGGAATCCACCTACGATTGGACCGCCGAGACCTGGTCGGTGCCGATCAACTTCATGGTCAGCAAGCTGGTGAAATTCGGCGAGCAGCCGGTCAGCCTGCAGGCGGGTGTTCGCTACTGGGCCGAAAGCCCCGACTCCGGACCGGATGGATTCGGGGCGCGAGCCTCGATCACCTTCCTGTTCCCCAAGAAATGAAGGGCGCGAGAACATAGCAGAGAGAAACTCGGTCAATTGACAGGATACACGCGGCAAACATGAGGACGACCGCCATGAGTGTACGGAGATTAGTCTCGGTCGGTACGGTAGCCATAGCCATGCTCTCGGTTGCCGGCGGAATTTCGGGTGTGACGGCCATTGCCCAGGAGCAGACCGCTGCCGCTGCTCCGGGCGCGCCGGCCTCTCAGACGCCTGAACCCCTGAGCGCCGACGAACTGGAAATACTGGTGGCGCGTATCGCCCTTTATCCGGACGAACTGATCGCGGTGATTTCGGCCGCTGCGCTCTACCCACTGCAGATCGTCGAGGCCGCGCGCTTCCTCGACGACTATGCCAAGGACAAGAATCTCAAGCCGAAGGATAGCTGGGACGGCAGCGTGATCTCGCTGCTCAACTATCCCGAGGTCGTCAAGATGATGAGCGACGACCTCGAATGGACCCAAACTTTCGGCGATGCGATCGCCTTTCAGCAGAAGGACGTCCTGATCGCCATCCAGCAGCTCCGTGAGGAGGCGGTTGCCAAAGGCATCATCAAGACCGACGACAAGGTGAAGGTAGAGACATCGGGCGACAACATCGTCATCCAGCCGGTGAGCACGGAGAAGATATACGTGCCGCAATATGAGCCGGAGATGCTCTATTCCGCCAATTACCCGATTGCGCCGGTCAGCTATTATCCCGAACCGTACCCCTCCTACTGGTATCCCGGCGCGACCTTCTTCGCGGCGGCGGTAACGGGTGCCGTGTGGGCCGCCGCTGTCGACTGGGACGATTGGGGCGTGTGGGGCGGTCGCTGGGACGGCGGCGACATCGACGTCGACTGCAACCGCTGCTTCAACAACAGGGACTTCAACGGCAAGGTCAATTTCAACGACATCGACTGGAAGAATGTCGACCGCTCCAAGCTCAACATAGATCGCAATCAGCTGGCCAAGTTCGATCGCACGAACATCAGAAACAAGGTCAAGGCAAACAACAACAATGCCGTCCGCAACCGCGCGGCAAACATCCGCAATGAGCGGAAGGCGGCACTGCCCGCCAGGGCCGGCGGCGCCAGGGACGTCCGCAAGAGCACGCTCGAGGGTCTGAAGGGCAGGCCGGGCGACGGGTCGCTCGCGCGGCAGAACGTGAACCGGCCGGACGCCGGCAGGAGGCCGGATGTGAAAAGGCCTGCCGGATCGAAGCCAAGCATTTCGAAGCCGGCCGTCAAGAAGGGCACTCATGCCAATCGGCCCGTCGGCAAGCCGAGGCCTGCGGCAAGGGTCGATCATCGGCCGAAGAGCCCGAGCAGCCTCGGCCACGTGAATCGCGGCAAGGTCTCGGCGGTGCATTCCAATCGCGGCCATCATTCCATGCGCGGAGGCTACCGCGGCGGCGGGCGTCCGGCCGTTCATCGTGGCGGAGGCGGCGGTCATCGCGCCGTCCATCGCGGCGGCGGCCGCCGGCGTTGAAGACGGGGAGAGGATCATGACGACGACCGTTCAGAACAAATTTCTTCGCTCAGCCTGCATCGCCGCCCTGCTGGCGGCGTCAACCGTCTTTGGCTCCGTTTCCGCCGTCGCGCAGGAGGAAACAGCAGCTGAGGGCGTGGCTGCTTTCGCGGCGAGTGAAGAACCACCGGTTTTCGACACCGCCGATGCTGCCGTCGACGCCCTGAAGTCGGCGCTGGTCGCGGACGATTTCGCAGGGGTGGCCAAGCTTCTCGGTCTCGATGCCGAAAAGGCTAGGGACAGTGATGGAGCCATGGAAACCTTCGCCGAGATACGCGAAGGCGCCGCCAAGCAAGTGGTCGTGCAGGAGCTCGACGACCGCAGGATATTGAGGATCGGCGATCGGCTGTGGCCGCTGCCGTTTCCGATCGTCAGGGGAGACGACGGCAAGTGGTCGTTCGACACCTATGCCGGGCTGGAAGAGATCGTGAACCGGCGCGTCGGCGAGAACGAGCTGGAGGCGATCGCGACGATGCGCGCCTATGTGGATGCGCAGCAGGACTATGCGGAGGCGGACCGCGACGGAGATGGCGTGCTCGAATTCGCGCAGAAGCTGATCAGCAGCGAAGGCATGACCGACGGTCTCTATTGGCCGAGCGACGAGATCAACGGCGAGAGCCCGGCAGGCGATCTCAGCCAGACGGAATTGGCTGACGCCGAAAAGGGCGAGGGCTATTTCGGCTACCGTTTCAAGATCCTGAACGGCCAGGGCGACAACATCGCCGGAGGCGCCTACGACTATGTCATCAACGGCAACATGATCGGCGGCTTCGCGCTGGTCGCATGGCCGGTGAAATATGCCGAAACCGGCGTGAAGATCTTCGCGGTCAACCAGCATGGTATCGTCTACGAGGCCGATCTCGGCCCCGCGACCGAACAGATCGTCAAATATATCGACCGCTTCAATCCCGATGAGAGCTGGAGCGTCGTAGCCGACTGAGAAGGTACGGAAGGATCAGATGATGGCTGCTGTCGTCGCCGTCCACCCCGTCATTCCGTTACGCGTCGGCAACCCACCTAACGGCGCAGAACGAAGCGACCGAACCCGTGCCAGTAGCCATCCGCTGGAGCGGACGATGATGCGGTGCTGCGCATGATCCAGTTGGCTGCCCTTCTCGCCAAACCTCTTCTCGGCAAGCTCCCGGTTGCAGATTCGGCGAAAGACAAGCTCGCCAACGTCAACGCGCTGTTATCGGGCGGTTCGGGCGAGACATGGATTGCGCTTGGCCGCCAGCAGGCGACCTTGCCGATCAAGAACCAGCTTCGCAGCGAATCGGTTTCGGTCCAGCGGGGCGAGATCGACCACGAGAGCAAACCTCTTCGCTGGGCACAGTTTGATTGGCCGGCGCTGGAGGTCGACGATTGCACCCTCCAGAAAGTGTGCTGGCGCTTTTACGGGAACGGCCTGATCTGCCTGGAGCTCGTCGCCAGCAAGGATGCGAGGGGACTGGATATGCGCGACCTTGTCGGCCACAGCATCGAGCTTCGCGACCGCGGCGGCTTTCTGATCGGCATATGGTCGGCTGCTTTTACAATTCACAAGGGAGCCGACGGCGCGGTTTTTCATGCGACCACCAAGGATGACTTACTGCCGCTCAAATTACATTTCGATGAGGTGGACGACGTCCAAGTTGGCGCGGGGTTCAGGATTTGAGATCAATGGCTTGGAAGCTTGTCGTACAAGATAGCAACACTTCGCAGAATTCTGTCCCGCACGCTCAAGTTCTTGTTGACGCATTCTTTTGTGTACTTCACGTTGCATTTCGGGATGGGGCTGCACGAGGATTCTCGATGCGAAATGCAGCTTATGTTCCCAGCCACCTTTTGCTCCATATTTCGCAGGTTCTGCGCTCGTTATCGTCTCCCCGCGCGACGTTGGTTCTCGCCAAGGTAGCGCTGCTCTCGGGCTGTGCGGCCGATGTGTTCGGTGACGTGAATCCGAACAGCGAGATCGCGCAGGGCGTCCAGCAGGAATATCGGCGCTTCGTAGCCTATGCCGAACACGATCTCGGCCCTCGCGAGGCTACGAATGACGGCAAGGTGGTTCATGCCTCGACCCCGCGCGGCCCCGACGCCCAGCCGATGATGCCGGCGATAGTGGAAACGCTGCCGCGCGGCGGCGCACCGGCGGCCGCCTATTGGGAGCAAGGCGTCGCCCAGCGGCAGAAACCGGGGTCTCAGGCTGTTTCACTCGATATCGATGACCTGATCGACCGGATGCTTGCGCGGTCGAATCAGCTGGCTGCTTCGTCGGATATCCCGTTGATTCGCGATACGGTCGTGACCGAAGAGGAGGGCCGGTTCGACACGTTCCTCTTCGCGGAGGGAGACTACGACAGCACGGAAAATCCACGGTCGAGCCTGCTCGAAACGGGCACGTCTTCCACCGCGCCGGAAAACCTGTCCAACGACGTTTTCGGTGCCAGAGTCGGCATCGGCCAACCACTGGTGACCGGCGGCGAAGTGCGCCTCTCACAGGGCGTGGGGACAGAAAGAAGCAATTCCGAGTTCTTCGTTCCCAATGACCAGGCGAATGCCGATATCCGGCTCGAGATCAGACAGCCGCTGCTGGACGGCGCGGGGATCGACGTCAACGCCGCTCCGATGAGGCTCGCGAGGCTGGAACGCGACCGCAGCGTCGCCGAGTTCGAGCGGCAGATAGAAGACCAGTTCACCGAAGTGGTCCGCTCCTATTGGACACTCTACGGCGAACGTGGCCGTGTGCTCCAGCGTCAGCGGCTCGTCGGCGATCTTCGGCAGGTCGCGTCGCGCATCTCGGCACGAGCGGATCTGGATGCGCGTGCCGGCGAGGCGGAACAGGCTGCCGCGGCCATTCGAAGAGCGGAAGCTTCGGTCATCCGTGCACGCTCCGGCGTGGACAACGCTCAGGCGCGGTTGAGCGCGCTGCTCAGCGATACCTCGCTCTATGGCGACCGTGTCGAGCTGATACCGGGACAGCGTCCTGTCCGGAAATTCACCGATATTCCTCTCGAGGATGTCGCTCTGCTGGCCTTGCAGAACCGTCCCGAGGTCAAGTCGGTCGCCCTGCAATTGCGCGGCGCCGAACTGCGTGAGCGGGTTGCCAGGAACAAGCTACTGCCCGATCTGGACCTGACCGCCGGCATCTCCAATGCCGGTCTCGCCGGCGACTTCGATGTCGGCCAGGCGATGTCGGACCAATTCGACCAGACCGATGTCGACAGCTTCGTCGGCGTCCGCTTCAAGATGCCGTTCCAGAACAAGCGCGACCGCTCGGTCTATACACGGCGGCGCTTCGAACTGCGCCAACTCACATCGCAGCTGAGGAATGTGAGCGACACGATCCTCCTCGAAGCGCAGGTCGCCGTGCGGGAGGCGCGGACCGCATACCAGGAAATGAGGGCTCGCGAGACGGAACTCGCCGCCCTCAACACGGAGATCAGAGCGTTGAGAACGCGCGCCGACGAAGGCTTGGAAGGCGGCAGCGCATTCCTCGCCACCCTTATTTCCGGCATCGAGAATAGGGCGGACGCGGAACAGCGCCTGCTGGAGGCCACCTTATCCTACAACCTTGCGCTCTATACGATCGAGCGCACGGCCGGCACCATGCTCAGTGCTCGCGGCGTGGAGGCAAGGCGTGTCGGCGGAGACGGCGGTCTTGATCGCATCGTCGTCTCAAAGGGCGCCGTGTCGAAGGACGGCGCGACCGTGACCGTCAACCAGAGCGAAAATATCCTTGCCGACCCGCGCGCGGTTGGCGTTTCCGACAGAAGGAGACAGAAAGGTGCAACGCCGTAGGTGCGTTGCCTGGGCATTGACCGCCGGCGCACTCGTCTGGACCCAGGCGGCAGCACAGCCTCTGGATTGCGAGCTGAAGGAAGCGACCGGTTTTACCGAACCGGCGGCGGTGATTGAGGTTGCGGCCCGCGAACCCGGAATCGTTGCCCATATTTTGGTGGAGCCCGGCGATCGTGTGAAGGCCGGCGATATCCTCGCCGACCTTGACAAGACCGTCACACTGGCGGAGCTAGAAGGTGCTCGCGCCCGGGCCGAGGCGACCGGCAGGCTTTCCGCAGCCGAAGCGAAGCTCAGCCACGCCCGGCGACGTTCCGAAGAAATCGCCAAGCTCGAAAAGTCCCGCGCCGTTCGGCCGCTGGAGCTGATCGCGGCAAAAGCGGAGCTGGCGGTCGCGGAAGCGGAACTCCAATCGGCCCAGGACGAACTCCGAATTGCAGGCCTCGACGCCGACTCCGTCGCTGCCCGGCTTTCGCTGCTGGACGTTCGCTCGCCCTTCGACGCCGTTGTAAACGAAGTGCATCGCGAGGCTGGCGAGCTTGTCGGCTCGGCGGGCGATGCCCGGGTCGTCACGCTGTTCAAGCTCGACCGCCTTCATGCGGATTTCTTCGTACCGTCGGGATGCATCGGCAAGGTCGCAAAAGGGGCGGCGCTGACGGTGGTGCTGTCACGCGCCAACCGCGCCATGGAGGCGCGCCTGCGCAATCTCGGGCTCGACGTCGATGCACCGACAGGCATGCGGCGGATCAGCGTCGAGATCGACAATGCCGGCTACGAACTGCTTGGCGGCGAGCGGCTCGTGCTGGCTCTGCCGGTGGGCGGGCTCGAGCGATGAATCGGCCGGTCGACATCAAGGAGCCGGTTGCCCGGATCAGCACGTCGTCCGGCCCGCACGAAAGCGGCAAGGGTGAAGCGCCGCCGTTGTACGATCGGCTGCGGTCGGGATTGAGGCGGGTCGATCTGTCGCGGGGAGACAACAAGTCCGGCGCGGCTCCGGTATTGGCGGCTCTGGCCGAGCTGATCGACGCAGATGCGGCCGCGCTTGTCGTCGAGCAAAACGGAACGTTGGTCGTTAGCGACCTGACGATCGACGCTCGTCATCGCGATATCCGGACCAAGCTTGCAAGTGAGTTGCGAATGGCCGCGAGCGAGGCACTTCGCGGCTCCGGCACGCGCGCGGAACCCTCCTCCGCCTTGCCCGGCCTGTTCGTGATCGCCAGCGGCTTTGAGGATCGCAAGGGCGCCGTTGCGGCTCTCAAGGCTGGCAATAAAGCCGAGATGGCAAAGGCACGCGCCACGCTCGAACTCGCCTGCCGCGTACTCAATCCCGCCGCCCGATCCGATGATGATGGATTACCGGGTGCGCTATCCACGCTGGTCCTCCGGCTGAGAGGGACGAAGCCGGCGGATCCCGTCGAACTCGCCGCCCTCTTCGCTTCAGCCTTCGAAACCCGCCAGGTCATCATCGCTGCCTCCAACGGAAAGGTCGCGGGAATGGCACCGTCCGGTCCGGCGCGCAGGGATTCCGTCGGCGAGCAGGCCGTGCGCGATCTCGTCGCCCGCTCGAACGGAGCGGACGGCCCGATCCTTGAGCGCGGGCAGGAGGTGGGATCGCTCACGGCGATCCTGAAGGCCGACACGGTTGTGGCCCTTCGCGCCGGCGACCCTCGCGACACCGCGCGGCCAACATGCCTGCTGGTCGATCCGAAGCCTGCGTTCACGCGCCTGGGCGCGGAAGACTGGGTGGTCGTCCAGACCTTGCTCGATTCCGTCTCCGAAGCGCCGGGCCGCGACAGGGCAAGGGTGCTAAGGCGATGGACGAAGAACGCCGGCGCGCTCGTGGCCGCCAGTCTCGTGGTCGTGGCGATGTTCGTGCCCATCCCGGACCGTATTCGCGCCGAAGCCGAACTCGAACCGGAGGGCCGCAGCTTCGTCACCGCAACGTTCAACGCAGTGCTGCGGCACACCTCAGCCGCACCCGGCGATACCGTGGCGCGGGGCGATACGCTCGCCGAGCTTGAGGGTGAGGAGCTCGTCTTGTCCAGGGCGACGGCTGCAGCCAAGGCTGAAGAGGCGTTTCGAACGCGCGATGCAGCCGTTCGAGCCAAGGAGGTAACGGAGGCCGAACTGGCACGGCTCGAAGGCGAGGCATTCGCGTCCGAACGCGACCTGCTCGACTGGCAGATCTCACAACTACAGCTCAAATCGCCCATCGACGGCGTCGTCCTGGCGAGCCCGTTCGAACATTCCGATGGCGCACCTGTGCGAGAAGGCGACATCGTCGCCGAAGTGGCGCCTCTCGACCGGCTGCGGGTTCGCATCGACGTGCCGGTCGAGGATTACGAGCGCCTCGCTTCTGTAACGGAGGGCAAGCTCCACCTCGACGGAGTGTCCGGCGAACCGGTCACCGTCAGCGGTTTTTCCCGCGCCGCGCGCGCCGAGACGATCGACGAGCGAACGGTCATCCCGCTGCGCACGGGGATCGATAATCCCGAAAGCGCCTTGAGACCGGGCCAGAAAGGCGTCGTCCTCCTTCCGACGGGATCCGCCATGCTCGGCAAGATCCTCTTCCGCAATGCGTGGAACGCGCTTGAACGGTGGGCTTTGTAGATGGCCGAGGACCGTCCGATGCTCCGCCCCGAGCTTCGCTTCTTCTATCGGAAAGGCGATGCCGCCAAGGCCGTGCTGATCGAAGATCCTATGGGAGGCGCGTTCATCGAAACCGACCGCGATACCGCGGCCTTTGCACGGCTTCTCAATGGCGAGAGATCGCCGGCCCAAGCCTATGAGCGCCTGCTTCGCGATCGGCCGAATGCCGCCTTATCGCAGTTGGAAGTCAAGCCAGTGCTCGAAGAGCTGGAGGCGCACGGGCTGTTGCTGGGTCAGAGGGCCGGGCCGCCTCAGGGCGTGACTGCCGCCCGGCGCATAGGGCCCGTATCACAACGGCTGAGGCTAGGCTCGGGCGACCGCTTCTTTGCCTGGGGGGCACGCACCCTCGGATGGCTCTACAGCCCGGCCATGCTGGTCGGCTGGCTGGCCCTCCTTGGCGTGGGGCTCGCCACGTTGATCGCCCAGTGGAGCGAGTTCTATCATGAGCTTCAGGCGGTACTGAGCGTCAACCTGGTTCTGATGTTCTGGCTCGCCTGGATCATCAGCAAGGCCTGGCATGAACTTCAGCACGGCATCGTCGCGCGCCTGCACGGCGTCGAGGTGCGCGAATTCGGCCTGCTCTTCATCATCTTCCTGCCGCTCGGCGCCTATGTCGACATCACCGGAGCTTGGCGCCTAGAGAGCCGGTGGCGGCGCCTGCACATCACGGCGGCCGGCATCGTCGGCGAGCTGGGCCTCGGATCGCTCGCCGTCCTGCTCTGGTCCTGGGCACCCGATGGAGATTGGCGTGCGTTCCTGCACGCGCTCGTCATCACTACGATGGTGAGTTCGATCGTCTTCAATGCCAATCCGCTGATGCGTTACGACGGCTATTACGCCCTGACCGATTTGCTGCGCGTTCCAAATCTCTATCAGCGCGGCGCCGCGGCGACGCGCGACTTTACCGTCCGCCACCTCACGGGCGTCCCGGCGAGGGAACCGCACCCACCGCTGATTGCACTCTACGGCTGGGCGGCACTGGCCTGGCGTCTGGTTCTCGCCGCTACGTTAAGCATTCTCGCAGCACGGCTTGCATTCGGCTTCGGGTTGGTGCTTGCCCTGGCGGTGATCTGGGGGATGCTGCTCGTTCCGCTCGGCCGGCTGCTGCAAACAATCTGGAAGATCGGCCCGGCGGCCCGGCGGCGGGCGGCGCTGCGCGGCGCGATGGCGGCCGCGGGCCTTGTGGCGCTCTGGTTCGCGCCCATACCCACCTGGATTTCCGCACCGGGCGTGGTGGACTACCGGGACAGCCTGCAGCTTCGGGCAGGAGCCTCGGGCGCGGTGGTCGACATTTCGGTGAAGGAAGGGGTGAACGTCGAGAAGGGCAGCCCTGTCGTGACCCTGGCGAATCATGCGCTCGATACCGAATACAGAAGGCTTGCGGCGCGCCACGAACATGCCCGCATCGAGCTGGAGAAGGCGCGCAGCAGCGAAAACCCGACCGCGTTTCAGGGCAAGCGCGAGCTGCTGGAGGCGGTGCGCGAGGAGATGGGCGAGGCCGAGCGGCGGCTCGGCGAGCTGGATGTGAGATCTCCGCGTTCGGGCATCATCTTCGGTGGGGAACTTCGTGATCTCCGGGGCGCCTGGGTGAAACGCGGCGATCTGATCGGCGAGATCGCCGACCTCGAAACGCTGGAGGTGAAGGCATGGCTGCTTCCCGACGATGTGGCGTTGCTGAAAAGCCGTTCCGCACGGTTCACCTTCCGGCCGTTGGGCTTCGGAATATCCTCGCTGCCGGTCCTCCTCGAAAGGCTCGATCCGGCCGTCGCGATCGAGTTGCCGCCCGCCTCGATCACTGCCGAGGGCGGCGGGCCTCTCGCGGTGGACGCCAGCGGCGAGAAGCGCAGGCTTGCCGAGACCCGCTTCCTTTCCACCTTCTCCCCCGAGGGCAGCACGAGAGGCTGGTATCCGGGCGCACCGGGCCGCCTGATTTCAAATGTCGTCTGGCGGCCCGTCAACACGATCATCCGCGGCTGGTTTGACGATTTCGATCTGAGGGAACCTTCAAGATGGACGCTCTGACAAACTTGAATCCCTCCGAGGCCGGCGGCTCGGCGCGGGGACAGGCTCGACTCCCGACGGTCCCGGCATACTATCGACCGCGCCTGCGCCGGCTCGAAGACCGAGTGTTGCTGAGCGCGACGCCTGTGGCGACCGTAGTCGACCTGCCCGACGAGGAACTCATCAACGAAAGCTTCACCTTCGGGGTCACGTTCGACAATACCGGCGCCGACCCGCAAGGCACGGGCTATGGCCCGTTCGTGGACGTCACCGTTGGACCGGGCATCGAGGTGAACGACGTCACCTATCTGGGTGTCTCGCTGCAGACCGAGGAAGTGGGAACCTGGGACGGCACGCAATGGGTCGACAGCTCGGGGAATCCGGTCACTCAGCATCCGCTCGACAATGTCGGCGGGCAACTGGCACTGCCGATAGGCTCGACGGTAGGCGAGACGTGGATCAACGTTCTTGCCCCGTTCGGCAGCTACACGCCGGACCAGCCGGCGATCGACCTCGTCTTTTCCGCTACGCTGGACGATAGTCCGGACGCGAATCCCGAAACCGGCGCGGTGCCTGGCGAAGACATCACCGTGACGGCACGCGGCGGATTCCAGTTCGGCCTTGATCCCCTCGACAACCCGACGACGGACCCGCCGGTGCAGCAGGGCGCCGCAGTATCGGACACCATCACTCCCATCGTGATGCGGTTGGACAAGGAACTCCAGCTTGCCGAGGGCGAGACGGCCCAGGGGCCGAATTTCCCCTTCACCTACACGATTTCCGTCGATATCGCGACGGGTGTGACGGTGACGGATATCAACATCGAGGACCTGCTTCCGACTAACCTGTTTTTCCTGACGGCGACGACAAACGTCGCAGCAAGCAGTCAGACCGCCCCCGGGGTTGGAGGCACGGCGGAGGGCGTTCCTGGTATTGATACGATCACCACGGCGCAATGGACCTTCGACACCGTCACAGGCCGGACAGGCGAAGGCGATATCGTCATCACCTTGACTGCCTATGCGCCGGAGTTCGCTGCCGACGGCACAGACCTCGACGAGATGAACGTCGACAGTCCGGCCGCTTATCTCGCCACCAATCAGGCGGAGGTCGTCTCCGCCAGTTATGCCGCGGCCGACGGTTCGGAGGTTGCGATCAACCCGGACAATAGCGGCCAGCTCGAGGACAGCATCGACGTCATCATACGCCCATATACGGTCCTGAAGATGTCCAACATAGAAGGTGGCGGGGCGGCGGCGCCGGGCAAGTATGTGCAATACACGATCGAAGCCGACATCTCGGATTACCTTGCTTTGAGGGAAGCCGTCCTGACCGATGTCCTTGCGGATGGGTTGACGCTTGACACGACGGACAACGCTACGCTCGACCACACGCCGGTGCTCCGCGTCGAGATGAACGGCCAAGTCTATCTCTTCCCTCTGACTCAAACCTTGGAACCGGGCGACGAGACGGAGATCGCCACAACCTTCCAGGCCAACGGGTCGCAATCGGTCACCTTCTTCCTGAGCGCGGCAGTGCGCAATGCAGGCGCCTTGGACGAGATACTTTATGGCGACCTCTTCAACGGCGATGCACAGCAGGGCCCAACACGGGTGACCCTTACCTATTACGCGCTGATCGAGGAGAACTACCGCAACGGCGGTGCGCCGGTGGTCGTCAGTGACACGCTTGCAAATTCCGTGAACGCTACGCTGAACAGCGCGACGGGAGACGGCACCAACCCAGCGCAACCCGACGGCTCGGGCAGCGATGTGGACATCACACCGCCCAACTCGACGAAGTCCGTCCTGGCGATCAACGGGCAGCCGCCATCTGGCGGCAGTCCGACAATCGCGCCGGGCGACACGGTCACCTATCGTATCAGAATCGAAGTTTCGTCGGCGGACGTGAACGATCTGAACATCACCGACTTCCTGCCGTCGCCGGTCTTCGACGTTGATGGGAACGGATCGGGGTTCGTCTTCGTAGGAGGTACGGGTACCCCAGCGCCGTACCAGGTCACGCTCGGCACGGGCGACACGCTCATATCCGGAGGAATTGCACCGAACCCGACGGTGACGACCAACGGCGCGGCAAACTCCATAAATTTCAGCTTCGCCGACTTCGACCTTGCGCCGTCTCAGTCCGGCGTGATCGAGCTTCTCTACACCATCACCGCCACCGATCATCCCTTTGCCGACGGCCTTCTCCTCACCAACCAGGCGCAGATCCAGAACACCGACAGCCAGGGGAACGTCGACACGGATATCATCATCGACGATGTCGTGTTGCGCCAGCCGGTCCTGTCGCTCACCAAGGGAACCGTGGCCACGGATGCGGATGGAGCGGTCGACAATTCTCTGGCGTTCGACCCCACGAGGGTCGCGCCCGGCAAGATGACTTTCGCCCTCGGCGCGGCCGGTTTCACCACGACCTCCACCCTTACCGCCGCGGATTTGGCAACGACGCCGATCGACAGCAACATGTCGGGCTTCGATGCCGGCGATACGGTGAAGTTCGCGGTGACCGTGCAGAACACCGGCGGCCAGGACGCCTTCGACGTCGTGATCAACGACACGCTCCCGCCGGGTTTCGCGATCCCCGCCGGCGCGGTGCTGACCGTGCAGTATGGCGACGGATCGCTCGTGAGCTTCACCGGCACCATCGACGACTTTTTCGGCGGGACCGGCATCACGATCAACGATGACGATGCCAACGGTCTCGGAGGAATTGCGGCCGGCGGCGCCGCCAATGGCCACGACATCATCATCATCTCCTATGAGTTGGTCGCCGTGGACAACCTCAATCCGGGCATCACTGTAAACAACACCGCCGAGATACTCTCCTTTGCCGCCATCGAGGGCGGCAACGACTTTACCGAGGGGGTGGACGGGCAATTCACCGACGACGCGGAATTGACGGCGCAGACCGTCGAAATCGACAAGCGACTGATCGCCACCGATCAGGGTTTCACCACTGGCGACGACCTCACCATTGGCGAGATCGGCACGTTCCAGATCGAGGTGACGCTGCCTGACGGCGCGACGCAGGCCATCGTCACCGACGTCCTGCCGCAAGGCATGGCGCTGGTCGGGACTCCGGTTCTGCTGTTGACCTTCATCAACGCGAATGGCGAAACGGTCACCTTCGAGGGGATTGTGCAGCAAGGCGGCGGCGCCTTGTCGGACGGCTCTGCACTCGCTTTCACCCAGACGGGAAACACGCTGACCTTCGACTTCAGCAACCTCATCACCAATGCCGCGCCGGGCACTGATCTCAGCGGCCAATCTTTCGTTATCCAATATCAGGCGCAGGCGACCGACGATCCGGCGCTCGATGCAGGAACGCGCGCGATCAACACGGCGACCCTGGACACGCCGACCACCAATCCCGTCAGCGATACCGAAGGCGTGGATATCGTCGAGCCCAATCTCACCATCACCAAGACCTTTTCCCCGGACAAGGCGCAGGGGAACGAGTCCGTCTTGATGACCTACGAGATCGTGAACGGCTCCGGCACGTTCGACACGACCGCCTTCGGGTTGACGATCACGGACGCCGACACCGACATGACCGGCGCTGTCTTTGCAAGCATTGTCCAAGTCAGCGTTTCCGGTACCGGCTCCGTCCAGACCCAACTCGACGCCAACCCTTCCCTCGTTACCGTCACGATCACGCCCCCGACTGATCCAAGTGGCAATTTCGTCATTACCGTGGTTACCGATCCGACCTTTGCCATCGCCAAGGGCGAAAAGCTTCTGCTTGGCTTCAATGTCACGATCCAGCCCGATGCAATCGAAGGCACGGTCGTGGAGAACACCGCAACAATCGACAGCTATTCCTCGCTGTCGGGCAACCAACTGGTCGAGCGGGTTTTCGGCCCGACAAGCGGGTCCGATACGCTGACGATCTCGGGACCCGAGATCGAGAAATTCCTGCTCAACACCTCGCTCGGAGGCCAGCCGATCGCCTTCCCGATGAATCCGGCCCTACCGACCAATCCAGACCCCCTGGACCCCGACCCGAACGTCGTGGTCGGCGAGGTGCTGACGTATGTCCTGAAGGTCTCCTTTCCGGTCGGACAGGCCGACAATGTCATCATGTTCGATGACACTGATTTCTTCAACGCCGCCGGCGCAGTGGGGATTGTGGGGATCGTCTCGGTCGATCAAGTGCGCGTCGGCTCGAACCTCGTCCTCAGCAACCCGGACGCACTAACCGTGGGCAATGTCGTCGTAAGCGACACCAATGGCGACGGGATCAACAACAGGCTTCAGCTCAACATCGGCGGAGTCCTCAATGTGGGTGACCCGGACAACCCGGTCCCGCTGGAGGAATCGATTTTTCTGGTATTCCGTGCCCAAGTCATGAATGTGGTGGAGACCGATAGCGGCGACGTTCACGTCAACGGCGCACGGGTCACTTATGACGTAGCCGGCGTGGCACAGAATTTCGACGATTCCGTCAACATCACCATCACCGAGCCTGCCATCGATGTCGCGAAAACCGTGACGGGGGTCACGCCGGACCTCGACGCAGGAGACGAGCTCACCTACACTCTGACGCTTTCCCACAACGACACGCTGTCGACGGGCGACGGTTACGCGCTGACGCTAACGGATCAGATTCCGCCCAACCTGCAGATCGTGCCCGGCTCCGTTGTTTTCAACGGGTTCACGGCAGCAGGGTTCGACGGTGACGCCAACATCGCCTTCGACGCAGCCACCAACACGCTGACCGTCAACGGTTTCGACCTGCCGCGCACTCAAACCGTGACAATAACCTACCGCGTCACGGTCGCTGAGGCCGTGGTTCAGGGGGAGGCGCTCACCAACGAGGTGCAACTCACCTATCAGTCTCTGCCGGATTTCGACCCGGCGGACGGATTCGATCCGTCGAGGCCAGTGATCACGGATTTCAACCCATCCCTCGATCCTGAGGATGACGCGACGTATATCGCGGGCAGCGTCAGCCAAACCCGTGACGGTTCGGACATGGTACCGCGCAACGTCAACAGCGACGATCCGAACGAGGTCAACAACTATTTCTTCGAGACCGAGCAAACCGTCACCATCGCCGACCCCGGCCCGATCGTGAAGACGGTGGACAAGCCGACCGCTACGATCGGCGAGATCGTTACCTACACGTTCGAAATTCCTGTCATCGAAGGCACGACCGTCAATCCCCTCGGCGTGGATATCCTGCCACCGGGAATAACGTTCTTACCCGGAACCGGGACAGTTGAGGACGGCGATGGCAACCCGATCACCGGATTTGTTTTTACACAATCCGGACAGACCCTGACGCTCGATCTGGAAGACTTCGTCACCCCGGGCGACAACGACTTGTCGAACGATTTCCTGCGAGTCACCTTCCAGGCACGCGTGGACAACGTGTTCGAAAACCAGAACAACGATTCCAAGCCCAACACCGTTACCTGGACGCATGACAATGGGAGCAGCTCCGACGACGCTTCCTTCTCCATTGTCGAGCCGGAACTGGTTCTCACCAAGACACACGACGCCCCCGCCACGGTTGACGCCGGGGACGAAATCACCTTCACGGTAACCGCGCAGCACAGCTCCAGCTCCAAGTCGGATGCGTTCGAATTCACTTTCACCGACAGCATACCGGAGGACTTCGCCGCGAGCCTCGTCAGAGCGACCGTCAACGGCGTCGACGTGCTGGACCAGATCGAGATTGTCGGGAATACCATCCAGACGATAGACGGGGCGGATATCGATATTCCGCTCGGTGCCACATTCGAGCTTGTCTACACAGTGTCAGTGCAGAACACTGTAGGGCCTAGCGAGACCATCCCGAACGGCGTCCTCGGGAGGTGGAGTTCGCTCGACGGAAGTGTAAATCCGGGTTCGCCCACGGGAGAGCGGATCGGGAATCTCCCCCGCGACGTGAACGACTATGTAGCGACAGCTCAGGCGCAAGTCGTCACCGACAGCGTGATTGACCTCGTCAAATCGGTAAGTGTCCCACAAGCGACGATCGGCGAGACGGTCACCTACACGCTCGACGTGAAAGTGTTCGAGGGAACGCTTCAGAACGTCGTGGTTCAGGATCTGACCGAAGCGGGGCAGCGGATCGATCTGAGTTCGCTGACGATCATCCCGAGCGGTTTCGCCGGCGCGGCCGGATTGCAAATCGTCGGAGCGTCGCTCGTGCCCTCGCCGAACGTGCCGGGCGCAAGCCTGCTGACCTTCCAGCTCCAGAACAGCGCGGACGGCTCGCTTCTCAACCCGGGCGATCCGATCGGCGATCTGACGGACAACGACACGATCAGAATCACGTACACCGCGGTCGTGACGAACGAGCGCATCAATCAGGACGGGGAGCAGATCGACAACGCCGCGGACGTTCAGGCGGACAACACGATTGGGGCTACGGGCGCTGCATCGCTCGCGATCGTTGAGCCGGTCATTACGGTCGACAAGACGGTGCTGACCGATCCTGCCCAGATCCAGGACGCCGGCGACGTGGTCACCTATCAGGTGGTGCTGACCAATATCGGAACGTCGGACGCCTTCGACGTGACCTTCACCGACACGGCGCCCGCGGACACAAACTTTACTGGCGACGTTCTGGACGAGAACGGCGTGGTGGTTGGCGGCTTCACGGTCACTGCGGGCCAGATCACCGGGACTATCAACCAGATTGCCGTCGGCGGGACCGTTAGGCTCACCTATTCCCTGGTGGTGGCGAACACCGCCTCCCCGAACGAGACGCTGACCAACGACGTCGACGTGCGCTGGACCTCGACGTCAGGAACGAACCCCGACGAGCGCGACGGCTCGGAGGGGTTGCTCGACGGCGATTTCACCGACGACGCGGTTCCGGTTCCGCCAGACAGCACAGATCCCAACGATATCGATCCCGATGACAACCTGAACAACTACCAGGCCGTGGATGACGCCACTGTCCAGCTGGGCGCATTCCCGATTTCGATCGAAAAGTCGCTCGAATCCTCCTCCGTTGCGGAGACCGTGGGTAATCAACTCACTATCGGCGAGACAGGGGATTTCGCGCTCGATATCACCGTCTCCGAGGGGACGACCAGCAATTTGATGGTCGTAGACGTGACCGAGTCCTGGATGGGGATCGATCTCTCTTCACTGACAGTCGAAGACATCGGCTTCGCCGGCGGCGACGTGACGATCGTGAACCCGACGCTCGATGTCAATCCGATCACAGGCGTGGCGACGCTGAGTTTCCAGCTCGACAACACGCCCGGCACGCCGGAAATCCAGCTCGTCAACCCCGGCGACAATGCGAGCGGCAACGACACGATCCGCGTCACCTACCGGGCGACGGTCCTGGACAATATTCTCAACCAGGACGGCGATGTCATCTCGAACACCGCAACGGTGAGCGCGGGAGGCGGGATCGCGCCCGACGATGCGACCGAGACGATTTCATTGGTTGAACCCGACCTCGTGATCGACAAGCGCGCACTTCTCCCCCTCGTCCCGGTCGGCGGGACGGCCCCCTACGAGATCCGTGTGAACCACACCGCCAACTCCCATGTCGACGCATTCGACCTGGTCGTTTCGGATCCTTTCAACGACCCGCTGCTCACGTTGAACCCGGGTTCGATCACCGCGACGGTGGAGGGCGGTTCCGGAACGGCCGTGGTGACCCTTGTCGGCACCGGGTTCCAGGTGAACCTCGACAAGCTGGAGCGCAACGCGACGCTCGTGATCAGGTTCACGGCGCAAAGCGTGGTCGTAGCGGGCGCGGACGGCGCAACAATTCCGAACACGTCCACGCTCGGCTACGACACCATTCCCGACGTTCAGGCGCCCGATGAACAGCGCGGTTATACCCGCTCTGATACGGATTCGGTAACGATTGTCGGGCCGGATCTGCAACTTGTAAAGGAAGCGTCCGTCGACATTGTCGAGCCCGGCGAGCTCTTCACCTACGACATTGAGGTGCTGAACGTTGGCGCACCGAATTTGGACAATCCGGTGGTCGAAACGGCGCGCAACGTCGTGTTCACAGATGTTTTGCCCGTAGACGTGGAGCTCCTTTCCGTCAGTGTGGACGGCGTGGACACACCCTTCACCTTCGATCTCACGACCCGGGTGATCACGGTCGCGCTCGCTGACATTCCTCCTGATCAAACACGGCTCATCACACTTTTCATGCAGGCGAGCGACACGTTCTCGCCGGCGCCTTCCGGTGGAACAGGCGACGTGCAATTGATCAACGTCGCCGAGGTAGACATGATCCAGACGGACCCCACGCCCGAGAACAATATCGACGATGCGACAATCACGACCCGCGCCATTCCTGATCTCGTCGTGACGAAAACGAACGCTGTCGAAGTGATCGGCGGCAGCGAAACCGTCGAGTTCACGCTTACCGCCCAGAATGTCGGCGACCGCGTCGCAGCCGGGGTGCAGATTATCGACCGCGTCGACACCACCGTATTCGAGTTCGTTTCAGCCAGCGACGGAGGGGTCTTCGACCCGGTGTCCGGGACGGTCACCTGGCGGCTCGACACGCTGTCGCCGGACGATGGTGTGCTCGACTTCACCATGGTGCTGAGGGTGCGTCCGGGGCTTCCGCCCTCGATCGACGACACGACCGATGTCGTGACCATCAACGACAACGGGCAAGGCGGCCCCGATCCGACGCCGCAGAACAACATCGACACCCACACGGACCGGCTGATCTATCCGGATCTCGTGATCACCAAGGCGAATGGCGTCGACGAGGTCTCCCCGGGCGACATCGTCGACTATGCGATAACCGTGCAGAACGTCGGCGAATTCCGCGCCGACGGCGTCGTGGTGCGCGACGTCATCGACACGCGCGTCTTCCGCTTCGTGAGCGCGACCAATGGCGGCGTCTTCGATCCTGCCACCGGCGTCGTGACCTGGAGGCTCGGCACGGTCAATCCCGGAGATCCTCCCATAATCCTCGGCCTGACGCTCGAGGTTATGTTCCCCACGTCGGCCGATATCGACCAAGCGGTCAATGTGGTCGAGGTGAACGGGGACGGCACGCGTGGGCGCGATGCCAATCCGAACAACAACATCGCGACTGACAGCGATATCCTCAACGCCGCGCCGGATCCATTCGAGATCGAGCGTGTGCTCGGCGACGACGAGGAGGAAGAGGAAGAAGAAATCGAGGAGCCGCTCTATATCGCGCCGATCTTCACCGGAAAGTCGGCGACAGGCGCGCAGGTAAGGATCACCCTTATCGGCCCCGGCGGAGCGCCCATCGACACGGGAACGACCGTCGCCAGCCCGGACGGCAATTGGATACTTATGATGAAGGATGTCGAAGGACCGGCGCCCGTTTCGGCCATCGTCACCACATCGCCACCGACAGTGACGGCGTTGGGCCCGTTGGACAGGACCAACGTCTTCTTCAATCCCGGCGCCAACACGCCGATCGATTTCCACCGGCGCTTCGACGTTTTCAGTGCCATGGATTCGGGTAGCGACGTCGTGCTGAGGGACCAGATGGCAGCATCGGAGGACCCGCTGGCGGTGACGTCGCGCAGGTACATCAACTTCAATGAGGTGGGCGGCACGGCGATCAGCGACTACTAGGCCTAGGCACGGAGCGACCCCAGATCCATCCTGGCCTTCCCGCCTGTACCGCGCAGTACCCCTGCCGGCCATCTCCCCACAAGGGGAGAATCGGCTCACGCATGGTTTCGCCAATCGTCAACGTGGCGGAAGAGACGCCGAGATGATCTCCCCTTTGTGGGGAGATGGCCGGCACGCCAGAGGGGGCGGGACAGTGCTGGCCGATGCGGTCAATTGCCAGATCGTTAATATTATCCCAAAGTCCAACTATCGCTCGCTGGCATGCACTCCAATAGTCACGTCCGCTGGCCTGCGAAGCTACCCTGCGAACTGGAGAGCTAGGGCTGCGCAAAGATTCGGGTGTCTTCATTTTGTCGTGCGGGCGCGGAGTTGATGAGTTTGTCAGAGAAAGCACCGATGCCTGAACAGTTGGGTCTCAGCGTCGCAGTCCAATCCCCGAAACCCGGACGGGTTGCTTCCACGCTTTTCGCTATCCTTATTCTGGCTGGCTGCGGGGGGCATCCGAAAGGCGTGATGACTCCGGTAGCCGTGGCGACCTCCGCCACCTCTCAGGTCGACATGCTGGTAGGGACGACGCGCCAGCCGTCTGGAGACCCGGCCACCTTGTTTTCAGGCGAGCGTAGCCCGACCCTCGCCTTGACGGACGTCGCGGTGTCGATCCCGCCGGACGATCGACGCAAGCCAGGCACCGTGCAATGGCCGCGTCGCCTGCCGCCCAATCCTGAGACTGATTTTGCCGTGACGCGCGTGCGTCAATTGGCGTCGCGCGACGAGGCTCGCGAATGGTTTCGCCAGCACAGCGTCGGCGGCCACATCCTCTTGTTCGTGCATGGCTTCAACAACCGGTACGAGGATGGGGTCTTCCGCCTGGCGCAGATCGTGCACGATTCCGGCGCCAAGGCGACGCCTATGCTGTTCACCTGGCCGTCCCGCGCCCGCGTGCTCGACTACAACTACGACAAGGAAAGCACGAACTACTCCCGCACAGCGCTCGAAGACGCACTGCGTGCCCTGGCAACCGCACCCGATGTGAAGGATGTCACGATCCTTGCCCATTCCATGGGAACCTGGCTGACGATGGAGGCTCTTCGCCAAATGGGGATTCGGGATGGAAAGATCGCTCCCAAAATCCAAAACGTGATCCTCGCTTCACCCGATATCGACCTCGATGTCTTCGCCAAGCAATGGACCGACATGGGGGAGGGCCGCCCGAAATTCACGATCTTCGTGTCCCAGGACGACCGCGCACTTGCCGTGTCGAGCTTGATCTCCGGCGACGTTTCGCGCCTTGGCGCGATCGATCCCACGGCCGAGCCCTATCGCACGCAGCTCGAGCGCGCCGGTATCACGGCGATCGACCTCACAAAGGTCGAGACTGACGACGGTTTGCATCATGGCAAGTTCGCCGAAAGTCCGGAGATCGTACAGTTGATCGGCCAGCGCATCATCACGGGCCAGACACTCACCGACTCGCAAATCTCGCTGGCCGAGGGAATCACCGCGGTCGTTGCCGGGACGGCCAAGAACGTAGGTACCATCGCGGCAGCAACGATCGCCGCGCCGGTGAGCGTCATAGAACGGAGCGGCCCGCCTCCCAAGAGAATCAGGCTGGAGGAAACGTTGGCGAGCGGCGCGCAGGCCGAGAGTGCAGCCCATTAGCGCGCCCGAGCCAAAGAAGGAGATAGTGGATGAATGTGCTTTTGCCGGCGGGCGCGATTTTTGAGTGTTCAGGGAAGCACTGTTGAATAAGATCACGCCCCTTGGCTTGCGGTCCTTCGTGAGCTAGAAGCAGCGCGCGCTGGACGACCGGCGCCTTGAGCACGTCGGGGACGGCCCCATCGAGAACGATGGAGCCATTTTTGCATCCCCGCCAGTTCGTCACATCCCAAAATCGAAACATGATCAGGCCGAAGGCACGCTTGTTGCGTGGCGATCCGCGTGCTCGCGCTTCCGCGAGGCGCGGCTCGCCGTTCGCCGAGCGCTCGCCAGCAACTGATTCACGAAAGTAGAGACCATGGCCGGACCAATCGAACAATTCGAAATCAAGCCGCTTTTCGACCTCTTCGAGCTCGGCGGGCATCAATTCGCCTTCACCAACTCGGCGGCCCATATGATCGGTGCGGCCGTTGCCGGTGGAGCGTTCCTGTTGCTGGCGACTGCCGGTAGACGACTGATCCCCGGCAGGGCGCAGTCGATCGCCGAACTGGCCTATGAGTTCGTCTCGAAGACGCTCCGGGACAATGCGGGCGAGGGCGGCATGCGGTTCTTTCCGCTGGTCTTCTCGTTGTTCCTGTTCATCCTCGTCGCCAATCTGATCGGCATGTTCCCCTATGCCTTCACGGTGACCAGCCAGATCATCGTCACATTCGCGCTGGCCATGCTGGTGTTCCTGACCGTGACGATTTATGGCCTGTGGAAGAATGGCCTCGGCTTCTTTCGGCTGTTTCTCCCTTCAGGCGTGCCGCTGGTCCTCGCCCCAATCATCGTTCCGATCGAAATCGTGTCCTATCTCTCCCGGCCGATCAGTCACTCGGTGCGTCTGTTCGCCGTGATGCTGGCCGGCCATATCACTCTGAAGGTTTTTGCCGGTTTCATCGTCTCCATGTCGGGGTTCGGGACCGTCGGGATCATCGGTGCCGTATTTCCGCTGGCTATGACTGTCGCGATCACGGCACTCGAACTGCTGATGGCCGGCATTCAAGCCTATATCTTCACGATGCTGACCTGCATGTATCTGAACGATGCCCTCCACCCAGGCCACTGATTGCGAACGCTTCAAGCCGTTTTTACGCGCGGAAAGAGCGCAGAATCACAAGACACCTTGCCAAAAGCGGCGTTTTGGGGCATAAGACCGGCCATAGCCGGGAAGGGACGACTGGATGGTCTCATGCCGGCGCCCGAACAATAAAGCGGTTTGATCGCACTTGCATGTGTCGTGAATCGGCTTTATGTAGATGGACGGACACGCGGCGCGTGGAGCTGGGAAACCTGCTTTACGCGCCCTTAATGCATGGGTGGAGTGATCGCGACTGATTCGCGGGCGTTCCGGTCCAGGCGACATCTCCCGGCTTCGCGGGATCATCCAGGTGGCCCGGTCGACGGGTCTCGAAAGTAGAGCGGCGCATGGCAAAGACCACCAATCCCTTTACCTTCATCCAGCAGGTAAGGTCGGAAACCCAGAAGGTGACATGGCCTTCTCGGCGCGAAACCATGATCTCGACGCTGATGGTTCTGGCATTCGCGGTGATCGCGTCCATTTTCTTTTTCGCGGCAGACCAGCTCATGGCCTTTGGGATCGAGCAGATCCTCGGCATTGCCCGATAGACCGGCGACTACGGAGTATCTGAATGACTGCGCGGTGGTACATCGTCCACGCCTACTCGAATTTCGAGAAGAAGGTCGCCGAGGATATCGAGAACAAGGCCAAGCAGAAGGGGCTTGCCGATCAGATCGAGCAGATCGTCGTCCCGACGGAAAAGGTCGTCGAGGTTCGTCGTGGCCGCAAGGTCGATGCCGAGCGCAAGTTCTTTCCGGGCTACGTGTTGGTGAGGGCCAATCTTTCGGACGCCGTGTTCAGTCTGATCAAGAATACGCCGAAGGTCACCGGCTTCCTGGGTGACTCCAAGCCGGTGCCGATCAGCGACAAGGAGGCCGAGCGCATCCTTCATCAGGTCCAGGAGGGGGTCGAACGGCCGAAGCCGTCCGTCACCTTCGAGATCGGCGAGCAGGTGCGCGTGTCCGACGGTCCGTTCGCGTCGTTCAACGGTTTCGTCCAGGAAGTGGACGAGGAGCGCTCCAGGCTCAAGGTGGAGGTTTCGATCTTCGGGCGCGCGGTGCCTGTCGATCTCGAATTCGGTCAGGTCGAGAAGGGCTGATCCGATTGTCCTCGCTGCCGGATCGGTGGCGCGGGACGGCGGCTTGCCGCCGAAACAGGTGGGAGGAAACTGGCGGCTTAGCCGGCCGTCCGTCTCCGGACCACCAGACTGCAACCGCCGGATATCCGGCACGTCGAAAAGGCAGACAAGAGTATGGCTAAGAAAATTGCAGGCCAGCTCAAGCTTCAGGTAGCCGCGGGTTCGGCGACGCCGTCGCCCCCGATCGGTCCTGCGCTTGGTCAGCGTGGCATCAACATCATGGAGTTCTGCAAGGCGTTCAACGCGCAGACCCAGGAGATGGAGAAGGGTTCGCCCATTCCCGTCGTCATCACCTACTATCAGGACAAGTCGTTCACCTTCGTCATGAAGACGCCGCCGGTGACCTTCTTCCTGAAGAAGGCGGCCAACCTGAAGTCGGGCTCGAAGGAACCGGGAAAAGCCAAGGCCGGCACGATCAGCCGCGAGAAGGTTCGCGAGATCGCCGAGGCGAAGATGAAGGACCTGAACGCGAACGACGTCGAGGCGGCGATGCGTATGGTCGAAGGTTCTGCCCGCTCGATGGGCCTGGAAGTGGTGGGCTGAGACGATGGCTAAGATTGCAAAGCGTGTTGCCAAGTCCCGCGAGGGAATCGATCGCAACAAGGCCTATAGCCTGGACGAGGCCGTGAAGATGCTCAAGGAGCGTGCCACGGCGAAGTTCGACGAGACCTTCGAGATCGCCATGAATCTCGGTGTCGACCCGCGTCACGCCGATCAGATGGTTCGCGGCGTGGTCAATCTGCCGAACGGCACGGGCCGCACCGTGCGCGTTGCCGTGTTCGCCAAGGGAGACAAGGCTGACGAGGCGCGCGCTGCCGGTGCCGACATCGTCGGGGCGGAGGATCTGGTCGAGACTGTCCAGAAGGGCACGATCGAATTCGATCGCTGCATCGCTACTCCCGATATGATGCCGCTGGTCGGCCGCCTCGGTAAGGTGCTCGGTCCGCGCGGCATGATGCCGAACCCGAAGGTCGGCACGGTGACGGCCGACGTTGCTGGCGCCGTCAAGGCGTCCAAGGGTGGCGCCGTCGAATTCCGGGTCGAGAAGGCTGGCATCGTCCATGGGGGCGTTGGCAAGGCGTCGTTCGATGCGAAGGCAATCGAAGAGAACATCCGTGCTTTCGCGGATGCCGTGACCAAGGCCAAGCCGGCCGGCGCCAAGGGCAACTACCTGAAGAAGGCGTCGCTCAGCACGACGATGGGCCCCGGCCTGAGGCTCGATCTGTCGAGCCTCACCGTGGCGTCCTGATGTGAATTATCGGGATCAAGCTCCAAGCGCTTGATCCCGAACGAATTCCGGGCCCTTGGGCCCGGATCCGGAAGTCCGAAAGGCTTCCGGAAATCCTGTCCGAGATTGCAGGCGGCTCGCCTTAATTCCTCAGGGGCCTGCATGAGACGGGTGAAGACCCGACAAAGGAGCGAAGGCTCCGATGAAAGGTTCGAACCGTGTTGACCTTTTGTCCAGCACTCCGTCCGGGCGACCGGCCGGTGTGGCGAAAGGGGGCAGGATCCTCGAGCGTCGTTCGGGTGATCCAGGATTGGATGGCCCGCCCGGCAAAAGGCAACCGATGGCCGTTTCAAGGTGAAGCGGCTGTCAACTGGAGATAGGCAGTGGACAGAGCGGAAAAACGCGAACTCGTCACGGGCCTGAACGATGCGTTCAAGAGCGCAGGTTCAGTCGTCGTGGCCCACTATGCCGGTGTCACCGTCGCGCAAATGAACGATCTTCGCACGAAGATGCGTCAGGCCGGCGGCACCGTCAAAGTCGCGAAGAACCGTCTCGCCAAAATCGCTCTTCAGGGCACGGAGTCCGAAGCCATCATCGATCTGTTCAAGGGACAGACGCTGATCGCCTACTCGGATGATCCGGTTGCGGCTCCCAAGGTCGCGTCCGACTTCGCCAAGGGGAATGACAAGCTGATCATTCTCGGCGGCGCCATGGGCGCGACGGCTCTCGATGCGGATGGGGTGAAGGCACTCGCCACGCTTCCGTCGCTCGACGAGCTCCGCGCGAAGCTGGTGGGCATGATTGCCACCCCGGCAACCCGGATCGCCCAGGTCGTCAATGCTCCCGCGGCTTCGGTCGCGCGTGTCATTGGCGCTTACGCCCGGAAGGACGAGGCGGCATGAGGCCGTTCCTCGCTGTCACCAAACACCTGTTCGAACCTTTAAAGGAAGTGAAAAATGGCTGATCTCGCCAAGATCGTTGAAGACCTGTCGCAGCTGACCGTCCTCGAGGCGGCCGAGTTGTCGAAGTTGCTGGAAGAGAAGTGGGGCGTTTCGGCTGCCGCTCCGGTGGCCGTCGCCGCTGCTGGCGGTGCCGCTGCCGCTGCCGCCCCGGTTGAGGAAAAGACCGAGTTCGACGTCATCCTCGCCGACGCCGGCGCCCAGAAGATCAACGTCATCAAGGAAGTGCGCGCCATCACCGGTCTCGGCCTCAAGGAAGCCAAGGACCTGGTCGAAGGCGCTCCGAAGCCGATCAAGGAAGCCGTTTCCAAGGCCGATGCCGACAAGTTCAAGGCTCAGCTGGAAGCTGCGGGCGCCAAGGTCGAACTGAAGTAGCGTCACGGTTCTCGGCGGACGGGCAGGTCCTGTCCGCCGATTCCCCGGGCAATCGGGGAAGCCGGGGCGGAGTCATGGGGAACCTCTTTCCTGAGGGCCGATTTTGCGGCTTTCAGGAAACGGGTTTTCAACCGTTTTGGCCTGCCGCCGGCAGGCGGCGAGCAAATTGGAAGAAGACTGCCGCGGCGGCGGTCACGAACTGCAAGGCGAGCCTGGCGAGGTGCGCCCCAAGAAAGGCAGCAAGGAGCGACGATGGCCCAGACCCAGACTTTCAACGGTCGCAGGCGCGTACGCAAGTTCTTCGGAAAAATCCCGGAGGTTGCGGAGATGCCGAACCTGATCGAGGTTCAGAAGGCATCCTATGATCAGTTCCTCATGGTCGAGGAGCCCAAGGGCGGGCGTCCCGACGAGGGCTTGCAGGCCGTTTTCAAGTCGGTGTTCCCGATCCAGGACTTTTCCGGCACGTCGATGCTGGAATTCGTCAAATATGAATTCGAGGCACCGAAATTCGATGTCGACGAGTGCCGGCAGCGCGACCTGACCTATGCCGCGCCGTTGAAGGTGACCCTGCGCCTGATCGTGTTCGATCTGGACGAGGACACCGGCGCCAAGTCGATCAAGGACATCAAGGAGCAGGACGTTTACATGGGCGACATGCCGCTCATGACGTCGAACGGCACCTTCATCGTCAACGGCACAGAGCGCGTGATCGTCTCGCAGATGCACCGTTCGCCGGGCGTCTTCTTCGACCACGACAAGGGCAAGTCGCACTCGTCGGGCAAGTTGCTGTTCGCGGCGCGCGTCATTCCCTATCGCGGCTCGTGGCTCGACATCGAATTCGACTCGAAGGATGTCGTGCATGCCCGCATCGATCGTCGCCGCAAGATTCCGGTGACGTCGCTGCTGATGGCTCTCGGCATGGATGGCGAGGAGATCCTCTCCACCTTCTACAACAAGATCGCCTACAAGCGCTCGGGTGATCATTGGCGGATTCCGTTCAACGTCGACCGCTTCCGCGGCCTCAAGGCCGTCAGCGACCTTGTCGACGCCGATACCGGAGAGGTCGTCGTCGAGGCCGGCAAGAAGATCACGGCCCGTCAGGCCAAGCAGCTTGCCGAAAAGGGCCTGAAGGCGATCAAGGCGACCGACGACGACCTCTATGGCAGCTATCTTGCCGAGGACATCGTCAACTATGCCACCGGCGAGATCTATCTCGAGGCCGGCGACGAGATCGACGAGAAGACCCTCAAGGTTCTCAATGAGGCCGGCGAGGAAGAGATCCAGATCCTCGATATCGACCACATCAATGTGGGCGGATACATCCGCAACACTTTGGCGGTCGACAAGAACGAGAGCCGTCAGGACGCGCTGTTCGACATCTACCGGGTCATGCGTCCGGGCGAGCCGCCGACGCTCGAGACAGCCGAGGCGATGTTCAACTCGCTGTTCTTCGATCCCGAGCGCTACGACCTGTCGGCCGTGGGACGCGTCAAGATGAACATGCGTCTCGAACTGGATGCCGCGGACACCGTGCGCGTGCTGCGCAAGGAAGACATCCTTGCCGTGGTCAAGACGCTCGTCGAGCTGCGCGACGGCAAGGGCGAGATCGACGACATCGACAATCTCGGCAACCGCCGCGTGCGTTCCGTCGGCGAGCTCATGGAGAACCAGTATCGCGTCGGCCTGCTACGCATGGAGCGTGCGATCAAGGAACGCATGTCCTCGATCGAGATCGACACGGTCATGCCGCAGGACCTGATCAACGCCAAGCCGGCGGCCGCCGCCGTGCGTGAGTTCTTCGGTTCCTCGCAGCTCTCGCAGTTCATGGACCAGACCAATCCGTTGTCGGAGATAACCCATAAGCGGCGCCTGTCGGCGCTTGGACCGGGCGGTCTGACCCGCGAGCGCGCCGGCTTCGAGGTGCGCGACGTGCATCCGACGCATTATGGCCGCATCTGCCCGATTGAAACGCCGGAAGGCCCGAATATCGGCCTGATCAACTCGCTCGCCACCTTTGCGCGCGTCAACAAGTACGGCTTCATCGAGAGCCCGTACCGCAAGATCGTGGACGGCAAGCTGACCAACGAGGTCGTGTATCTCTCGGCCATGGAAGAGGCCAAGCACTTCGTCGCGCAGGCCAATGCCGAGCTCGACCAGGAGGGCCGCTTCAAGGACGAGTTCGTCATCTGCCGGAACGCCGGCGAGGTGATGATGGCGCCGCGCGAAAACGTCGACTTGATGGACGTCTCGCCGAAGCAGATGGTGTCGGTAGCCGCGGCTCTGATCCCGTTCCTCGAGAACGACGACGCCAACCGCGCGCTGATGGGTTCCAACATGCAGCGTCAGGCCGTGCCACTGGTACGTGCCGAGGCGCCGTTCGTCGGCACCGGCATGGAGCCGATCGTCGCGCGTGATTCCGGCGCCGCGATCGCCGCCCGTCGCGGTGGCATCGTCGACCAGGTGGACGCGACCCGTATCGTCATCAGGGCGACGGAAGACCTCGATCCCGGCAAGTCCGGCGTCGATATCTATCGTCTGATGAAGTTCCAGCGCTCGAACCAGAATACCTGCATCAACCAGCGTCCGCTGGTGAATGTCGGCGACCGGATCGAGAAGGGCGATATCATCGCAGATGGTCCTTCGACGGATCTCGGCGACCTGGCGCTCGGCCGCAACGTGCTCGTCGCGTTCATGCCGTGGAACGGCTACAACTACGAGGACTCCATCCTTCTGTCGGAGCGCATCGTCGCCGATGACGTCTTCACCTCGATTCATATCGAGGAATTCGAAGTCATGGCGCGCGACACCAAGCTCGGGCCCGAGGAAATCACGCGCGACATTCCGAACGTATCGGAGGAGGCGCTGAAGAACCTCGACGAAGCCGGCATCGTCTACATCGGCGCCGAAGTTCAGCCCGGAGACATCCTGGTCGGCAAGATCACGCCGAAGGGCGAGAGCCCGATGACGCCGGAAGAGAAGCTTCTGCGCGCCATCTTCGGCGAGAAGGCTTCGGATGTGCGCGACACCTCCATGCGCATGCCGCCCGGGACCTTCGGCACGGTCGTCGAGGTGCGCGTCTTCAACCGTCACGGCGTGGAGAAGGACGAGCGCGCAATGGCGATCGAGCGCGAGGAGATCGAACGTCTCGCCAAGGACCGCGACGACGAGCAGGCGATCCTCGACCGCAACGTCTACAGCCGGTTGAACGACATGCTCGTCGGCAAGGACGCGATCGCAGGCCCGAAGGGCTTCAAGAAGGGCTCCAGGCTTACCAAGGAGATCCTGGACGACTATCCCCGTTCTCAGTGGTGGCAGTTCGCCGTCGAGGACGAGAAGCTCCAGGGCGAGCTGGAGGCCCTGCGCGGCCAGTACGACGACTCCAAGAAGGCGCTCGAGCAGCGCTTCATGGACAAGGTCGAGAAGGTGCAGCGTGGCGACGAGATGCCGCCCGGCGTCATGAAGATGGTCAAGGTCTTCGTGGCGGTGAAGCGCAAGATGCAGCCGGGCGACAAGATGGCCGGCCGTCACGGCAACAAGGGTGTCGTTTCGCGTATCGTTCCGATCGAGGACATGCCGTTCCTCGAGGATGGAACGCATGCCGATATCGTGCTCAATCCGCTGGGCGTGCCAAGCCGCATGAATGTCGGCCAGATCCTGGAGACGCATCTCGGCTGGGCCTGCGCGGGCATGGGCCGGAAGATCGGTGAGCTCATCGAGGCCTACAAGCAGTCCGGCAACATCAAGCCGCTGCGCTCGACGATCGAGAGCATCATCCCCGGTAACGACCGCAACGAGCCGGTCCGCGACTATGACGACGAGGGCATCCTGCGCCTCGGCGAACAGATGAAGCGGGGCGTCTCCATCGCGACCCCGGTGTTCGACGGCGCGCATGAGGTCAACATCAACGAGATGCTCGAACAGGCCGGGCTGCATACCAGCGGTCAGTCGACGCTTTATGACGGGCGCACAGGCGAGCCGTTCGATCGCAAGGTGACGATGGGCTATATCTATATGCTCAAGCTTCACCATCTGGTGGATGACAAGATCCACGCGCGTTCGATCGGACCGTACAGCCTCGTCACGCAGCAACCGCTGGGCGGCAAGGCGCAGTTCGGCGGTCAGCGTTTCGGCGAGATGGAGGTCTGGGCGCTGGAGGCCTACGGCGCGGCCTACACGCTGCAGGAGATGCTGACGGTCAAGTCGGACGACGTCGCGGGCCGCACCAAGGTCTACGAGGCGATCGTGCGCGGCGACGACACGTTCGAGGCCGGCATTCCGGAGAGCTTCAACGTTCTCGTCAAGGAAATGCGCTCGCTCGGTCTCAATGTCGAACTGGAGAATTCCAGGACGGCCGAAGAAGGTCCGGCGCGCCTGCCCGACGCGGCCGAGTGATGAAGATCGGCGCATCGCGGGTCGCCGCGATGCGCCCACGGCCCGCCCGAGGGCCGGCAGGAATGACTTGCGTGAACCTCGCCTGAGCGGCGGCGTTGGGGTGAGAGATCACGAGATGGGCGTCAATGCCCGACAATATCGAAAAGGGACTTCGGTCCCGACAAGGAGAACGGCATGAACCAAGAGGTCATGAATCTCTTCAATCCTCAGGCGCCGACGCAGGTGTTCGATTCCATCCGGATTTCGCTGGCGTCGCCCGAGAAGATTCTGTCTTGGTCGTTCGGCGAGATCAAGAAGCCGGAGACGATCAACTACCGTACCTTCAAGCCGGAGCGGGACGGCCTGTTCTGCGCGCGCATCTTCGGCCCGATCAAGGACTACGAGTGCCTGTGCGGCAAGTACAAGCGCATGAAGTACAAGGGCGTCATCTGCGAGAAGTGCGGCGTGGAAGTCACGCTCTCGCGCGTTCGGCGCGAGCGGATGGGCCATATCGAGTTGGCCGCGCCCGTCGCCCATATCTGGTTCCTGAAGTCGCTGCCCTCGCGTATCGGCACACTACTCGACATGACCTTGAAGGACATCGAGCGTGTGCTCTACTTCGAGAACTACATCGTCATCGAGCCCGGCCTGACGGATCTGAAGCAGCATCAGCTTCTGTCCGAGGAAGAGTACATGATCGCCGTCGACAATTACGGCGAGGATTCCTTCACCGCCATGATCGGCGCCGAGGCGATCCATGATCTCCTAGCCGGCATGGATCTGGAGAAGATCGCAGGCGACCTGCGTTCCGAACTTGCCTCGACCACGTCGGAACTGAAGCAGAAGAAGCTCCTGAAGCGGCTCAAGGTCGTTGAGAACTTCATGGAATCCGGCAACCGTCCGGAGTGGATGATCATGAAGATCATTCCCGTGATCCCGCCGGACCTGCGCCCGCTGGTTCCGCTGGATGGCGGCCGCTTCGCAACGTCGGACCTGAACGACCTCTATCGCCGCGTCATCAACCGTAACAACCGCCTGAAGCGGCTGATCGAACTGCGCGCGCCGGGCATCATCATCCGCAACGAAAAGCGCATGCTGCAGGAGGCCGTCGACGCGCTGTTCGACAACGGCCGCCGTGGCCGCGTCATCACCGGCGCCAACAAGCGTCCGCTGAAGTCGCTGTCGGACATGCTCAAGGGCAAGCAGGGCCGGTTCCGCCAGAACCTGCTCGGCAAGCGAGTCGACTATTCCGGTCGTTCAGTGATCGTTACCGGTCCCGAACTGAAGCTGCATCAGTGCGGCCTGCCCAAGAAGATGGCGCTCGAACTCTTCAAGCCCTTCATCTATGCCCGTCTCGACGCCAAGGGTTATTCCTCGACCGTCAAGCAGGCGAAGAAACTGGTCGAAAAGGAAAAACCGGAAGTCTGGGATATCCTCGACGAGGTCATCCGCGAGCATCCGGTGCTGCTCAACCGCGCGCCGACGCTGCACCGGCTGGGCATTCAGGCCTTCGAGCCGATCCTGATCGAAGGCAAGGCCATTCAGCTTCATCCGCTGGTCTGCACGGCCTTCAACGCCGACTTCGACGGCGACCAGATGGCCGTCCACGTGCCGCTGTCGCTCGAAGCGCAGCTCGAGGCCCGCGTGCTGATGATGTCGACCAACAACATCCTGCATCCGGCCTCCGGCGCTCCGATCATCGTGCCGTCCCAGGACATGGTTCTGGGCCTTTACTATCTCTCGATCGTCAACCAGAACGAGCCGGGAGAGGGCATGATCTTCGCCGACATGGGCGAACTCCAGCACGCGCTGGAAAGCAAGGCCGTGACACTGCACGCCCAGATCAAGGGCCGCTACAGGACGGTGGACGCCGAAGGCAGCGTCGTGTCGAAGATCTACGACACGACGCCGGGCCGCATGATCATCGGCGAGCTCCTGCCGAAGAACCCCAACGTCCCCTTCGAGATCGCCAACCAGGAGATGACCAAGAAGAACATCTCCAAGATGATCGACACGGTCTATCGCCACTGCGGCCAGAAGGAGACGGTGATCTTCTGCGACCGCATCATGGCGTTGGGCTTCAGCCACGCCTGCAGGGCCGGCATCTCCTTCGGCAAGGACGACATGCTCATCCCCGACACCAAGCACAAGCTGGTGGCCGATACCGAGGCGCTCGCGAAGGAATACGAGCAGCAGTACAATGACGGCCTGATCACCCAGGGCGAGAAGTACAACAAGGTCGTCGACGCCTGGGCCAAGTGCTCGGAGAAGGTGGCGGACGAGATGATGGGCCGCATCAAGGCGGTCGAGTTCGACGAAAACGGCCGTCAGAAGCCGATGAACTCGATCTATATGATGTCGCATTCAGGTGCGCGCGGTTCGCCGACCCAGATGCGCCAGCTCGCCGGCATGCGCGGCCTGATGGCCAAGCCTTCGGGCGAGATCATCGAGACGCCGATCATCTCGAACTTCAAGGAAGGCCTCACCGTGCTCGAGTACTTCAACTCGACACACGGCGCCCGGAAGGGCCTCGCCGACACCGCGCTGAAGACGGCCAACTCGGGCTATCTGACGCGCCGTCTCGTCGACGTTGCGCAGGACTGCATCGTGAACGCGGCCGACTGTGGCACCGAAAAGGGCCTGACCATGCAGCCGATCGTCGATGCCGGCCAGGTCGTGGCTTCGCTCGGCCAGCGCGTACTCGGCCGCACGGCGCTCGACGACATCGTACATCCGTTGACCGGTGAAGTGCTGGTCAAGGGTGGCCGTCTGATCGACGAGCGCGACATCGATGCGATCGAGAAGGCCGGCATCCAGTCCGTCCGTATCCGCTCGGCGCTGACCTGTGAGATCCGGACCGGCGTCTGCGCGGTCTGCTACGGCCGCGATCTGGCCCGTGGTACCCCGGTCAACATCGGTGAGGCTGTCGGCGTTATCGCCGCCCAGTCGATCGGTGAGCCGGGCACCCAGCTCACCATGCGTACCTTCCACATGGGCGGCACGGCGCAGGTCGTCGACCAGTCGTTCCTGGAAGCCTCGTATGAGGGCACGGTGCAGATCCGCAACCGCAATGTCGTGCGCAACTCCGACGGCCATCTCGTGGCGATGGGCCGCAACATGGCGATCCTCATCCTCGACGAGACGGGCAAGGAGCGCGCCACGCACCGCGTGACCTATGGTTCGCGCATCTATGTGGACGACGGCGACAAGGTGAAACGCGGCCAGCGTATCGCCGAGTGGGATCCTTACACCCGCCCGATCCTCACCGAAATCGAGGGTCAGGCAGCGTTCGAGGATCTGGTCGACGGTATCTCGGTTCAGGAAACGGCCGACGAGTCGACCGGCATCACCAAGCGCGAGGTCATCGACTGGCGCTCGACGCCGCGCGGTTCGGATCTCAAGCCGGCGATCACGGTGCTGGACGCCAAGGGCAAGGTCGGCAAGCTGTCGAAGGGCGGCGACGCCCGGTTCCTGCTCTCGGTCGAGGCCATCCTTTCGGTCGAGCCCGGTGCTCATGTGAAGCCGGGCGACGTGCTGGCCCGTATCCCGATGGAAAGCGCGAAGACGAAGGACATCACCGGCGGCCTGCCGCGTGTTGCCGAACTCTTCGAGGCACGCCGTCCGAAGGATCATGCCATCATCGCCGAGATCGACGGTACGATCCGCTTTGGCCGCGACTACAAGAACAAGCGCCGTATCATCATCGAGCCGCATGACTCGACGCTGGAGCCGGTCGAATACCTCATCCCGAAGGGCAAGCCGTTCCATCTGCAGGACGGCGACGCCATCGAGAAGGGCGACTACATCCTCGACGGAAATCCGGCGCCGCACGACATCCTGGCGATCAAGGGCGTGGAAGCACTGGCTTCCTACCTCGTCAACGAGATCCAGGAGGTCTACCGGTTGCAAGGCGTGTTGATCAACGACAAGCACATCGAGGTGATCGTTCGCCAGATGCTGCAGAAGGTCGAGATCACGGAGCAGGGCGATTCGACCTACATCCCGGGCGATCATGTCGACGTGATCGAACTGGACGAGGTCAACGACCGCCTGGTCGAGGACGGCAAGAAGCCGGCCGCCGGCCAGCCGGTGCTGCTCGGCATCACCAAGGCCTCGCTGCAGACGCCGTCCTTCATCTCGGCCGCCTCGTTCCAGGAGACGACCCGGGTGCTCACCGAAGCGGCAGTCGCCGGCAAGACCGACATGCTGCAGGGCCTGAAGGAAAACGTCATCGTCGGCCGACTGATTCCGGCCGGCACCGGTGGCACGATGGCTCAGATCCGGCGCATCGCGACCTCGCGCGACGAACTCATCCTCGACGAACGCCGCAAGGCATCCGGCGTCGAGATGGTCGATCCGATGCTTGCAGACATGTCGACCGCCGCACAGTAACGGCGGACGCCAGGAAAATTCCGAAGCCGCCGGGGCAACCCGGCGGCTTTCTTGTTAGGGCCGGCTTGCGGCATACCGAAGCAATCGCTTCATTGTCGGTCAAAAGGGGGCTGGCCGGGGTATGCTCGCCATGGGTGTGAAGGGGGCGGCTGGCTACCGCGTTTGACAGACTATTCTCACTGCGAAATAGTCTTGTCTCGGGGGGCATGGTTTGCCTGCGTTGGAGGATACCGACATGCCGGAAGCTGCCCCTACCAATTCCTCCGAAGCGACGGCGAAAGCCGAGCCCAGCCTGCACAGGGTCATAGGTCCCTGGCTTCTGCTGCTCTTCATCGTCGGCGACATACTAGGCACGGGCATCTATGCGCTCACCGGGCAGGTCGCGAAGCAAGTGGGCGGCGTGGTCTGGCTCCCGTTCCTCGTGGCTTTCGTGGTCGCGCTCATCACGGCTTTCAGCTATCTGGAACTGGTCACGAAATATCCCCGCGCGGCAGGGGCAGCCCTTTACGCCCACAAGGCATTCGGCATCCATTTCGTGACGTTCATCGTGGCTTTTGCCGTGATGTGCTCGGGCATAACGTCCGCGTCGACGGCGTCGCGCGCCTTCGCGGCAAACATGTCGAGCGCCTTCAATCTTGGACTTTCCGGCACCTTCGGCATCACGCTCATAGGTTTGGCGTTTATGGCGATCGTGGCCGCCATCAACTTACGCGGCGTGGGTGAAAGCGTGAAGACCAATGTGGTGCTCACCTGTGTCGAGCTGACCGGTCTTCTGATCATCATCTTCATCGGCCTCTCGGCAATCTTCGGCGGTCAGGGCGACGTGTCGCGTGTCATGCAATTCTCCGCATCCGCCGACAGTGGCGCGTTCTGGTCGGTGATCGCTGCGACGACACTTGCCTTTTTCGCGATGGTCGGCTTCGAGGATGCCGTCAACATGGCGGAGGAGAGCAAGGAGCCCACGCGTATCTTCCCAAAGGTCCTGCTGGCGGGGCTGCTGTTCACCGCCGTGATCTATGTCCTCGTCTCCATCTCGGCGATCACGCTTGTCCCGCCCGCCGAGCTGGCGGAGGGGGAGACGCCCTTGCTCAAGGTCGTGGAGGCGGGCGCGCCAAACTTCCCGGTCGCGATCTTCGGCTTCATCACCATGTTCGCCGTGGCCAATACCGCGCTGATCAACATGCTGATGGCCAGCCGGCTCGTGTATGGCATGAGCCGGGAACACGTGCTCCCGGCAGTGCTGGGGAAAGTTCACCCTTCGCGCCGGACACCCTACATCGCTATCGGCTTCACGAGCCTGCTGGCATTTGCCCTGATCACCTTTGTCGGCGAGGTCCCCGCCCTGGGTGGCACGACCGCGTTGCTGCTGCTCTGCGTCTTCACCATAGTCAACGTGGCCGTGCTCGTGCTGCGCAAGGATACTGTGGCCCACAGTCACTTCAGGGCGCCGACGATCCTTCCGCTGGTAGGCGCGGTTTGCTGCGCCTTCCTCGCCGGGCCGTGGACGGGCCGGGATCCTGTGCAGTACAAGATCGCCGGCGTTCTCATCGGGATCGGCATCGTGTTGTGGTTCGTCACCGTCCTTATCAATCGGGCGACGGGCGTGCGGCCGTCGGAACCCGAGATGGCAGAAATCGGCGGATCCGGACCTATAAACTGATCAGTCGGGAGCGTTGAAGGTGACGATCGAGACCTCGCCCTCGATTGCGCCCTGGTAGGCGGAGAGGTGGGGCTCGTCGTCGGGCACGCCGTCAAGGTCGCCGATCTGGTCGAACTCGGCTTCAGCGTAACCTTCCCGCGATAGGGCATCCAGCGCCATGCGAACGGCGGAATCATCGTCCGGGGCGACGAGTAGCACATGCACCCCCTCCGGCTTGCCGCCTTTCCGCCTCCAGACGCGACCCGTGATGATTGTGACGGGGCGGTTTTCGTTGTCGTTCATGCCGGAGATACTCATGATTCTTGTCCTTCTCGAGCTGCTTAGAAGATTCGAAACGATTTGTGGCGATTCTGTCAGGACGACGTGCCGGCAACAGCCTCTCGCGAGACATATTCTGTTGCCCTTCGCGCGAAATAGCGAAAGAAAATTTCCTGCACCTTCATCGAAGCCGGCCCGTCGGTTTTTCCGCGCTATATTTGGCGCTGCGGGGTTGACGGAATGGGGCGTTGCGAGTATGACCCGCCGCATCTGAGCCGATGTGAGGCTTGCCTTTCCGGGGCGTCGCGCGCTGGAGTTGGCCTCAAACAGGGTTCGTTTTACGAGCGAAAGACATTTCCGGCGCGCAAGAAGCGGCTTCCGCTTCCTCTGCTTTTTGTTCGGGCAAGACCGCGAGAGAGCGGTTTCGGCCCGAATTTGCGTATGGAAAACAGCTTGAGACGGCCCCAACAAGGGCGTGCGACACGAGATTGAGAGACAAGAGGAAGGTTTAATGCCTACCGTAAACCAGCTGATCCGCAAGCCGCGCATAGCGCCGGTGAAGCGCAACAAGGTTCCGGCCATGCAGGCCAACCCGCAGAAGCGGGGCGTTTGCACGCGCGTCTACACGACGACGCCGAAGAAGCCGAACTCCGCGCTTCGCAAGGTGGCGAAGATCCGCCTCACCAATGGCTTCGAAGTGATCGGCTACATTCCCGGCGAAGGCCATAACCTTCAGGAGCACTCCGTTGTCATGATCCGCGGCGGTCGTGTGAAGGATCTTCCTGGTGTGCGCTATCACATCATCCGTGGCGTGCTCGACACCCAGGGAGTGAAGAACCGCAAGCAGCGCCGTTCGAAGTACGGTGCCAAGCGTCCGAAGTAAGGGTTCCCCGGCTTTGGCGCTTTTTTGTGCTGCGCCAGGCCGTCGATAGCGAGAGACGAGAAACATGTCCCGACGTCACAGTGCAGAGAAGCGCGAGATCAATCCGGATCCGAAGTTCGGTGATCTGGTTGTCACCAAGTTCATGAATGCCGTCATGTATGACGGCAAGAAGTCGATCGCCGAGTCGATCGTCTATGGCGCGCTGGATCAGGTTCAGGCGAAGACCAAGCAGGAGCCGGTGGCTGTTTTCCATCAGGCGCTCGACAATGTCGCGCCGCATGTGGAAGTCCGCTCGCGTCGTGTCGGCGGCGCCACCTACCAGGTTCCGGTCGATGTTCGTCCTGAGCGTCGTCAGGCCCTGGCGATCCGGTGGCTGATCACGGCTGCGCGCAACCGCAACGAAACCACGATGATCGACCGGCTTTCCGGCGAGCTTCTGGATGCCGCCAACAACCGCGGCACCGCCGTAAAGAAGCGCGAAGACACTCATAAGATGGCGGAAGCCAACCGCGCATTCGCGCACTATCGCTGGTAGTCAGCGCGAGCAGCAGAAAGCGAAAGGCACCTCCCATGGCCCGCGAATATAAGATCGAAGACTACCGTAATTTCGGCATCATGGCTCACATCGATGCCGGCAAGACGACGACGACCGAGCGTATCCTCTATTACACGGGCAAGAGCCACAAGATGGGTGAGACGCACGATGGCGCCTCGACCATGGACTGGATGGAGCAGGAGCAAGAACGCGGGATTACGATTACGTCTGCCGCTACGACGACGTTCTGGCAGGGGCGTGACGGAAAGCGGCGTCGCTTCAACATCATCGATACTCCCGGCCACGTCGACTTCACCATCGAAGTCGAGCGTTCTTTGCGCGTGCTGGATGGTGCTATCGCGCTGCTCGATTCAAATGCAGGCGTCGAGCCGCAGACGGAGACCGTCTGGCGTCAGGCTGAGAAGTATCATGTTCCGCGCATGGTCTTCTGCAACAAGATGGACAAGATCGGCGCCGACTTCTACCGCTGTCTCGAGATGATCAAGTCGCGACTCGGTGCGATTCCGGTCGCCATGCAGTTGCCGATCGGTGCTGAGAGCGATTTCAAGGGCGTTGTCGATCTTATCGAGATGAAGGCCCTTATCTGGCGCGACGAGTCGCTCGGCGCGCAATGGGACGTCGTCGAAATTCCGGCGGACCTGAAGGCGAAAGCGGAAGAGTATCGCGAGAAGCTCATCGAGACGGCTGTCGAGATGGACGAAGCCGCCATGGAAGCCTATCTCGAAGGCAACCTGCCGGACAACGACAAGATACGCGAACTGATCCGCAAGGGCACGATCGAGGTGAAGTTCCACCCGGTCTATTGCGGCACTGCGTTCAAGAACAAGGGCGTGCAGCCGCTTCTTGACGCCGTCGTGGACTTCCTGCCATCGCCCGTCGAAGTTCCGGCGATCAAGGGCATCGATCCCAAGACGGAAGCCGAGGTCGAGCGTCACTCGTCTGACGACGAGCCGCTGTCGATGCTGGCCTTCAAGATCATGAACGATCCGTTCGTCGGTTCGCTTACTTTCTGCCGCATCTATTCCGGCAAGCTCGCCAAGGGTGTTGCGCTCGAGAACACGGTGAAGGGCAAGAAAGAGCGCATCGGCCGCATGCTGCAGATGCACTCGAACTCGCGTGCCGACATCGAAGAGGCTTTCGCGGGCGACATCGTCGCGCTGGCCGGCCTCAAGGAGACGACCACCGGCGACACGCTCTGCGATCCGGCGAAGCCCGTCATCCTCGAGCGCATGGAATTCCCGGAGCCGGTCATCCAGATCGCCATCGAGCCGAAGACCAAGGGCGACCAGGAAAAGATGGGCCTCGCGCTCAACCGCTTGGCGGCCGAGGATCCGTCCTTCCGCGTCAAGTCGGATGAGGAAACCGGTCAGACCATCATCGCCGGCATGGGCGAACTGCACCTCGACATTATCGTCGACCGCATGAAGCGTGAGTTCAAGGTCGAGGCGAATGTGGGCGCGCCGCAGGTCGCGTATCGTGAGACGATCACGCGCACCCACGAGCAGGACTACACGCACAAGAAGCAGACGGGTGGCACGGGTCAGTTCGCCCGCGTCAAGATCGTTTTCGAGCCGAACCCCGAGGGCGAGGATTTCATTTTCGAATCCAAGATCGTCGGTGGTGCCGTCCCGAAGGAATACATTCCCGGTGTCGAAAAGGGGCTGCGCAGCGTTCTGTCGTCCGGTCCGTTCGCCGGCTTCCCGATGATTGGCGTGAAGGCGACGCTTGTCGACGGTGCCTACCACGACGTGGACTCCTCCGTGCTGGCCTTCGAAATCGCTGCCCGCGCCTGTATCCGCGAAGCCGCTCCGAAGCTTGGCGTGCAGTTGCTCGAGCCGATCATGAAGGTCGAGGTCGTCACGCCTGAGGATTATGTCGGCAACGTCATCGGCGACCTGAACAGCCGTCGCGGCCAGATCCAGGGCCAGGAAGCCCGCGGCGTCGCCGTCGTGGTCAACGCCATGGTCCCGCTGGCCAACATGTTCAAGTACGTGGATAGCCTCCGCTCGATGTCGCAGGGTCGCGCCCAGTACACGATGCAGTTCGACCACTACGAGCCGGTTCCGACCGCGGTCGCTCAGGAAGTCCAGAAGAAATACGCGTAAGCTGCTGTTTACGCTGTAACATTAATTAACGCCCCAACGGGCTGACAGGAATGGAGACCTCACATGGCCAAAGGTAAATTCGAGCGTACGAAGCCTCATGTGAACATCGGGACGATCGGTCACGTCGACCACGGGAAGACGTCGCTGACGGCGGCGATCACGAAGTTCTTCGGCGAGTTCAAGCCGTATGACCAGATTGACGCGGCGCCGGAAGAGAAGGCGCGTGGCATCACGATTTCGACGGCGCATGTCGAATACGAGACGCCGAACCGTCACTATGCGCATGTCGACTGCCCCGGCCACGCCGACTATGTGAAGAACATGATCACGGGAGCGGCGCAGATGGACGGCGCGATCCTGGTGGTTTCGGCGGCCGACGGTCCGATGCCGCAGACGCGCGAGCACATTCTTCTGGCGCGCCAGGTTGGTGTTCCCTCGATCGTGGTGTTCCTGAACAAGGTCGACCAGGTCGACGACGCCGAGCTTCTCGAGCTTGTCGAGCTCGAGGTGCGCGAGCTTCTGTCGAAGAACGAGTTCCCGGGCGACGACATTCCGATCGTCAAGGGCTCGGCGCTTGCCGCGCTGGAAGACTCCAACAAGGAGATCGGCGAGGACGCGATCCGCAAGCTGATGGAAGAGGTCGACCGCTACATCCCGACGCCGGAGCGTCCGGTCAACCAGCCGTTCCTGATGCCGATCGAGGACGTGTTCTCGATCTCGGGCCGCGGCACGGTGGTGACGGGCCGCGTCGAGCGTGGCATCGTCAAGGTCGGCGAGACGGTTGAGATCGTCGGCATCCGTCCGACGACGTCGACGACGGTGACGGGCGTGGAGATGTTCCGCAAGCTGCTCGACCAGGGCCAGGCGGGCGACAACATCGGCGCGCTGCTGCGCGGCATCGACCGCGAGGGCGTCGAGCGCGGCCAGGTGCTGTGCAAGCCCGGCTCGGTGACGCCGCACACCAAGTTCAAGGCCGAGGCCTACATCCTGACCAAGGACGAGGGCGGCCGTCACACGCCGTTCTTCACCAACTACCGTCCGCAGTTCTACTTCCGCACGACGGACGTGACCGGCGTGGTCAAGCTGCCGGAAGGCACCGAGATGGTGATGCCGGGCGACAACATCACCGTCGATGTCGAGCTGATCGTGCCGATCGCCATGGAGGAGAAGCTCCGCTTCGCCATCCGCGAAGGCGGTCGCACCGTCGGCGCAGGCATCGTCGTCAGCATCACGGAATAATCGAAGAAACGATCTGACGCGGGCGCGGCAAGGCCCGCGCCGCGGCAGAACAAGGAATAGACGCATGAACGGACAGAATATCCGCATTCGCCTCAAAGCGTTCGATCACCGGGTGCTCGATGCCTCGACGCGGGAAATCGTGTCGACCGCCAAGCGCACGGGCGCGAACGTCCGCGGCCCCATTCCGCTGCCGACGCGGATTGAAAAGTTCACGGTCAACCGCTCGCCGCACATCGACAAGAAGAGCCGCGAACAGTTCGAAATGCGCACGCACAAGCGCTTGCTCGACATCGTCGACCCCACGCCGCAGACCGTCGATGCTCTGATGAAGCTCGACCTCGCCGCGGGTGTGGACGTCGAGATCAAGCTCTAAGGCGCGGGAAGGATGAACCCATGCGTTCAGGTGTAATCGCACAGAAAGTCGGGATGACGCGCGTCTACAACGACGCCGGCGAACATATCCCGGTCACCGTTCTCCGCATGGAGAACTGCCAGGTCGTGGCGCAGCGCACCCAGGAGAAGAACGGCTACACGGCCGTTCAGCTGGGCGTCGGCCTCGCCAAGGTCAAGAACACGTCGAAGGCCATGCGCGGCCACTTTGCGACGGCCTCGGTCGAGCCGAAGGCCAAGCTCGCGGAATTCCGCGTTTCCCCCGACAACCTGCTGGATGTCGGCGCCGAGATCACGGCCGACCACTTCGTGGCCGGTCAGAAGGTCGACGTGACGGGCACTTCGACGGGTAAGGGCTTTCAGGGTGTCATGAAGCGCCACAATTTCGGTGGCGGCCGCGCGACGCACGGCAACTCGCTATCGCATCGCGTGCATGGCTCGACCGGTCAGCGCCAGGATCCGGGGAAGGTCTTCAAGGGCAAGAAGATGGCTGGCCACATGGGTGCGACCCGGGTGACCACGCAGAATGTCGAGGTCGTGTCGACCGACACTGACCGCGGCCTCATCCTGATCCGCGGCGCGGTTCCGGGCACCAAGGGCGCCTGGATCCTCGTCCGTGACGCAGTCAAGGCGAAGCTGCCGGAAAATGCGCCGAAGCCGGCCGCCTTCCGCGCCGCACAGAAGAGCGAAGCTCCGGCCAAAGAGGGAGCGGAATAAATGGACATCAAGATCACCACTCTCGGCGGCCAGGACGCCGGCAAGGTGAAGCTCTCGGAAGAGATCTTCGGCCTCGAGCCGCGCGAAGACATCCTGCAGCGCGTCGTCCGCTGGCAGCTCGCCAAGAAGCAGCAGGGCACGCATCAGTCGAAGGGCCGCGCGGATATCGCCCGCACCGGCGCCAAGATGTACAAGCAGAAGGGGACGGGCCGCGCTCGTCACTCTTCGGCTCGTGCTCCGCAGTTCCGTGGCGGCGGCAAGGCTCATGGCCCGGTGGCGCGCAGCCACGAGCATGACCTGCCCAAGAAGGTCCGTGCCCTGGGCTTGAAGCATGCGCTGTCGGCCAAGGCGAAGGCCTCGAACCTGATCATCATCGACGAGCTGAAGCTCGGCGAAGCCAAGACCAAGGCGCTCGTCGCGAATTTCGCGACGCTTGGCCTGACCAACGCCCTGGTCATCGGCGGTGCCGAGCTCGACCAGAACTTCAAGCTCGCGGCGACCAACATCCCCAATATCGACGTGCTGCCGATCCAGGGCATCAACGTCTACGACATTCTGCGCCGCGGCACGCTGGTCCTTTCCAAGGCCGCCGTCGAGGCACTCGAGGAGCGCTTCAAATGACGGACCTTCGGCATTACGACGTGATCGTCAGCCCGGCCATCACCGAAAAGTCGACCATGGCTTCCGAGCAGAACCAGGTCGTCTTCAACGTCGCCAAGAAGGCGTCGAAGCCGGAAATCAAGGCCGCTGTCGAGGCGCTGTTCGGCGTCAAGGTGACGGCCGTCAATACGCTCGTCCGCAAGGGCAAGGTGAAGCGTTTCCGCGGCACCATCGGCAAGCAGAGCGACGTGAAGAAGGCGATTGTGACGCTGGCCGATGGCCAGTCGATCGACGTCGCCACGGGCCTCTGATCGAAGGCGCGAGGATAGAACCATGGCACTCAAGAAATTCAAGCCGGTCACCCCGAGCACCCGCCAGTTGGTCATCGTCGACCGCTCGGGCCTCTACAAGGGCAAGCCGGTCAAGGGGCTGACCGAGGGGCTCACCTCGTCGGGCGGCCGCAACAACTACGGTCGCGTCACCGCCCGCTTCCAGGGCGGTGGTCACAAGCGCGCCTATCGCATCATCGACTTCAAGCGCCGCAAGTTCGACGTGGCTGCCACGGTCGAGCGCCTCGAATACGATCCGAACCGGACCGCGTTCATCGCGCTGATCAAGTATGCCGATGGCGAGCTGAGCTACATCCTTGCGCCGCAGCGCCTCGCTGCCGGCGATCAGGTGGTGGCGGGCGAGGCGGTCGACGTGAAGCCCGGCAACGCCATGCCGCTGGCTTCCATGCCGGTCGGCACGATCATCCACAATATCGAGCTGAAGCCCGGCAAGGGCGGGCAGATCGCCCGGTCCGCCGGTGCTTATGCCCAGCTCGTCGGTCGCGACCAGGGCATGGCCATTCTGCGCCTGAACTCCGGCGAGCAGCGCGTGGTTCACGGATCATGCCTGGCCACCGTCGGTGCCGTGTCCAATCCGGACCACGGCAACATCAATGACGGCAAGGCCGGCCGCAGCCGCTGGCGCGGCAAGCGCCCCCACAACCGTGGTGTCACCATGAACCCGGTCGACCATCCGCATGGCGGTGGTGAAGGCCGCACCTCCGGCGGTCGCCATCCGGTCACTCCGTGGGGCAAGCCGACCAAGGGCAAGAAGACGCGGTCCAACAAGGCGACCGACAAGTTCATCGTGCGCTCGCGCCACCAGCGCAAGAGCTAAGAAGAGGTAACGCCAAGTGACTCGTTCAATTTGGAAAGGCCCCTTTGTCGACGGCTACCTTCTGAAGAAGGCAGACAAGGTTCGCGAGGGTGGCCGCAATGAGGTGATCAAGATGTGGAGCCGCCGCTCCACCATCCTGCCGCAGTTCGTCGGCCTCACCTTTGGTGTCTACAACGGCCAGAAGCATGTCCCGGTCTCGGTGAACGAGGACATGGTCGGCCACAAGTTCGGTGAATTCGCTCCCACCCGCACCTATTACGGTCACGGGGCGGACAAGAAGGCGAAGAGGAAGTAACGATGGGCAAGGCCAAAGCTCCGCGCAGGCTTGCTGACAACGAGGCGCGCGCCGTCCTGCGCACGATCCGCGTCAGCCCGCAGAAGCTGAACCTGGTCGCGGCGCTGATCCGCGGCAAGAAGGTTTCGACCGCGCTCGCCGATCTGGAGTTCTCGCGCAAGCGGATCGCCGGAACGGTAAGGAAGACGCTGGAATCGGCGATCGCCAACGCGGAAAACAACCACGACCTCGATGTCGACGCGCTGGTTGTCGCGGAGGCCTTTGTCGGAAAGTCGATCGTCATGAAGCGCTTCCATGCCCGCGGCCGCGGTCGTGCGAGCCGTATCGAGAAGCCGTTCTCGAATTTGACGATCGTCGTCCGCGAAGTCGAAGAGAAAGGGGAGGCCGCATAATGGGCCAGAAAATCAATCCGATCGGTCTCCGCCTCGGCATCAACCGCACCTGGGATTCGCGCTGGTACGCGAACACCGGCGAGTACGGCCAGTTGCTGCACGAAGACATCAAGATCCGCGAGTACCTGAAGAAGGAGCTCAAGCAGGCTGCGATCTCCAAGATCGTGATCGAGCGCCCGCACAAGAAGTGCCGCGTAACGATCCATGCGGCGCGTCCGGGTCTGATCATCGGCAAGAAGGGCGCCGACATCGAGAAGCTTCGCAGGAAGCTGACCGAGATGACGAAGTCCGAGACGCATCTCAATATCGTCGAGGTGCGCAAGCCGGAGATCGACGCGACGCTCATCGCCCAGTCGATCGCGCAGCAGCTCGAGCGCCGCATCGCCTTCCGCCGCGCCATGAAGCGTGCCGTTCAGTCGGCAATGCGTCTTGGGGCCGAGGGCATCCGCATCAACTGTTCGGGTCGTCTCGGCGGCGCCGAAATTGCCCGTATGGAGTGGTACCGTGAAGGCCGCGTGCCGCTGCACACGTTGCGCGCCGACGTCGACTACGGAACTGCCGAGGCGCAGACCGCCTACGGCATCTGCGGCGTCAAGGTTTGGGTGTTCAAGGGCGAGATCCTCGAGCACGATCCGATGGCTTCGGAACGCCGCGCGGCCGAAGGCGACCACAGCCATGCCGGCGAGCGCAGCGAACGCAGCCGCCGTCGCGAAAACGCCTGAGCGGCAACTTAAGAATTTGGAGTAAGCAAGATGCTGCAGCCAAAGCGCACAAAGTTCCGCAAACAGTTCAAGGGACGCATCCATGGCGCCGCCAAGGGCGGCACCAACCTGGATTTCGGCGGCTTTGGACTGAAGGCGATGGAGCCGAACCGGGTCACCGCGCGCGAGATCGAAGCGGCCCGCCGCGCGATCACCCGCGAGATGAAGCGTCAGGGCCGGGTCTGGATTCGCGTGTTCCCGGACGTTCCGGTGACCTCGAAGCCGACCGAAGTTCGTATGGGTAAGGGCAAGGGCGCGATCGACTATTGGGCCTGCCGTGTCAAGCCGGGTCGCATCATGTTCGAGATCGACGGCGTTTCGGAAGAGATCGCCCGTGAGGCTCTGCGCCTCGGCGCGGCCAAGCTCTCGGTCAAGACGCGCTTCATCCAGCGCATCGCAGAATAGGGAAGGGCTGATCATGAAGGCCTCTGACGTCCGGGCGAAGACCCCCGACCAGTTGAATGACGAACTGGCCAGCCTCAAGAAGGAGCAGTTCAACCTGCGCTTCCAGAAGGCGACCGGCCAGCTCGAAAAGACCGCACGCGTGAAGCAGGTCCGCAGGGACATCGCGCGCATCAAGACCATCGCTGCCGAGAAGTCGGCGGGCAAGAAGGCTTAAGGGACAGGACCATGCCAAAGCGCATTCTGCAGGGCGTCGTCGTCAGCGACAAGAACGAGAAGACGGTCGTCGTCAAGATCGAACGGCGCTTCATGCATCCCGTGATGAAGAAGGTCGTGCGCCAGACCAAAAAGTATAAGGCGCATGACGAGAACAACACCTTCAAGGTGGGCGACCAGGTTTCCATTCAGGAATCGAAGCCGATCTCGAGGGACAAGCGCTGGGTCGTCATCACCGACGCCCCGTCGCAGTAACGAAATTTTCGGACAAGCCGGGGAGATGACTACTCCCCGTGAAGAAGAAGGCGGCCAGTCATGATTCAGATGCAAACAAACCTCGACGTGGCGGATAATTCCGGCGCGCGTCGTGTCATGTGCATCAAGGTGCTCGGCGGTTCGAAGCGCAAATACGCCTCGGTCGGCGACATCATCGTCGTGTCGATCAAGGAAGCTATTCCGCGCGGCCGCGTGAAGAAGGGCGACGTGATGAAGGCGGTTGTGGTGCGCACGGCAAAGGACATCCGCCGCGCCGACGGCAGCGTGATCCGTTTCGACAACAACGCCGCCGTGCTCGTCGACAACAAGAAAGAGCCGATCGGCACCCGTATCTTCGGGCCGGTTCCGCGCGAGCTTCGCGCCAAGAACCACATGAAGATCATCTCGCTCGCGCCTGAAGTGCTGTAAGGAGCCGGAGAAATGCAGAAGATTCGCAAAGGCGACAAAGTCGTCGTGCTGACCGGCAAGGACAAGGGCCGCACCGGCGAGGTGCTGCGCGTTCTTCCGAAGGACGACAAGGCGGTTGTCCGCGGTGTCAACCAGGTGCGCCGCCACCAGAGGCAGACCCAGTCCCAAGAGGGCGGGATCATCACGAAGGAAGCGCCGATCCACCTGTCGAACATCGCGCTGGTGGACCCGAAGGACGGCAAGCCGACCCGCGTCGGCTTCAAGCTCCAGCAGGACGGCACCAAGGTTCGAGTCGCGAAGCGCTCGGGAGAAGTCATCAATGGCTAAGGCACAGTATCAGCCGCGCTTGAAGAAGCAGTACGACGAGGTTATCCGCAAGGCGCTTCTCGAGCAGTTCAACTACCAGAACGAGATGCAGGTGCCCCGCATCGACAAGATCGTTCTCAACATGGGCGTGGGCGAGGCTACGGGCGATTCCAAGAAGCCGACCATCGCCGCCGAGGACCTGTCGCTGATCGCCGGCCAGAAGGCCGTCGTGACCCGCGCGCGCAACTCGATCGCCGGCTTCAAGGTTCGCGAGAACATGCCGATCGGCGCCAAGGTGACGCTTCGCAAGGAGCGCATGTACGAGTTCCTCGACCGCCTCGTGAACATCGCGCTGCCGCGCGTTCGCGACTTCCGCGGCCTGAACCCGAAGAGCTTCGATGGCCGTGGCAACTACGCCATGGGCATCAAGGAACATATCGTGTTCCCCGAGATCAACTACGACAAGGTCGACCAGATCTGGGGAATGGACATCGTCGTTTGTACGACTGCGAAGACGGATGATGAGGCCCGGGCTCTGCTCAAGGCCTTCAACTTCCCCTTCCGGCAGTAACGGCAGCGAAAAAGGAAGAATCTGAAATGGCAAAGACCAGCTCAGTCGAGAAGAACAACCGGCGCCGCAAGCTCGTGGACCGCTACGCCGCGAAGCGTAAGGCCCTCAAGGAAACGGTGATGGATCAGAGCAAGCCGATCGAGGAGCGTTTCCGCGCTCAGCTTAAGCTTGCCGCTCTGCCGCGCAATTCTGCGAAGGTGCGCATCCGCAACCGCTGCGAGGTGACGGGCCGTCCGCGCGCCTATTACCGGAAGCTCAAGATGTCGCGCGTCGCATTGCGTGAACTGGGCAACAACGGCCTGATCCCGGGCCTGGTGAAGTCGAGCTGGTAAGGAGGACCGAAGATGTCCATGAATGATCCTCTCGGCGATATGCTGACCCGTATCCGCAACGCCTATGGCCGTCGCAAGACCAAGGTCTCGACGCCGGCCTCGCGTCTGCGCGCCCGCGTCCTCGACGTGATGAAGGCCGAAGGCTACATCCGTGACTACAGCCAGGTCGATTTCGAGAACGGCAAGTCCGAAATCGAGATCGAGCTGAAGTATTACGAAGGCCAGCCGGTGATCCGCGAGATCGCCCGTGTTTCCAAGCCGGGCCGTCGCGTTTATGTGTCGGTCAAGTCGATTCCCCAGGTCGCCAATGGCCTCGGCATTTCCATCCTGTCGACGCCGAAGGGGGTGATGACGGATCACGAAGCGCGTGAGCAGAATGTCGGCGGGGAAGTCCTCTGCCAGATCTTCTGATCGGCCGGGCTAGAAAAGAAGGAACGAGGACAGACCATGTCTCGTATTGGCAAAAAACCCGTGGCGGTGCCGCAGGGTGTCACCGCGAACGTCTCCGGCCAGACCGTGACGGCGAAGGGCCCGAAGGGCGAGTTGAAGTTCGTCGTCAACGACGAGGTTCTGGTCAAGCTCGACAACGGCGAGATCTCCGTCGAGCCGCGCGACGAGTCCAAGGACGCCCGCTCCAAATGGGGCATGTCGCGCACGCAGATCGTCAACATCCTCGAGGGCGTGCAGAACGGCTTCGAGAGGCGCCTCGAGATCACCGGCGTCGGTTACCGTGCCGCCATGCAGGGAAAAAATCTGCAGCTGGCGCTTGGCTTTAGCCACGACGTCGTCTACGAGACGCCGCAAGGCATCACGATCGCCGTGCCGAAGCCGACGGAAATCGTCGTCAGCGGCATCGACAAGCAGCAGGTCGGGCAGGTCGCTGCCGAGATCCGCAAATATCGCGGTCCCGAGCCCTACAAGGGCAAGGGCGTGCGGTATGCCGGCGAGAAGATCGTCCGCAAGGAAGGCAAGAAGAAGTAACGCCGCGGTGCATGGTCGCGGGAAGCCGACCGGCTTACCGCACATGGCCATCCCGGATTGTCAGGCAAGGAAAGAACAATGGCTTCGAAAGAATCCACCCAGCGCCGCGCCCAGCGCGTCCGGCGCCAGCTCAAGAAAGTTGCCGGCGATCGCCCGCGCCTTTCGGTCTACCGTTCGTCGAAGAACATCTACGCTCAGATCATCGACGATTCGAAGGGGCATACGCTGGTCGCCGCCTCGACTCTCGAGAAGGATCTCAAGGGCTCGCTCAAGACCGGCGCCGACTCTGCGGCGGCTTCCGCCATCGGCAAGCTGTTGGCCGAGCGCGCCGTCAAGGCCGGCATCAAGGAGGTCATCTTTGATCGTGGGCCGTATATCTATCACGGCCGCGTCAAGGCGCTCGCTGAAGCCGCTCGCGAAGCCGGCCTGAGTTTCTGATTTTCACCGCGGGGACCCCGAACGAGGTCTCCGCATTTCAACCAACCGTGCTTCCGGAAAAGAACAAGGACTAGGATATGGCACAGGAACGTAGGGACGGTGGTCGCGATCGCGGCCGCGACCGTGAAGAGCGCGACAGCGAGTTCGTCGATAAGCTCGTTCACATCAACCGGGTCGCCAAGGTGGTGAAGGGCGGCCGGCGCTTCGGCTTTGCCGCGCTCGTCGTCGTCGGCGATCAGAAGGGCCGCGTCGGTTTCGGTCACGGCAAGGCGCGCGAAGTGCCGGAAGCGATCCGCAAGGCGACCGAATCGGCCAAGCGCGACATGATCTTCGTGCCGCTGCGTTCGGGCCGTACCCTGCATCACGACGTCGAAGGCCGCTGGGGCGCGGGCAAGGTGCTTCTGCGCGCCGCCAAGCCCGGTACCGGCATCATCGCGGGCGGCCCGATGCGCGCCGTCTTCGAAACGCTCGGCATGCACGACGTCGTCGCCAAGTCGATGGGCTCCTCGAACCCCTACAACATGGTTCGGGCCACGTTCGACGCGCTGAAGAGCCAGCTGCATCCCAAGGACGTTGCCGCTCAGCGCGGCATCAAGTACTCGACGCTCCAGGCCCGTCGCGGCGCTGCGGTGGCCGAGGAATAGTCTGCGGCTGATCAGGGAATACGACCATGGCAAAGAAGCAGACCAAGACGATCACCGTCGAGCAGATCGGTAGCCCGATCCGCCGGCCCAAGGAACAGCGCGCGACGCTTATCGGGCTCGGCCTCAACAAGATGCATCGCAAGAGCACGCTCGAAGACACCCCCTCCGTGCGCGGCATGATCGCTTCCGTGCAGCATCTCGTCCGCGTCGTGGACGAGGCGTGAACGTAAGCGCAGGAGAACGACCATGAAATTGAACGAACTGCGTGACAAGGAAGGTGCAACGAAGGCGCGCAAGCGCCTCGGGCGGGGCATCGGCTCGGGCAGCGGCAAGACCGCCGGCCGCGGTGTGAAAGGCCAGAAGGCGCGTTCCGGCGTCGCCATCAATGGCTTCGAGGGCGGCCAGATGCCGCTTTATCGCCGCCTGCCCAAGCGCGGCTTCAAGAATATCTTCGCCAAGGACTTCAACATCGTGTCGCTGGCCCGCATCCAGGCCGCGGTCGATGCCAAGAAGCTCGACGCGAAGGAGACCGTCAATGCCGACGCGCTTGTCAAGGCCGGCGTGATCCGCCGCGTCAAGGATGGCGTAAGGTTGCTGGCCGATGGCGAACTGAAGTCGAAGCTTTCCTTCGACGTCGCTGGCGCCTCCAAGGCTGCTCTCGAGAAGATCGAGAAGGCCGGCGGATCGGTGAAGCTGCCGGAAAAGGCGGCCGCTGAATAAGAGGCTCATGTCCAAGCGGCGGTAGAGATACCGCCGCTTGCATGTTTGCCGTCCGAAGCCTATCTCGTGGGCTTCGGTGACACGCGCCATCCCGGGAGGGGTGCGCCTCGCGTGACCTAGCGGAGAATTTTTGATGGCATCGGCTGCTGAGCAACTCGCCTCCAATCTCAATTTTGCAGCTTTCGCCAAGGCTGAAGACCTCAAGAAACGCATCTGGTTCACCCTCGGCGCGCTTCTCGTCTATCGGCTCGGTACCTACATCCCGATGCCGGGAATCAATCCGGATGCCTTTGCCCAGGCATTCCAGCAGCAGAGCGGCGGCGTGCTCGGCATGTTCAACATGTTCGCCGGCGGTGCCGTCGAGCGCATGGCGATCTTCGCGCTGGGCATCATGCCCTACATTTCCGCCTCCATCATCATGCAGCTCATGACGTCGGTCGTGCCGACGCTGGAAGCGCTGAAGAAGGAAGGCGAGCAGGGCCGCAAGATCATCAACCAGTATACGCGCTATGGCACCGTCCTGCTCGCACTTGTCCAGGCCTATGGCATTTCGGTCGGGCTCGAGAGCGGCAGCGGCATCGTCATGGATCCGGGCTGGTTCTTCCGCGTCTCCGCTGTGATCACCCTGGTCGGGGGCACCATGTTCCTGATGTGGCTCGGCGAGCAGATCACCGCGCGCGGCATCGGCAACGGAATTTCGCTGATCATCTTCTCCGGCATCGTCGCCGGTCTGCCTTCGGCAATCAGCCATACGCTGGAACTCGGCCGTACCGGCGCGCTTTCGACTGGCCTTATCCTTGCCATTATCGTCCTGGCCGTCGTAGTCATCGCCGTTATCGTGTTCTTCGAGCGCGCCCAGCGCCGGCTGCTTATCCAGTATCCCAAGCGCCAGGTGGGGAACCGTATGTTCCAGGGCGATACGTCGCACCTGCCACTGAAGCTTAACACCGCCGGTGTCATCCCTCCGATCTTCGCCTCGTCCCTGCTTCTCCTGCCGGCGACGGTTGCGGGCTTCGCCAATACGACGACGTTGCCGGCCTGGGCCAATACAGTGCTGGCGGCGCTCGGGCATGGCCAGCCGCTCTATATGGCGCTTTATGCCGCTATGATCGCCTTTTTCGCCTTCTTCTACACGGCGATCGTGTTCAATCCGAAGGACACTGCCGATCAGTTGAAGAAGCATTCCGGCTTCATCCCGGGCTATCGTCCCGGCGAGCGAACGGCCGAATATATTGACTATGTGCTTACCCGCATTACCGTCGTTGGTGCAATTTACCTCGTCCTCATCTGCATGATACCGGAGTTCCTGATCTCCGCGACGGGTGTGCCTTTCTATCTGGGCGGTACGTCGCTGCTCATCGTGGTCAGCGTGACGCTCGACACGGTTGCGCAGATCCAGGGTCATCTGATTGCCCACCAGTATGAAGGGCTGATCAAGAAGTCGAAGCTCCGGGGGGGCAAGAGGGGACGATGAGATTAATTCTGCTTGGGCCGCCTGGGGCGGGTAAGGGGACGCAAGCACAGAGACTGGTCGACAGGCACGGCATTCCGCAACTCTCCACTGGAGACATGTTGCGGGCTGCCGTGAAGGCTGGCACCGAGGTCGGAAAGCGCGCCAAAGAGGTGATGGATGCCGGCCAACTCGTCTCGGACGAGATCGTGAACCAGATCGTTTCGGACCGGATCGATGAACCGGATGCAGCAAAGGGCTTCATCCTGGATGGCTATCCCCGGACAGTCCCCCAGGCCGAGGCGCTGACGCGTATCCTGGCCGGCAAGGGCCAGGAGCTTGACGCGGTGATCGAGCTCAAGGTCGATGAGTCGGCTTTGCTGAAGCGCATGGAAAGGCGTGTCGCCGAGACGCTCGCTTCTGGCGGACAAGTTCGGGCCGACGACAATCCGGAATCCTTCAAGAAGCGGCTGAACGAATACCGGGAGAAGACTGCACCGCTGTCGGCTTATTATGCAGGGACCGGACAGTTGAAAACGGTCGATGGCATGGCCGATATCGATGTCGTCACGGCGGAGATCGAGCAGATCGTCGCTGCGGCTGCCGATAAAATGTGAAGTCGGCGGTTGACTATAGTCCGCGTCTAGACTATAGGGGCCGCTTTCCACTCAGGCATGACTCCAAGGGTCCATCGGGGACCCTTTTAGCGCATGAGACGAGTACCCCGCATGGGCCGGCCTCCACCGGACGCGGGTCGACAACAACTCGCCGGCACGACCGGCCTACATGGAGACGAGAATGGCTCGTATAGCAGGTGTCAATATCCCGACAAACAAGCGCGTCGTCATCGCGCTGCAGTATATTCACGGCATCGGGCCGAAGTTCGCCCAGGAGATCGTGGAGAAGGTCGGTATTCCGGCCGAGCGTCGCGTCAACCAGTTGACCGATGCCGAAGTCCTGCAGATCCGCGAAGCGATCGATCGCGACTATCAGGTCGAGGGCGACCTGCGCCGCGAAGTGTCGATGAACATCAAGCGCCTGATGGACCTCGGCTGCTATCGCGGTCTGCGTCATCGCCGCTCCCTGCCGGTCCGCGGTCAGCGCACGCATACCAATGCTCGCACCCGCAAGGGTCCTGCCAAGGCGATTGCCGGCAAGAAGAAGTAATTTGGTGAATGGAAGAATAGTGAGTGGTGAATGGTCCAGGCCATCTTGCCATTCACTATTGACCATTCACAGGTGTAGCCGCTGGCATTACGGCGGTGTCGAGATCAACAGGAAGGATTGCAATGGCCAAGGAAGCCACACGCGTTCGCCGTCGCGAACGTAAGAACATCTCGTCGGGTGTCGCTCACGTCAACTCGACCTTCAACAACACCATGATCACCATCACCGACGCGCAGGGCAATGCGATTGCCTGGTCGTCGGCAGGCGCGCAGGGTTTCAAGGGTTCGCGCAAGTCGACGCCGTTCGCGGCGCAGGTTGCGGCGGAAGATGTCGCCAAGAAGGCCCAGGAGCACGGCATGCGCATGCTCGAGGTCGAGGTCTGCGGTCCGGGCTCCGGCCGTGAGTCGGCGCTCCGCGCCTTGCAGGCTGCCGGCTTCACCATTACTTCCATTCGTGACGTGACCCCGATTCCGCACAATGGTTGCCGCCCGCGCAAGAAGCGCCGCGTCTAGGAAGACATCCAACTGAAGGAGCGCCGCCAGGGCGCTCCTTCATGTTTCCAGATCACCCGTCACGATTGGATGGTGCGGGGAAACGGAAGGACATCAGAATGATCCAGAAAAACTGGCAGGAACTGATCAAGCCCAACAAGATCGACTTCACGTCGAAGGGCCGCACCCTGACGACGCTCGTCGCCGAGCCGCTGGAGCGCGGCTTCGGCCTTACGCTGGGCAATGCTCTGCGGCGCGTGCTGCTCTCCTCGTTGCGGGGCGCGGCGGTGACGGCCGTTCAAATCGACGGCGTGCTGCATGAGTTCTCCTCGATTGCCGGCGTTCGCGAGGACGTGACCGACATCGTTCTCAACATCAAGGAAATCGCCATTCGGATGGAAGGCGATGGGCCGAAGCGCATGGTCGTGCGCAAGCAGGGCCCGGGCGCGGTCGTCGCCGGCGACATCCAGACCGTTGGCGATGTCGAGATCCTCAACCCCGACCATGTCATCTGCACCCTCGACGAGGGCGCGGAAATCCGCATGGAGTTCACGGTCGACACCGGCAAGGGTTATGTGCCGGCCGAGCGCAACCGTGCTGAAGATGCGCCGATCGGCCTCATCCCGGTCGACAGCCTCTATTCGCCGGTCAAGAAGGTCTCCTACAAGGTCGAGAACACCCGCGAGGGACAGGTTCTCGACTACGACAAGCTGACCATGACGATCGAGACCAACGGCTCGGTGTCGGGCGAGGACGCGGTTGCCTTCGCGGCACGCATCCTGCAGGACCAGCTCGGCCTGTTCGTCAATTTCGACGAGCCTCAGAAGGAAGTCGCGGCGGAAGCCGTCACGGAGCTCGCCTTCAACCCGGCTCTGCTGAAGAAGGTCGACGAGCTGGAGCTGTCGGTGCGTTCGGCCAACTGCCTGAAGAACGACAATATCGTCTATATCGGCGACCTCATCCAGAAGACGGAGGCGGAGATGCTTCGCACGCCAAACTTCGGACGCAAGTCGCTGAACGAGATCAAGGAAGTGCTGGCGGCGATGGGCCTCCATCTCGGCATGGAAGTGCCGGACTGGCCGCCGGAGAACATCGAAGATCTAGCCAAGCGCTACGAAGACCAATACTGAGCGTGAACCCCGGGGGCGGCGCAAGCCCAGGCCTCGGGGAATGCTCCCGATCAAATTCGAGGCCCCGGCCTCCGAACCAGGAATTGAAGGAGAAGAGCTATGCGCCACGGATTTGCCGGCCGCCGGTTCGCCCGCAGTGCAAGCCATCGCAAGGCGATGTTCGCCAACCTCGCTGCCTCGCTCATCGAGCATGAGCAGATCGTCACCACCCTGCCGAAGGCGAAGGATCTGCGTCCGATCGTCGAGAAGCTGGTCACCCTCGGAAAGCGCGGCGATCTGCATGCTCGCCGCCAGGCGATTGCCCAAATCGGCAACGAGCCGCTGGTGAAGCGCTTGTTCGACACGATCGCGCCGCGCTATGCGCAGCGGAATGGCGGCTATCTGCGCATCATGAAGGCAGGCTTCCGCCAGGGTGACAACGCTCCGCTTGCCGTGATCGAGTTCGTCGATCGCGACGTTTCGGCCAAGGGCGCCGCCGATCGCGCGCGTATCGAGGCCGAGGGCGCGGCAGAGGCCGAGGCGGCGTAAGCCGCACGGGTGTCATGGAACGAGTTCAAGGGGCCTCCGCGGCCCCTTTTTCGTGAGAGGCATAGCCGGGCGCGCAGCACCCCTCGCGGACGTCGCCCGCGTCGGACGCCTTTCAATTTGCACAATCCTTTGACATGAAGCCTGTTGATTGGGCGAGAGGATTCGCATGCGCGCGGGAAGACTGGCGTTTGTCGCTATCGGGATCTGGTTGGCCGCCACGGCCACCACAATTCATGCATGGGCGCAGGAAGAGCCGAAAGGCGAGGGCCTGAGCGAAGTCCTGACCGATATGCTGCGGGGGGCCAAGAATGCGCCCAACCCTGCCGTCGAGGGGCTCAAGAAGCGCGTTCCTTTCGGGCAGGAGGAGATGCAGCTCTCCTTCGCTCCGCTGGTCAAGAACACGGCGCCTGCGGTGGTCAACGTCTATGCGTCGAGCCAGGTACGCTCGCGCTCGCCATTCGAAGGAGATCCCTTCTTCGAGCGTTTCTTCGGCGCCCAGATGCCGCCGCGCGTGCAATCGTCGCTTGGCTCGGGTGTGCTCGTCGACCCCAGCGGCATCGTCGTCACGAATTTCCACGTCATCCGCGACGCCGATAAGGTCAAGGTCGCGACATCAGACGGGCGGGAGTTCGAAAGCAAGCTCCTGCTGAAAGACGAGCAGCTCGATCTCGCCGTGCTCAAGATCGAAGCCAAGGACCCGTTCCCGGTGGTTCCGCTCGGCGATTCCGACGCTTTGGAGGTGGGCGATCTCGTTCTTGCGATGGGCAATCCGTTCGGGGTCGGGCAGACCACCACCAGCGGCATCGTGTCGGCGCTCGCCCGCACACATATCGGCGTTTCGGATTTCGGCTTCTTCATCCAGACGGATGCCGCCATCAATCCCGGCAATTCGGGTGGCGCGCTCATCAACATGGCCGGCCAGCTCATCGGAATCAATACGGCGATCTTCAGCCGCAGCGGCGGCTCGATCGGCATAGGCTTCGCGATTCCTTCCAACATGGTGCGGGCCGTCGTCGAATCGGCCAAAAACGGGAGCGATTTCTTCGAGCGGCCCTACATTGGCGCGGCCTTCCAGGGCGTCGATGCGCAGGTTGCGGAATCGCTCGGCATGGATCGTCCGTCCGGAGCGCTTGTCGCCTCGGTCACGCCCGAGGGGCCAGCGGCGCGGGGCGGTCTGAAGCCGGGCGACGTCATTCTGTCCATGAACGGGGTCCAGATCGAACATGTCGATGCTCTCGGCTATCGACTTGCGACCCAGGCGATCGGCAACGTCGCCAACCTCGAGGTGCTTTCGCAGGGCGAACACAAGACCATAGAAGTCACACTTGAACGCGCTCCTGAAGGTGCGTCTTCTACCGAACTGCAGATCAACGGCCGGAGTCCCTTCGCGGGCACCAAGGTTGCAGCTCTGTCGCCGCGACTGGCGCAGCGGCTCGGCTTGAGCACCGAGACCAGTGGAGTGGCCGTGCTGGATGTGGCGCCCAATTCGCCCGCCGCCGGCTTCGGCTTCATGCCGCGCGACATTGTACGCGAGGTCAATGGCACGACCATCGATTCCGCCGAGAGGCTTCGGCAGATCGCGTCCGAGAACACGCGCTGGTGGCGGTTTACGATCGAGCGCGACGGACGGATAATGCGGCAGATGCTGCGTTACTGATCATGCTCTGATGGCTGACCTGTTCAACGCCGACGAACCGGAACGGACCCCCGCGGGGCGGCCGCTGGCGGATCGGCTACGTCCGAAGAGCCTTGCCGAGGTGGTGGGCCAGGAGCATCTTACCGATGAGGACGGCGCCCTGACCCGACTTATCCGGTCGGGCTCGCTCGGCTCCATGATCTTCTGGGGGCCGCCGGGAACGGGCAAGACCACTGTGGCGCGTCTGCTCGCCAACGAGACCGACCTTGTCTTCGAGCAGATCTCGGCGATTTTCTCCGGTGTGGCGGACCTTAAGAAGGTGTTCGAAACGGCGCGTCTGCGCAGCCGCAAAGGGCGCCAGACATTGCTCTTCGTCGACGAGATCCACCGCTTCAACCGCGCCCAGCAGGACAGTTTCCTGCCTGTCATGGAAGACGGCACCATCGTCCTGGTCGGTGCGACCACAGAGAATCCTTCCTTCGAGCTCAATGCCGCGCTGCTCTCCCGCGCACGCGTGCTGGTCTTCAAGACCCTGGACGAAGAAAGCCTGGAGAAGCTGCTGGCGCGAGCCGAGGAGACGGAGGGCAAGAAGCTCCCGCTGGACGAACAGGCGAGGGCCATGCTGCTGCGCATGGCCGACGGCGACGGGCGCGCCGCGCTCACTCTTGCCGAGGAGGTCTGGCGAGCCGCTAGGCCCAGCGAGGTTTTCGACGCGGCCGCCTTGCAGCGTGTGGTCCAGCGCCGCGCTCCGATCTACGACAAGGGGCAGGACGGCCATTACAATCTCATCTCCGCATTGCACAAATCCGTGAGGGGGTCCGATCCCGACGCAGCACTTTATTATCTTGCTCGCATGTTCGATGCCGGCGAGGACCCGCTCTACCTTGGGCGCAGGCTGGTGCGCATGGCGGTGGAGGATATCGGCCTTGCGGATCCGCAGGCGCTTGTCGTGGCCAATGCGGCCAAGGACGCCTTTGACTATCTTGGTTCGCCCGAGGGAGAGCTAGCCTTCGCACAGGCCGCCGTCTATCTGGCGACCGCGCCGAAGTCGAATGCCGTCTACACCGCGTTCAAGGCGGCGACCAGGGCAGCCAAGGAGCATGGCTCGCTGCTTCCGCCGAAGCATATCCTCAACGCGCCGACCAAGCTGATGAAGGAGGAGAGCTACGGCGCCGGCTACCGCTACGATCATGACGAACCGGATGCCTTTTCCGGGCAAGACTATTTCCCCGAGAAGATGGGTCGTCATACGTTCTACGATCCGCCCGACCGGGGATTTGAAAGGGAAATCCGGAAGCGGCTCGACTACTGGGCCAAGCTCAGGAGGGAAAGGGGAGGAGAGTAGGAAGGCGCCGAAGCTCGGCGATCTCCGACATTTCCCAACGGATGCTGGTTTTCACCAGGCAACTCCCCTATGAGTTGCCGCTAAGGTTTCTCGTGAGGTCCCATGGACAAGAAGTCTCTCAAGGCAGTCCGCAAGATCGCCATTGCCATCGTGGTTCTGGCGCTCGGGCTCTACTTCATCCCGATCATCACCGCCGTGTTCTTGGTCTGCGGGCTGATCGACGTGCTGCGCAACGATCGCAAGGACTGGCAGCTGTTCAGTCTCTATTTCATGGGCAACGGCATGTTCACGTGGCTGCTGTCGCCGTTCAATCTCCTTGTCGACCTGTTGTCCTATCGCAACTGGGGCGTCTGGAAGCTGGAACAGTTCCCGAACGACTATCGCCGCGAGATCGACGAGGTGCTGAACATCTTCCGCACCCGGCAGGACGAAATCATCGCCGACATCGACGCCAATTTCGAAAGCGGCCGGCGCGGCATGTATGTCTACCAGTGGTACGGCAAGCCGCACATCGACAACATCCCCGAATTCACTCGGCAGTTCAAGTATATCCGCACGATCGCCGTTTCCGTTTTCAGCGGCCGTGAATCGACCTCGTTCCACTTCGGCCCGCTGCGGCTTACGCTGCGCGTGCTCCTGAACCTGAAGCCCGTCAAGACCGACAAGATCTTCATCGAGTGTGGCGATGTGAAGAGCTATTGGTACGAGAACCCGCTGTTCATCTTCGATGACACGCTGCTGCACCGCTCCGTGAACGAGCATGACGGCCGCCGTTATTGCGTATTCATGGATGTCATCAGGCCGTCTCCGGTCCCCGGCGTGCTGTCGGCGCTTCTGTCGTTCATCTCGATCAGCGTCGACCGCGTGAAGGCCATCTTCTACAAGAATTGGAAAATGATCGACGGGAGCAAGGCCAAGGCCGCTGCCGTCAAGTAGGCCCTCCGGGCGTTCGTGCCGGTCGTTCGGCTTGGGCTCTGGCGGCGCTCCGCGCCGCTGGCCCATGCGCTTGTCAGCCTTGCCGGTTCGCTGCCGCCGCCATTCGTGGAATTGTGGGTCGCGCATGGCAGTTGCTGATGCTATCAGCGCTGTTTCGAAAGGAAGCACCGGGAAGCGATGGCAGGCGTCGAACAAATAGCAGTAGAAGCCGGCGAATCAGGCATGCGCCTGGATCGCTGGTTCAAGACGCATTATCCGGGCTTGGGCTTCGGCCACCTGCAGAAGCTGCTGCGTTCGGGACAGATTCGCGTCGACGGCGGGCGCGCGAAGGCGGATACGCGTCTTCAGCCCGGCCAATCTGTGCGCGTGCCGCCGCTCGACGTCGACCGGAAAGGCGAAGTGCCTTTGACGGCGCGCACCATCCGCGGCCGCACGGATGCGGATCTGCTGTCGAAGATGCTGCTTTATGAAGACCCCAAGGTTTTCGTCTTCAACAAGCCGGCGGGACTTGCTGTGCAGGGTGGCTCCGGCGTGTCGCGCTCGGTCGATCACATGCTGGAAGCCTGGCGCAACCAGAAAGGCGAGAAGCCGCGCCTTGTCCACCGGCTCGATCGCGACACCTCGGGCGTGCTGGTGGTCGCGCGGACGCGGCTCGCGGCGATGCGGCTGGCGGAAGCGTTCCGTGAACGCGAGACCAAGAAGACCTACTGGGCGCTGGTGAAAGGCGTGCCGAAGAAGCGCGAGGACAAGATCTCGACCTGGCTGGTCAAGGAGCAGACCAGAGATGGCGATCGCATGCGTGTGGCGCGCCACGGTGAAGAGGGAGCCGATCACGCCGTTTCCTATTACCGTGTCGTCGAACAGGCCGGTCAGTCGCTCTCCTGGCTCGAAATGGAGCCCTATACGGGTCGTACCCACCAGCTGCGTGTCCACGCGGTCTATATCGATTGCCCGATCATCGGGGATCCCAAATATTTCGAGGCCGACACGAATTGGGAATTCCCCGGGGGCATCCAGAACCGGCTGCATCTCCATGCGCGGCGTATCGTGATCCCCCATCCGGAGAGGGGCGTCATCGATGTCACCGCGCCGCTTCCGCCGCATATGCGGCAGAGCTGGAACCTGCTCGGCTTCGACGAGGCGTCGGGGGAGGGTAGCGCTTGAGCAGTGCGGCAACGCTAGACCGTCGTGACAATATCGACGCGGCCGCGGTCGCGCTGCTTCTCCTGCTCACCTTCTCGTGGGGCCTCAATGGTGTCGCCGGTAAGGTCGCCAATACCGGCTACAATCCGATCTTCCTGACAGTTGCGCGCTCGGGGATCGCGGCGGTGCTGGTGTTTGCCTGGTGCCGTTTCCGGGGCGTCGCGCTCTTCGAACGCGATGGGACGCTATGGCCGGGCATATTGGCCGGGCTGCTCTTCGGCGCTGAGTTCGTACTGATCTTCATCGGGCTCGACTACACTTCTGTGGCGCGGAGCGCGTTGATGGTCAATACCATGCCCTTCTGGGTGCTGCTTGGCGCTCATTTCCTGCTGGGCGAGCGAATGTCGCTGGCGAAGCTCGGCGGGCTTGTCCTGGCCTTCGCCGGTGTCGTGGTCGTGTTCTCAGACGGTCTGAGCCTGCCCGGCCCGGAGGCGATCAAGGGCGACCTTATGAGCCTTTGCGCTGGCGTCTTCTGGGCGGCGACGACCATCGTCATCAAGGCGTCGAAGCTGAGCCGGGCAAGCGCCGAGAAGATGCTGCTCTATCAGCTCGTCGTCTCGGCTGTTGTCATTCTGCCGCTTATTCCGCTGGCCGGCCCGGTCCTGCGGGATGTGTCATCACTGGCAACAGGCGCGCTAGTGTTCCAGGCTGTCTATGTCGTCGCCTTCACCTATATATTGTGGTTCTGGATGATGCGTCGCTATCCGGCTGCAGGCCTGTCGAGCTTCGCCTTTCTGACGCCCGTTTTCGGTGTTCTCCTGGGCGGGCTGCTGCTGGATGAGCCCCTGACCGCCAGGCTGTTCCTGGCTCTCGGGCTGATCGCGGCGGGACTCATCATCGTCAATCGCCCGGCCCGCGCGAAAGAAGCATGAGATGCGAGACCTTCTGAACGACCTCGAAGCAGGCAACCACCTCTCCGATCCAGATCCAGTGAAGCGCGCCCAGAACCAGATGAAGGTGCCGCTGGCGAAGCGATTCTATGAAAAGGTGGAGACGGCGAAGGCGCCGGAAGGGTTTGCGGTCCATCTCGACGGCAAGCCGGTACGCACCCCCGGCAAGGTGCTGCTGTCCCTGCCTACCGAAAGGGCAGCGAAGCTGGTCTCGGACGAATTCGCCGGGCAGGGCGAAAAGATGGACCTGACCTCTATGCCCGTGACCCGGCTCGTCAACACCGCGATCGACGGGGTGGCGAGCGATACCCAGGCGGTGCTGGAGGATATCTTGCGCTTTGCCTCGTCCGACCTCCTCTATTATCGCGCCGACGCGCCCGAACGCTTGGTGGCGCGGCAGGCGGAGGCCTGGGACCCGGTGATCGATTGGATGCGCGGCCGCCTTGGCGTCCATTTTTTCCTTGCCGAGGGTGTCATGCATGTCGAGCAACCGCGCGAGAGCATCGCTGCGATCGGCTTTCATCTGCGGCAGCGCGACGAGCCTTTACGGCTCGCGGCGCTCCATGTCATGACATCGATCACCGGCTCTGCGCTGCTGGCGCTGGCCGTCGAGTCGGGTGAGTTGGAACCGGAAGCCGCCTGGACAGCAGCCCACGTCGACGAGGACTGGAACATCGAACATTGGGGCGATGATTCGGAGGCGGTCGCCCGCCGCAACGCCCGCAAGCGCGATTTCATGGCGGCCTCCGATCTTATCCGTGCGCTTGGCTAACCAGGCGTCCCGTCGCTGATCGGCTCGGCGGTCGTCGGCGCATGTTTGTCGCTACGCCGGCGCGTCAGGCCCGAGACCGCGATTGTGACGAGCAAGCCAAGCGGAAGGCCAAAGGCGGCCGCCGAGACGCCGCTGACGCCCCACCAGTTGGCGATGATCCTCGCATGCGCATCGAGCGCCGCCCATGCCGTTTCCCTGGCTTCGCCGCTTGCGGCCTTCCAGGCCGCGACGAGGTTTGCGAATCTCGCTGCCTCGGCCGGCGTCGCCGAGGAGAGCGCACTCCAGGTCTGATAGAAATCCACCGCGCCGTAGCGCGTCCCCAGCATGTAGTAAAGACAGAGGCCGAAGCCCGCGATCATGCCGGCAGCCGCTCCGGTGGCATTGGCAGGCCTCCACCAGATACCAAGCACCAGCGCAGGGAAGAGGCCGGCCGCGGCGAGCGAGAACGGCCACAGGACGACCGACAACATATCGGCAGGTTTTATGGCGGCGGCATATGCGGCACACCCGATAATCAGCACCAGCAGCACGCGGGACATGGCGAGGCGGCGAGCCGTCGGTGCGTGGCGATCAAGCATGCGGAAATATAGGTCGTGGCTGACAGCGTTCGAGCAGGCCAGAAGCAGGCCTTGGGCGCTTGCCAGTGCCGCAGCGATCGCGCCGGCCGCGACAAGCACGCTGACGACATAGGGCATTCCGAACATTTCCGGCGCGGCCAGGGTAATCGTCTCAGGAGCGAGACCGATATCCGTTAAGCGGATCTCGCTGACGCCGCGTTCGGCGCAGGCGGCAGCGATTGCGGCTGCATCGACGGCGGGTTTGCCGCAGACGGTGACCGAAGCCCCTTCCGTCGCTGCCCGGCGAAGCAGCCATCCGGCTTTTTGCGCGATGTTGTCGGGCGTGAGGCCTGAACCTATGAGATCGAGCATCGCCCATCTTGCGAAGGCCGCATAGGCCGGCACGGCCAAGAGGAAAGCCAGCACAAAAAAGAGCGACCAGGCGACCGAGATCCGTGCGGCACGCGCCGACGGCGTCGCGAGATAGCGCGCAAGCACATGCGGCAACGAGGCTGTGCCGGCCATCAGGCACAGCGACAGCAGAAGATAATCCCCGGCGCGGAAGCCGTGATGGCTGAACGGCGTGAGGTAACCGGGAGAAATGGCCTGTGCGGCCTCGAGTGCCCGGATTTCCTGGAGCGCCTGGCCGTAGGTGAGTTGCGGGAAGGGTACTCCGGTGCTGACGACCGACATCCAGATGACCGGGACGAGGTAGGCGATGACGAGCACGACATACTGCGCCGCCTGCACCCTGATGACCGAACGCATGCCGCCGAGCACCGAAGCGGCGAGGAGGCAGGCGAGGGCAAGATAGATGGCCGGCTGAAAGGCGATGCCCAGCATATGGGCGGAGATGATGGCGGCACCATAGATCTGCGCCGTGCCGAAGATGAAGCAGGAAACGAACAGCACGACGACGCCGATCAGGCGCACCAGGTTGCTTCCGTAACGTGCCGCGAGAAAATCCGGGATGGAATAAGCGCCGGTCCGGGGCAGATAGGGCGCTATCAGGGTGCCGGCCAGGACAAAGCCACCCGCGCAGCCCAGCACGAAGGCGAGACCATCATGTCCCAATAGATAGAGCAGGCCCGTCAGGCCGATGAAGGAAACAGTGGACAAGAAATTGGCGCCGGCAACCATGCCGTTATAGGCGGGCGAGGTCCGGCGTCCGGCGAGGTAGAACTCGTCGACCTGCATCGTGCCACTGGTGAAGCCAATGGCGCCGAAGGTCATCATCATGGCACCGATCACGATCGGGCCGATCACGGAATGCGGGACGCCGATGGAGCTGAGGATCGCCATCAGCGCCATGAACGCGACGAAACCCAGGCCAAAGAGGGCATTGAAGAAGCCCGGTCGGGGAGATGGCCCATTTGCGTTTGCCGTTCTGGCCATGGTGCTTCTCCGATCAGTCCCCGTATCTGTCGTCGATCTCGTTCTGGCAACCTGCGAACCAGGCGAGCAGGATCAGGAGAACTAAGGGTACTCCTTGCGCGGCCAGGAAATAGCCGAAGGGAAAGCCCAGAACCGTCGAGCGGTCCAGGTAGGGCGCGAATGCCGCAGAGACGAGCGCAGCCGCGACGGTAAGGCCGGCCAGGGCGAGCGCAAGTCCTCCTTGCTTCCTGCTCCGAGCATCGTGGTCGGAAACTGTCATTACCACGCCTTTTTAAGAATCCGAGTTCGACCCGGATTTCGAATCGATCTCCGGTATATGACAGGATTTTACGCCGCCGCGAATTTTCGCAACTCGGTCCTGCCGCGTGCGGACCTTTCGACCCCGAACTCGGTCTCTCGCCAACCCTCCGGCTCGGCTTCGGCAAGGAACAATTAACCATCCGGCTCCTATTGGTCAGAGAGGTCGTGTTCGCGAGTCTTGAGTGTAGGGTCCATGCAGTTTCCTAGATCCAATTTCCTGGACTTCGTCTCGCAAGTTGACGCCCGGACGGACCATGTCCAGGAGACGCCCGGTGACGAAGCTGGTGGCGGACAGCCGTGGCCTACGGAATTGGCCGACCGAGGTCCACCAGGCGAGTACCGAGAGCAGCCATCGGATGGGAGCCGCAAACGGACGCGAACGGCTATGCCGGACGGGTCGTCAATCTACACGGGAATGGATCGCCTTTCATGAAGCCCAAGGGAAACACCTCCACCGGCGAAGCTCTGCCGAACCGCGCCAACGGCCATTTCAGCCGCGATACCTGGCAGGACTACTTCTTCCTGGCACCGAATGTCCGTTTCACACGCACGCCTGATCGTGAGCTCAAGAAGGAGCCTGGCGATGCCGGCACGATACAAGGCGAGAGCCGGACGGATCGCGCGGCGAGGACACCGCCAACGCCGGAAGCTTCGCCAACACCGAGGCCCGCTCCAGCGCCTACTTCTCCAACCGGGCTTCTGGAGACTTTGCGGTCCTCCCTTGCTGCGAACCGGCTGGTCGAGACCCCTCTCGTCGCCAGGGCGTCGTCGCCCGTGTCCGCGGGGCCGGCGACCGATCTGCCGGCATCCGCGCCCTTGACCGCTCGTGCAGCGCCACAGGTCGAGCGGCAGCGCGAAGACAAGGCTCCCGCGCCGGTCGTGACCGAGAACAAGCGCTGGTCCTACCTCTCGGATTTTGCATTCTTCGAGGGTGTCTCGCTCGACGCTATCGAATCCGTTTCGCCCATCCCCGTGACTGAGACAACGGTCATGCCTGCAGCGGTTCCTGCTGTAGCAACCGTCGCGGAGCCGATTGCACCAGTCAGTGTAAAACCTGTCGAACCCCCTTCAGGTGAGGCGAACGAAATCACCTCGCTCTACCGTGTCATCGAATGCCACTCGGGGGCAGGGGGCTTCCTCCCTCAAGCCGAAGCCGTTTCCCAGTCCGTCGTCAGCGAAAGTTCAGAGCCGGCAGCAGAGGTGACGGTGCCTGACGCGCTCCAGGAAGCGCAGGCTGAAGATGAACCGGTGGCCCAGCCCGCGCCCGCGCTGAAGGACATTGCGACCCGAGAGCCGGAGAGCAGAAGAGTCGTCGATATGAACCTGCCGGTTCCGGCCGCGCGCCCGCCTTCGACGACATTGCGCAAGGTCGGCGTCGTCGTGCAACCCGGCGCGGTTGGTGGCTACGAGCTTCCCTCCGAAGAGCTCCTCCAGCAGCCGCCGGAAGGGCAGGGGTTCTACATGTCGCAGGAGCGGCTGGAGCAGAATGCCGATCTCTTGGAAAGCGTGCTCGAGGATTTCGGTGTGCGCGGCGAGATCATCCACGTGCGTCCGGGACCCGTCGTCACGCTTTATGAATTCGAGCCGGCGCCTGGCGTCAAATCCTCGCGCGTCATCGGCCTCGCCGACGATATCGCACGTTCCATGTCGGCCATTTCGGCGCGCGTCGCGGTGGTGCCGGGCCGCAACGTCATCGGTATCGAGCTTCCCAATGAGACGCGCGAAACGGTGTATTTCCGCGAGCTGATCGAATCTGACGGTTTCCGCAAGACGAGCTGCAAGCTGGCGCTCTGCCTGGGCAAGACGATCGGCGGCGAGCCGGTCATCGCCGAGCTTGCCAAGATGCCTCATTTGCTGGTCGCCGGAACCACCGGCTCGGGCAAATCGGTTGCCATCAACACCATGATCCTGTCGCTCCTCTACCGGTTGAAGCCGGAAGAGTGCCGGCTGATCATGGTCGATCCCAAGATGCTCGAGCTTTCCGTCTATGACGGGATCCCGCATCTGCTTACTCCTGTCGTGACCGATCCGAAGAAGGCCGTGACGGCGCTCAAATGGGCGGTGCGCGAAATGGAGGATCGCTATCGCAAGATGGCACGCCTCGGTGTGAGGAACATCGACGGCTACAACCAGCGCGCCGCCGCCGCACGTGACAAGGGCGAGCCGGTCCTGATGACGGTGCAGACAGGCTTCGAACAGGGGACCGGCGAGCCGCTGTTCGAGGAGCAGGAAGTCGACCTCGCGCCGATGCCCTACATCGTCGTCATCGTCGACGAGATGGCCGACCTGATGATGGTCGCCGGCAAGGAAATCGAAGGGGCGATCCAGCGCCTCGCCCAGATGGCTCGCGCGGCCGGCATCCACCTCATCATGGCGACGCAGAGACCTTCGGTCGATGTGATCACCGGCACGATCAAGGCGAATTTCCCGACCCGCATCTCCTTCCAGGTGACGTCGAAGATCGACAGCCGGACCATTCTCGGCGAGCAGGGGGCAGAGCAGTTGCTCGGCCAGGGGGACATGCTCCATATGGCGGGCGGCGGCCGCATCGTGCGCGTCCACGGCCCCTTTGTTTCGGACGAGGAAGTCGAGCAGGTCGTAGCGCATCTGAAGATGCAGGGCCGGCCCGAATATCTGGAGACCGTGACCGCTGACGAAGAGGAAGAAGAAGCCGAAGCCGATCAGGGGCCTGTTTTCGATAAAGGCGCCGTTGCCGCGGATGATGGAGACGCCATCTACGAACAGGCCGTGAAGGTTGTGCTGCGCGACAAGAAGTGCTCGACCTCGTATATCCAACGGCGTCTCGGCATCGGCTACAACCGCGCCGCTTCGCTGGTCGAACGCATGGAGAAGGAAGGGCTTGTCGGTGCGCCCAACCATGTCGGAAAGCGTGAGATTCTGTCGGGTCGGCGCGAGCCAGGGGACGGAGATTGATCGGGGAGAGAATTCCGCCTCGGCGATCTATCCGACGCAGGACAGAGCGACTTTGCGCGTCCAATTGGGCGCGCGATATCCAAGGCCGGCGCAAATTTCTGGTGCGGCTGAGTTTTCCGCCGGCCTTGTCTCATCCCCCTCGCTAAGGCAATGCTGATTGCGATGTGTCAGAAAATCCGCATCGCCGAGACTGTCGATTGCCCTGCGATCGAGAGAATCGTAAGGGCCGCCTACTCCCACTACGTGTCGCGGATGGGCAGAGAGCCGGGTCCGATGCTCGACGACTATGCCGCGCTGATCGGCAAAGAGCGCGTGCACGTTATCGAACATCGGGGTGAGGTTTGCGGCATTGTCGTTCTGATCCCCGAAACGGACGCGATGCTGCTCGACAACATCGCCGTTGCCCCGGAAACTCAAGGCCTGGGATTGGGCCGGAAGCTGCTTGAGTTTGCGGAACAGCAGACGGCAGCCGCCGGATACCGGACTGTCCGGCTCTACACGAACGAGGCGATGGTCGAGAACATCGCACTTTACCTGCGCATCGGGTTTGCCGAGACCCACCGAGGCGAGGAGAACGGATTCCGCCGCGTGTATATGGCCAAGAAAGTTGGCCCGGCAGCGGCATGAGAAACCGGGTTCCTGAGCGAGATTCTATATATATCATAGGTGGCTAGGCCGACCACCTAAGGCGAAGCGCAAGCATCCCTAAATAGAAACCCCGGCACGAAGGCCGGGGTTCTCGTAGCCGCAGGTCGATCCTTAGATCGAGTAGTACATGTCGTACTCGACCGGGTGCGGGGTCATTTCGAAGCGCATGACCTCGGCCATCTTCAACTCGATGAAGGCGTCGATCTGATCGTCGTCGAACACGCCGCCGGCCTTCAGGAAGCCGCGATCCTTGTCGAGGCTCTGAAGGGCTTCCCGCAGCGAACCGCAGACGGTCGGGATCTTCTTCAGTTCCTTCGGCGGCAAGTCGTAGAGATCCTTGTCCATCGGCTGGCCGGGGTGAATCTTGTTCTTGATGCCGTCGATGCCTGCCATGAGCATTGCGGCGAAGGCGAGGTAGGGGTTGGCGCCCGGATCGGGGAAACGGATCTCGACGCGCTTCGACTTCGGCGACGAGCCGAACGGGATGCGGCAAGACGCTGAACGGTTCCGCGCCGAATAGGCGAGCAGCACAGGCGCCTCATAGCCCGGGACAAGCCGCTTGTAGGAGTTGGTCAGCGGGTTGGTGAAGGCGTTGATGGCCTTGGCGTGCTTGATGATGCCGCCGATGTAGTACAGGCAGGTCTCGGAGAGGCCCGCATATTCATTGCCTGCGAAGGTCGGCCTGCCTTCCTTCCAGATCGACATGTGCACGTGCATGCCGGACCCGTTGTCGCCGAAGACCGGCTTCGGCATGAAGGTTGCGGTCTTGCCGTAAGCGTTGGCCACCTGATGCACGACATACTTGTAGATCAGCATCTTGTCGGCGTTGCGAACCAAGGCGTCGAACTTGATGCCGAGCTCGTGCTGGGCCGCGGCCACCTCGTGGTGGTGCTTCTCGACCCTGACGCCCATCTCGGCGAGCACGGTCAGCATCTCGGAACGCATGTCCTGGCAGGAGTCGATCGGAGGGACCGGGAAATATCCGCCCTTGATGCGCGGACGGTGGCCCATGTTGCCGGTCTCGTAGTCGGTATCGTCGTTCGAGGGCAGCTCGGTCGAGTCCAGCTTGAAGCCGGTGTTGTAGGGATCGGCCTTGTACTTGACGTCGTCGAAGACGAAGAACTCGGCCTCGGGGCCGACATAGATAGTATCGCCGATGCCTTCGGCCTTCATGTAGGCTTCGGCCTTCTTGGCCGTGCCACGCGGGTCGCGATTGTAAGCCTCGCCCGAGACGGGGTCGAGGATGTCGCAAAGGATGACCATGGTGGACTGGGCGAAGAACGGATCCATGTGAACGGTGTCCGTATCAGGCATCAGCACCATGTCGGACTCGTTGATGGCCTTCCAGCCGGCGATCGACGAACCGTCGAACATGACGCCATCGGCGAACATGTCTTCCTCGACTTCGGCGACATCCATGGTGACGTGCTGAAGCTTGCCCTTCGGATCTGTGAAGCGCAGGTCGACGAATTTAACGTCGTTATCCTTTATCTGCTTCATGATGTCTTTGGCTGTCGTCATGTCATTTTCCCTATCGTTATGACGTTTTGACTGAAAAAATCCCTCGACCGGCTAGGCGCGATCAGATCGCGTCCAGCCCGGTCTCTCCGGTTCGGATACGGACCACTTCCTCGATGTTCGAGACGAAAATCTTGCCGTCGCCGATGCGTCCGGTCTGCGCCGCCTTGCGGATAGCCTCGATGGCGGCCTCGACGGAATCGTCGCCGAGAACGACCTCGATCTTCACCTTGGGCAGGAAGTCGACGACATATTCCGCCCCGCGGTAAAGCTCGGTGTGGCCCTTCTGACGGCCGAAACCCTTCGCTTCGGTAACGGTGATGCCTTGGAGTCCGACTTCCTGGAGCGCTTCCTTCACTTCGTCGAGCTTGAACGGCTTGATGATCGCTTCGATCTTTTTCATACGGAATTGGCCTCCAGAATGGGTTTGAAACCCGTGTCCGCCTCTCTCAAGCACAAACCATGCCAAGTCGAAGGCGTCGGGTAGCGAGATGCCGATTTTTGCGGCAACGCCACGGAAGCGCTGTTGTGCTGCCGGTTTTTGCGGCAGTGGCGCGCGCAAACACAGCGTGACGGAAAAAGCGGCAGGGCACAACTGCTTAAATCCTAGGCATGTTGCCTGTGTGTCGGGCAGGCTTTCCCTTTGTGCCGCGCCCGCTATTGTCAGGCGGAGGGAGAGCCCGGATGACGAATGAGGTCCTGACACCTGAGGAAATGGCCGAGGTCGACCGCAAGGCGATCGCACGCGGCCCGCTTCCAGGCATCGGCCTGATGGGCAATGCAGGGTCGGCCGTGGCGCAGGTGGCGCTTGAACGCTATCCCCAGGCTTCGCGTGCTCACATTTTGTGCGGGCCCGGCAATAACGGCGGAGACGGCTATGTCGTGGCGAAGCTGCTCAAGGAGGCAGGAATGTCCGTCTCGGTCTGGGCTGACCATCCCCCGCGCGCGGGAAGCGATGCCGCGCTCGCGGCGGCGGATTGCCCGGAGCCTGTCCAGGCCTTGGCCGGCTTCGCGCCGGAATCCGGCTCGATCGTGATCGATGCGTTGTTCGGCGCAGGTCTTTCGAAACAGGTCGAGGGAAATGACGCTCAAGCGATCTCCCGCTGTGCCGAAGCGAAAGTGCCCATCGTTGCCGTCGACCTTCCCTCCGGTGTTTCCGGCAAAAGCGGCAAGGTGCTTGGCGCTGCCTTCCAGGCGGATGTGACGGTGACCTTCGTGCGGAAAAAGCCGGGGCATCTCTTGCTGCCCGGCCGTTCGCTGTGTGGCGAGGTCATTGTGGCCGATATCGGCATCCCGGACGATATCGTCACCGAGGCGGGCCCCCGTCGCTTCGAAAACGGGCCGGCGCTCTGGATGGCGGAATTTCCGTTTCTTGAACTCGATACGCATAAATACCGGCGAGGACATGTCGGCGTCTTTTCGGGCGGGCCGACTGCGACGGGCGCGGCTCGGCTGTCGGCAATGGCGGCCGCCCGGGCGGGGGCCGGGGCCGTCACCGTGCTTTCCCCGGTCGACGCCCTTGTCGCCAATGCCGCCCATCTCACCTCGATCATGCTGCGCCCTGCCGAGACGCTCCAGGAGATCGGAGATTTTCTGCGGGAGCGCCGTCCCGATGCGTTGGTTTATGGCCCGGGATTGGGGGGCGGGCCGGAAACCGGCGCGCTGTTGATCGACATGCTCACGGAGGCGCGGGACTATCTCCAGGCCATTGTGCTCGATGCAAGCGCCCTGACGTCGCTGGCGCGGCAAGCCGATGCCTTCTTTGTCGTTTCGACGCGCGAAGGCGCTCCCTCGATCGTGCTCACGCCGCATGAAGGCGAGTTCGGGCGGCTGTTTCCCGATCTCGCCGCGGACAAAGCCTTGTCCAAGCTGGAGCGGGCCAATGCCGCGGCGATGCGGGCCGGCGGCGTCGTCATACTGAAGGGGGCGGACACGGTTATCGCCGCACCGGATGGGCGCGCCGTGATCAACAGCAACGGCACGCCATTGCTGGCTACCGCGGGATCCGGCGATGTGCTTTCGGGGCTCGTCGCTGCGCTGCTGGCCCAGCACATGCCGCCCTTTCATGCGGCCTGCGCGGGGGTGTGGCTCCATGCAGAGGCGGCGCGTCGGTTTGGTCCGGGCCTGATCGCCGAGGATCTCCCCTTGGCACTGGCACCGGTGTTAAGGGAATTGCTTTACTCGTCCGGCTGCTCGGGCGATTGCGTGTCGCGTTTCTTGCCGAAAGTGTAACCGGTCTCGACCGCGGCCCTGCCGAATTTGGCCCTGAGATTGTCCATGGCCCCCTCCGCCAGCGCGCGTTTGCGCGACTGGACGTCCACGAGATCCGGCGGATCGGCCCTGTCGGCGTCGGAAAGATCGCTGACGCCAATGCCGAGCAGGCGATATTTCGTGCCGTCCATCTCCTTCTCCAGAAGCTGCAAGCCGGTCTGGAAGATTCGGTCGGCCAAGCGGGTCGGGTCGGCAAGCTGCCGGTTGCGGGTCCGGATCTTGAAGTCTTGCGTCTTGAGTTTCAGGACAACGGTGCGACCGGCGATGCCCGCCTTCTTCAGCCGGGTCGACACCTTCTCCGACAGGGCCCGCAGCACCGGGACGAGATCCGCGGGCAAGGCCAGATCCGAATCGAAGGTGGTCTCCGCGGAGACGCTCTTGGCCTCCTGGTCGGCATGGACGGCGCGACGATCCTTGCCGCGAGACAAATGATAGAGCCGATCGCCCATGGTGCCATAACGGCGCATCAGCTCGTCCCGATCCATTCTCTGCAATTGCCCGATGATGCGGATGCCGTCGCGTTCGAGCGTCGCGGCCAACACCTTGCCGACACCCCAGATCAGCGTCACCGGCTGCTCGGCGAGAAAGCTCTGTGCCTCGACCTCTCCGATGACGGCGAAGCCGCGCGGCTTGCGAAGATCTGAGGCGACCTTGGCGAGGAACTTGCAGTAAGACAGTCCCACCGAGGCGGTAATCCCGATCTCGCGTTCCACATCGAGCGCGAATTTACCGAGCACCAGGGCGGGCGGGCGGCCGTGCAGACGCTCGGTACCGGAGAGATCGAGGAAGGCCTCGTCGATCGACAGGGGCTCGACCAGGGGCGTGAGAGCTTGCATCATGGCGCGGACTTCGCGCCCGACGCGCGCATATTTTTCCATGTCCGGCTTGAGCACCACCGCCTCGGGGCAAGCCTCGAGGGCCTTGAACATCGGCATGGCGGAACGGACGCCTTTGATCCGTGCGAGGTAGCAGGCCGTGGAAACGACGCCGCGCTTGCCGCCTCCGATGATCAGAGGCTTGTCCTTGAGCGCGGGATTGTCGCGCTTCTCGACGGCCGCGTAGAAGGCATCGCAGTCGATATGGGCGACGTTGAGTTTGTAGAGCTCGGGATGACGCATGAGCCGTGGGCTGCCACAAAGGCGGCAGCGGCGCGCCTCGCCTTGCTGCAAGGCCAGGCAGTCGCGGCAGAAACCGTGCGTCGGATCGTTGACAGAAAGCGCCATGTTTGAGAACATAAAGAGAACATTGCAAATGATACGCGACCGGACGAAGGCCAGCAACTGCTTGCCGGGAGATAGGTCATGACCGTTAAGCCACTGACGCCGGATTTGTGGCCGGCTTTCGAGGATCTCTTTGGCAGGCAAGGAGCTTGCTACGGCTGCTGGTGCACGCATTTCCGGCTGCCGCCGGCAGTGCGACGGGGCAACAGCCATGCCAGCAACAAGGAATTCATGAAGGCTCGAATCGAAACCGGTCCGCCGCCAGGGCTGCTGGCCTTCGATGGCGAGCGCGCTGTCGGTTGGATGCAGATCGGCCCACGTGCGGACGTTCCCGAATGGAACAATGCCGGGAGGGTTTCCGCACCATTGCAGCAGGGAGACGAAAGCGATCCTGCAGTGTGGGCTATTTCCTGCTTCTTCGTTCGCTCGAAGGCGCGAGGGCAGGGGCTGACGCATCGCCTCGTTGCTGCAGGCATCGACTTCGCACGTGACAACGGGGCGAGGTTTCTGGAGGCCTGCCCTATGGATCACTCCAAGGATTCGCGCTCGGTCGGCTTATTCGTCGGCTCGACGCGAGTGTTTGAAAAGGCCGGTTTTTGCCTGGCCGCCAGTCGCAAAACGGGTCGCCCGCTGATGCAATTCCGACTGTGAGGTCAAAAGCGGGAAGCATCCTTCCAACGCAGCATGGCTCTGCTTCAGCCGCATTCGTGCTACGCCAGGCCATCCCGCTTGGCCGTTCTAAAGGCCGAGCGCCCCGGCAATCCTGGGCTTCGCTTCGTTCCATGTGTCCACGACGACGGCGCCCTTCGGCGGTGGCGGAAGCAGCGATCGTAGCGAATTGTCGCCCATCAAATGGAAGAGATGCGCGTCCGCGACCGATTCCTGTGCGGACAAGAGGTTGCGCGGCTGATCGTCTACGAAGGCAACGGGACGCCTGGCCCGACCGCGCAGCGCGGCGATCGCCGGTCCCTTCGCCATCTCGGTGGTCAAGAGCGGGTAGGGCAGCCCAAGCGCGTCGAGATGGGCGCGCCGGGTCGCGCGGTGGCGATGCGGCATCGCGGTCAGGAGCACGATCTCGGCTCCGGCGGAAAGTCCCTCGACTGCTTCGGCTGCGCCTTCGATGACGGTCTGCCACTCGGACTGCGCCTGGAAAAAGGCATCGATCAGCATGGATACCTCGGTTTGCTCGGGGATCCTGCCGCTTGCCCGTTCCGAGATGTTGCCGGTCAGCCGAAAGGAAGCGAGCTTCAGCTCAAAGCCGCGGGTTTCTAGATAGCGCGGGAATGGCCGGACGAATTCCAGCAGCACGTCGTCGACGTCAAGAACGAGCAGAGGGCGATCGTCGCGTGCAAGCTCGGCGATCTGCCGCGCTGTTTCGGGATCGTCGCTCATGTCGATACCTCATATCTATCGTCGCCGTTGGGCAGCTTGCGCCGCGCAGCCAGCACGGATGCCGGATTGCGTCCGCTCTCGTCCGCGAAGCGCAGCAACGTCGGCTCGTGTGCCAGCACGAAATCGAGGACACCGGCCAGGAAGCCCGGCTCACCTGCCGCCTTGCGGATCATGGAGGGATCGATACCGCTGATGGCAAGAAACCGGGACATCAACTCCGGATCCGAGGCGACGAAACCAAGAGCGGCGATTGCCACTGCCTCGGCATCGTCTCGCGTCGCTTGTTCGCTGGTCATCGTCCGCTCGGGTGCTTGGTTGCTCCTATCGCGCCGCCCGAAAATTGGGATCGGCACGCGCGACAAGTAATTTCAAAATGCTGGCGTGTCTTTGCGTCCGAACGGACCACGGCACTAAAGGGAAGTAACGATTAGTTCGCCTCGCTGCAAGCTTGTCGCCGCGTTCATGCCGGATTCGTCCGGCAACTATCCGTTGCCGAGGATTACGGTTCGTCAATCATCTCGCGCTAGTGTCGAAATAGGGAATCGCGCTCCATGAGGGCGCGCATGGCGATGGTGCCGGGCGCCATGGCCGGGCAGGGCGGGTCATATGCCAAAAAAAGTTATGATCGTCGAAGACAACGAGCTCAACATGAAGCTCTTCCGCGATCTGATCGAGGCCAACGGCTACGAGACCGTGCGCACGCGCAATGGTCTGGAAGTGCTGGATCTTGCCCGGACGCATCGGCCCGACCTCATTCTCATGGACATACAGTTGCCTGAAGTGTCCGGCCTCGACGTCACCAAATGGCTGAAAGAAGACAGTGAACTGCACACCATCCCGGTGATCGCCGTTACGGCTTTTGCCATGAAAGGCGACGAGGAACGCATCCGGCAAGGTGGATGTGAAGCGTATATTTCGAAACCGATTTCGGTGCCGCGCTTTATCGAAACCATCAAATCTTATCTGGGCGACGCCTGATGCCGCTGCCGTCCCCCTCCATCAGTTTCGTTCGGAACCGCCCATGACCGCGCGCATCCTTGTCGTCGACGACATTCCGGCCAATGTGAAACTGCTGGAGGTTCGACTGCTCGCGGAATATTTCGACGTGCTCACCGCGAGCAGCGGCCCGGAAGCGATCGAGACCTGCGAGAACGGCAAGGTAGACGTCGTCCTGCTCGACGTGATGATGCCCGACATGGACGGTTTCGAGGTCTGCCGACGCTTGAAGAGCGATCCGGCGACCGCGCATATACCGGTGGTGATGATCACTGCCCTCGACCAGGTTGCCGATCGCGTCCGGGGCTTGGAGGCGGGCGCCGACGATTTCCTGACCAAACCCGTCAACGACCTGCAATTGATGACGCGTGTCAAAAGCCTCGTTCGGCTCAAGATGCTGACCGACGAGCTGCGCCTGCGAGCCTCCACCACGCGCAACATCGGTCTGGAGGAGTTGCTGAACCGGCGAAAGCCTGCCGAACTGGCGCCCCCCAAGATCCTTCTGATCGATGAACGCGAGACGTCGTGCAGCGGCATCGAGAAGATGCTCCGAGGCGCAGTGGAGCTCGACGTGGTCCGCGAACCCGGCATGGGAGTGTTCCAGGCAGCTGGAAAAGACTACGAATGCGTGATCGTATCCACCGGCTTCACCGATTTCGATCCGCTGCGGCTTTGCTCGCAATTACGTTCGCTCGACCGCACTCGGGTCGTGCCGATCGTGCTCATCGCCGAGGATGGTGAGGAAGAATTGATTATCCGTGGCCTCGAACTCGGCATCAACGACTATGTGGTGCGGCCCGTCGACAAGCAGGAACTGACGGCGCGGCTGCGCACGCAGGTGCGCCGCAAGCAGTATAACGACCAGCTAAGGGCAAGCCTGACGCAAACCATCGAGATGGCGGTGACGGACGGCCTGACCGGAATCCACAATCGCCGCTATCTCGACAGCCATCTCCGCACGCTCTTCGATCGTGCTATGGCGCGCCGCCGGCCGCTCTCGCTGATGATAACCGATCTCGATCGCTTCAAGTCTATCAACGATACCCATGGGCACGATGGCGGCGACGACGTGCTGCGCGAGTTTGCGCAGCGGCTTCGCAAGAATATTCGTGGCATCGACCTTGTCTGCCGCTACGGCGGCGAGGAATTCGTCGTGGTCATGCCGGATACGGATGGACCCGTGGCCGAAAAAGTCGCCGAGCGCATTCGTGCCGAAATCGCGCGTATTCCCTTCGCGATCGGCAAGGATGGAACGACGATCGATGTGACCATCAGCGTCGGAGTTTCCTCCATCCAACAGCCAGCCGATACGGTCGAGGCGTTGGTGAAGCGCGCCGATATCGCGCTCTACGAAGCGAAGGCATCAGGGCGTAATCGTGTCGTCGCCAACGCCGCCTGAGATGCGGTTCGCTATCTCGGGGGCGGAGGGCTCAAGCGAGAATCCATGCTTGTTTACCTTAACTTCGGCGATTCGCGAGCCTTGGTTAAGAAATAGTTGATTTTCAAGTGCTCTTGCGCGAATGTCATTTCAAGCAAGGCGAACGGTACCGGGCGAGGGAATTCCGGTTCCGTGCTCCGATACCCCATGATGCTCAGGTCCGCCGCATCTCCTGGGTCGTGGGGTCGGCCGGCCGGCCCTGGCACATAGTGGCCTCCTCGTACCGCTGCCAGCAAGCCGACCGGCCCCCTTTGCTTTCTTCCGAACGACTTGAGCCTGTCCGCGTAGCTTGGTCTAATCGCTACGATTTCGAGATCTGCCTCCTAACAGCATGGGCGTTGGTCTTTGACCGGTCGCGAGTTGCTCCTCACTCTCCTGCCGGACCGCTCTCTCTCGCGAATTGGTTATGAGATTCGCACATCCGTGGGGTGCTCCAGAGAACGCCGACGATACGTGAGATGCGTGACTTCCGAGGGGAGAGATATCCCGCAGGCGGGTGAGGGGCTTGCCTGAACGATCTTACTGGGAAATTGAAGCAAAAACGCCGCCCTGAGGGCGGCGCATCAATCTGGCCGAGACCGGGAACCGGATTACTTGATCTTGGTTTCCTTGAACTCGACGTGCTTCTTGGCGATCGGATCGTACTTGCGGAACGACAGCTTGTCCGTCTTGGTGCGGCTGTTCTTGCTCGTCACGTAGAAGTAGCCGGTATCGGCGGTCGACAGAAGCTTGATCTTGATATTTGCAGCTTTGGCCATGATTCTCGTCCGTTATTTCTGGGTTTTCGTACCGCCTGAGCACGGGAGCGAAACCCGGACGCGGAAAACGTGCCGCGACTGATATAGAAGGCACCTGAAAAGTCAAGACCGGCGGTAGGACACCGCTAGACGGTTGACCGCCAGAACGATGTAGGCGGCGAAGAAAAGCGCCAGGGACCAGGCGAAGCCCTGGTCGCCGAGCAGATCCATGCCGATACCGATCGCCTGTGGCCCGAGCACCATGCCGAGGCCGTAGCAGAACACGAATGCCGCGTTGGCGGAGGCAAGCTCGTGGCCGGTCAGTCGCGAGCCGAGATGAGCCAGGCCGATCGTATAAAGAGCCGCCACCACACCGCCCCAGAAGAACAGGAGCACGGCCAGCACGTACCAGTTGCCGGTCAGATGTGGCAGCGCGAGCATGCCCGCGAGGCCGGTGGCGGCACATGCAAGGAGGAGATAACGTCGGTCTCGGATGCGATCGCTGATCATGCCGAGCGGGATCTGCATGACGACGTTCCCCAGTCCGATCATGCTGAGCAGCAGGGCGGCGTCGCTTTCCGGAAAACCCACGCGCGCCCCATAGACGGGAAACAGCGCGAAGCCGCCCGTTTCGACCGCGCCGAATACCAACACCGCCGCCGTGGCGGTCGGGACGAGCCAGATGTAGCTGATGAAGCTGCGTGATTCGTCGTCGGAACGTTTGATCGCCGGGCTCTGTCTCCAGGCTGCCGCCACCGGGATGGCCGCGATCATGGTGACGGCGAAGGTGATGCCGAAGGGCAGAAAGCCCCTGCTGCCGATCTGGGCGAAAAGCCAAGGTCCGAGCGCGAAACCGAGCGACAAAACCGTCGCGTAAAGGCCAAGCACCAAACCACGTTTGTGGGGCGGTGCGGAAACGCTGATCCAGAATTCCGACAGGATGAACAGAACGGTGAGTGCCACATGCAGGATGACCCGCAGCGGGAACCACAGCCAGAAATGCGGCGCGAAGTAGAAACCGATAAAGGCCAGCGCACCGGACACGATCATCCCGAGCATGGTGGGCACGACGCCCAGGCGCACGGCAAGCGGAATCGCGACCGGGGCGGCGGCGATGGAGGCTATGCCCGCAACCGCCGTGTTGAGGCCGATCATCGAGGCCGAATGGCCCCGGCCCTCCAATATTACGCTGAGAAGGGGAATACCGAGCCCAATGGCGATGCCGACGACACTGATGGAGGCAATCGCGGCCGTAATCGACAACCAGCGCGTTTGCGCCGTGACGGCGCTGTTCTGCTGAAGCATGCCGGTCATGCAGCTCTAAATGACTTCGCGACGGAAGCGGTTATGCAGCATGCGATAGAACGGCACCGTTCCACCCGGTTGCAATTGCGGGTCATCGGAGAGGCGTCGCTCGAGTTCGTCGAGGATCGTCCGCGTGATCGTGGGGATATCCGCCTGTCTGGCTTCCGCCAATGGCAGCCAGACGAGTTCTTCGAGTTCGTTCGTCGGGCCGCCTCCGGGCAGCGCAACGGCCACATCATCCCTCCAGGCGGCGAGAAAACGCGTGTCGAAGCGGCGCACACGCCCCGGCGGCGTGATCGCCCGGGCGACAAAGCGCAAGGTTTCAAGCGAGGGACAGACGCTCTGCCGGGCGAACTCCTGCCATTCCGGCTTTTCGGTTGCAAAGGCACCCTTGCGGCCGATCAGCAGGCCGGCTTCTTCATAGGTCTCGCGAATCGCGGATAGCGCGATCGCTCGGGCGCGGGCCGCGGAGGCGCGGTTGCCGGTGCCGGCAAGCTTGACCTCTTCCGCAGGATGCAACTGTGCGGCAACAGGGATGCGGCTGTCCCCAGGGTCGGTCCGGCCACCGGGAAAGACGAATTTGCCGGGCATGAAAGCGTGGCTCGCATGCCGCCGGCCCATCAACACAAAGGTCTGGTGCCCGCGCCTGTCGAGCAGGATCAGGGTCGCTGCATCGCGGGGCCGCATGGGCTTTCCGCCCAAGGCGAAGTCCTTCGATTCGGCCTTGTCTACCTCGGCCCTCGTTAGTCCTTCCATCAAACCACCTTCCCTCGTCAGGCTTCGGGATGAGCCTCGATCTGATCGTCCTCGCCGCCGAAGCCATGCATATAGAGTGCCCATTGCAGGCCGACGACAGCTCCCTTTGTGGGGCGTATGAGGACCAGCGCGGAGAGGATCGTCAAGGGGATCCAAATGGCAAGGTGCTGCCATGTCGAAAGCGTGCTAGCCGCCTCGACCGCCATGAAGGCTCCGACGACCACATGGCCAAGAATGACGACCACCAGATAGGCCGGAAGATCGTCCGCGCGATGATGATGTATTTCCTCGCCGCAATATTCGCATTCGCGAACGGTCTTCAGAAAGGAGGAGAAGAGCCTGCCCTGGCCGCAACTCGGGCATCGGCCCAGCGCGCCGCGCTTTATCGCTGTCCAGATCGGCCGCACGGGCCGTCGAGGCTGGCTCTCGCCGCCGAAAACCTGTTCCTCCAAAGTTTCTAACTCCTGCCGTGGGGCGCTCTGCGCGGTTGGGTCGCGCGCCGCCGCGCCTTGCCTTTTGTCTTGTGGAACGATCGCCGGGAGCCGGAAAGGGGCTTGGGATCGGTCAGCATCTCGAAGCGCATCGCACCGGCGAGTGGGGCGACCTCCACGAGCCGCACCGCGACGCTGTCGCCGAGCTGATAGCCTTTGCGGGTACGCTCGCCGAACAGCGTATGGGCCGCCTCGTCGTAGATATAGTAGTCGCCTCCGAGAGATGACACCGGTATGAAGCCGTCCGCCCCATAGATTGGCAACTGGACAAAAAGCCCCGCCTTGGCGACGCCCGAGATGCGGGCATCAAAGGTTTCATCAACTTTTTCAGCCAGATAAGCAGCGATCAGCCGGTCTATCGTCTCCCGCTCCGCGGCCATGGCGCGTCGTTCCGACGCAGAGATGAGGGCCGATGTCTCCTCCAGCCGCTCTTCTTCGCCGCGCGTCAGGCCGTCTTTCCCGAGGCCGAGCGCGGAAATCAAGGCACGATGCACAACCAGATCGGCGTAACGCCGGATCGGCGAGGTGAAATGCGCATATCGACGGAGATTGAGTCCGAAATGCCCGATATTGGCCGGCGAGTATTCGGCCTGGCTCTGCGAACGGAGAACCACCTCGTTGACGAGCACTTCGTTATCGGCGCCTCGCACGCGCTCCAAGATCGCGTTGAACTGGGATGGCCGCAATTGCGCGCCGCGGGCCAGCGAAAGATCGAGCGTCGCCAGGAATTCGCGCAGCGATTCCTGCTTGGCGAGGGAGGGGCCGTCATGGATACGGTAGACGAGCCTTTGCTGCTTCGCTTCCAGCGTCTCGGCAGCCGCGACGTTCGCCTGTATCATGAACTCCTCGATGAGCTTGTGGGCGTCGAGGCGCTCGGGAACGATGACCCGATCGACCGTGCCATCGGGCGTGAGCAGAATCTTGCGCTCAGGCAGGTCGAGTTCCAGCGGCTGACGGGAATCGCGACCGCGTTTGAGTACCGCATAGGCTTGCCACAATGGCTTCAGGACCGTTTCAAGGATCGGACCGGTCTTCTCGTCGGGACGCCCGTCGATCGCCGCCTGGGCCTGCGGATAGGCAAGCCGTGCGGTCGATTTCATCATGACGCGATGGAAGGAATGACGGATCTTGCGCCCATCGGCGGCGAATGTCATGCGCACGGCCAGTGCCGGGCGTTCTTCATCTTCCCGCAACGAGCAGAGATCGTTGGAGATTCGCTCGGGCAGCATCGGAACGACACGGTCCGGGAAATAGACAGAGTTGCCGCGTCTCAGAGCTTCCCGATCGAGAGGTGAACCTGGCCGCACATAGGCCGCGACATCGGCGATCGCAACGGTGACAATGACGCCGCCCGGGTTCTTCTCGTCCGCGTCAGGCTCGGCGAAAACAGCGTCATCATGGTCCTTGGCGTCGGCGGGGTCGATGGTGACGAGTGGAACGTCACGCCAATCGTCGCGAGCGTCGAGCGTCGCCGGTCGCATGGCCTCCGCTTCAGCGACCACTTCGGCCGGGAATATGTGAGGGATGTCGTGGGCATGGATGGCGATCATCGAGACCGCCTTTTCGCTGGTGAGCGACCCGATGACCGACAATATCCTCGCGCGGGGCAGACCGTATCGGCCTGTTCGGAGAGGTTCGACCTCGACGAGGTCACCCGCCTTGGCCCCGTTCAGGAATTCGGACTCGACCACCAATTCGGGCTGCCGCCTTTCGGTCGGCTCGATACGGAACGTCCCTTCCGGAGAAACGCGGAGCACGCCGAGCACCGCCTCGCGCTGCCGGTCGATCAGCTTCATGACGCGCGCCGAGTAGGCTGGTCCACTCGGATCGTCCGTCGGGAAGACCTTGGCGAGCACGCGATCGCCTATGCCGGGCACTGGTCCCTTAGGCTGCCGCGGCAAGCGGATCGCTACAAGAGGATTGTTCTCGTCATCTTCGCCCGCCCGCTCGACCGCTCGCGCCAGAAGGCTTCCGTCAGGGTCGCGGCCGAAAATTTCCAGCACCACCACATGGGGCAGGGCACCCGGACGGACCAGCCGCTTACGGTTCTTCTGCAGCAGGCCGTCGTCCTGCAATTGGCGCAGCATATCCTTCAGCCAGATACGATCGCCGCCCTTGAGCGAGAATGCCTTGGCAATATCGCGCTTGCCGGCGCGATCGGGATTCTCGGTAACGAAGTGCAGGATGTCTTCGCGCGACGGGCGGAAATTGGTGGGCGCATCCACGCGCGATGCGCCACCTTTTCCGCCCGCCTTTCGCCCCGAGATGCTGCGGGCCAACGGGCTACGCCTTCTTCCTGGCGGCGGGCTTCTTCGCCGCGGCCTTGCGGGCCGGTTTCTTTCCGTTGCCGCCCTTGGCGGCCTTTTCCGCGATCAGAGTCAATGCCTCGTCCATCGTCACCGATTGAGGATCCTTGCCCCTAGGCAATGTTGCGTTGACTTTGCCGTAGTTCACATAGGGCCCGTACCGGCCGTCGCGAACGGTCACGTTGCCGTCGCCGTCGGGGTGAGGGCCCAGATCTTTCAACGCGGCCGGTGTCCCCCCGTTCCGCCCGCCTTTGCCCTTCGACTGTTTCTCGGCGATGACGGAGACGGCGCGGTTGAGGCCGACGGTGAAAACGTCCTCGATGCTTTCAAGGTTGGCGTAGGCACCGTCATGCAGCACGAACGGGCCGTACCGCCCGATGCCGGCCGAGATCATCTTGCCGGTTTCCGGGTGCTTGCCCACGTCGCGCGGGAGTGAAAGAAGCGCCAGCGCCTTTTCATGGTCGATCGTGTCCGGGCTCCAGCCCTTCGGCAGGCTCGCGCGCTTGGCCTCCTTGCCTTCCCCGCGCTGAACGTATGGGCCAAAGCGTCCGCTCTTCAGCGTGATCTCCTCGCCGGTGTAGGGATCCTTGCCCAGGGCCTTGTCGCCCTCCTCGACCGCCGTGCCGTCTCCGTTGATGCCGGCCGCTCCGAACTGGCGCGTGTAGTTGCATTCCGGATAGTTCGAGCAGCCGATGAATGCGCCATTGCGTCCGAGGCGCAGCGACAGCGTTCCGGTGCCGCATTTCGGACAAACGCGCGGGTTGGACCCGTCTTCCCGTTCCGGGAAGATCAACGGCGCGAGGTCCTCGTTGAGCGCCTCGAGAACATCCGTGATACGCAGTTCCTTGATGTCTTCGATCGCCTTGGAGAAGTCCCTCCAGAAGTCGCGCAGCACCTCCTTCCAGGCAAGTCTCCCGTCCGAGATTTCGTCGAGCTTCTCCTCCAGGGAAGCGGTGAAATCATATTCGACATAATGCTCGAAGAACGATTCCAGGAAGGCCGTCACCAGACGCCCCTTGGCCTGGGGGATCAGGCGCCGCTGCTCGATCTTTACATAGTCGCGGTCCTCGAGCGTCTTCAGCGTCGCCACGTAAGTCGACGGACGGCCGATGCCGAGCTCTTCCATCTTCTTGATGAAAGAGGCTTCGGTGTAGCGCGGCGGCGGCTCGGTCGTATGGCGGGTGACGTTGATCGCCTGGCGGGAGAGGGATTCGCCGGTGCGGATTTCGGGCAGGCGCCGATTCTCCTCATCTTCCGCGTCGTCGTCCTTCTGTTCCGTATAGGCGGCGATGAAGCCGTCGAAGCGGATCACCGAGCCGACGGCCCGCAGATTGGCGGCGCGCGCTCCATTGACGGCCTCGACCTCTACGGTGGTGCGCTCGATTTCGGCCGGCTGCATCTGGCTCGCGATGGCGCGCTTCCAGATCATGTCGTAGAGCTTGAACTGGTCGGCGTCGACATACTGGCGGATGGAGGCCGGTGTGCGCGAAAAGTCGGCGGGGCGGATCGCCTCGTGCGCTTCCTGGGCATTCTTGGCCTTGGTCGAATAAAAGCGAGGCTTTTCCGGCAGGTACCTGTCGCCGAAGTCCTTCAGGATCGCCGAGCGCGCCGCGTTGATCGCCTCGGGCGCCATCTGGACACCATCGGTACGCATGTAGGTGATGAGTCCCGTGGTTTCGCCACCGATGTCGACGCCCTCATAAAGGCGCTGCGCGACCTGCATGGTGCGCGCCGCGGAGAAGCCGAGCCGCGAGGAAGCTGCCTGCTGCAGGGTCGAGGTGGTGAAGGGCGGTGCAGGGTTGCGTTTGGTCGGCTTGGCTTCGACGGAAAGCGCCTTGAAAGTAGCGCCGTCCAGCATGGATTTGATGTCGTCGGCCTGTTCCTGGCTCGAAATGTCGAGCTTCTGCAGCTTCTTGCCTTCGAAGGCCGTGAGCCGAGCCTCGAAGCTCTCGTTGCGCGGTGTCCCCAGGATCGCGGCAACCTGCCAATAATCCTCGCGGATGAAGCGTTCGATCTCCGACTCGCGGTCACAGACAAAACGCAGCGCCACCGATTGGACGCGACCCGCCGAACGGGCGCCTGGAAGCTTGCGCCAAAGGACCGGCGACAACGAGAAACCGACGAGATAATCGAGCGCCCGCCGGGCAAGGTAGGCGTCGACCAGCGGCGGATCGATGTCCCGCGGATTGGCCATGGCGTCGAGCACGGCCTGCTTGGTGATCGAATTGAAGACCACACGCTTGACCGGCTTGTCCTTCAAGGCGCGCTTCTGCTTCAGCACTTCGAGAACGTGCCAGGAGATCGCTTCGCCTTCGCGGTCGGGGTCAGTAGCCAGGATGAGCCCGTCGGATTCCTTCACAGCCTTGGCAATGTCGGTCAGCCGCTTGGAGGAGGGACCGTCCACTTCCCATGACATGGAGAAGTCGTTGTCCGGTTGCACGGAGCCGTCTTTCGCCGGCAGGTCACGGACATGGCCGAACGAGGCCAGAACCTTGTAGTTCCGGCCGAGATACTTGTTGATCGTTTTTACCTTGTTCGGCGACTCGACGACGACGACTTCCATGAATTCCCGATTTCCCCCGCTTTGTGCGGAACGAACGATACGTGAGCCCAAATTGCTTTCAATTGGCTCGTCACATGGCTGTGCTTTTCCGTCCGGTCAAGGGCAGCGGTGGAAATTGGGCGCCGCTGTCGAAGACAGAATTTTGCAAAAGCCCGATTGGATTTCCTTTCTGGTCGAAGTCGTGCGCCTTTCTATCCACGCGATTGGGCGGGAAGTAGCGAGACGCCGCCGCCCGTATGACGCTCGATCCGACCCGCCAGGTCGAGCTCGAGCAGGATCATCGAAAGCTGGGCTGGTTGAAGCCCGGTATGGCGGATGACTTCGTCGATCGAGACCGGTGTCGGACCGAGCGCCTGGAGCACGCGCTCCCGATCGTCATCACCGGGCTGTGGAGCCGTGAAAAGATCCCGAGATTCCTCGGAAGCGGCCGGCCTCGTTGGAGTTGCCCCGGTGAGGGGAACGATGTGCTCGACGATATCGCGCGCTTCGGTCACCAGCGTGACGCCTTCCCTCAGCAAGCTGTTCGTGCCGGCGGCACGCGGGTCGAGCGGCGAACCCGGCACGGCGAAGACCAACCGGCCCATCTCGCCGGCGAGTCGGGCACTGATCAGCGAGCCCGAGCGCTTCGCCGCCTCGACCACGACAAGCCCAAGCGACAGCCCCGCGATGATGCGGTTGCGCCTGGGGAAGTCCATGGCGCGCGGTTCCCAACCGAACGGCATCTCGGAGATGAGGGCGCCGCCCTTGTCCGCAATTTCGTCGCAGAGCCTAACGTTCTCCGGCGGGTAGGGGCGGTCGAGACCACCAGCAAGCACCGCGACTGTGCCGGTTGCGAGACTGCCCTGATGCGCGGCCGTGTCGATGCCACGCGCCAGGCCGGATATCACGGCATAGCCTTCCCGGCCGAGATCCATGGCAAGCATGCGGGCCATCTTCATGCCGACGAGTGATGCGTTGCGCGCGCCCACGATCGCCACCGGCGTCTGGCGGAAAACCGCCACTTCACCTTTGATGGCGACCACGGGCGGTGGCTGATCCATGCGCTTCAGCATCAGCGGGTAGTCTGGCTCGCCGATGGCAACCAGCGATGCCCCAGCACGCCGCGCCGTCTCGAGTTCGGTTTCGATCACGGCGACGGAAGGTATCCGGGGAGGTCGCCTGGCGCCTCCCGAAGCCAGCAGCTCCGGCAGAAACTCCAGCGCGGCCTCGGCCGAGCCGAAGCGATTGATCAACTCCCGAAAGGTGACCGGACCGACGTTCTCCGTTCGGATCAGCCGCAGCCAAGCGATACGCTGCCGGTCGCTGAGGCGTCGAGGCTCAACGGCCGGGGCTTCGGTCATCCCTTAGCCCCGATCTTCGATTCGGTACCGGCCATGAGGCGCGATATGTTCGCGCGATGCTTGACGATGACGATGAGGCTCATCACGGTGAACAGGGCCGCGGCTTGGTCGTGGCCAAGCAAATAAAGCGCGATGGGAACGGCGATCGCTGCGACGAGGGCGGCGAGCGACGAATAGCGGCTAGCGAAGGCGACGGCCAGCCACACGAGCGCGAAGGCCAGCGCGCCGGCCCAGGCGAGGCCGAGCAGAACGCCCAGATAGGTGGCGACGCCTTTGCCGCCCTTGAAGCCTAGCCAGACCGGGAAGAGATGGCCGAGAAAGGCACCGAAGCCAGCCGCTATGGCGAAATCGCCGCCCCAGCGGCCAGCGATCAAGACGGCGGCGGTGCCCTTCACGGCATCGAGCAACAATGTCAGAGCCGCCAGGCCCTTGTTGCCGGTGCGCAGCACGTTGGTCGCGCCGATATTGCCGGAGCCGATCTTGCGGACGTCGCCCAGTCCGGCCGCACGCGTGATGAGCAGGCCGAATGGGATCGAGCCAAGCAGATAGCCGAACGCCAAAGCGACGAAGAGATAGGGCAGGGCAGCCTGCCATGTTGCATCAGCCACCGTCCCCTCCCGGATCTCAAACCGAAAATACTGTGCGACCCGCCACCATCGTTTGCAAGACCTTGCCCTGCAATCGCGCGCCTTCGAAGCATGTGTTCTTCGAGCGCGACCGGATGTCCGCCTCGGCCACGATCCAAGGCTCGCCGAGATCGACGACCGCGAGGTCGGCCTGCGCCCCGGGTTTCAACGTGCCGCCGGGCAGACCGAAAAGACGCGCCGGCGCCGTGGAAAGCACCTCGATCAGCCGCAGGAGCGAGACCTCGCCATTGTGGTGGAGGCGCAGCGCGACCGCAAGGAGGGTCTCCAGCCCGATGGCGCCGGCCGCCGCGTCGGCAAAGGGCAGCCGCTTGGTGTCGACGTCCTGCGGGTCGTGTGACGACACGATGATATCGATGGTGCCATCCTTGATCGCCTCGATCATCGCCAGGCGGTCATCTTCGTTACGCAGCGGCGGCGCCAGCCGGAAAAAGGTCCTGTATTCACCGATGTCGTTCTCGTTGAGCGACAGGTTGTTGATGGATACCCCGGCCGTGACCGCGGCACCATCGGCTTTGGCGCGGGAGACAGCGGCGGCCGCCATCGCGGTCGAGATCTTGGCCGCGTGGTAGGTCCCGCCTGTGAGACGCGCCAACGCGAGGTCGCGCTCGAGGGGGATCAGCTCGGCCTCGCGCGGAATACCGGAAAGTCCCAGCCAGCTTGCATAGAGCCCTTCGTTCATGACGCCCGACGAAGCGAGGTCGGGGTCCTGAGTCTCATGTGCTATAACCGCGCCGAAATCGCGCGCGTAAGTCAGCGCGCGGCGCATGACCAGGGAACTCGCGATTGTGTGGCGGCCATCGGTGAAGGCGACCGCGCCGGCCTGGCGCAGCAGGCCGAACTCCGTCATCTCTCGCCCATCCAGCGCCTTGGTGATCGCCGCCGCCGGGAAAACGTTGACGCTGGCCGTGTCGCGCGCGGTGCGGAGCACGAATTCGACCAGCGCGATATCGTCGATCACCGGATCCGTGTCAGGCATCATGACGATCGAGGTGACGCCGCCAGCCGCCGCCGCCAGGCTCGCGGAGGCGATCGTCTCGCGGTGCTCCGCCCCCGGCTCGCCAATGAAAACCCGCCCGTCGACGAGGCCGGGAATGATCGCCTTGCCCAGGCAATCGACGACGGATGCACCGTCCGGGACGCCCTGATTATGCGCGGAAGCGCCTGACGCGACGATCTTCCTGCCATCCACGATGACCGCGCCGGTTTCGTCGAGACCGCGTGATGGATCGACCACGCGAGCGTTCTGGAAGACCGTGATCGTCATGCCGCCCGCCCGTCCTTGTTCCGGCGCGGATCGAGCAGCGCTTCCATGACCGCCATGCGCACCGCGACCCCCATCTCGACCTGTTCCTGGATCACGCTCTGCGGACCGTCGGCGATGGCGGAGGCGATCTCGACGCCCCGGTTCATCGGGCCGGGATGCATGACCAGCGCATCATCCTTGGCTGCCTTCAGCTTCTCGGTGTCGAGGCCCCAGTAGCGGAAATACTCGCGCACCGACGGAACGAAGGCACCCGCCATGCGCTCGCGCTGCAGGCGCAGCATCATCACGACGTCTGCGTTCTTCAGCCCCTCGGCCATCGAACGGGCCACCTCGACACCCATCTGCCCGATGCCGGAGGGCAATAGCGTCGAAGGGGCGACAACGCGCACACGCGCGCCGAGCGCATTGAGCAGCAGTATGTTGGAACGGGCGACACGCGAATGGAGGATGTCGCCGCAGATGGCGACAGTCAGTCTGGCTATGTCACCCTTGGCGCGGCGGATCGTGAGTGCATCGAGCAGGGCCTGCGTCGGGTGCTCGTGCGCGCCGTCGCCGGCATTCACCACGGAACAGCCGACTTTCTGGGCCAGCAGCGCCGCGGCCCCAGCCGATTGGTGGCGGATGATCAAAATGTCCGGGCGCATGGCGTTGAGAGTCATGGCCGTATCGATCAGCGTTTCGCCCTTCTTCACCGAGGAGCTGGCCACCGACATGTTCATGACGTCGGCGCCGAGCCGCTTGCCTGCCAGCTCGAACGACGATTGCGTCCGGGTGGAGGCTTCGTAGAAAAGGTTGATCTGGGTGCGCCCCCTCAGTGTCGTGGTCTTCTTCTCGGATTGGCGCGAGATCGCCACCGCGGCGTCGGCGCGGTCGAGCAAAAGGCCGATATCGGCGGAGGAAAGATCGCGTATGCCCAGCAGGTGCCGGTGCGGGAAAAGAGGCAGGGACGAAGCGTCGGTCATCTCAAGCGGCTGCTATAGGCGGGTGAGCTTGCGCCTGCAAGCGGCTGCCGGCGCAACGCGCCTTTGTCCAAAGGGATTTTGCTCGCATCGCATTGCGCTTCCGTTGTAAGTCCGGCAAGTGTCGGGGGAAAAGCGGAGCGCATCCAATACTGAGAACATTGTTCCGACCTCGTCTCGCTCCAGGGGGTTAAGGATTTCGGGTGAACCACGACGTCACGAACCAGCCGCCGCCGCTCACTGGAGCCAATGCCTGGCGGGGCGACCCTCTCCTCGTGCAGCTTGCCGAGAATTTCTCGGCGGCCGTTCGCAAGGACCTGGACGCCCATGGCCGATTCGTCCTCAGCCAGGAGGCCCAGGATCTCGCTCGGCTCGCAAATACGGAAACACCCAAGCTCAGAACGCATGACCGTCAAGGTCGCCGCCTCGACCTCGTCGAATTTCATCCGGCCTACCACGCGTTGATGCGTCGCTCCATCGCCGTCGGCCTGCACTCCTCGGTGTGGGAGAATGGCGACGCAGAGACAGGGCGGCGTCACCAGGTACGAGCCGCGCGCTTCTATATGACCGCCGAGCTGGAATGCGGGCATCTCTGCCCGGTCACGATGACCAGTGCCTCGCTTGCCGCGCTCATGGCCAGCCCGAAGTTGTTCCGGGAATGGGCGCCGCGCGTGACCACCCGCAAATACGATCAGAGCCAGAAGCCACCGGTACAGAAGACCGGCCTTACCCTCGGCATGGGAATGACGGAAAAGCAGGGCGGCACGGATGTGCGCGCCAACACCACGAAGGCTGAACGCACCGCCGGCGGCTTCTATCGCATCACCGGCCACAAATGGTTCATGTCGGCGCCAATGTCGGACGCTTTCCTGATCTTGGCGCAGGCGCGGGAAGGGCTCTCCTGTTTTCTTATGCCGCGCCTTCTGGGCGACGGGACCGGTAACGGGCTGAATTTCCAGCGCCTGAAAGACAAGCTCGGCAATCGCTCCAACGCGTCCTGCGAGGTCGAGATCAACAATGCGATCGGCGAGATGGTGGGCGAGCCCGGCGCCGGGGTGAAGACCATCATGGACATGGTGACGCTGACCCGGCTGGATTGCGCGGTCGCCTCTTCGGGCATCATGCGGGCCGGGCTGGCCGAAGCGGTCCATCATGCTCGCCATCGCAGCGTATTCGGCAAGCCGCTGATCGATCAGCCGCTGATGCAGCGCGTCTTGGCGGACATGGCGCTCGACGTGGCGGCTGCCACCGCGCTGTCGTTCCGGCTCGCCCGCTCCTTCGACGAAGCGGCTTCCAACCGTGGCGAGGCTGCCTTCGCCCGGGCGATGACGCCGGTGGTCAAATACTGGGTTTGCAAGATCGCGCCGCCGTTGCTCTACGAGGCCATGGAGTGCCTGGGCGGGAACGGCTATGTCGAGGAGGCGCCGCTCGCCCGCTATTATCGCGAGGCCCCGGTCAATGCGATCTGGGAAGGATCCGGCAATGTGATGGCGCTCGACGTGCTGCGGGTACTGGGCCGCGGGCGGGGATTGTTCGACGATGTTCTGGCCGGCATCGAAAGGGATCTCGGCGGCCAAAGCGGGGTAGGGACGGCAGGCGTGTTGCGGGCCGCCATGCAGGTGGCCGCCTCCGACGAGGGATCGGCTCGCCTTCTCACTGAGCAATTGGCCCTTGCAGCCGCAGCCGCGGAGCTGCGTCGGCTCGGGGCCGGCCGGATCGCCGACGCCTTCATCGAGACGAGGCTCGCCGGACAGTGGCGCGGCACCTATGGCATGCTCGACGCCCGCCATGACGCACGGATGATCGTCGATACGCTTTACCCCGCGAATTGACCGGCAGTTTCATGGGACGCACGGAGATCGTCATCGATGCTCGCGCATAGCGACGGCAACGACGGCGCCTGAGATGAATGTCATCGCTCCGATGGCAATGATCGCGGCACCGAAGCCGAAGCGGTCCGCGATCAATCCGGCGGAAAGTGCGCCGATGGCGTAGCCGAGATCGCGCCAGAAGCGATAGACACTCAGCGAGCGAGCGCGCCAGCTCGGATGGGAGGCATCGGACACGGCCGCGATCAGGCACGGATAGACCATCGCCGTCCCAAGGCCGAGAAGCACGCTCGCCAGGAGCCACCATGTGAACTGGCCGGTCAACGCAGTCATGAACAGAGCTGTCGCCTGCACCCACATTCCCGCGACGATCAGCCCCTTGCGGCCCCATCGATCGCTCAGCGGTCCGGTAATGATCTGGCAGATGCCCCAGACGCCGGGATAGACGGCCTTCAGCACGCCGATCCGCTCGATCCCCAAGCCGAGTGTCGTGAAAAAGAGCGGGAAAATGCCCCAGCTCATCCCGTCGTTGAGGTTGTTGATCAGCCCGGCCTGCGACGCTGCAAAAAGGTTGCGATCCCTGAAGGAGGCGAGCATGAACACTTCCCGGAAAGAGAGAGGGGAAGCTTCTCGAGCCACGCCGCCCGCCTCCAGGCGGACGTGATCGCGGGTGTCGCGAACGACGAGGATCGACAGGATCGTTCCTGCAACGGCGTAGAAGACACCGAGATAGATCGGCACCGGCCGAAGGCCGTATCGGCTCGCGAGATAGCCGGTGAAGAAGGCGGTGAGGCCGACCGCCAGATAACCCGCGAACTCGTTCAAGCCGACGGCCAGGCCGCGGCCTTTCGGTCCAACGAGATCGACTTTCATGATGACGGTCATCGACCAGGCAAAACCCTGGCTGAGGCCGAGCAGGACGTTGGCGGCGATCACCCATTCCCAGTTGGGCGCGGCGATGATCATGAAGGGCACGGGCAGGCCGAGCAGCCAGCCGACCACCAGGACGCGCTTGCGCCCCCATCTATCGGCGAGCTGGCCGGAGACCAGATTGGCGAATGCCTTGACCACGCCGAAGCTGATGATGAACGCGGTGATCAGCGTGGCGGATTCGATATGAAACTCTTCCGAACCGATCAGCGGCACGACGGTCCGTTCGATCCCAACCATACCGCCGACAAAGGCGTTGATCAGGACGAGCAGCGAGAATTGCCGCCAGTTCTCTCTCAGGCCGAGCCTGACGGAAGAGGCGGCTTGCGAGCCGGCCGGGCCGGTCATGAGCTTGCGCATCAGTTCGCACCTACTCGGAGCGTCGTTGTGCATCCGGATACATTATGATGCTGATCCGTCTTATCAGAAACGACACCAAATCGAGACTCGGGCGCGGCTCTGATGGCCTCAGGCTCTGATGAGACGAGCGGCCCGCCTCGCGCCATGGCCGTTTCCGACGACGAACTCGGCACGGAAAAGCCATTCGTCGCGCGCTCGGCTACTACATCGGAGCGCACCGCACGGCGGTCTTCTTGAGGCCGGCCGACGCACCGAACCAGTTCGCCAGGCAAACGGTTCTTCAGGCCAGCAAAGCCGGATCTCGGAACATGCGCATTGCGTGTGAATGGAAAGTCGATATTCCTGCTTGATGTTTGATCAACGTCTCGACCGTGCTCGCCGGCCAGAGGCTCGGAATCAAGGAAGTCGATGACGGAATTTGGCTCGTCAGCTTCATGCACTATGATCTTGGATATATCGCCCTGGAACAAAAAACCTTGCGGACTATCGACAACCCGTTCGGCACGAAGTTGTCACCCATGTCTTAGGTACAAACTGTTACCTATGTCTCCGGGCCGTACATGGTGGCGTTTGGCGGAAGGGGTGGGATTCGAACCCACGGATGGTTGCCCATCGCTGGTTTTCAAGACCAGTGCCTTAAACCGCTCGGCCACCCTTCCCACGAGAGCGCGGCTATCGCCAATCCGCTTTCTGACAAGCCAGCTCTTTGTCTGGGCCTTATAGCTGCCCGCTGGACCGCGTCAACACTTTGCCCGCGGGGCCTCCAAGAAGGTGAAATGCCCGCGGCGGGCGCCGACGAATCCGGTTGCAGGGTAGGGGCCACTACACCAATGGTTAATGGACAGCCTTTCCGGCCGAGCCTAGGCTCAATCGGGATTTCAGTAAAAATATATATCATTCTGAAAGGGTTGGTCTTGGACGGAGCGTTCCTAGCAAGCCAGATAAAAAGCGTAATCGAGAGGGAACTGGGCAATTGCGAGCGGGCCATAAAGCAGGGCAATTCAAGGCGCGCGCTGGGGGAATTAGAGGAGGCGGCACGCAAGCTTGCAAGCCTGGCGGTCCACATCGGAGCTATCGCGAAATAGCCTGGGCACCTCTCGATGCGTTCACGGTGGTCGATGCGCCGTCCGGCTAATTATGGCAGGGTTGCCACATTCTCGACAGCTTTCAAACACAAACGGTTAATAGCTTGCTAATGAATTCCTGCGCATGAGGAGAAGGGGTGAGCGTGCGGCCGCAGGAGCGCATGCTCGAGGGCCCGCATTGGTATTTGGGAAGCGGCGTCTTTTTTCAGGAATGCCCGGGGACACAGACAGCATGCTTGTTTCGGCGCGCACGCGTCTCTTGCGCACATCGGTTTTTATAACCTTTGCCGTATCGGCAGCCGTACTCGCGGGTTGCGCAAGCTCGACCAAGAACATGGCGCCCAAGAAGCGTTCCAAGGAGTATTTCTCCGAATCGGAGTATGGCGTGAAGGCCAGCCCGCGCGTCACCGACAAGCGCTCGCGACTGCCTCGCGGCGGCGGTCGTGACCAGACCGGCAAACCCTACAAGGTGCGCGGCGTCTGGTATTATCCCAAGGAGGACAAGGGCTACCGCAAGGTCGGTGCCGCATCCTGGTATGGCGACGCCTTCCATGGGCGCCTGACTGCCAATGGCGAGATTTATGATCAGACACACCTGACCGCAGCGCATCCGACCATGCCGCTGCCGAGCTACGCGCGCGTAACCAACGTCAAGAACGGGAGTTCGGTCGTCGTGCGCGTTAACGACCGCGGCCCATATGCGCCGGGACGCATCATCGATTTGTCCCGACGCGCCGCCGAAATGCTCGACTATACCCATGCCGGTGTTGCCGAGGTGAAGGTCGAATATGTCGGCCGCGCACCGTTGGACGGACAGGATGAGCAGTACCTGCTCGCCTCCTATCGACCCGGTAATCGTGCTCCCGATCCTTCGGACGGCTTGCCCACGGGCGTGATGGTAGCGATGAATGGCTCGACGCCGGGCGGCGGCGGTCAAGCGGCGGCGTTCCCTGGAACGCTTACCGACGCCTCGCCCACGATCGCCGCGCTGCAGCCTGGCATGGCCGAGCCAGCAGCCTATGGCGTCGTGCCGCTGCCGGAACTCGGCCCGATCGCACCGGAACGCCCCGCCCAGGGTGGTGCTACGGGAGGGACGCAGATCGCATTCGCGATCATGTCCTATGCCGACGGACGGGTGAAGCGCGCCGCCAATCCCTTTGCCGCTCTGGATGGCAGCCTGTCGCAGGATCGGATCATCGCATCCTGGAAAGCGCAAGGCGGTTCCGCGGCCGGGGAGGGCAGGGATGCAGCCTATATCGCGGCGGGTACCTTCGATTCGCGCGAGAAAGCGGAACGGCTCGTCGAGGCTTTATCCAGTTTCGGCCGTACCTCATTGGAGACGTCAGAGCTGCAAGGTCGGGATTGGTACACCGTGAATCTCTATGACGACGGCCGAACGTCTCTCGATGGGCTGCTGGAAGCCGCCTGGCGGAATGGGGCGGCGGACGCTATCACCGTCCGCGACTGACCAGTTGCCGAGCCGGTCGTCTGGTTTAGCGCGATTGTAGCCAGATCAAATAGATAGAGCGCACTTGATCCTTCTCCCAGCGCTGGTACCCTGACGATCGGGGCATGAGCCGGTTCGGATCATAGGGCAACATTCGCATGATATTTCCCGGGATGGCCACGCGCGTCGCGGCCGCGATCTTCCTGGCTTTCTCGACCGTCATCCCGGCCGGCGCCGAGATTTTCGAGACGCGCGCGCCGCAGGCCTTCATGGTCGACGCGGAAACCGGGACGATCCTGTTCTCCAAGGACGCGGACAAACCGTTCCCGCCGGCGTCGCTCGCCAAGCTGATGACCATGGAACTCACCTTCCAAGCCATCAAGTCGGGCCGCTACACGATGGACGACACATTCGTGGTCAGCGAAAACGCTTGGCGCAAGGGCGGCGCGCCTTCACGAGGGTCGACGATGTTCGCTGCCGTCAAATCCACGATCAGGCTCGAAGACCTGATCCAAGGCGTCGTCGTTCAGTCCGCCAACGACGGCTGTATCGTTATCGCCGAGGGAATGGCGGGATCGGAGGAGAATTTCGCCGCCCAGATGACCGAGCGCGCGCGCGCGCTCGGCCTCAAGACGTCGGTTCTCAAGAATGCGACCGGCTTGCCCGCGGAGGGCCAGGTGATGACCGCGCGGGAGCTTACACAGCTTGCGGTCCATATCTGGCGCGAATATCCCGAGTTCTACAAATACTACTCGCAGCGCGAATTCACCTGGAACAAGATCACCCAGCGGAACCGCAATCCCTTGCTCGCCCTGGACATCGGTGCGGACGGGATGAAGACCGGTTTCACTGAAGAATCCGGCTATGCGATCGTCGGAGCAGTCAACCGCAACGGGCGGCGCGTCTTCGCCACCTTGAGCGGCATGGCAAGTGAACGCGAGCGGGCTGAGGAAGCGCGCAAGTTGCTCGACTGGGGCATCACCGGATTCCAGCGCAGCGAGATTTTCGCCAAGGACGAGATCGTCGGCCACGCGCAGGTCTATGGCGGTGAAAAGCCGAGTGTGGCTTTGAAGGCTGAAGGGCCTGTCGCGCTGCTGGTTCCAAGCGCCAATCGTGACAAGGTGATCGCCCGAATCGTCTACGAAGGGCCCCTCGTTGCCCCTGTCGCGCCGGGCACAAAGGTTGGATCCCTGAAGGTCTGGATGGGGGATTCGCTGAGCCAGGAAACGCCGCTCTACACCGCCGAAGCAGTCGGTGTCGGGCCGCTGCACAGCCGGGCTCTTGACGCCATAGGCGAGTTGCTGGTCGGCTGGATGCGATAGAGACTGGTCGAACACCGTGGACCTTTTCGTCCTGTCAAACTAATACAGCGGCGGTTGTCCGGTTGGCGGACCGAACAAAAGCTGGAACGGAAGGCCATATTGGCGCGAGGTTTCTTCATCACTTTCGAGGGCGGCGAAGGGGCGGGCAAATCCACCCAGATCACGCGGCTGGCCGAAAAGCTGCGCGAGCGGGGCCGTTCGGTCGTCGTCACCCGAGAACCCGGCGGCTCGCCAGGTGCGGAAGCCGTGCGGCACGTGCTGCTGTCGGGCGCCGCGGAACCTTATGGCCCCGTGATGGAAGCCATCCTTTTTGCCGCGGCGCGTTCGGACCATGTGGAGCAGGTCATCCGTCCCGCAGTCGAACGAGGCGCGATTGTTCTTTGCGACCGGTTCCTCGATTCCTCTCGGGTTTATCAAGGGGTGGGCAGCGGGCTGGACGCGTCTTTCATGGCGCGACTGGAAGAAGTGGCGATCAACGGCATGATGCCGGACCTGACATTGATCCTCGACATCGATCCCGAGGAAGGGTTGAGGCGCGCCACGGCGCGCAGGGGCGAAGAGCAGGTCGCCGACCGCTATGAAAAGGAGACGCTGGAGATTCACCGCCGGCGGCGCGAGGCATATCTTGCGATCGCCCGGAAGGAGCCAGACCGGTGTGTCGTGATCGATTCTGGAAGAAGAGAGGAAGAGGTCGAGGCCAGCATAGCCGAGGCGGTTTTTGCCGGACTTGAACGTGCCGCGACAAGAGCGGAGGCATGATGTTCGAGCGTATCGCGCCGGAACAGCATGACACGCTGGACGGCATCCCCGAGCCGGCTGAGAACCCCGTTCTTGTCGGGCATCGCGAAGCAGGCGACGCGCTCGTCGCGGCTTACCGCGCCGGCAAGCTGCCGCACGCCTTGCTCTTCGTCGGTCCCCAGGGAATAGGCAAGGCGACACTTGCCTTCCACCTCGTCAATCACCTGCTCTGCCACGTCGACCACGAACAAGCGCCGGACTACCTCGCGACACCCAATCCCACCTCCGCCCTGTTCCGGCAGATCGCCAACGGCGCGCATCCTTCCGTGTTGCACCTGACGCGACCGATGAACGACAGGACGAAGAGCTACAAGGGTGCGGTCACGGTCGACGAGATCCGCAAAGTAAGTCGCTTCCTGTCGTTGACCTCGCATGACGGCGGCTACCGCGTCGTTATCGTCGATCCGGCCGACGACATGAATGTCAACGCCGCCAACGCATTGCTGAAGAATCTCGAGGAGCCGCCGGCCCGCACACTTTTCGTTCTGATCGCCCATTCCCTGGGCCGGCTCTTGCCGACCATCCGATCGCGCTGCCAGATCGTGCGTTTCGGCCCGCTTAGCGACGACGACGTGCTGACCGTCCTCAATGGCTTCGATACGGGCCTGCCTGCGAGCGAAGTCGAACGCGCGGCGCTTGTCGCGAATGCGGCGGGGAGCCCGCGCACCGCGATTTTGCTGACCCAGTATGGCGGACTGGAGATCGCCGGTGCGCTCGATCAATTACTGCGGGAGGCCAGGATCCCTATCTCGGACGCTCACCGATTGGCCGATGTGGTGGCAGGGCGCGACCAAGCGATAGCGTTCGGCCTGTTCAACGATCATGCGCTGGAAACGCTTGCCACTGCTGCCAATGACGCCGCTTATCGCGGGGACATCGAGCGGGCGGAGAGATTTTCGCAGGCCTGGCAGGATTTGCGCATTGCGATAAGCGAGGCGGACACTTACAATCTGGACCGCAAACAACACGCGCTGAACATGATCTTTCGTCTGCACGACACGCTTCGAATGTGACGCCGTTCCCGGCGCGGGATGGTTACGGCCGTCCTGATGCGCTATTTCCCCACCCGACATTTCAGCCTTGCGAACGGCTACACACATGGCACGCGAAAAATTCTACATCACCACCGCAATCTCATACCCGAACGGCAAGCCCCATATCGGGCACGCCTACGAGGTGATCGCCACCGACGCGCTGGCGCGTTTCCAGCGCCATGACGGGAAGGATGTCTTCTTCCTGACAGGCACGGACGAGCACGGCATCAAGATGCTGCAGACCGCGCGGAAGGAAGGCATATCGGCGCGCGAGCTGGCGGACCGCAACGCCGCCGAGTTTCGCCGCATGGCCGACGTGCTCAACATTTCGAACGACGACTTCATCCGTACAACCGAAGAACGTCACTACGCCGCCAGCCAGGCGATCTGGACAGCGATGGCTGCCAATGGAGACATCTACAAGGGTGGCTACGCCGGCTGGTATTCGGTGCGCGACGAGGCCTATTACGGCGAGGAGGAAACCGAGCTACGCGACGACGGGGTGCGTTACGGCCCGCAGTGCACGCCGGTGGAATGGGTGGAGGAGGAAAGCTATTTCTTCCGGCTTTCGGCCTATGGCGATCGTCTGCTCGATTTCTACGAGAAAAATCCAGGCTTCATCCGGCCGGCGGAACGACGCAACGAGGTCGTGAGCTTCGTCAAATCCGGGCTGAAGGACTTGTCCATTTCCCGCACGACCTTCGATTGGGGCGTGCCGGTGCCCGGCGACGAGAATCACGTGATGTATGTATGGGTTGACGCCCTGACCAACTACATCACCGGGGTCGGCTATCCCGATGAGCGGGATGAGCGCTGGCGCTATTGGCCGGCCGATCTTCATGTGATCGGCAAGGATATTGTCCGGTTCCACGCGATCTACTGGCCGGCATTCCTGATGTCGTCTGGCATCGAGCTCCCGAAGCGCGTCTTCGGCCATGGCTTCGTCTTCAATCGCGGGGAAAAGATGTCGAAGTCGGTCGGCAACGTGATCGACCCCTTCGCGCTTGTCGACCATTACGGGCTGGACCAGGTTCGCTACTTCCTGCTCCGGGAAGTGCCCTTCGGACAGGACGGCAATTACAGTCATGAGGCGATCGTCAACCGGACCAATGCCGATCTGGCCAACGGGCTCGGCAATCTGGCGCAGCGTTCGTTGTCGATGATCGCCAAGAATTGCGGGGGGGGCGTGCCGCAGAGCGGGGCGATTTCCGAAGTCGACGGCGCGATCCTCGCGCAAGCCGAAGCGGCGCTGGTTTCGGCCCGCAAGGCCATGGGTGAGCAGGGCATCCACCTGGCCCTCGCCGCGATCTTCTCGGTCGTCGCCGAGGGGGACCGGTATTTCGCAAGCCAGGAACCCTGGGCCTTGCGCAAGACCGACCCCGCGCGCATGGAGGCGGTGCTCTATACCACGGCCGAACTCGTCCGCCGGATCGCGATCCTGTGCCAGCCCTTCATTCCGGGTTCCGCCGGCAAACTCCTGGATCTGCTTGCCGTTCCGGCGACAGAACGCGACTTCGCACACATCGTGGAAGCGCATGCGCTGGTTCCCGGCACGCCGTTGCCCGCACCGACCGGGGTCTTCCCGCGTTACGTGGAACAGCCCGAACAGGCCTGACAAAGCAAATGCTCGTCGACAGTCATTGCCACCTGGATTTCCCGGACTTCGACAGCGAGCGTGACGCCATCGTCGCGCGCGCCGTCGCGGCCGGGGTCGGGCGAATGGTAACGATCTCTACCCGGGTCCGCCGCTTCCCGTCGCTTCTTGCGATCGCGGAGCGGTATCATGAAGTTTATTGCTCCGTCGGGACGCACCCCCACAATGCCGCAGAAGAATCGGATGTGACGACGGAGGAACTTGCCCAGCTGTCGCGACATCCAAAGGTCGTGGCCATCGGCGAGGCCGGTCTCGATTATTTCTACGACCACGCGCCCCGCGACGCCCAGGCCAGGAGCTTCCGTACGCACATCGCGGCCGCGCGTGAGACAGACCTGCCGCTGGTGATCCACTCTCGCGACGCGGATGACGACATGATCGCGATCTTGGAGGACGAAATGGGGAAGGGGGCTTTCCCCTTCATCCTCCATTGTTTTTCGTCCAGCCAGAAACTCGCCGATGCCGGCGTGCGACTTGGTGGCTACATTTCCTTCTCGGGTATCCTGACCTTCCGCAAGTCCGAGGAATTGCGGGCGATCGCCGGAAACGTGCCCCGTGACCGATTGCTGGTCGAAACGGATGCGCCTTATCTCGCGCCCATGCCTTTCCGGGGGAAGAGGAACGAGCCGGCCTATGTAGCTCACACGGCCAGCGTTCTTGCCGAGACGATCGGACTGAGCGCCGAGGAAGTGGCCGACATCACGTCCGGCAACTTCTTCCGCCTGTTCAGTAAGATGCCTCGTCCGACAGGCGGGAGCGCGGCGGCGTGAGCGACCGCCTGCGTCTTACGATCCTCGGTTGCGGCTCCTCGCCAGGCGTGCCGCGAATCACCGGGGATTGGGGGCGCTGTGATCCATCGAATCCCAGAAACAGGCGCAGGCGCACCGCTGCGCTGGTGGAGCGCATGTCGGCTTCCGGCGGCGTCACGCGCATCGTCATAGACACCGGGCCGGATTTCCGCGAGCAGATGTTGATAGCAGGCGTGAGGCGGCTCGATGCCGCGATCTACACGCACGCGCATGCCGATCACATCCACGGAATCGACGATCTGCGCGGCTACGTGCTGGAGCAACGTCGCCTGATCGACATCTATGCCGACGGGCCAACGCTGCAACGCCTTCATGAAGCCTTCGGCTATTGTTTCGAGACGCCCGCCGGCAGCTCCTATCCGCCCATCGTACGAGCCAATGCGATCGACCATGATGAACCGGTGGTCATCGACGGCGAAGGCGGACCCGTTTCCTTCGAGCCTCTTCCGCAAATCCATGGCGACATCATATCGCTAGGGTTCCGGATCGGCGGGCTTGCCTATTGTTCGGACGTGAGCAACTTCCCCCCGACGACGGCCGACCGTCTGAAAGGGCTGGATCTCCTGGTCATCGATGCCCTCCAATACAGGCCACATCCCAGCCATCTCTCGCTCTCCGAGACCCTTGCGTGGATCGAGCGACTGGCTCCGGAAAGAGCGGTGCTGACCCATATGCACATACCGCTCGATTACGAGACGGTTCGCGCCGAAACGCCCGATCACGTCGAACCGGCCTTTGACGGGATGGTCCTGGAGATTCCCTACAACTGAACAAAAGCAGCCGAACGGGAGCATCCAGCGGGTGATCCAGGCCGCGGAGCAGGCGGGGCTCGCCGTGGAAATCCGACGGATGGGGCATCGACGCGGATAGCGGAAGAGACCGCAGTCACTGCGGCTGTACTGTAGGTCAGATCGCCAAGACTTTGATTTTCCGAGGACAGGAGAGTGGCCGTTTCTTCCATTCATCCGTGGAAACCGAGATTTTTGCTCAGGATGCGCGCGTGCTTGCAGACCTCGGCAATGATCCTGTCGCGGTCGATGTGAAACCGACTGGAGACAGCGGCGACGTCGAGAGCGGCGATGATCTTGCCCGAGGCATCGGAAACCGGTGCCGCGACGCCAGAGCCGCCAATGTCCATTTCCTGATCCGACACGGCATAGCCGTCACGGCCTGCTTGCACGATCATCTGTTTTAGGATTCCCCTGTCGATCACAGTGTAAGGGGTATGGGCGATAATACGTTCGCCCGCTAGATAGCGATCGACCTCCCTTGGCGGTCGCGTGGCCAGCATCACCCTTCCCATGGCGGTGCAATAGGAAGGCACGCTGCCGGAAAGAGGAGAGTCATATCGGACGGCTTGCGTGCCGACGCAGGTCGCTATTGTGCGCAGCCGAAGATCGCGATTGAGCACGCCAAGCATGACCGTCTCGCCGCTGCGGTCGCGGAGCATGCCGAGGACTGGGGTTGCCACCTCGATAAGGTGTGCATGCGGTCCCGTCACCCAGCCGGGACCGTTCCGGTGAGCCGGATTGAGCTGGAACCTGTCGTTCTCGTCGCGTATCGCATAACCGCGCGCCACGAGCGTTCCCATAAGCAGATGGGCACTGCTCTTGGGATAGCCAAGCTCGTCGATGACGTTCTTGAGCGAAACGGGTTTGGTCGCCCGCCCCAACAGTTCAAGCAGTTCCAGAACCCTGGCTGCGCTTTTGACTTGAGCGTCCATGTATGTGAACCAGTTTCATGTTGATGGACCTGTAGCATCGCTCATAATGCTCGGCAACGCGTTCGAGACAAATTCAAGTCCATGCAAATTCCAGCTTCAGAACACAGCCATCACGCACATCCAGCGTCCAGCCTGCTGGACGGGATCGAAATCGAGCTGATCCGCAGCAGCCTGCAGTCGATCTGCGAGGAAATGGCCGAGGCGCTGGTGCGTTCGAGCCACTCGCCCAACATCAAGGAGCGGCGGGACTGTTCGTGTTGCCTTTACAGCCGTGAAGGAGAAATCGCCGTTCAGGCGGAGCATATTCCCATTCACCTCGGGGTCATGGCGAATGCGCTCGCTCATATACTGCGCGACTTCCCGGCGCGAGATGCGCGTCCCGGAGACGTCTTTCTGGTCAATGACCCCTATCATGGCGCCAACCATCTTCCGGATTTTATTGTGGCCGGGCCGCTTTTCGTCGGTGACGAGCTTGTCGGATTCGCAGCCAGCATGGCTCATCACACAGATGTCGGGGGCATGTCACCGCGCAGCATGCCGGCAGGCGCAACCGAGATATTCCATGAAGGGTTGCGCATCCCCCCGGTCAAGTTGGTGGATTTTGGTGTCCTGCAATCTGGCGTCGAGCGGATCATCCGTGCGAACTCTCGACTTCCAGAGGAGAGACAAGCAGACCTCGGCGCGCAGATAGCGTCCGTCGTCGTCGCCCAGAATCGATTCGACGAGCTTTCCGGGAAATACAGCGCGGGCGACCTGAACTTTGCGATTTCCCAGATCGTCGAGCTTTCGGAAATTGCCTTTAGAAAGCGTGTCGAGGCTCTTCCCGAACGTTTGTGGAAAGGTGAGGCGCTCGCGGATTTCGGCGACGAAGGTGTTCCGATCCGCGTGACTGTTGGCAAGCGCGACGGCAGGCTGGTGGTAGATTTTACGGGTACCGGAGGGCAAACCCTCAGTCCGTTCAACTCATGCCTCTCCAACACTCTTGCCTGTGTCTACATGGCGGTGCGCATTACGATCGCCGAGGGCATTGCAGCAAATGCGGGCATGTATCGTGGCATCGATGTCGTCATGCCCGAAGGCAGCATCCTGAATCCGCGCTTTCCTTGCGCCATTTCTGCCGCAACGCAGGTCTCCTACCATACCTTCGATGCGCTCATGTCCGCGTTGGCCGACATCGTGCCGGAAAAGGTTCTCGCTGGGACGGGCGGCGGCGGCGTGTTTTCTTTCGGCGGTATCCATCCGGCAACTCACAGACTGTTCGCCTATGGCGAAGCTCTCGGTGGTGGCTCGGGTGCTAGTTCGGTTGCTGATGGCGAAAGCGGTATGATCCCGCCCGTCGCCAATCTGCACGATACACCGGTCGAGGTGCTGGAAACGAGCCTTCCCGTTCGCATCGAACGCTACGAACTGGTCGAGGGCTCGGCGGGCGAAGGCCGTTACCGGGGTGGTTTCGGTTTGCGCCGTGCCTTCCGGATGCTTTCACCGGTGCGTTGCTCTTTCCAGATCAGCATGCCGGCGAATGGTCCGAACGGCCTTTATGGCGGACGCAGTGGAAAACCGACGGTGGCAACGATCAGCTATGCGGATGGACAGCGTCAGACGGTTTCGCGCTTCATGGAAGCTTCGGTTCCAGCAGAAACGCTCATCGTCATCGAGACAGCCGGTGGCGGCGGATATGGCAAACCGGCGTCGCGCCCGGACAACGAAAGGGCGCTGGATGAAGTCTTGGGTTACCGCATGAAGGCGGCGACCGAACGTCTTTCCACGGTCATGGAAGAACGGAGCTGAGTATGCCGCATCTTCTGGCAGCCGCGGATGTGGGCGGAACGTTCATCGATGTCGTGCTTGCCGATCCTGAAACGGGCCGGACGCGGATCGGCAAGGTTCTGCACAGAAAAGGTATGCAGGGCGAAGATATTTTCGCGGCTCTGCGGCAACTCGTGCAGGAGATGGATCGGCAGCTTTCCGACATCGCTTCGCTGGTAATCGGAACGACGGTCGTCACCAATGCCCTGCTTGAGGGACAACTGGCGAAGACCGCCCTTTTCACCACCGAGGGTTTTCGTGACGTGATCGAAATCGCACGCATGACCCGCCCCTCATCCTACGACCTTCACAAGCGCAGGGCCCCTGTCGTTGCGCCGCGCGATCTGCGCTTCGACATCCCTGAACGGCTGGATCATACTGGAGCGGTGCTCAAGCCTCTCGATATGGAGCAACTGGAACGCTGCCTAGAGAAGGTACGAGGAGCCGGAGTGGAGGCGATTGCTGTCAGCTTCCTCTATTCCTATGTCGATTCCCAACATGAGGCTGCAGCACGCGAGCGGTTGGCGGAACTCGATGTTCCGGTCTCTATCTCATCCGAGGTGTTGCCTGTCTTCCGTGAATATGAGCGCACCGCGGCAACGGTGCTCAATGCCGCTTCCATTCCCGTGATGTCCCGCTTTCTCGATGGTTTGGGCAAGGTCAATGGCGGCGGCATAGCCAAGACCTACATTATGGGATCGGCAGGGGGGTGTCTTACATTTTCCGAGGCCGCCCGCTTCCCTATCAAATGCGCCATGTCCGGCCCTGCAGGTGGTGTCGTCGGCACGCGCGATCTGGCGCGGCAGCACGGGTTCGAATCCGTCCTGACCCTTGATGTTGGTGGTACCAGCTCGGATCTCGCGGTGCTGCATGACGGCGAAATCACCGTCACCGATGAGCGGGTGATCGGCGGCTATCCGGTGGCGATTGCTTCGGCGGAGATCGAGACGATCGGCGCCGGGGGCGGCTCGATCGCGCATATAGATGCAACTGGATTGCTAAAGGTTGGCCCTCGCAGCGCAAGCTCCGATCCCGGCCCGGTATCTTATGGCCAGGGCGGTACGCAGCCCACCGTCACAGATGCTCACGTCGCGCTTAACCGTTTGGGCGAGCGCAGCATGCTGGGCGGTGAGTTCCGGCTGGACCGTGCTGCAGCCATCAACGCGATTGAGAAGGAAATCGCAAAGTCGCTTGCGATCAGCTGGCAACGCGCTGCGCATGGCATCTTGAGGGTTACTACAGCCAATATCGTCAGGGCGGTACGAGCCATTTCCACGGAAAGAGGGGATGATCCGCGCAAGATGCTGCTCGTGGCGTTCGGCGGAGCGGGCCCGCTGCACGCGATCGAGGTGGCTCGCTCGCTGGAGATACCCAGGGTCCTGATCCCCTATTATTGCGGCGTATTTTCCGCTCATGGCATTGCCACGGTCGATATCGCCTATGATGCGCAGCGTACTTGGCTGAAGCCGCTGGACCAGGTCAATGCGGACGACCTGGCAGACATAACCCATAGGCTTAGCGGCCAACTGATGTCACGTGTTGCCGAGGACGGCTTTGAAGATGACGATCTGGATACACGCTGGCTGGTCGATCTTCGCTATGTGGGGCAATCTCATGCCCTGCCTGTATCCATGTCCAGCCCCGACCTTTCGGGGCTCGAAGCCAGCCGCAAGCTTTTCATTGCGGAACATTTGAAACGTTATGGCCACGCTTCCGATAGCGCGCCTGTGGAGCTCGTCAATCTGCGCCTGAAGATCAGCAGGCCGCGAGCTTCTTTCGAGAGCAATGATCAGGTTTCGGTTGGGGTCGAAATAGGGCCGATCGGATTTCGGACGATTTGGCTGGACGAGAACGAAGAGGTCGAGTGCCCGGTCTACCGCCGCCAGGACCTTCCTTCGGGATGGCAAGGCGTGGGGCCTCTGGTCATCGAACAGTTCGATTCCGCAACCGTGATCGGTCGCGGCGACAGGATCGAGGTGTTGCCAGGTTCAATGGCCATGATGGTTTCGGTCGCCTTCGAAAACAGGAAAACAACGACAACCAAGGGGATGAAGGAAAATGAGCTTTCGACTTCGTAATCTTGCGGGAATTGCAGGCGCGTGCCTGCTCGCCGCCCTCTCGTTTGCTCCTGCACAGGCGCAGGAAAAGTTCACGTCACTGACCGTAGGGGCAGATCCCCATTTCCGACCGATCTCGTTCGTCAACGAAAGCGGCGACATCGTCGGTTTCGATGTCGACTTCGCCAATGCTCTTGGAAAGCACCTGGGCATTCCTGTCAAATATGAGGGCATGGCCTGGGATGGCATTATCCCGGCGCTCCAAGCCAGGAAGATTGATGCCATTACCAACATGGTGATCACCGAGGAGCGGCAGCAGATCGTCAACTTTTCCGATCCCATCATGCAGCAATCCATCATCGCTGTGGTGAAATCCGAGTCCGACAAAAAGCCGGTTACTCTCAATGATCTCAAAAACCTGCGTACCGGCGTGATGGTCAGCACAGCTGCGGCCGCACTTCTGGCGAAGGCTGAAAGCGTCGAGCCGGTTACCTACAACACGGTAGTCGATGCCTATAACGACCTGATGCTTGGTAGGCTGGACGTAGTGGTGGTTGAGAGTGTCAACGGCTCCTTCATCGCTTCGCACCAGTTCAAGGACAAGCTTCATATCGTTGAAAAGCCACTGAGCGACGACGTGAAGCTGAATGGTATCGCATTGCGAAAGGATGATGTGGAGGGGCTGCGCCAGATCAATGATGCGATTGCCGACATGAAGGCGGACGGCTCCTTGCAAGCCATTGCCGTCAAATGGTTCGGAAACGCCTCGAGCATACCGCAATAACGCGTATAGCCTGCAAGGCTCTTTCAGGTGAAGAAAGGTCTTCCCATTGCACGACACCCGTGAAAACCGTCCGGTGCTGCGCATTCAAGGGCTGGGCAAGTCCTACGGCAATGTGGAGGTGCTGAGGGACATCGATCTCGATGTGGATCGCGGGCAGACCCTCGCCATCATCGGTCCCAGTGGTTCGGGAAAGACCACGCTGCTACGCTGTGTCAACTTCCTCGTTCCGTATGACCGGGGCGAGGTCGTCGTCGACGATGATGTCATTGGCTATCGCAGAACGGCGGCGGGACTGAAGCTGCAAAGCGATGCGGAAATCAGTCTCAAGCGTCAGAAGATCGGAATGGTCTTTCAACGCTTTGCCTTGTTTCCGCACAAGTCTGTGCTGGAAAATCTGATCGAGGGTCCCGTGCAGGTGCTACGCCAGCCGCGGCAGGCCGCGGCCGAGCGCGCCATGGCGATTCTCGCTTCCGTCGGCATGAGCGACAAGGCGGACGCCTATCCGGCCGAGCTTTCAGGAGGGCAGCAACAACGGGTGGGCATTGCGCGGGCACTCTGCATGGAACCGCTGCTGTTGCTGTTTGATGAGGCGACCTCGGCGCTGGACCCCGAACTGGTCGGCGAAGTGCTGGCTGTGATGCGGCGGCTGTCGGATGAAAAGAGGACGATGCTGGTGGTCACGCATGAGTTGAGGTTTGCGCGCGAGGCAGCTGATCGCATCGTGTTTATGGAAGCCGGCAGGATTGTCGCCGATCTTCCGACATCCGTTTTCTTCGAAGAGCCGCCTACTCCAAGGATCGCGGCATTCATCGCGGCGAGCCTGGGAAAATGATCGATTTTGCCATTGCATATCTGCCCTTGTATCTTAAAGGCGCGCTAGTGGGACTTGCGCTGACGGCGGCCGCCATGACTGGGGCGCTGATCATCGGCGTGGCCGTGGCTATGGGACGGTTGTCGCAGATCCCGCTCCTTAGGTACTTGACGATCAGCTACGTCGCAGTTTTCAGGGCCGTCCCGCCATTGGTTCTGCTCTACATCGTCTATTTCGGCTTGCCTGCATGGGCTATGGCAACGAACAGCGACGTGCTGATCGCGATTTTTTCACCGCTCGATAATCGGTTGCTGGCCGCCACTCTGGCCTTTTCTGTCAACGCTGGTGCCTACGTAGCGGAGATCGTGCGTGCTTCTATCCTGTCGATCCCCGAAGAACAGATGGAGGCGGCCCGTTCGATTGGTATGACCTACCCGAAAGCCATGCGCCGGATTATCTTGCCGCAGGCGTTCCGGACAGCGTTTCCCACGCTTTGCAACGAATTCATCATCATCCTGAAGGGCACGTCACTGGCGTCGGTGATCGGCGTCACAGAATTGATGCGCAACGCCCAGATGGTGGCATCCGCGACATTCCGAAACCTCGAGGCTTATGTGCTTGCAGCACTCCTGTATGTGGTGCTAGTGATCCTGCTGCAGCTTGCATCAGCCCGCATCGAGCGCTGGATGGGCGGGACCCGAGCAGCCGTGCGGGCATCTGCTTGAGCTTATGCTGTCTTAGGACGGGGAGGGGGCGGGAGCCATGGCTCAATCATGGGTCGGGCCGGAAACCGCCATTGAAGCCAAAGGCATTTGGAGCGTCCCGACGCGAGCGTAGGTGTCTGGGTTACATCAAAGCCGCGCCCCACACCTGATTTAGAAGCCGCGCGGGAGAGGCCCGCCCAAAAAGCGGCCGAGGTCCCTTTAGCGCGACATGCTCCATTTTGCCCTCTGGCGCGACGAGTAAGGTTTTCCTCTCATCTTCCGCTTTCTGAACAACAATCAGATAGTGAAGCCGCGTGACTTTCACGCATAACCCATAAGTTGGAAAGCATTGACTCACGCTCAAGTGCGCGCCGATCACAGGATCGCACCACAGCGCAAGAACCTTCTGACGGTCGATATGCGCCTCGGCGTAGGCGGCGGTTGAACCTGAACAGGCAATAGTGCCCCGCTTTAGGTTCCATAATCTTTCTTATCCGACTTATGGCTGTAGGCGCAAAGCTAAAATGTCGCGATTCTGCAAAGCAGGAATGTCGTTTCTGCGGACGTAGTGCCAGTCTCCCCGTCTTGAATGACGTGGGAGATTGCGAGTTGGGACTGGTTTTGATGAGCGAGCGCGAACTGCAGCGTATCGAGGTGTTGTCGAAGGTCATGGAGGGTCGACTGCGAACCGTGACGGCGGCGCATGTTCTTGGCCTGACGCCTCGACAGGTTCAGCGGCTGCTGAAGAGGTTCGCGTTCGCATGCTGCAATCACCGAGAACAAGCGGTTGGGCGAGGTGCTATCCTGGATCAAGGCCCAGCAGGACGAGGTGCGGCCGGTGCCGAAGATCAAGACCAACAGTGAGCAGACTGGGTATAAGAAGCGCGGGACGAAGCCGGGCCGCCGAACCGATTTCATGAACGATCCGGCAGTTGTTGCCCGACGTCGGCAGGCGCTTTCCCGGCACGGTGCGGCGGAACAGGAGCAATCTCGCTCGGCACAGTTCAATGAAGGGTGATTGCGGATTGCGCGTCGGATTCCAGCTTTAAGCAGGCAGCCCACAACGGTGTCTTGTGGTACGTCCCGTCCTGCAGAATAGTTAGTCCCTCGCGATCTTCATGCAGCAATCCCAGCCAGCACAGCGGGCGAAGGATGTTGTTGCGGAACTCAGATTTTTCCCTCCAGGCTTCGACCGTCATTTGTGCTTCCGCAGCCGGATATGACTCGGGCGGATATAACTCATGCACTAGGTCGTTCAGCGAACAGCCCGCTCCTGCCTTGATATTGATTAGGTTGAGAAAGACGTGCCACCAGTGCATCCGTTCCCGGACAGACTCCTGCGTCTGTCCGTCGTGGATATAAGCATAAAGATAATCCGTCGCGATCAGATCGAAGAAGGCCTGCGGTCTCGCCAAAAAGTCCCTGCCCCGTTTGGTAGGAAGCAGAGTGTCTTTCTTTCGCCGGAGAAGCCTTAGGTGGTTGAGCATGTCACGGACCGCCCAAAGCGGCGGCATGTCAGATTCATTGAGAACTTTGCTGACACTGTACAGCTCCTCGCAGGTGTAGTCGGGCCACTTGAAGTGAACAGCGGCCCAGTGCACGAACTTGCGGTTCATCGCGCCCGTCGCGGTCAACCCGATGCCACCTTTGGTGTCGGCATAGGATACCGTCATGATCATGCCGCGAAGCAGCGGCGACATCGCGGCGACGTCAATGTCAGCAAGCAGTTCGATTTTTGGAAGCATGACGTCATCCTGGTTTCCGACGCTGGAGCATAAAGCCGCCGGGAATCATTCTCCAGGGTCGCGATATTGAACTGAAAAAGCTAAAGCCGAGGAGTTCAACTGGAACGCGCCCGATCGGGCTGCGCAACCCCGACCAGCTGACGCCCGATCGGGCGCTCCCGTCGTGCCCTTCTCGCGCATCGCTGTCGCGTTTCAAACTTGCTGCGCCCTGCCCTCTGAGCGTTCCGATACGACATTTCTATTTTGCAGAGCCGGCACATTTCAGAACGGTTGCAACAATGGCTGTAGGCGGGTGCGTTCTATCTTGAAGTGCGAGATGCACCTACTCGCAGATCTTAGAGAGCTGGATAGCCCACGCTCCCTAATTCGCTTGTTCAAGGGACATCTCTCTCTTTGCTCAGAGCGGCAATTACTGTTTTAGCCAGATCCTCGACGTCATGCGTCCCATCAAGTCTAATGACCGGGACAGTTTGGTCCGAAAGCCAAGCCTCATGCCGCACGTGATTGCGGCCCGAGAATTCTGGATCATCATACCGTGATGCCCACTGCCGGAATGCAACATGAATGTCGTGCATGTCGCCACCAGGCATGATCCGGTCGCCGTAACGCTCCTTTTCGCGCGCCAGCAGACGCTTCAGCCGAACAGACGTCGGCGTGTAAATAAACACGATCAGATCTACATCATTGATGAGCGTGTCTCCCCAACCATCAAAGGAACCCGTCAGCACCCAGCCGCCACCATTTTCTTGTTCTTGTCGGATAAGGCTGACGCGCTCTTCAGGCGGGCGCTTCGTGGTGAAAGGAGGGCTCGTAGATATCCAATAGAAATCGTCGACGTCCAAATGTTGGACATTGAGCTGATGTGCCAGCCTTTCGCCCAAAGTCGTTACGCCTGCGCAAGAGGCTCCTGTGATGTATATGCGAGCGTCAGGCCCCATTTCCACCGGATAGCCTAACGGCGGTGAAGCTGACAACCCAATTGCCCGGACGGCGACCGGCTAGCCCCCGATCGGACGCTCTCGTCGTGCCTGGAGGAACAGGCCACGGCTTGAGACGACATTTCTACTTTGCAGGGATGGGAAACCCCCTGCCCTGTCTCTGCCACATGTCGGGTCTCCTTTTCCTGGTTTTGCCTTCCATTTAGAAGGCAGCGGCAGCTGGCTCGCTGCCCGGCCGCCACTGAAAGGTGCCGATCGCGTGAGCGACCAGGTCGCCGCTGTCATCGTAGACCCGAGCATCGGCGGTATAGGTCTTGCGCCCGGCGGAGAGAAGCTGACCTTCGACGCGAAGGTGTCCCCCGTCCACGGCCTTTGTGAACTGCGTCGACAGGGACAGTGTCACAGCGAGACGGCGGCGCTCACCGGCCTCGGAATGCAGCCCGGCCGCGCAGGCTGCGAAGTCAAGCATCGTGCACAACACGCCGCCATGCACGTAACCGGCGCGATTGCGATGCTCCGGTCCCACATCGAGTCCGCCTACGACTCTGCCTTCTTCGGAGTGGGTGAGACGCAAGCCGATATGGGCGAAGATCCCAATCCCGCTATAGCTGGCTGAAAGATGCTCGCTCATGTCGTCAGGACGATCTTGCCGATGGCCTGTCGGCTCACCAGCACTTCGAAGGCGCTCACGACTTCGGAAATGTCCATTGTGCGGCTCACCAGCGGTTTCAGCTTGCCCTGTTCGAACCACTCGAACAACTCCTCGAAGTTCTGCCGGTTTGCCTCCGGATCCTTGTCGCGGAACGTACCGAAGAACACCCCGACAAGAGCGCAGCCCTTGAGCAGCAGCAGATTGGCGGGCACGCGCGGGATCGTTCCGGAAGCGAAGCCGACAACGAGCACGCGTCCCTCCCACGCGCTGGCTCGCACAGCTTCCTCGAGGAAGTCTCCACCGACGGGATCATATGCGACATCGGCTCCTTTACCGCCGGTGATTTCCTTGACACGGTCCTTCACGGATTCGCTCTGATAATCGATCAGGTGGTCGGCGCCGGCGTCAGCGGCGACCTTCAGCTTCTCCTGGCTGCTCGCGGCAGCGATAACGGTTGCGCCCATTGCCTTGCCGATTTCGACCGCAGCAAGACCGACACCGCCGCTCGCGCCAAGCACAAGAAGCGTCTCGCCAGATTTCAAGCGGGCACGTTGCTTCAGTGCATGCATACTGGTGCCGTAGGTCATGGAGAAGCCGGCGGCTGTCACGGCGTCCATGCCCTCGGGCCGTCTCAGCAGGCGCGACGTTCGTACATTTGCAGCTTCGGCGAAAGCGCCCAGGCCGACCATGCCAATGACCTTCATGCCAGGCCTGAAATCACCGGCCCCCTCCCCGACCACTTCGACGACGCCAGCAAGCTCGGCTCCCGGCACGAAGGGCCGATCCGGCCGCACCTGGTACTTCCCCTGCACCATCAGCGTGTCGGGAAAGTTGACCCCGGCCGCCTCAACCCGGATGCGGGCCTGACCTGATTGGGGTGGAGGCAGGTCGAAGTGTTCGACGGCCAGCGACTCGAACGAGCCGAATTCCTTGCAGATGACGGCTCTCATTACACTTCTCCAGTTACTGGCCGCTTCGGGGCATAATCAGAGGGAGTATCCAAGCCTCAAGCGCAGATGCAAAGCGCGTCGACGATGCGTACGTCACCGGTCCCCTTGCGAACCACAATCGGGTTGATGTCACAGGCAATCATGATGCCACGCAGGTCGCTGGCGAGTTGCGACAGCTTCACCGCAGCATCCGCCAGATGGGAGAGGTCGGTCACGGGGATCAGGTTTCGATGTCCGCTAAGCACCTTGGCCAGTTTTGTTTTTGCCAGCATCTCCGTCGCGGTGGCCTCGTCGAACGGCGCGAGCTTGACGGCACGGTCGGCCATCACCTCGACCAGAGTCCCACCGCTCCCGACCACCACCAACGGGCCGAACGGCTCGGCGGCGGTAAATCCGGCCATGGCCTCGACACCGCCGACGATTTGCTCCTGTAATTCGTAGCCGTCGATCACGACGCCAGGTCTGGCCTTCGCGACGTTCCTACCGATCCGAGCGATCGCTTCGCGCAGGCTCTCCACATCCCCAACTCCCACGACCACGCCGCCGACATCCGAGCGATGCTGGATGTCCCGCGCCGCGACCTTCACCACCATCGGAAAACCGATCTCGCCACAGCGTTCTGCGGCCTCATCCGCCTCGCCGACAATAATCGACCTCACGACCGGCAGCCCGTACTCATGCAAAATACGGAAACTGCGCTTCGGGCTAAGCGGACCTGAAAGACGTGATAGCTCGGCGCGGATCTCACTGGCCCGAGGATGAAATGGCTCGCGGCCTGGGCTTCGCTCCTTCGCCCAGGCGCCAGCTATGTCCTTGCGGCCAAGCCGCAGATTACCAACAGCCCGAAGGCCGGGCGTCAAGCCACGGATCAGCGGCACGTTGTGCCTTGCAAGCAGGTCGCGCACACCCGGATCTACATTCTCCGACGTCGGCGACACGACGACCATTGGTTTCGGAGCGGCGCTGCCAGTTTCGGCATAGACGTTCAGGATGCCCATGTAGTTCGCCAGCGTTGCCGGGTTCAGGCTCTCCTGGGTGTCTTGAAAGGCAACGACCGCTCCGACATTCCGGTCATCGAACACGGCGGCGATAGCCTCTGGTGTATCGCGGTCGTCGACATTGACGGTTGCGCCGAAATCGATCGGATTGCTGCCGGAACCGCCGGGCAACGCTTTCAGCAGCCGCTGCTTCGTTGCCTCGCCGAAGGTTGCTACGCCAATGCCGTTCAGTTCGGCAACGTCGCACGCAAGCGCGGTCTGTCCGCCGGAGATGCCGATGATGCCGAGATCCGTACCGCCGACCATTTTCCGGGCAATGGCCGCGCATTCCAGGGACGCGATCAGTTCGTCATAATCGGCCACAGTGGCGATATTGGTGGAGTGGAAGAAGTCGTTGTAGGCGTCGCTGTCGCTGACGAGCGCTCCGGTGTGAGCCTGCGTTGCTGCCAAGCCGGAAGCCGTGCGCCCCACCTTCAGTACGACTAACGACTTGCCGGCCGCGTGGACCGCCTCCGCTGCGAGGGCAAGTGCGACTGGGTCCTTGATCGACTCGGCGACGACGCCGATCGTGGTCGTGGAATCGTCGTCGGCCAGCCAACGGATGTAGTCTGCGGCACCGACATGAAACTCGCTGCCCATGGTCACGACCTTGGACAATCCAGCCACGGTGGAGTTCATGACAGAGATCGCGGCCGAGCCCGACTGAGCCACCAGCGCGACCTTGCCGGGACGCAGTCGCAAGGAAGGTCGCGACGGGTAAAGCGGGATGGAATCGGTAAAGTTCACCAGGCCCATGCAGTTGGGGCCGTGGACGATGAGGCGGCTCCTGCCGCTCATCTCGCGGATGGAGCGCTCTTCCTCGCCGGAGAAGCCGTTGGTGAAGACGATTGCGGAGCGGACGGGACTATCCTCGAGCTCGTCCAGGATCGGCTTCACCTGTGCCGCCGGAATGGCGACGATGGCTAGATCGGTCTCGGACGGCAGTTCGGCCACGCTGTTCACTGCAGACAGACCGTCGATCTCCTTCGCCTGCGGATGGACCGGGAGTACCGCGCCCTTGTAACCCCAGTCCTTGAGATTGCTGATGACCACATTGCCTTGCGTCATCCGCTTCGCGGACGCGCCGATAATTGCGACCGAACGAGGCCGCACCATGGAAGAGACGTCTATATGCAATGTCGTGTCCTTTGGTCGCAAGGAGGCCGCATGCAGCCGGAATGGCTGCATGGCTCGCCCATCTGGGGAAAGTGGTGGTGGTTACTGCTCGCTGGCCGGAAGCCACGCTTCCGCCCAGTTGGGATGGGTGTTGAACGAGAAGTTGAACTGGGCATCGAGCCCCTTCAGGTTCGTCGTCACCGCCTCGTAGACCTGCGCGTTGGTGAGCTGCAGTTGGTTCAGGTCGCGGGCGACGATCTCGGCGTATTTGCGGTAGGGTTCGCGTTGCTTGCCGAGAGGCGCGGCCGAGGCGGCCAGTGCAGCGGCATCGAACTCAGGGTTGCAATAGCCGGTCGGGTTGGCATAGGGCACGCTGCCCTCGTTGCACACGAAGCTGCGGTCTACGCCGAGGACGGGATTGGTACGCCCGGTGAGCGAGATAACCGATGCGTCGAAGTCGCGTTTCTTATAGACCTTGTTGGTCCAGATCTGCTGGTCGAGCGCGGCCAGCTTCACGTCGATGCCGATCGCCGACCATTGCGACTGCACCACCTGGGCGACGGAATTGTAAGGCTGGACCGAGATGACGGCGAGCTCGAGGCTGAAGCGCTTGCCGTCCTTCAGCGGGTACCCTGCCTCATCGAGCAGCTTGCCGGCCTTCTCCGGGTCGAAGGGATATAGCTTGTCGTAATCGACGGACGGATCGTGGAGCTCCTTGAACTGGGTCGGAATGGCGTTCTTCGCCGGGCTGGCAAGCCCCTGATAGACGTCCTGCGCGATACGCTCGCGGTCGATGGCATGGAAGAGCGCCTGACGCACCTTGGCGTTCGTGAGAGGCTCTCGCGTCAAGTTGAGGTCGACGACGGCCGTCTCGGGTGCGTTGTTGACGATCTGGACGACCTTGAACTTGCCGTTCTCGGCAGCCTCCTGCGTAGCCTTCACCTGCGACACCTCCGGCCGGAACCAGTTCACTTCCCCATTGATGATGGCGTTCAGCCGCTGCTGCGGATTCGGAATCAGCGCGAAGATGACCGAGTCGAGATAGGGCTTGCCCTGATCCCAATAGTTCTCGTTACGCACGAAGGTGATCGACTGTCCGCTTTGCCAGCTGTCGAACTTGAAGGGTCCGAGCCCGACGGGTGCCAGGTTGGCCGGATGGGTGGCCACGTCCTGGCCGTCATAAATGTGCTTCGGCATCAGCGGGAAGACCTCCTTGTCGAAGAGATCGAGCGTCGCCGTCAGCGGCTGCTTAAGCTTGAGAACGAAAGTCGTGGCGTCGGGTGCGGAGGCATCCTCGACAAGCGGGATGAGCTTCGTGAGATAGGTATTGTACTTGCCGAATGCCTTCAGGGTGAACACGACGTCTTCGGCCGTGAAAGGCTGGCCATCCGACCACTTTACGCCTTCGCGTAGCTTGAACGTATAGGTCTTGCCGTCCTCCGAAGCCTCCCACGATGTCGCCAGGCGCGGCAGTCGGTTACCTTCCCGGTCGTAGGTCATCAGGCCATCGGCCCACACGTCGGCCGCGAACAGTGCCGGCACCGAAGAGGTGAGCTGGGTGTTGAGGGTCGGAATGGTCGTCGAGTTCAACGCCGCAATGACGGTGCCCCCCTTTTCGGGCGTCCCCTCCTCCGCACGAGCCGTCATCGCAAATACGCTGATGCCGGCAGCGAGCACCGCTGCAGACACTCGGATTGCGGTCTTCCCTGGATACCACTGCTTCACTGTCTCTCTCCCTTGTTGACCAGTGTAGGCACTGTTCCTTCCCTCGACGGGGACGGCTTTTTGGATGCGGACGCCGCAACCAATCCCATGAGTTCTTCGGCGCGATGGCAGGCAACCTGCGTCGCCCCGCCAGCGACGGGGCGCAGGGCAGGTTCCTCGGCTGCGCATCTTTCGATGGCGGAAGGGCAGCGATTCCTGAAGCGGCAGCCTCCGGCACCCTTAAGAGCGCGGGGTGGAACCGGGCGCTCGGCCGCGAGCGATCTGATGCGCCCTGCCCGCGGGTCGGGCGCCAGCCGCGCGTCGAGCAGAAGCCTCGTATAGGGATGGACGGGACGCGTGTAGACATCCGCGCCGATCTCCACGATGCGGCCGCGATACATCACCGCCGTGCGGTCGGCGATCGACTGCATCGCGCCGAGGTCGTGGCTGATCACCACGAAACCCACATTCGTGCGCTTCCGCAGGTCCATCATAAGCCGCAGGACTTGGGCCTGGATCGACATGTCGAGGCTCGACAGGGGCTCGTCTGCAATGATCACCTTCGGCTCCAGCATCATGGCCCGTGCAATTGCGATACGCTGTTGCTGGCCCCCCGAAAGCTGATGCGGAAACCGGTCGAGGTACTGCTCGGCCGGGGTCAGGCCGACGGAGGCGAGTTGCTTCTGGATGAAAGTTCGTTCGTTTGCCCGGCTTGCCAGTTCGTAGCGGCGGACGATGTAGCCGAGGGTCCGTTCGACCGTCATCATGGGGTTGAGCGAGGATGCCGGATCCTGGAATACCGCCTGGACCTGCCGCCGGTATTCCTCGCGCTGTCGCTTGTCGAGGCGAGCCAGTGAAACGCCGTGGAACTTGACGTCCCCGCCTGACGGCGGCTGCAGCATCAGCAACAGCTTGGCCAGCGTGCTCTTGCCAGAGCCGGATTCTCCGACGATTGCCAGCGTCTCGCCTTCGCGCACCTCCAGGTTCACGTCCACCGCCGCATGAACAGTTGTCCAGCCCCACCCGCTGGTCTTGCGGCTCCTGTAGCTGCGGGCGATGCCACAGAGACTGAGGATGGGCTGAGTCATGCGCGAGCCCTCGTCTCGTCAGTGCGATGGGCGCTGAGGTCGACCAGCCGAGCCGAATAGGGATGCTGAGGACGCTCGAACAGATCGACCGTGGAAGCCGATTCCAGCACCTTGCCGGTCTGCATCACGTAGACGCGATCGCACATCTCGGCGACCACGCCGAGGTCATGGGTGATGATCGCAACGGCCATGTTCCGGTTCTTGTGCAGCCGGTAGAGCATCTGGAGCACCTGCAACTGGACCGTCGCGTCCAGAGCGGTCGTGGGTTCGTCGGCGAACAGAAGCTTTGGGTCGCTGGCAAGCGCCATGGCGATCATGACCCGCTGGCGCATGCCTCCTGATAGTTCGTGCGGATACCGCCGCGCGACCGACTTTGGATCCGGGAACCCGACTTCATCGAGCAGGTCGTTGACGCGACTGCTCTCCGAGCGACTGCGAGCATCTGGAGAAAGCGCTTCGGCGATCTGTCGCCCCACGCGTTGCGTTGGGTTCAAATAGCCGAGTGGATCCTGGAAGATCATCGAGAAGCCGCGGGAACGCCGCAGAAGGCGCAGCTCGCGATCCGGCATGGCGAGCAAGTCGCGACCTTCGAAACGTACATCGCCCGCGATCTGATCGACGCGCAGGTTCAGCATCAAGCGGGAGATCGCGCGGATCAGGGTGCTCTTGCCCGACCCCGATTCGCCCACCACGCCAACGCATTCACCCGCATTCACGTCAAAGTCGACATCGTCGACGGCACGGACAAGCCGATCCCCGACGCGGAAATGCACTTTGAGATTGCGCACCTGGAGCAACGGCGGCGGCACGGCAGGGCTAAGGGAAACCTTCATTGAAGTCCTCCCACACCACGCGTGCTGCGCGGATCGAACACCTCATTGAGCCCGTCGGCGAACAAGTTGAGCCCAACCACGGTGATGCAGATTGCAGCACCGGGGAAAACGCTCATCCACCAGGCGCTGTCCATGTAGTCCTGCGCCACGAAGAGCAGTTGGCCCCAGCTTACCATCGAAGGATCGGAAAGGCCGAGGAACCCGAGACCAGCCTCGATGAGGATCGCCACGCTGGCATCCAACGCGATCTGCACGATCACCGGCTGCGCAGCATTGGGTAGGATCTCGCGAAAGATGATGTGGCGGGTAGACAGGCCCGCGACGCGCGCAGCCGCAACGAAATCGCGCTCGCGCAGTTTGATGAACTGGCCGTAGATAAGGCGCGCCTCCAACGGCCAGATGGCCAGAGCGACTGCTGTGATCAGAAGCCAGAAGTTGGAACCGAACAATGCCACGGCACACAGCACCAGCATGATGACCGGAAGCGTCTGGAACAGCTCGATGACGCGCATCATCACGGCTTCCACCGGTCCTCGGAAGTAGCCGGCGAGGATGCCTATCGTGCCGCCTACCAGCAGCGCGGCGAGCGCCGCACCGATGCCCACCAGCAGCGACGAGCGTGCGCCATACAGGATCAGCGAGAACAGATCGCGCCCGATGTTGTCGGTGCCGAACAGAAACTGGGCAGATGGCGGAGCGAGACTCCCGGAAGTCTGCTGGAGCGGCGTGAACGGTGCCAGGACAGGTGCCAGGATCGCGATCAGCGCCAACGTTCCAAGAATGACCGCGCCAATTGCGCCGTGGCGCGTGCCCATCAGATTGCCGGTCATCTGGCGCCAGCGGGCCGTATGTTTAACGGGGGCTGCGGGTGCTTGGAAGGATGCGCTCATGACACCGTCACCTCGCCGTCCGGATGCGCGGATCGAGCAGCGCGTAGAGAATGTCGACCACGAGGTTCATCACAATCACGGCAATCGCCGAGAAGATGACCACGCCGACGACCGTGAGGTTGTCGCGAAGGCGGATGGAATCGACCAGCAGCAGGCCGAGCCCCGGCCAGGTAAAGACCGTTTCGAGTAGCACCGCGCCGCCGAGTGCCGAGCCGAAAGCGTAGCCGGCGATCGTGACCAGCGGCAGGCTGGAATTACGCAGCACATGTCGCCTGACGATCTGGTTGCGGCTGAGGCCCTTGGCGCGCGCTGTGATGACATAGCCCTGCGCGAGCGTGTCGATGACGCTGGCACGCATGATCCGGGCGAAGCGCATGCCCTCGTGAATGGCGAAAGCGAGAGCGGGAAGCGCGAGATAGCGTGCACGTTCCATGATCCAATCGAAGCCGTGGGCGCGCGAGACGAGCGGCCCGATTCCCTGGGTAGGCAGCCAGCCGAGCCGCAGTGCGAAGAACATGATGAGCAACTGTCCCAACCAGAAGGTCGGAATTGCGTAGGCGACGAGAGCTGTCGTGGTCAGCACGTTATCGGTGCGCGGGTTCCGCGATGTTCCGCTGAGCACGCCTACCAGCATGCCGAGCGGGATCGCCACTGCGAAACCGACCGACGCAAGCAGGATGGTCCGCGGTGCCCGCTCGAGGACGAGATCGAGCACGGGCCGCTGATGCTGGTAGGAGAAGCCGAAATCTCCTTGCAGGACCGAGATCAGATAACTGCCGACCTGCACTGTAAGCGGCTCGTTAAGCCTGTATTTCTCCTCGATCGCCTCCCTGAACGCAGGCGGGACCGGGTAGTCACCCACCAGGGACTGCACCGGATCGCCAGGGATCAGGTGCAGCAATACGAACATTACGATGATAACCACTGGGATCAGCGGCAGCGCATAGAGGGCACGCTGGAGCATGAAGCGAAGCATCTTCGCCTCCCGGGGCTCAGAGGCGGTGGAAGTTGGCGGCGTTTCCGTACAGCCACTTCTCGATGACCTTCTCCTTCAATGGCAGGTTCTTGTAGTCCTCGATGAGAGACTCGAAGGACGCGCCGAAGAGGTATCGAGAAAGGCCGACCATGACCTTGTCCTGAAGCAGCGTGTTGCCGAACTGCATGAACTGCTCCCAGCCTGAGCCGGGTTGGGCGAAGTAGCGCGGGTGATGGGCTGCTGTGTCGACGTAGAGGTTCGGATGCCGACGCAGCAGCGCTACCATCTCGTTGACCCAGGGCCACCCGGCGAGACCGGCCACGATCCGCAGCTCGGGGAAATCGACTGCAACGTCGTCCAGATAGCGCGGGTGTCCGAGATCATAGGGCCGATCGTTGGCGTAGTTCATCGCCGTGTAGATACGTACCGGAACGTCGAGCTCCGCAGCCTTGGCGTAGAGCGGATAGTAGCGGCGGTCGTTTGCTGTGACACCATTATAGAGCGCCGACAGACGCAGGCCGTTGGCGCCCTCGTCCTTGACGAGCCTCTCGAACTCCCTCACCGCACGCATTCCGTCGGTGGGATCGAAAGTCACGAAAGTGAAGAAGCGCCCGGGATACTGAGCGTGGATCTTGCCGGTTGCGCTGTTCTCGGCGCCCACGAGCAGACCGCACTGGATGTTGGCGCGATCCATGTCTTCTACCAGTTGCTTGATTCCGCCATCGGGCTCGGGCGCTGCCTCCGCATCACCGCGCTCTCTTGCGCGAAAAACCCGGGCGTAATTGTCGAACCCATAGCCCTGGGGGCGTGGTAGCGGCTGCGCAAATGGCGTGCCCGGTCGGCCATGGGCGATCCGGTCTAGCTCGGGGTTTGCCTCCGAGCGTGGAAGCCCAATCTCCATATCGATCACACGTGTCATTTGGCCTTCCTCCCATATTCCCACCACTGAAATGCCTCCAGCTGGATGGATGTAGGTTCCTGCACTCAAAGCGTTGTGTCAATATGTTTGTCAAAGCCAATCAAATATGTTCATTATGTTGACATTTCTGGCATTGCTATACAAATATATTGTGCAACACGGCATTGATGCTGGCGTATGTGGTTGAAAAGCCAGCACTTGTATGGATGATGCGGCGCAACACACGCTCCGTTGCGGAAGGTTCGGGAGGCGCATTGGTGGACGACGAGGTCGGGGGCGAGATCGGGCGCGACACAGGATTTGCTACCACGCTTGCCAAGGGGCTTGAGGTCCTGAGGGCTTTTCGCCCGAACCGCATCTCGATGAGCAACATGGAAATCGCGGCGCAGACCGGGATCAATAGGGCCACTGTTGCGCGGCTGACCTACACCCTTGTGAAGCTCGGATACCTCAAGCAGGACAGGTCAAAATTTCGGCTGAGCTGGGGAGCGCTCATGTTGGTCAACCCGCTTCTCGCGGACGCAAAAATCCTGCAGATAGCCCGCCCGTCAATGCAGAAGCTGGCCCAGGACCTGGGCGGCACAGTTTCCATCGGGGTCATCGATCGCGCCAACTTCGTCTACATCGAGACGTCGCGCGTCAACGAGAACGTATGGACTTCGCAAGACCTGGGCACGATCGGCCCGCTGCTGCCGGCCACTATCGGCCACGCGCTGTGCGCGCAGCTGACGGAGGCCGAGTACGCGGCGAAGCTCGAAGAAATGCGGGTGTCATCGCCCGAACTCTGGGCGAAGTATGGTGATGCCTTTGCCGAGGGCGTCGAATCCTGTCGCACCCGCGGTTTTTCGGTGGTGCGGGGAACCTGGATTCCCGGTACGCATTCCGCAGGAGTGCCTCTCCTGCGAGACAAGAACGGCGAATGCTTCGCGATGAACTGCCGCGTCCCGATCTTCCGGCTCAGCGGCAACCAGATCGAGGAAGAGGTTGCGCCAAGATTGAAGTACCTGGCGGAGAGTGTTCGAAATCAGTTCTCTTTCATAAAGCCCTGAAGGGGAGCCGCGCCGCTTGTTCGTCCTCTGGATGCAAAACGTAAGAACCGGGTAGCCAACCATGAGAAAGATCGTTTCACTTCGTACATCATTCTCGGCAGTGCCAGGCAATGATCCAGAGCCATCCAATGACCCCAACCATCACAGCCTTTGAACGATCGCCCGACCGCGGCAAGGGACAGGCACGTGACATGCGTGTCCGTTGGGCGCTTGAAGAAGTGGGCCAACCTTACGACGTGCGTCTTGTTTCGTTCAGCGCGATGAAGGAACCCGCGCATCGTGCGCTCCATCCTTTCGGGCAGATTCCGACCTATGAAGAAGGCGATCTCGCCCTATTCGAGTCGGGAGCAATCGTGTTCCATATCGCGGAGCGGCATCGCGGCTTGCTGCCGGACAACGCGAACGCCCGGGCGCGCGCCATCACATGGATGTTTGCTGCGCTTAGCACGCTGGAGCCGCCGATCGTTGATCGGGAAATCGCTACGCTCCTGGAGCGCGGCGAGACCTGGTACGAGCAGCGCCTGCCTGTCGTCGAAGATCGCATCCGTGGCCGGCTGGGCGAACTTTCCCGCCGCCTGGGCGATGCCGACTGGCTCGACGGTGCGTTCAGCGCCGGTGATCTTCTGATGGTGGCGGTGCTGCGGAGGTTGAACGGATCGGGGATACTTGCGGAATATCCGAATCTCTCCGCCTATGTCGCTCGCGGCGAAGCACGGCCGGCCTTCAAGCGTGCTTTCGATGCTCAATTGGCGGCTTTCACCGCTGCAGCATCGACCGGCCGATGAGGCCCCATCGGAACGAATGCCCGGCTTTAGGCGCCAAACGTTGGCTGGCAATGTCCGCAACCGCCTCAACCGAGCCGTTCGTCGTGTTGTCCACGGCGACTGCAAGGGCGCGCCCTGCCCTTGCCCAGCCTGTCGTGATCAGGTTGTTAAAGCTAATCCAGGGGAACCAGGCTGGATCGTCCCGACCGGGTTCTGCAACCACCATGAGGACCTGCGCGGCGTTCCATGCCACAAAGAGGTCGGTGTTTCCCAGGCGCTGTGCAAAACCCCGGTGAGGTTCTCGCCAGGTTTTGTCACACGCAGGTGACTGGCCGTTTGGGAGGTCACGCCGGCGCGTCAATCCGGAAGACCGGCCTTGCGATAGCCGTCGACGAAATGCTCGAGCGTCGCATCGTCGCGGAATGGCTCCGTCGCGGCCCAATGACGGATTGAGAAATTCGGGTTGCCGACGAGGAACAGCTCGACCTCCGCGCGCGCCTCGTCGAGCCGGCGCAACTGGGCAAGGCTTGCCGCCAGGAAACGGCGTGAGCTTGTACGATAGGTCTCCTCTCTGCTCAGCGTCTCGACAGCGGCTTCGTAGTCACCGGCTGCATATTGCGCCTGGCCGAGAGTCAGGTAGTACCAACTTGCCGGAAACGGGTTCAATCGGAATGCCTTGCGGATGTGCTCGAGGCCTTCCTCGACCCGCCCGGCAAGAACCGCGATGTCGGATAGCGCCGCCCAGGTATCGGCCTCGTTGGGATCGAGCTCGATCGCCTTGGCGAATTCCGCATCCGCCTCGGCGAAGCTACGCTCGTATGCAAGCAGGTACGCCAGGATCCAGCGACAGCCAGCGTCGTTGGGATCGATCGCTACAGCCTTGCGCGCCAGTTCCAAAGCCGCACTACGGATAGGTTCGGCTGGCCCGCCGCTATGTATCCATCCCATCCAGTGGTTTACGGCAAGCCAGCGATAAGCCTCGGCGTAATGCGGATCGAGCGAAACCGCGCGCGTGAGCATCAGATGCGCTTCCCGCGCCGCCTGCGGTGAATCATCCATGAGCTTGCGCGCCCGCACACAAAGATCGTGGGCCTCGATATTTCTGGGCCGATTGCGCCGCGGCGGCTGGGCGCGCAGCCGCCCGAGCAACGCTTCCACGATCTTGCCTGTGATTTCGTCCTGGACGGCAAAGATATCGTCCAGGCTGCGATCGAAGCGTTCCGCCCATAGATGATCGCCACTTGTCGCGTCGACGAGCTGTGCGTTGATGCGCACCCGCCCGCCGGCGCGCCGTGCGCTCCCCTCCAGCAGGTAGCGCACGCCAAGGTCCTCGGCGATCCCGCGCACGTCCATCGCCTTTCCCTTGTAGGCAAAGGCCGAGTTGCGCGCGATGACGAATAGGCCGGAGTGCCTGGACAAATCGGTGATCAGATCTTCGGTTAATCCATCCGCGAAGAATTCCTGCTCGGGCTCGTTGCTGACATTGACGAAAGGCAGAATGGCTATCGACGGTTTGTCGGGCGGCGGCAAAGGTTCTCGCATTGCGCCACCGGCTTGTTCAACGGCCCCGGTGAAGCGGTAGCCGACGCGCGGAACCGTGATGATCCATTCACCGCCGTTGGCGGCGGGGCCGAGCAGCTTCCGCAGTTGCGCGATCTGGACGGTGAGGTTGCCTTCCTCGACTGCCATGCCCGGCCACGCCGTGTCCATCAACTCGGCCTTGCCCAGGATTTCGCCGGGCCGTCCGACCAGCGCCGCAAGCAACTTTAGCCCGCGGTAGCTAACGGCGACGGGAACATCGTTCCGAAGGAGCGTTCCCGCACCCGGATCGAGCACGAACGGACCAAAGGCAAAGCGCGATGCCTGCATGGGGCGCATCTATAGCCCGTTTGGAAGTTTTTGGAACTATTTGGGAGAGCTTAATTACGGCGCTGTTCGCATCCTGCAGTAGTCATCCTCTTTCAGGTCGAGGGCCAGAGCCCTCAAACCCGTATGGAGGCTGCGATGAACGATACGTCCCGCGTCAAGCCGGCGGAAGTGTCGCGTCGGAGCTGCAGTCCGACCCTGCGAAGCGTTGTAGCGACCTGGAACGAACGGATACGCTTTCGCTGGGACCTTGAGCAAATGTCGAAGGCCAATCCCCATTTGATCGACGATATCGGCCTGACGAGACAGCAGGTCGAGGCAGAGATCGCCAAGCCCTTCTGGCAAGAAAGCACCACATCACCGCGAGAGGATCGGATCCCATGGGCCGCAATGGCGGGCATCATTGCGACCGTCACGATGGGCGCCTTGGCACAAGGGGTGCTCTATCCCCTGCTAAGCTTCATCCTGGAGCGGCAGGGGACGTCGCCGGGCCTGATCGGCTTGTCGGCGGCGATGACGCCGCTGGGTTTCATTGTATCCGCAGCGTTCACGCCGGCACTGGCGCGGCGGGTGGGTGGGGCCAGGCTTGCGATCCTATGTTCGATCCTGACCGCGCTTACCCTCGCCGCTATTGCCTGGACGCAGGACGTCTGGGCGTGGATGCCGCTGCGGTTCCTGCTCGGCTTCTTCTCGAAGCCGCCTTACGTGATCTGCGAAACCTGGCTGATCTCGATCACGCCGCCATCGCGCCGGGGCCGCATCATGGGTCTCTATTCATCGATCGTTTCGGGTGGCTTCGCCATCGGCCCGCTGTCGCTCGGCCTGGTCGGCACGCAAGGTTGGGCGCCCTTCATGATAGGCATCGTGGCCTTCCTTCTCTGCGCCCTGTTCGTGCTTGCGGTCGTGCCGCGCCTGCCGAAAAGGGCCCATGAAGGCAAGGCAGTATCGGTTGGCGGCTTCTTCGCACTGGCGCCGCTGCTGATGTTCGCGGTTTTCGCCGCAGCCGCCTTCGAACAGACACTGATTTCCTTGTTCGCGGTCTATGGAGCCGCGTTCGACAGCGCTGAAGGGCGCATCGCTTCGCTCATCGGCTGTTTCATCGCGGGCGATGCCGTGTTGCAGATTTGGCTCGGGCGCTTGGCCGAACGGCTTGGCTCGGCCCAGACCATGTTGTTCTGTGTCCTGGCCTCATTGGCCGGCTGCCTGCTGCTGCCGTTGGCGTTCAACTCATGGCTCATCTGGCCACTGCTTTTCGCCTGGGGCGGGGTCTCGTTCGGGATCTACACCATGTCGCTGATCCAACTCGGCGAGCGTTTCACCGGTCAAGCCTTGATTGCCGGTAACGCGGCTTTCGCGTTCGCATGGGGGATCGGCGGCATCGTGGGCTCGCCCGCGACAGGCTTGGCGATGCAACTGATCGGACATCAGGGATTGCCATTGTCCCTTGGCCTGCTGTGCTGTGCACTGGCGGTGTTTCTGATGGCGGAGCGCCGGCGGGTCTGACCGCGGCACTTGCCTCGTGCCACGTCGACGTCATGCCGGGTGCCACCAAAATGGAGCCCGTATGATTGTCGAAGATTTCACAATTCGAAAGGCCGTGCCTGTTTCCAGCACCTGTCCAATTTCTACTTTACCAAACATGCGGCGCGTTTCGTTAGCGGCTGATCCTATTGCCAAAGGCCAGTTGGATGCCAAGGCAGACAATGAAACAACCAGCCACCCGCTGCTGCCAAAGCTGGACGCGGGGGCGCGTCTTCATCCAGGCACCGATGCTGCCCGATGCCAAGGCATAGGTTCCCAACACAAGAACGCCCGTCATTTTCTGAGTTGCGCCGAGCAGTAACATTTGCAACGTGACGGAGCTGCCACTCGGATCAACAAACTGAGGCAGGAACGCAACCATGAAGGTTATTGGCCACGGATTGAGCAGATTGGCGATCATGCCTTCGCGCGCTGCCGCAAGCGGCTTGACCGGGTTTGTTTTCGCCAGGGCCGGAACATCTGGCGACTTGAAGATCAGCTTTAGACCCAGCCAAACGAGATAGGCCGCTCCGGTCCATTGGAGCATCGAGAATGCGAGCGGGGAAGCTCGTACGAGAGAGGAGACGCCAAGTGCGATCAAAGGAAGTTGGACCAACCCCGCGCCGACCGTCATTCCCAACACGGTGAACAGCGCGACTCCGCGCCCCTGCCCAATTCCACGCGCCATCACAAGCACGCTGTCTGGTCCCGGGGGCATCTGCAGAACGACAACCGTTCCGACAAATGCTATCCAAAGTTCGGGGGCTATGAACTGCTCCTCCGGGTTGGGAACTCCCGGTCGGAACTAGAGTGGCAATACCGCCCGTCAACGGGTGGCAATTGCCTGGGCAGCAGAACTTCCCTCCCCGCGTGGTCAAGTACTCAAAAAGGCATGCCAACCTCGCGCTAAGCTCGCGACCAGCTTCGGAGAAGCGTAGAATTGCGGCATGAAGATGCGTGCGCTCGACCACATCGTGCTTTGTGTCACCGACGTCACAGCCACTCGCCGTTTTTACGAGCGTGTGCTGAATATGGAGCCGCGAGAGGAACGGCCCGGCAAATGGTCGCTGCATTTCGGCGCTAACAAGATCAGTCTTCAGGATGCCGTTGCATCGCCGAGCATCGCTCGTGAGACGGTTCCGGGCAGCGGTAATTTCTGCCTGCTTACGGACACGCCGCTCGATGCGGTCATCGAGCACCTCAAGCGCCAGGGCATAGAGATCGTCGACGGGCCAGGCAAGCGGGCCGGGGCGGTGGGCAAGATCCTGTCCATCTACTTCAAGGATCCGGACGGTAATCTCGTCGAAGTGAGCAACCAGCTTTAGCGCTTGCGAGCCGCGCCAGGCCAGGCACGCGGCCCGATCTGCTTCATCCAAGTTGAAACCCCATGCGCTCGGCTGTCTAGTTGCGTGAGCATTGGGACTTGTCCGTTGTCCGGTTTTGTAATAAACGAAGTTACATGAAAAGAGACAGCCGTCTTTCCTCGGTCCTGCACACCCTCCTCCACATGGCCGCCAATGAAGGCCCCATGACCTCCGAGGCGCTCGCTACGTGCCTGGGCACGAACCCGGTCGTCGTTCGCCGCACCATGGCCGGACTTCGAGAGGCCGGCTTCGTGAAGTCCGAGAAGGGACACAATGGTGGCTGGTCGATCGCCTGCGATCTCCGGGAGGTCACGCTGCGCGATGTCCATGTGGCGCTCGGCGAACCAGCGATCTTCGCTATCGGCAATCGAAACGAGACACCGGAATGCCTTGTCGAGCAGTCGGTCAACGCCGTGCTGGATAGTGCTTTCAACGCAGCGGAAGAGTTGCTGATGCAGCGTTTCGGATGTGTGACGCTTGCCGCCCTGGCCGAGGACTTCACGCGCAGGCTTGCAGTGCATCGAACCAGGAAGGAAGTTCGCAATGGTGTTTGACGTCGTCGTGATTGGCGGCAGCTATGCCGGTATGGCGGCCGCGCTGCAGATAGCACGCGCCCGGCGCAAGGTTATGGTGATCGACGCCGGCATCCGCCGTAACCGTTTTGCTGCGCGGTCTCATGGCTTTCTCGTGCAAGATGGCGTCGATCCGGCGCAAATCGCCGCTGTGGCCCGGGAGCAGCTATGTGCCTATCCGAATCTCGTCTGGACGGAGGGGCGAGCCGATCGGGCCGCGAAGGATGATAACGGTTTCACCGTCTCGATGAGTGACGGTAGCGAACATCGCGCCGCTCGTCTGGTGCTGGCTCTCGGCGTCACAGACACCTTGCCAGAGGTGCCGGGAGTGCAGGATCGCTGGGGCAAGACCGTTTTCCATTGTCCCTACTGCCACGGATATGAGCTGGGCGGCGGCCCGGTTGGCGTGCTGGCGGTGGGAGCCGCTTCGATGCATCAGGCCATGCTCCTTCCGGAGTGGGGACCGACGACGTTTTTTATCAACCAGACCTTTGTGCCGGATCCGGAGCAACTCGCACAACTCGAAGCTCGCGCCGTGACGGTGGAGCACACGGCGGTATCTCGAATTGCGGGCGAAGCCGACGTGGAACTCGCCGACGGACGGGTGGTCACGCTCGCCGGGCTGTTCACCGCCAGCCGTACCCGACCCTCCACTTCGCTGGGGGAAGATCTGGGCTGCGCTCTGGATGACGGACCCCTCGGACCGTTTCTCCGTACGGACGCGATGAAGGAGACGACGATTCCCGGTGTCTTCGCCTGTGGCGACGTGGCGAGAGCGACAGGAACGGTGTCTCTGGCGGTGGGGGATGGTGCGCTTGCCGGCGCCGGCGTCCATCGGTCGTTGATCTTCGGATAAGGCCACATGCGGCGGGACCGTTCGATCATCCAAGGTTCTGGCAATCATGGGCCGCCGCGACCGGCGGTCCCTGCCCTTCCGCTCGGCGCAAGCAAGAGACACCTAAGTTTTTCTAATGGCTGGCGCAAGATATCGTCGTTTGTTCAACGTGTTCGAACCACGTATATCCGCTTCACCCGCTTGAGGCGCTTTCCGCTGCATGGATCAAAGGAGCGCCGGTAGCGAAGTTTCGACATATATCCGGATTGGCCATGGACCGCGGTCTGCCTCGGCCTGACCAGTCGCGCGCAGACGAGGACGTCATATCTGTCATGAGACGCATTTCAGTTCCCACGCTTGGAATTCTCGCAGCCGCCTCCTTGTCCTTCGGCACCTCCACCTATGCTGCCGACAGTCGGGGCCAGTTGGACCGTGTTGTCGGCGAGGCGATCAAGCCGGTCATGAAGGCGAACAACATTCCCGGCATAGCCGTCGCGGTCACAGTCCAGGGCAAGCAGTATTTCTTCAACTACGGCACCGCTTCCAAGGAGAGCGGGCAAAAGGTTACCGAGGACACGATTTTCGAGATCGGATCGATCAGCAAGACCTTTACGGCAACCCTCGCCTCCTACGCGCAAGTCCGCGCAAACCTGTCGCTGTCCGACAATGCGAGCAAATACTTGCCAGCGCTGGCTGGCAGCAGCTTCGACAAGATCAGCCTTCTCGATCTCGGCACCTACACGGCGGGCGGCCTGCCCCTGCAGTTTCCCAACGACGTGACCGACCGGGAAAAGATGCTCGCCTTCTATAGAAGCTGGCGTCCGACCTATGCCTCCGGCACTCATCGCCGATATTCGAATCCGAGCATCGGGCTGTTCGGCCATCTCGCCGCTGCAAGCATGGGCAAATCCTTCGACGAGTTGATGGAGCAGAAGCTCTTCCCGGCGCTTGGCCTGGCCCGTACCTATATCAGGGTTCCCGAGGACCAGATGAGCGAATATGCCTACGGCACGTCGAAGGACGGCAAACCAATTCGAGTGTCGCCCGGCGTTCTGGACTCGGAAGCCTATGGTGTGAAGACGACCGCCGCCGATCTCATCCGGTTCGTCGAGGCGAACATGGATCCCTCCAAGATCGACGACGAGGCGCTCCGAAGTGCGGTCATCGCAACGCATACCGGATATTACAAGGTCGGGCCCATGACGCAGGGTCTGGGATGGGAGATGTATGCCTATCCCGTGGAGCTCGATCGACTGCTTACGGGGAACTCCTCCGAGATGGCTCTCGAGGCGCAGAAAGCAAGCAGGCTCGTCCCGCCGCTACCGGCTGGGGCGGATGTGCTGATCAATAAAACTGGTTCCACCAACGGTTTCGGCGCCTATGCCGCCTTCGTTCCCGCCAAGGGCATCGGCATCGTGATTCTGGCGAACAAAAACTATCCCATACCGGCACGCGTGAAGGCCGCCCATCAGATACTGACGGCGCTGGACAGCCAGTCCGGTCCCACGAGCGCTCGTTGAGACACTGATCCGGTTATGGCCCCACATCGTCCCAATCACGTCTCGGTGCCGAGATCGTCGAAACGGCAGTAGTAAACCGTCCGGTCGGTCGTTGTCCCATCGAGCGGTATGCCTCGCAGGATGACCGTGACGATATCGCCGCCTTGTGGTGCGCTCACTATCCCTTTGATCGTGACGTCGGGGTGGTCGTCCGGGATCAGTTCGAAAGGGGTCTCCCCATTTTGCGTGGCACCTAGTCGGACATTGCCGAAATCATAGTCTCCCTCCGCCGCATAAGTCGGCTCCATGCGTGTCTTCGAGAGCAGAAGGTAAAAGGAGCCGGCAGCCGGATCACTTTGGGGAATACTCCCCCAAAGCGACATTTCCGCCTTTTCCTTGGTGGGCCGGATACGCGCGACGAGGTCACGGCAATCCTGATCGGATTTCGGCCCGCCGGGTTCGGGATACCAGAGATAGGTTCCGACTGGCGACGTGCCGTCGTCCTTCGCCGTGGCGAATGCCGGAATCAGGCATGTCGAAAACAACGCAGCGATCAAAACGCGGGCAGAATTGTTCACGGAACGATGCACCATTCGCCCTTTCAACAGTCCCGGATTGCGGGTTCAACCCTAGCACGGGTCCGCCGTGCTCGGACGTTAATGACCGTCGCGGGCCACGGTTTCGACCGGCACGGCGTTATCGACCACCTTCTGCCGATGGAAGATGAAGAGGCCGGCAAAGACGATCACTGCTGAACCGAGCAGGATCTGCGCGTCCGGTACGTCGCCGAAGAAAACCAGACCGAAGACGACTGCCCACAGAAGCAGACTATATTGCAGAGGCGCAAGGGTCGATGCCGGAGCGAGTTTGAGGGCGCGTGTGATCATAAGATGCGCCGCGCAGGAAACGATGCCGAGCAGCAACATCGCGAAAAGGTCGAGCGTGGTGGGTGTGGTCCAGCCTTGCAGACTGAGCAACCCTCCGACAACCAGCGCACCCAAGGTTTGCCAAGTCACCAATGAGGTGTCGCTGGTCGTTCGCAAGACGCGGTTCAGAATGAGATTCAGCGCGAAGGAGATGCTTCCGACAAGCGCGAAGAGAGATGGCAGCGACAGCGAAGCCGACGACGGGCGCAGCGCTATGACAACGCCGCCGAAGCCGAGGACAATTGCCATCCAGCGGCGCCAGCCGACCTTCTCGCCGAGGAACAGATGAGACAGGGCGGCCACATAGATGGGGCCAGCCATGTAGAAGGTCATCACATCGGCAAGCGGAAGGTAGGCAACCGCTGCGTAGAAAAGGGCCGTATCGGCCGTCGCCATCAGGACGCGAAGCCCCTGGAGGCCGGGACGCTCGAGCCGGAACAGCGACCCGGTGCCCTGCCGCGCGATCATAGGCCCCAGAATGGCGAAGGCGCCAATCGAGCGGATCAGCAACACCTGTCCGACCGAAAAGCTGGCGACCAGCCATTTGCCCATCGCGTCGTTGAGCGCGAACAGGAAATCTCCCAACAACATGAGTAGGATACCGGCGAGCACGAGGTTGCTGCCCTGGCGGGAAAATGCTGTGCGAAGATTCATGATGCCACTTGGATCGCGAGGAGATCCGCATCCCATCTTCGCCCGACCAATTCAAGATACCTTTTCGGATGGCGCCATTTTGTTCGACGGAGATTCCAACATTCACTCGATGGCCAAAGCAAAGGGCGCGCCCTCGTAGGCTTCAGCACCCCGGCCGATGCCAGTGATCGCCGCCACCATCCGCCCTTCCCGGCCGAGCATCCCGTCGGCAATGCCGACGAGCAGGAGATTGGGTGTTGCCGAAGGCGAAAGCCCGCGAAGCGTCCGGGCCAGTTCCTCTTCGCTTCGCCCGGGCATCAGCGCCGCCGCCACGATATAGGCAGCCGCCGTCGATCGGCTTATGCCGGCGAAACAATTGATCACAAGCGGCGTCGTTCGGTCCCAACACGCCGCGTAGGCCAGCAATCTCTCGACATGTTCCCGTCCGGGCGGTGTCATACCGTCTTGTGCCGCCAATATGTCATTCATTGTCAAAAGGAGGTGATTTTCCTGAGTGATTGTCGTGGGACGAGCGAATTCGATGCCGGCCGAGAGCAAGGAGACGAGATGCCGCGCGCCCGCAAGCGAGACCGTCGCCTCGACCTGGGTCATTGGACAGACATGGATCGTTGCCGACATGGTTGCTCCAAGCGCCTACTCTTGTCATAGGATCGCGAAGGCGTCCCTGCCAGATTGTGGACGATGTTGATGCCCGAACCAAGGCCAGTTCGGTCGACTGAAACGCGAGAGTGCATTCCTGCCATGCAACCATCCAAGGATATCGACCGGCTCATCGAGATCATGGCCGCGCTCAGGACACCGGTGACCGGTTGCCCCTGGGATGTCGAGCAGACCTTCGAGACCATAGTGCCCTACACGCTCGAAGAAGCTTACGAGGTCGCTGATGCGATCGCGCGTGGGGATCTCCAGGATCTGCGCGAGGAACTCGGCGACCTCCTGCTGCAGGTCGTCTTTCATTCGCGCATGGCCGAAGAAGCCGGCGAGTTCAGCTTCGGCGACGTCGTCGAGGCGATCACGAAGAAGATGATCCGCCGCCACCCGCATGTCTTCGGGGATGCGGAAGCCCGTGCCGCCGGTTCTGCCAAGGGCATGTGGGATCGGATCAAGGCCGAGGAGAAGGCGGAAAAACGCAGCGCACGCCTCGCCCGGGGGCTCGATCCGGAAGACCATGGCAAGGGTTACCTGGACGGCGTGCCGGTCGCGCTTCCCGCCCTCACCCGCGCTTTGAAGCTTCAGGAGAAAGCGGCCCGCGTTGGATTCGACTGGAAGGAAGCCAAGCCGATCCTCGAAAAGATCGAGGAAGAGATAAGAGAGTTGCGCGAAGCGATGGAGCAGGGAAAAGCCGCTGCTGTTGCCGACGAGTTCGGCGACGTGCTGTTCGCCCTGGTCAATTTCGGCAGACACCTCAGCATCGACGCGGAGACTGCTCTGCGGGGCACCAACGAGAAATTCCGCACGCGCCTCCATTACGTGGAGCAGGCTCTCGAGAAGCGAGGGAGCAGCCTGGAAGACGCGACTCTCGAAGAGATGGAAGAGTTGTGGCAGGAGGCCAAAGACTCGAAGTAGTGCCTTTTACTTCTTGTTTTTGTTACGCAAACGGTTCTCGATCTCGTTTTTTGCCGAAGCCGTGGCGTTGATCGACAAAGTTACACTGCCATCGTTTCTGTCCTTGCGGGCCACCACGTCACCGTTCCGATAGAGCCAATCGACCAGGCCGAGCTGATCGGGCGCCAGCGTTATCGTCAGCGGCTCCAGCGCTCCCGCGACACGTTCCTCGATCGCTGCGACGAGAGCATCGATCCCCTCGCCTGTCGCCGCCGAGACGGCGATCGGCGGCCCCTGACGGCCGACCGCTGTCTCCGCCAGAAGGCGCGCGCGGCTGCCTTCGTCCAAACGGTCGATCTTGTTCCAGACCTCGATGACACGCCTGCTGTCCGAGGCGTCGACACCGAGATCGCCGAGGATCTGCTCGACATCCTCGGCCTGGGCCGCCGCGTCGGGATCGGAAATATCGCGCAAGTGCACGACGAGGTCGGCTTCCACCACCTCTTCCAGCGTTGCACGAAATGCCGCGACCAGATGGGTCGGCAGGTCCGAAATGAAGCCCACCGTATCGGACAGGATTACCGTCGTACCGTGCGGGAGGCGCAGGCGTCGAAGCGTTGGGTCGAGCGTGGCGAAAAGCATGTCCTCGGCCAGAACGCCGGCGCCGGTCAGCCGATTGAACAAGGTCGACTTGCCGGCATTCGTGTACCCGACAATGGCGACGACCGGGAATGGGACCTTCTTGCGCTTGGCGCGGTGCAGGTCGCGCGTGCGGCGGACCGTTTCGAGTTCGCGCTTCAGTCGCAGGATTTTCTCTTGCAGGATCCGACGATCCGCCTCGATTTGGGTTTCGCCGGGGCCGCCCAGGAAGCCGGCGCCGCCGCGCTGCCTTTCCAGGTGGGTCCAGCTCCGGACGAGCCGGCCCTTCTGGTAATTGAGGTGGGCCAGATCCACCTGCAGGGTGCCTTCCCTGGTGCGGGCCCTGCGCCCAAAGATCTCGAGGATGAGTCCAGTCCGGTCGAGGACCTTGGCATTCAGCGCTTTTTCGAGATTACGCTGCTGCACCGGGGTCAGCGGATGATCGACGATGACCAGCTCGGCTTCGGTGTCCTTCACGAGGGCGGCAAACTCGTCGACCTTGCCGCTTCCCAGCAGGGTGGAAGGGCGTGGATCGGCGATCGGGACGATTGCCGTATGAACGGGATCGAGATCTATCGCGCGCGCTAGGCCGACTGCTTCGTCGTGGCGAGCCTCTGGTGAGCGTGACAAACGCGGCCTGTTCTGGGCCGGGCCGTCGTCGAAACGTCCCGGCCTGGTCAGCACAGGCACTATGATGACGGCCCGTGCCGTCGTCTGGGCTTCGAAAACCTGCATCGCGTCGCCGGCGCGATTGCGCCGACTCGCGTCTTGCTCATTCGTCAATCAAGCTTCCCGGCCGTTTTCCTCACCATCGAACATCTGAACCGGCTGGCTCGGCATGATGGTAGAAATGGCGTGTTTGTAGACGAGTTGAGAATGCCCGTCGCGGCGCAGAAGCACACAGAAATTATCGAACGAGGTTACAACGCCCGTCAATTTTACGCCGTTGATAAGAAATATTGTAAGCGGGTTCTTGCTTTTGCGAACCGAGTTGAGGAAGAGGTCTTGTAGATTTTGCGATCTTTCCGCCATTGTTCTTTTCTTTCACCGTCCCCAAACGTCTTGTGGCTAGTAGCGCCCCATTGGTCCGCCCATGTCAAGACACGCATGTCTTGCGTGCCATGGGGGCGTGACGAGCAAAACGTGATGGATATGTGTCCCTGCAGTTTAAGCCGTTATCAGGCCTTGATTTTTTCCGCAACGTCAAAAAACGATTGACGTAGGGAAAGTGCAACCGAGCCCGGATGACCATTGGCGACGGTCGCACCGTCGATCTCGACGACTGGCATGACCACGGTCGTAGCCGCCGTCAGGAAGGCCTCGCGTGCCTGCTTGGCCTCTTCCACGGTAAAGCCGCGTTCTTCGACCTTCAACCCGAGCTTGGCGGCTACGTCGATGACGGTGGCGCGCGTGATACCGCGCAAGATGCCATGATCGGCGGGCCGCGTGACCAGGCGGCCGTCCTTCGTGACGATCCAGGCATTGGTGGCGGCGCCTTCCTTCACCGTGCCATCCGGATCGATGAACCAGGCCTCTTGGGCGCCGGCCGCCTTCGCCTTCTGGCGGGCCAGGACATTGGGAAGCAGGCCGACGCTCTTGATGTCGACGCGATCCCAGCGGTTCTCGGGGACGGTGATGACCTTCAAGCCTGTCTCGGCCTTCTTTGCGGCCGCCGCGGGGTCTGTCCGCTTAGCCGTGATCACCAGGGCCGGTTTTACGCCTGGAGCTGGAAAAACGTGATCACGCGGCGCAACGCCGCGCGTCACCTGGAGATACACCATCCCGTTGACAACGCGGTTGCGCCGGATCACCTCGCGCATCACGGCAGTCAGCGCCGGCCGCGCCATCGGCCATGCGATCTCAAGCTCCCGCAGCGAACGGTCCAAGCGATCGAGGTGGCGCGTCATGTCCATGATATAGCCGCGCGCGACCTCGCAGACTTCGTAGACGCCATCGGCGAACTGATAGCCTCGGTCTTCGATATGGATCGCTGCGTCCGCATGGCGGAGATAGCGGCCATTGACATAGGCAACGCGCGGCATGTTGGCTTCCCTTGCAGTGAATCGGCTTGTCGCCAGCTTTGCTAGCGTGATTCGAGCAGCGGCTCTCAGAAAAACTCGAGGCTGACCCGGAACATCTGCTCGACTTGCTTGACAGCCCCGGCCAGCGCGAAGATCACGACACGATCCCTCGGCTTTATCCGCACCGCGCCGCCTGGCTTGATGACTTCGCCGTTCCGGTAGATCGCCCCGATGCGCATGTCGTGCGGTAGATCGATCTCCCGCAATTCCGCTCCGACCAGCGGAGAGGTCTCCAGCGCCTCAGCTTCGATGATTTCCGCCGCCCCCTGCTGAATGGTATGAACCGCGCGGATCCTGCCGCGCCTCACATGTTGCAGCACGCGCGAAATGGTGACGGCGCGCGGATTGACATAGGCATCGATTCCCATCGTGCCAGTGAGATCGTGGAAAGCGGGATTGTTGAGCAGGGCAAGGTTCGACTTGCACCCCAGCCGCTTCGCCATGGCGCTTGCGAGGATGTTGATTTGGTCGTTGTTGGTAAGCGCCACCATCAGGTCGGCGTCCTGTATGTCGGCTTCGAGAAGGAGTTTCTGATCGAGGGCGCTGCCCTGAAGCACGACCGTTCGGCGCAATTCGTCGGCGATCGCCACGGCCCGCTCTTTCCCGCTCTCGATGATTTTCAGGCGTGCGCGGCTCTGGCGCTGTTCCAGAGTGCGGGCGACATGAAGGCCGATATTGCCGCCGCCGGCCACGACGATGCGCGTGGCCTCCTGCTCCTCGTGGCCGAACAGACCGAGCGTGCGGCGAACCTGGTCCTTGGTCGTCACCACGTAAGCCAGATCTCCAGCGACTAGCTGATCCGACGAATGCGGAATGAAAAGCTTGCCCTGACGCGTTATACCCACAACTGTCGACGGAAGGTCCGGGAAGAGCTGGCTCAATTGGGCCAGCGGCGTGTTTATGACCGGACAATCCTCCTGGCATTCGATTGCCACCATCGCGATCTTGTTTTCCGCGAAGCCCACGACATCCGTCGCCCCTGGCAGGGCGATCCGCCGAAGCACCATCTCGCCCACTTCCAGCTCCGGCGAAATGATGACGTCGATGGGCAGGTGTTCACGCGAGAAGAGGTCGCGGTAGTGAGGCCTCAGATACGATTGGGCCCGGATACGAGCGATCTTGGTCGGCACGTTGAACAAAGCGTGCGCCACTTCGCAGGCAACGATGTTGACCTCGTCGAAGAGCGTCACCGCGATCAGCATGTCCGCCTGCTGGGCACCCGCGAGCTCAAGCACATCGGGGTGCGCGCCGTGTCCCACGAAACCGCGCACGTCGAGCGAATCACGGATCGCGCGGATGAGGTCGGGCGACGTATCGATGACCGATACGTCGTTCTTTTCCGCCGCCAGACGTTCGGCGATGCCGTAGCCCACTTGGCCAGCACCGCAAATGATGACTTTCACGTCTCAAACCCCGAGCGACTTCAGTTTACGGTGTAAGGCCGAGCGCTCCATGCCGATGAATTCCGCGGTCCGGGAGATGTTGCCGCCGAAACGGTTGATCTGCGCGATCAGGTATTCCTTCTCGAACAATTCGCGCGCCTCGCGCAGCGGCAGCGCCATGATGTGCTGATCGGACTGGCTCGGCGCGCGGGGCATCACGTCGCCGATCTCCGACGGCAGCAAGTCGGCCGTGATGGGGGTATCGGCATCGTTGCCGCGGACAAGGATCAGCAGGCGTTCGATGTTGTTGCGGAGCTGGCGGATGTTGCCTGGCCAATTGTGGGCCTGCAGGACGGCAAGGGCATCGTCGCCGATGCGGCGGGGCTTGATACCTGCCTGGCGCGCGATCTGCCGAATGAAGTGGTCGACGAGGAATGGAATATCCTCGCGCCGCTCGGACAGGCCCGGCACGATTACAGGCACGACGGCGAGGCGATGATAGAGATCCTCGCGGAAGCGACCTTCCGCGATCATGGCTTCCAGATTTTGCGCGGTGGAAGAGATGATGCGGACGTCCACCTTGACGCGCTTTGTGCCGCCGACGCGCTCGAACTGCTGGTCGACCAGGACGCGAAGGATCTTGCTCTGGGTCTCGCGGGGCATGTCGGCGACTTCGTCTATGTAGAGAATGCCGCCATGTGCCTCTTCGAGCGCGCCCACCTTGCGTTCGCCGCCATTGGATTCCGTGCCGAACAGTTCGATCTCCATCCGTTCGGGCGTGATCGTCGCGGCGTTGACCATGACGAACGGGCCGCCCCGCCGCACAGACGCCGCATGGATTGCGCGGGCCACCATTTCCTTGCCGGAGCCCGACGGCCCGATGATCATGATACGGCTGTTCGTCGGCGCCACGCGCTCGATCGCCTGACGCAATTGGCTCATCGCCACGGACGTGCCGATAAGATCGAAACTCTCGCCGCTGCGCTGCTTGAGATCGGATACCTCGCGTTTCAGCTTGGAGGTCTCCAGCGCACGCTCGGCGATCAAGATCAGCCGATCCGCCTTGAACGGCTTTTCGATGAAATCATAGGCACCGCGCCGGATCGCCGAGACCGCCGTCTCGATCGTGCCATGGCCGGAAATCATCACGACCGGCAGGCCGGGATGGATTGCCTTGATCTGGTCGAGCAACGCAAGGCCATCGAGCTTGGATCCCTGCAGCCAGATGTCGAGGAAGACCAGCCGTGGGACGCGGTCGGCGATCGCGGCAAGCGCGCTGTCGCTGTCGTGGGCGGTGCGGGTTTCATGCCCTTCGTCACTCAGGATACCGGCGACGAGTTCGCGGATGTCTTCTTCATCATCGACGATAAGAATGTCAGACGCCATTGCCGACCTTTTCAGTTTCTTTCTGGCTGACGGGGCCGGTCTCGGGCGCATTGGCCGCCGGCAAGACCATGGTGATCATGGCCCCCCGCCCCTGATGGAAATCCTGGGGCGCATCATGCAGTTCAAGTCGCCCACCATGGTCCTCGACGATCTTCTTGACGATAGCGAGGCCGAGCCCAGTGCCTTTTTCGCGCGTCGTCATATAGGGCTCGAGCAGCCGCTGCCTGTTCTCGCGCGGCAGGCCTTTGCCATTGTCGACGACATCGACACGAATCATGTTCCCTTCGCGGGAAGCCTGGATGCGGATCACGCCTTTTTCGCCATCCTGGAACTCCGCACCTTCGATCGCCTCGGCGGCGTTCTTGATGATGTTGCCGAAAGCCTGGCTCATCAGCCGGTTGTCGAAGGTGCCCATCAGCGGCTCCGAGCCAAAGGCGCGCTCGAAAGCGATGTCGGATCGGCTTACCTCGACGAGGAAGGACGCTTCGCGCAAAGGCTCGCGCAAATCCAGAACCTTCATGTCCGGCTTGGGCATGCGGGCGAAGGCCGAGAACTCGTCGACCATGCGGCCGATATCCTCGACCTGGCGGATAATCGTATCGGTGCATTGGTCGAACACCTCTCGATCCTCGGTGATGACCTTGCCGTAGCGCCGCCGGATGCGCTCCGCCGAGAGCTGGATAGGGGTCAATGGGTTCTTGATCTCGTGGGCAATCCGGCGTGCGACATCCGCCCAGGCCGAGGTGCGCTGCGCCTGCAGCAGATCCGTGATGTCGTCGATCGTCACGACATGCGACCTCTCCTCCGGATCGGTTTCGCTTTCCTCGATGGTGACCTGCACGTTGAAGGTGCGCTCGGCTCCAGCCCTGTAGAAAGTCACCTGCTCGCGATAGACCGGCTTGCCGGATTTGCGACCGACTTCGAGTACGCGGCCGACATGGGGCAAGATCACCGACAGATTCTTGCCGACCGACGCTTCGGCCGAGATGGCAAGCATGTTCTCGGCGGAACGGTTGACGATGGTGACGATACCTTCCGGGTCGACGCCGATCACTCCGGCCGTCACGCCCGCCAGCACGGCTTCGGAAAAACGGCGCCTTTCATCGACAAGATCCTTTGCATCAAGAAGCTCGTTGCGTTGGGTTTTGAGCTGGAGCAGCATCTTGTTGAACGTATCGCCCAGCGAGGCGACGTCCCCGTCACTTGCCCGCACAGGCACGGAAACGTCGAGATTGCCGGTTGCCACTTCGTCCGCCGCGCTGATCAACTGTCGTATGGGCCGGACCAGCCGATCGGCCACGGCGATGCCGGTCCAGATCGCCGAAAGCACGACGATCAGCGTAAGGCCGAGATAAAGCAGGGCGAAAGCGACTTGCGTTGTCCGGCGGTTGGCTTCCAGGCCGCGATATTCATCGGTGTTCGCGCGCACGATCTGGCGCGCCCGGATGACCTCCGGGTCGACGAGCCGGATGGTGAAGAGATAAATGTCGGGGATTTCGCGCAGCTTGACGATCGCCCCGACAATGTTGCGAGTGCGCGGCTCGATCAGCACGGTCTGGCCGTCGCGCGCCTGCTGCACCGCGCCCGGTGGGGGCTCCGGCAAGGGAAATTCGGCGTTGGTCTGCGCAGCCATGACCAGGGAGCCGTCATCCTTCACCAGCGCGGCATGGGCGAGAGCCCTGCCCATGGCCTGCTGGGTCAGCACCTCTCGAAATCCGGTCCGGTCGAGATTGAACAGGGTCCGCGCGCGGTCGAGATCGTTCGCCATCGACAGGGTCGTGCCCTGGAGGTTGCGCGCGTTCTCCTGCACATACGCCTCGGCGATCGACAGCGACGAGGTGATGATGGCCTTTGTGCGGAGCTCGAACCAACGATCGAGACCGATATCCAGGGTTATCGAGGCAACGATCGCCACCATGAGGGCGGGGATTGCTGCCACCAGCGAAAACATCGCGACGATTCGAACATGAAGACGAGAGGCGGCCTTGCCGCGCCTGCGCGCCATCACGATGCGATGAACTTCCCTGACGATCAGCGCGACCAGAAGGAGAATGAAGATCGCGTTGATGCCGATCAGGGCGAGGGTCGTGGTTTCGTTCGGTGTGATGGGTGTAGCGCCGACGAGGATCGCAAACGACAATGCTGCCGTCAGCAGGGCGGCGACAACGGTCACGACGCCCGGCAATGCAAGCAGGCGGCGCCCCTCCGTCGCAACAGATCCCGGGAAGCCCGGTCCGGGAATCGTCCGTTCAGTCTTCATTCTGCCGATCACGCCCTCATTGCATCGATCTATGCAACGCATTGTGGCGATTATGCAACATTCCTGGTCGCTCGCCCATCTTTTGCTTGCGGCCGAGAAGCCGAGCCGCTCGGACGCGCCTCAGGCGAGATCCTGACGCGTAGACCCTGAAAGGTGCCATACGGCCAATAACTTCACGATTATTGGTCCAGCCGGGAGCCCGACTGCTCAGATGGACTTCGAGGCTCGATAGACGTTTACGCCCAGCTCGCGAATCTTCTTGCGCAGTGTATTACGGTTGAGGCCAAGCAGTTCGGCTGCCTTGATCTGGTTTCCTCGCGTCGCCGTCATCGCGGCGAGCACAAGCGGATATTCGACTTCCGCCAGGATCCGATGATAAAGGCCCGGGGGCGGCAGGTCGCCGGCAAACATGGCGAAATAACGCTGGAGATAATGCTCTGCCGCCTGCCCGATCGAAAGGTCTTCCGGCAGCAGGTTGCCTCCGGGCACCGCGGGGGCATTGACCGTCTTGAGTTCCGACTCGATGATCTCCGCCGATATCTCATCCTGCGGGTAGAGAGCGGCAAGCCTGCGCGTGAGGTTTTCCAGCTCGCGCACATTGCCCGGCCAGGGATAGCGCTTCATCAGCTCGATGCCGCCCGGAGAGATGCGTTTCTTCTGCAAGCCCTCCTCTTCGGCCTGCTTGAAGAAATGGCGAACAAGGTCGGGAATGTCTTCGGAACGCTCGCGCAAAGCCGGCAGCCGCAGCGGCACGACGTTCAGGCGATAGAACAGGTCTTCCCGGAACAGGCCCTGGTTGATCAGCGTGCGGAGATCCTTGTTGGTGGCCGCCACGATTCGTACGTCGGTCTTGATCGGCGTGCGGCCGCCGACCGTGGTATATTCGCCCTGCTGAAGGACGCGCAGCAGCCGGGTCTGCGCTTCCATGGGCATGTCGCCGATCTCGTCGAGGAAGAGGGTGCCACCATCCGCCTGTTCGAAGCGTCCGGTGGAGCGGTTCTGCGCGCCGGTGAAGGCGCCCTTCTCATGGCCGAAAAGCTCGGATTCGATCAAGTCGCGCGGAATGGCAGCCATGTTGATGGCAACGAAAGGCCCGTTGCGACGGCGGCCGTATTCGTGGAGCGCGCGCGCCACAAGTTCCTTGCCGGTACCTGATTCCCCCGTGATCATGACCGTGAGGTCGGTCTGCATCATGCGGGCCAGCATGCGGTAGATGTCCTGCATGGCGGCACTGCGGCCCACCAGCGGCATCGCTTCGAGCTGCTCTTCGCTCCGTTGTTCGGCCAGCGGCCGGCGCGGTTCCGACAGAGCCCGATTGACGATGTTGATGAGCTCAGTCAGGTCGAACGGCTTCGGCAGATATTCGTAGGCGCCAGTCTCGGACGCGCGGATCGCCGTCATGAACGTATTCTGGGCGCTCATCACGATCACCGGCAGTTCGGGCCGGGCTTTCTTGATGCGCGGCAGCATGTCGAAGGCGTTCTCGTCCGGCATGACGACATCGGTGATGACGAGATCGCCCTCGCCGGCCGCCACCCATCGCCACAAGGTCGCGGCGTTCGACGTCACCCGGACATCATGGCCGACTCGCGACAATGCCTGGTTGAGCACGGTACGGATAGCGGCGTCGTCATCGGCGACAAGGATGTTCCCTCGGGCGCTCATCATGCACTAACCTCATCGCTCTCGTTCTGAGTCGCTGCTTCTTTCCAGGCCGGCATGAGAATCCGGAAGGTCGTGCCGCGCGGCGAGGAATCGCATTCGATGACGCCGCCATGTTCGCCGACGATTTTCGCCACCAGCGCCAATCCCAGACCGGAGCCGTTCGGTTTCGTGGTGATGAAGGGATCGAAAAGGATCGGCAGAAGGTCGTCCGGGACCCCCGGCCCGTTGTCATGCACGCAGAATTCCAGCGGCAGCGATACCCGATCTGTCGTGCCCGGTACGGAAACGCGGATTCCAGGACGAAAAGCGGTCGAGAGCGAGATCTCGCCAGCGCCTCCGGTGGCCTCGGCGGCATTCTTCACGAGATTGAGGAACACCTGGATGAGCTGGTCCCGGTTGGCATGCACGGGGGGCAGCGATGGGTCGTAGTCTTCGATGAAGCGGACGTTGCGGGCGAAACCGTTCTTGGCGACTGCCTTCACGTGATCGAGAACGACGTGAATATTGACGGGATGGCGATCTATCGGACGCTCGTCCGAAAAGACTTCCATGCGGTCGACCAGGGAGACGATGCGGTCGGTCTCGTCGGTGATGAGGCGTGTCAGGGCACGATCGTCGTCGGAGACGACGCTCTCCAGAAGCTGCGCCGCACCCCGTATCCCGGACAGCGGATTCTTGATCTCATGCGCCAACATGGCCGCAAGTCCGGTGACGGAGCGCGCTGCGCCGCGGTGCGTCATCTGCCGGTCGATCTTGTCGGCCATCGAGCGTTCCTGGAACATCACCACGACCGAGCCCGGCAGCTCCGGAACCGGCGCGACGTAGATGTCGACGACCTTGTCCATCCCCAGTCTCGGCGACGAGATGTCGACCCGGTATTCATTGACGGGCGCGTGCCGCTCCCGCACCTGCTCGACCAATGTGAGCAGCGGGCTGCCGAAAGGCACGAAGCGGGCCAGCGTGTTGCGCGCCAGCATCGCGGCGCTCAGTCTGAAGAAGTCCTCGGCCTCGGCATTGGCGTAGGTGATCGCGTCATCCGGCCCGACCATGATCACCGGGTGTCGAATGGTGTTGAGCACGATCTGCGCCGGATCGTCCGTCCGAGGGTGTTGGGCTGAGAGGTTCATGCGACTTGTCTGATCCCGTTCTGGTCGGGGGCACGGTCAAAGACATCCCGTAATGCTCCGATGACCACTGCCGGCGTCGTACCGGTCATGATGACCCTGCGCAATTCGTCGGAAACCTGCTCGAGGTGACGGCCGAGATACCAGCCAAGATGCTTGCGAGCCTGGCGCAGCCCGCTTTCGAGCCCGTAAAGCGACAGCATGTCCTCGTAATGGGCGATGATGTAGGCAGCCATGTCATGGGGTTCAGGCACGTTCGGCGTGTGGGATCCAGCCGCCGCCCCGGCGATCAGGCCGGCTATCCATGGGGCGCCATAATGGGCGCGCCCCACCATGACGGCATCAGCGCCCGACTGCTCCAGCACGGCCACCGCGTCTTCCGGCGTGGCCACGTCGCCATTGGCGACGACGGGGATCGATATCGCCTCCTTGACCCTGGCGATCGCTCGCCAGTCGGCCTTTCCCTGATAGAATTGGCAACGGGTGCGCCCATGGACCGTGATCATGCGCACGCCGGCTTCCTCGGCTCGTCTTGCCAATAGAGGAGCGTTAAGGGCGGTCTCGTCCCAGCCCAGGCGCATCTTGACGGTCACGGGAACGTCGACGGCCGCGATGACGGACTCGATCAACGCAAGTGCATGGTCGAGATCCCGCATCAGGGCCGAGCCTGCATATCCGCCGGTCACCTTCTTCGCGGGGCAACCCATATTGATGTCTATGATGTCGGCACCTTCGGAGACGGCTATGCGGGCTGCCTCGCCCATGTGACCCGCTTCTCGGCCGGCGAGCTGGACCATGTGAACCGGCAGACCCGAGTGACGCAGGCGCTGAGCCGCACCCGCCCTGCCCTTGGCGAGTTCGCCGCTGGCAATCATTTCCGACACGACGAGGCCCGCGCCATGGGCGTGGGCGCGCGAACGGAACGGGGCATCCGTCACGCCCGACATTGGCGCGAGGAAGACCCGGTTGCGTATCGCGACCCCGCCGACATCGAGGGGAGCAGCCAGTTCAGAAAGTCTCATACATGCACAAAAACAAAGCAATGATGGTTCCTGCTCATTTCCTAGACAGATTTGCCGATTTGTGCAACCGCGAAGAGCGTCATCTCCCGGCATTTCGACGGCCGATCGCCGATGGGCCAGGTTTTTCTCGCTGGCCTTTGCCGTGCGTCGCGACTATGCGTCTGCCATGAGCAAGACGACAGTTCCCGACATGGATGAAGTCGCGGTGGTGATCGTCGCCGCCGGGCGCGGCGAGCGTGCAGGACAGTCCATCGAAGGGCCCAAACAATATCGCCGGATCGGCGGGAAGCCGGTCATCGCCCGCACGGTCGAGGCTTTTGCCGGGCATCCGGCGATCGGCAGGATTGTCGTTGCGATCCATGCCGATGACGGGAAGCTTTTCGCCGATGCGGTCGGCCCGCTCGCCGACAGGGTGACCGTCGTCCCTGGGGGCGCGACGCGGCAGGAATCCACGCGTCTTGCCCTTCTTGCCCTTGCCGGGGCCCCACCGCGGGTGGTGCTTGTCCATGATGGAGTGCGCCCTTTCATCGATGCCGGGCTGATCGACCGGACGATCGACGCAATCGACGACAATCGAGGCGCGCTGCCCGCGCTGCCTGTCGCGGACACGCTGAAGCGCGAGGCTGTCGACGGAACCGTGTCGGAAACCGTGGCCCGCGCCGGCCTTCACGCTGCTCAGACTCCGCAAGGATTCCCCTTCGCGCCGATCTTGGCTGCCCACGAAAGGGCCTGTCGGTCCGGCAAGGCCGATTTCACCGACGACGCCGCTATCGCCGAATGGGCGGGCATTCCGGTGAAGCTGGTTCCCGGCTCCCCCGACAACGTCAAACTTACCTGGGCAGAGGATATCGCCTTGGCAGACCAACGGTTTCTTGCTTCGCAACTCCTTTTTCCCGACGTTCGGACGGGCAACGGCTATGACGTCCATTCTTTCGAGCCGGGCGACCACGTCATGCTTTGCGGCGTCGCGATCCCCCACGGCAAGCGCCTCTCCGGCCATTCCGACGCCGACGTGGGGCTGCACGCGCTCACGGACGCGCTTCTCGCCACGTGCGGCGCTGGCGACATAGGCACCCATTTCCCGCCCTCCGATCCGCGCTGGCGCGGCGTAGCATCGCGCCTCTTCGTGGAACATGCGGCCAGGATCGTGCGCGAGCGCGGGGGCCGCATCGCCAATGCGGACATAACTCTAATCTGCGAGGCACCTAAAATCGGTCAGCACAGATCGGCCATGACAGCGGCCCTCGCCGATATGCTCGGCATCGCCCCAGAGCGCGTCTCCGTGAAGGCGACGACCAACGAGAGACTGGGCTTTGTCGGGCGCGAGGAAGGCATAGCGGCGATCGCGACGGCAAGCGTCGTCTATCCGGGCAGCTTGCCGGCATGAGCGGGCGGCGTACATTGGCACAAAAGTTGCTGGCGGCCTGCCGAGCCCGCGGCATCTTACTTGCAACAGCCGAATCCTGCACGGGAGGCCTCATCGTCGGCGCGCTTACCGACATTGCCGGTTCTTCCGATGTCGTCGACAGAGGCTTCGTGACCTATTCGAATGAAGCCAAGATGGAGATGCTCGGTGTCTTGCCGGCCACGCTCGAGGCTTATGGAGCGGTGTCACGCGAGACGGCGCTGGAGATGGTGGCTGGTGCTCTTTCGCACTCCAAAGCGAGCATTGCCCTTTCGGTGACCGGGATTGCCGGTCCTGGGGGCGGCTCGCCGCAAAAGCCGGTCGGCCTCGTATGGTTCGGCCTTGCCATGGCCGGTCGGCCTGTCCGAGCGGAATTCCGTCAATTCGATGACAAGGGCCGCGATTCCATCCGGCGCGAAGCGGTAGAGACAGCGCTCGCTCTAGCCCTTGCGATGTTGGACGATCAGGCCGCTGGACCGTAGATCGCGTTTGCGCGTTTCTCGAAAGCATCGGTGAACATTCGGAACGCGCGGTCGAACATCGTCCCCATCACGGCGCCGAGGACACGGCTCTTGAACTCGTATTCTATGTAGAAGTGCACGTCGCAGCCGTTTGGCTCGGCCGGCGTGAAGGCCCATCTGTTGGTCAGGTATTTGAACGGACCTTCCAGATATCTCACGTCGATCGCCTTCTCGTCGGGCTTCAGCAACACCTGTGTCGAGAAGGTCTCGCGGATCGCCTTGTAGCCCACCGTCATGTCGGCCACCAGCATGGTTCGCCCATCCCGCTCGCGGCGTGAGCGCACGGCCAACGCCTCGCATAACGGGACGAATTCCGGGTATTTTTCGATGTCCGCGACCAGCGCGAACATCTCGTCCGCGTTGTGTGCTGTACGCCGAACAGTTTCGAATTGCGGCATGAAAAGAAAACCTTACACGGCCTTCTTCAACTGCGACTCGCGCGCTGCTTTCAGCTTGGCGAAATCCTCGCCAGCGTGATGGGAAGAACGCGTCAGGGGGCTGGACGCCACGACAAGAAAGCCCTTGGTATAAGCGATCGTCTCATAGGACTTGAATTCTTCGGGCGTGACGAACTTCTTGACCGGATGGTGCTTCTTCGTCGGCTGCAGATACTGGCCGATGGTCATGAAATCGACGTTCGCGGTACGCAGATCGTCCATGAGCTGCAGCACCTCGTTGCGCTCCTCGCCCAGGCCCACCATGATGCCAGACTTGGTGAAGATCGAGGGGTCGAGTTCCTTCACGCGCTGCAGCAGCCGGATGGAGTGGAAATAGCGGGCCCCCGGCCGCACCGTCAGATAGTTCGACGGCACGGTTTCCAGATTATGGTTGAAGACGTCAGGCTTGGCCGCGACGACGATTTCGAGCGCCCCCTCCTTGCGCAGGAAGTCGGGGGTCAGGATCTCGATCGTCGTGCCTGGCGCTTCCTTGCGAATGGCATGGATCACGTCGGCGAAGTGCTGTGCGCCGCCGTCCGCCAGATCGTCACGGTCGACCGAGGTGACGACAACATGGGAAAGGCCCATCTTCGCCACCGCCTTGGCGACGCTTTCCGGCTCGTTCGGATCGAGCGCGGTCGGAATGCCGGTTGCGACATTGCAGAAGGCGCAGGCGCGCGTGCAGATCTCGCCCATGATCATGAAGGTCGCGTGCTTTTTATCCCAGCACTCGCCGATATTGGGACAACCCGCTTCTTCGCAGACGGTGACGAGGCCGTGCGATTTCACGATGTCGCGCGTTTCCAGGTAGCCGCGGGAGACCGGTGCCTTAACCCGGATCCATTCCGGCTTGCGCAACACCTCCTGGTCCGGCCGGTGCGCCTTTTCCGGGTGCCGCGGTCGCGGTCGATTCAGCGTGTCGAGAAGCGTAACCATGTCGTTCCTATTGCGGGCGCCCTGCCTGCGAGCGCCCGAAAATCCAGAGAATGATGATCGCGCCGACGATCGCCACGATGAGGCTGCCGAGAAATCCATAGAACTGGACTCCCACGAGCCCGGCCAGCGTGCCGCCGACGAACGAGCCGGCAATGCCCACCAGGATGTTGGTGAATATCCCATGGTCGCGGTTCATCGTGCGTTCGGCGACCCAGCCCGCCAGGAAACCGATCACGAGCATGCCGAAGAAACCGACGCCCGGCATGGCGAGGATGCCATAACTTTGTTCCATCGCGAGCCTCCTGTGCCGCGTCCCACTCGCATATAGTTCAGAACTCGCTGGCGAAACAGGCCTGCAAACGCGCCTCTGTCATGCATTCAGCACGCGTCCATAGGCATCGAGCACGCTCTCCTTCATCATTTCCGACAAGGTCGGGTGCGGGAAGACCGTGTGCATGAGCTCTTCCTCGGTGGTTTCGAGATTCATGGCCACGACGAAACCCTGGATCAGTTCAGTGACCTCGGCGCCTATCATATGAGCTCCGAGCAGCTCGCCCGTTTTCTTGTCGAAGATCGTCTTGACGAAACCTTGATCCTCGCCGAGCGCGATTGCCTTGCCATTGGCGCCGAACTGGAAGCGGCCGACCCGGATATCCCGCCCTTCCGCTTTTGCCTTCTGTTCGGTCAACCCGACGGAAGCAACCTGAGGGTTGCAATAGGTGCAGCCGGGGATGCGCGACTTGTCGAGCGCATGGACGCCCGGCACATTGGCGATCTTCTCGACGCAGATGACTCCCTCGTGCTCGGCCTTGTGGGCGAGCATCGGCGGGCCGGCCACGTCGCCGATCGCATAGATGCCGGGTACGTTCGTGCGGCCGTAACCATCGGTGACGACGACGCCACGGTCGGTTTTCACGCCGAGCGCCTCCAGGCCCAGATTTTCGATGTTGCCCTGCACGCCGACGGCGGATATCATCCGGTCGGCGGCGATCTTCTCGACCTTGCCATCCTTCAGCTCGACATGGGCCGTGATCGAATTGGCGCCCTTCTCGACCTTGGCGACCTTGGCCTCGAGCAGGATCTTCATGCCCTGTTTCTCGAACTGCTTCTTGGCGAAGGCCGATATCTCGGCATCCTCGACTGGCATGACCGCAGGCATCATCTCGACCACCGTCACGTCGGCGCCCAAGGTACGATAGAAAGACGCGAATTCGATGCCGATCGCGCCGGAGCCCACGACCAGAAGCGACTTCGGCAGCTCCTTTGGTACCATGGCCTCGAAATAGGTCCAGACCAGCTTGCCGTCAGGCTCGATGCCGGGCAGCACGCGCGGACGCGCGCCGGTCGCGAGAATGATATGCTTGGCACTATAGGTGCCCTCGCCCTTGGTGCCTTTCGGCGTGGCGGGCTGCGGCTCCATCGGCTTCTTCGAAGACTTGGAAACGACGACCTCACCCGGCTTGGTGAGTTTCGCCTCGCCCCAGATCATGTCCACCTTGTTCTTTTTCATCAGGAAGGCGACGCCGTTGTTGAGTCTTGTCGACACTTTGCGGGACCGGTCGACGATCGCCGCCACGTCGGCGCTTACCTTGCCGTCGATCCGCAGGCCGTAGTCCTTCGCGTTCTCGGCATAATGCAGTATTTCGGCCGACCGCAGCAGGGCCTTGGTCGGAATGCAGCCCCAGTTCAGGCAGATGCCGCCCAGGTGCTCCCGCTCCACGATCGCCGTCTTGAAGCCGAGTTGCGCCGAGCGCACGGCGGTCACGTAACCGCCTGGGCCCGAACCGATGATGATCACGTCGTAATTTTCGGCCATCTTCCTTACTGCCTTTATCTACGCCGGGTTTCGCGTGAGCAGCACCCAGTCGTGCCGCTCGTCGTCGGGAAGGCGCGGCACCGCCGCCTTGCGCGAGATCTCCGCAAAGCCGCATGAGCGGTAGAGCCTCAACGCCTTCATATTGTGGCTTTCCGTTATCAAGCTGATAGGCTCGTCCGCCCTCGCGATCTCATGTTCGACGAGTGCGCGGCCTATGCCTTTGCCGCGATGCTCGCGATAGACACCCAGGCTGTCGATGAAGCGGTTGCCGATCGCTAGCCGCTGCAGTGTAAGGATCGGCTCCACGACCGGATGCGCCGCCGACTGGTCGGCCACCTTTTGGTCCACACGATACGAGATCGAAACACCGGCCACGTCGCCGTTCCATTCGGCAAGGACTGCGCTCTGCCACCCTTCACGTGGGTCGTCCCGCATGACGAGCCGGCCCTTTTCGAGGGCCGTATCGACTGAACCGTCGAGCACCGCGCCGTCCCAGAGCCATGAAGCCAAGCCATGCGAGGAAATGTCGACCAGGATCGCCAGCTCGGCGGCGTCGCGCTTTTCCGCAACTCGTATCGTCAGGCCGTTTGCCAACGATCAGCTCTCCAGGATGCGCCGCACCATCGGCGCGAGAGCCTTGCCTATGGCTCGGGTGTTTTCGGCGTCGAGATGGACGCCATCTAGCGGGGTCGTCCGGGCGACGGTGCCGGCATCGAAGAAATGACAGCCGATCTCCTCGGCGAGCGCGGCATAATGCATGGCAAGGTGCCGCGACGCCTCGTTGCCGCCGGCGAAGGCTTGGGAAAATTCGACATTATCGGTTCGCGACACGGCGGGCGGTGATACGATGAGCAACTCGGGTGCGGGAGCATTAAGCTGGTAGGGATGCGTCCGGACAATCTGTGCCAGACGCGCCATGCCGTGCTTGGAAACGAACGCGTTGCCATGGATCCATGGCTTCATGTCGTTGGCGCCAAGCATGATGATGACGAGATCGAGCGGCGAATGAGTACCGAGAACGACCGGCAGGGTGCGGGCGCCATTGCGATCCTCGCCTGCCAGATGGTCGTCAAAGGCCGTGGTCCGGCCGTTCAGTCCGTCGGCGATTACATTCACGGTCGAGCCGAGTTCACCTTGGAGTATGCTCGGCCACCGGTCCGCATAAGCGTGGCGTGACGGGCCTTCGGCATTGTAGCCCCAGGTCAACGAGTCGCCGTAACAGAGAACTGACTTCATCTTCTCACTCCCCCTCGGTTGAACGTCGCCGACGGTTCACGGTCGCACCACGTGTAACCGCCTTTTGTCCCCTGCGGCAGCATAGACCGGCCGCAGTTCCTCCATGGACTTCTCCGCCGGCCGGACTGCCGGCGGAACTGCGGGAGAACCCCGCCAACATCAATAGCCGCTATACGAGCATCGCCATCGGGTTCTCGATGTAGCGTTTGAACGCGACGAGAAGTTCGGCCCCCAGTGCACCGTCGACCGCTCGATGGTCGGTGGAAAGCGTGACGGTCATCATGTTGAGGATCTTGATCTCGCCGTCCTTGACCACGGCGCGTTCCTCTCCCGCCCCTACTGCAAGGATCGTGGTGTGGGGCGGATTTATCACGGCGGAGAAATCCTTGATTCCGAACATGCCGAGGTTGGACACGGCGGTCGTTCCGCCCTGATATTCCTCGGGCTTGAGCTTGCGGTTGCGAGCGCGCGAGGCCAAGTCTTTCATTTCGTTGGAAATGACCGACAAGGTCTTCTGGTCGGCCTTGCGCACGATCGGTGTGATCAGACCGCCTGGAATCGACACAGCCACCCCCACGTCGGCGTGCTTGTGCTTGATCATGGCGCTGTCCGTCCATGAGGCATTGGCCTCTGGAACGGCCATCAAAGCCATGGCCATGGCTTTGATGATCATATCGTTGACCGAAAGCTTGTAGGCCGGCACGTCGTCCTTGTCGCTCTTCATTGTCGGCGCTGCCTCGTTGAGCTGCTTGCGCAACGCGAGCAGCGCATCGATTTCGCAATCCAACGTGAGATAGAAATGCGGAATCGTGGTCTTCGCCTCGACGAGCCGACGGGCGATCGTCTTGCGCATGTTGTCATGCGGGACGAGTTCGTAGGATCCGGGCTCAAAGAGCTTCAGCACGGCATCGTCGGACATCGGCTTAGCGGCAGGAGCCTGTGCCGGGGCACCAGCCGGCGCCGCCGCGCCTGGCGCGGCCTGAACACCGCCGGCAATCGCGGCGTCGACATCGGCCTTGACAACACGGCCATGCGGCCCCGATCCCTTGACCGCGGAAACATCGATGCCGGCGTCCTTGGCAAGGCGCCGGGCAAGCGGTGACGCGAAGACGCGCCCGCCATCCGTAGGCTCAATTGGCTGAGCCGCAGGTTTCGGGGCCTCGGCCGGCTGCGCGTTAGCGTTCCCGGCCGTCTTGGTTTCCGGCTTGGCCCCGGCCCTCTCCGGCTCAGCAGCGGCGGCCTTGGCTTCAACCTTCGCCGGCTCGGCAGCTGCCTTGGACTCGCCGTTGCCTTTTGCCGCAGTGGCGGCGTCTTCGCCCTCCCCAGCAAGGATGGCGATGAGCGCATTGACCTTGACGCCTTCGGTCCCTGCCGGAACGACGAGCTTGGCGACGGTGCCTTCGTCGACGGCCTCCACTTCCATGGTGGCCTTGTCGGTCTCGATCTCGGCGATCACATCACCGGGGGAGACCTTGTCACCTTCCTTGACCAGCCACTTCGACAGATTGCCCTCTTCCATGGTGGGCGAGAGCGCCGGCATGGTGATATTGATCGGCATGACTCTCTCCCCGGCCTAGCGATAAGTGACGGTCTTCACCGCAGCGACAATCTCGCCGACATTCGGCAGTGCGAGCTTCTCGAGATTCGCCGCATAAGGCATCGGCACATCCTTGCCGGCGATGGTGATGACCGGTGCATCAAGATAATCGAAGGCTCGCTGCGACACCTGGTTGGCGATGAAGTCTCCGACGGAAGATTGCGGGAAACCTTCCTCCACGACGACCAGGCGGTTGGTCTTCTTCACCGAGGCGACAACCGTATCGAGGTCCATTGGCCGGATGGTGCGCAAATCGATGATCTCGGCGTCGATCCCCATCTCGCGCAGTTCCGCCTCGGCCTTCACTGCATAGGTCATGCCGATGCCGAAGGATACGATGGTCACATCCTTTCCTGCCTTATGGACACGCGCCTTGCCGATCGGCAGCACGAAATCATCCAGCTTCGGCACTTCGAAGGAGTGGCCGTAGAGGATCTCGTTCTCTAGGAATATCACCGGATTCGGATCGCGTATGGCCGCCTTGAGCAAGCCTTTCGCATCGGCCGCCGTATAGGGCACGACGACCTTGAGGCCCGGTATGTGGCTGTACCAGGCGGCATAGTCCTGGCTATGCTGGGCGGCGACGCGGGCGGCGGCACCATTGGGGCCGCGGAAGACGATCGGCGCACCCATCTGGCCACCGGACATGTAAAGCGTCTTCGCCGCCGAATTGACGATCTGGTCGATCGCTTGCATGGCGAAGTTGAAGGTCATGAACTCGACGATCGGCTTCAGTCCGGCCATGGCGGCGCCTACCCCGACGCCCGCGAAGCCGTGTTCGGTGATCGGCGTATCGACGACCCGCCTGGAGCCGAACTCCTGCAGCAGACCCTGGGTGACCTTGTAGGCGCCCTGGTATTCGGCGACCTCTTCGCCCATGACGAAGACCTCGGGATCCCGGCGCATCTCCTCGGCCATGGCATCGCGCAGCGCCTCGCGTACCGTCATGGTGACCATCTCGGTGCCGGCCGGGATGTCCGGATCGGCGGCGACTTCGACCTTGGGCGCGGCCGAAACCGGCGCGGACGCTTCCGCCTGGCTCGTTGCCGGCGCTTCCGGCTCGGCGGGCGCCTCGGCTTTCGCCGGCGCTCCCCCGTTGCCCTTGCCTATGTCGCCGACTGTTTCTCCATCCTGCAGCAGCACGGCGATCGGCGTATTGACCTTCACGCCCTCGGCGCCGGCCTGGACGAGAATCTTGCCGAGCGTGCCTTCATCGACGGCCTCGACCTCCATGGTCGCCTTGTCCGTCTCGATTTCGGCGATGACGTCGCCGGCGGAAATCTTGTCTCCCTCGTTCTTCAACCATTTCGAGAGATTGCCCTCTTCCATGGTGGGCGAGAGCGCCGGCATCAGAATTTCGATCGGCATGTCCCTGCCCCCCTTTCAAAGCGTCACGTCGGTCCAGAGCTCGGAGACGTCCGGCTCGGGATCGGTCTGCGAGAAATCCGCGGCGTCGGCCACGACATCGCGCACCTCCTTGTCGATCGCCTTCAGATCGTCCTCGCTCGCCCATTTCTTGTCGAGCAGCCGTGCCTTCACCTGCTCGATCGGATCATGTTCGGACCGCATCTTCTGGACTTCGTCCTTCGAGCGGTATTTCGCCGGGTCCGACATGGAATGGCCCCGATAACGATAAGTCTGCATCTCGAGGATGATCGGCCCAGAGCCGGAGCGGCAATATTCGAGAGCAAGATCGCCCGCCGCCTTCACGGCGCGCACGTCCATGCCGTCGACCTGGATGCCGGGGATGCGGAAGGAGGCGCCGCGATGCGAAAAGTCGGTCTCGGCCGACGAGCGCGCGACCGAGGTGCCCATGGCGTAACGATTGTTCTCGATGATGTAGACGACCGGGAGCTTCCAGAGCGAAGCCATGTTGAAGCTTTCGTAGACCTGCCCCTGGTTGGCAGCACCGTCGCCGAAGAAGGTCAGCGAGACGAACTTATTGTCGCGATACCGATTGGCGAAAGCCAATCCGGTGCCGAGAGACACCTGGGCGCCCACGATGCCATGACCGCCATAGAAATTCTTTTCCTTGGAGAACATGTGCATGGAGCCGCCCTTCCCCTTGGAATAGCCACCCCGGCGTCCTGTCAATTCGGCCATGACGCCGCGCGGGGACATGTCCATGGCCAACATGTGACCGTGATCGCGATAAGCGGTGATCATCTGATCGCCGTCCGCCATTGCCATTTTGAGACCTGTGACCACGGCCTCCTGGCCGATATAGAGATGGCAGAAGCCGCCAATGAATCCCATTCCGTAGAGCTGGCCGGCTTTCTCCTCGAAACGACGGATCAGCAGCATGTCGCGATAGGCGGACAGCTCCTGCTCCTTGGTGAATTCCACCGGTTTCGGCGTCGTTATTGCTGAGGGGGACTTTCCATCCGGCTTCGATTTCGCCGGTGCCTTCTTAGCGGCAGTCGCCATTCATCGCTCCCTGTGACTGTCTCTTCACGGACATGGTCGGGAGGCCTGCCAAAAGATGCTCCTCCCCACTGAACAGAAGGAAGCTAACACGCGAAAGACACTTCGGCCATGCGGAAAAACGCATGGCTGATATGCATTCTAACCAATTGTAATTATTGGCATATTTTCGATTAACGTAAATTCAGTTAATTTCTCGAAGAGCGCGGGCGCATAATGGTGATCTCGTCGGAATGCGAGAGATTGAGCGCCCGGCGCGCCTGTTCGTCGAGCATGTCCTTCTCCAGCGTTCCGTCTTGGAGAAGCTGCACGCGCCGTTCCAGCTCCATCCGGCGCGCCTTTACGCCTTCGAGTTGGGCCTTCAGCTCGACAGTCCGCGCCTCGTACTGGTAACGCGAGTAGATGCCGAATTCCCCATTATAGGCATGGAACCCGAAATAAGCGAGGAAGGCTGCCGAAATCGCCGGGACGATCAGTCTACCGGTATTTCTCTTCTTGTGCTGGCGTGTCCACATGGGCGGCATTCCTTTCCGCGCCCACTGTGCCCCGTCATGATTAATGGCGGGTTACAGAGCGGACCTGAAGTGAACGCCGCTTCGGGAAAATCGGGGATCTGACGCGGCGACGCCGGAAGAGCGGGCGCTCTCCCGGCGTCGAGCATCTGCAGCTGTTCCGGCCGGCCTGTGCCTTACCCCTTGAGGATGCCCTTGCCGGCGTAGCGCGCCTGCGTGCCCAGCTCTTCCTCGATACGGATGAGCTGATTGTATTTCGCGAGCCGGTCCGAGCGGGCCAGTGAGCCGGTCTTGATCTGCCCGCAATTGGTGGCAACGGCCAGGTCGGCAATGGTGGAATCTTCCGTCTCTCCGGAACGGTGCGACATGACGGCCGTGTAGCTTGCCTTGTGGGCCGTCTCGACCGCGTCGAGCGTTTCCGTGAGCGAGCCGATCTGATTGACCTTCACTAGGATGGAGTTGGCAACCCCCATGCGGATGCCGTCGCGCAAGCGAGCCGAGTTCGTGACGAAGAGGTCGTCGCCGACGAGTTGCGTCGTCTTGCCGACGAGATCTGTCAGCGCCTTCCACCCGTCCCAGTCGTCCTCCGCCATGCCGTCCTCAATCGAAATGATCGGGTAGTCGGCGACGAGCTTGGCGAGATATTTTGCCTGGGCCTTGGGATCGCGCGTCTTGCGCTCGCCCTCGTAGACATAGTTGCCGTCCTTGAAGAATTCGGTCGCGGCGCAATCAAGTGCGAGGGCAACCTCTTCGCCGGGCTTGTATCCCGCCGCCTCGATCGACTGCATGACGAAATCCAGCGCAGCCTGCGCGCTCTTGAGGTTGGGCGCGAAGCCGCCTTCGTCGCCCACATTCGTGTTGTGGCCGGCTTCCTTGAGGCGCTTCTTCAACGTATGGAAGATCTCCGATCCCCAGCGCACCGCGTCGCGCAACGTCGGCGCCCCGACGGGCATGATCATGAATTCCTGGAAGTCGATCGGATTGTCGGCATGTGCCCCACCGTTGATGATGTTCATCATCGGCACGGGAAGGACGCGTGCGTTCGGGCCGCCGACATAGCGATAGAGCGGGAGGCCCGCCGCCGCGGCCGCAGCTTTCGACACCGCGAGCGACACGCCGAGGATGGCGTTGGCACCCAGCCTGCTCTTGTTGGACGTGCCGTCGAGCTCGATCATCGTCTGGTCGATGTGGATCTGGTTCTCGGCCTCCATGCCGCCGATCGCTTCGAAAATCTCGCCATTGACGGCATCCACGGCGCGCTCCACGCCCTTGCCAAGATACCGCGTGCCGCCATCACGGAGCTCCACAGCTTCGTGTGCTCCGGTCGACGCGCCGGAAGGCACCGCAGCGCGGCCCGTCGAACCGTCTTCCAGCACCACATCCACTTCCACGGTCGGATTGCCGCGGCTGTCCAGGATTTCGCGTCCGACGATTTCAACTATGGCGGTCATGCAGGAAAATCCCCTCGATCAAGCAATAGGAAGGCCGTGCCCCTCTTAGCCAATGCGCCATAAAAGGCAATCGCAGGGCAGCGATTAAGTCGTCACGTTTGCTACTCATCCGGTAATCAACAGCCCCTCCTCTATGCTTTGATTGCGGAATAGGCTGCGGCGATCGGAATCGCCGTGGAGGAGGTCGAATTGCGTCGTACCCTAGGCCGCTTGTCCCTGCTCCTGCTCATCGCGGTCATCGTCGCCACGACCCTGTGGGCCGCTCTGGCGTTGTGGTTTCGCCTGCCGGCGTCCGAAGCGGCAAGAGGTTTTTCGGCAGGACTGTTTGGCTTGCTCGGCATCGCGACCGTCATCGCGCTTTTCGGCCGCCATCGACGGTTCGCGGTCATCGGCTATGCCGTCGTCTTTGCTTCCCTCCTGGCCTGGTGGAGCACCATCAAGCCACCTGTCGACGTCGATTGGTCCGCGGATGTCGCACGCCAAGTTACGGGGACAATCGAGGACGACGTGCTCACCTTAGCCGGTGTCCGCAATTTCGAATGGCGCGGCGAAACAGACTTCGGCGAGAGTTGGGTTACGCGCAGCTACGACCTGTCGAAGCTTCGCACACTTGATCTTTTCATGTCTTATTGGGCAGGTCCTGAAATGGCCCATGTGATCATGAGCTTCGGCTTCGAAGGCGGCGGGCATCTCGCCTGGTCGATCGAGGTGCGTCGCCGGGTCGGCGGCGCCTTCTCGCCGATTGCCGACCTCTTCAAGAGCAATCCCCTGGTGATTGTCGCAGCCGACGAGCGCGATGTCGTCGGCCTGCGCTCGAACATCCGGCGAGAAGACGTGCAGCTCTATCGCCTGAACGTCTCCCCAGTCGCCGCCCGAGCTCTCCTTCTCGAATATGTCTCCGACGCCAACGAGCTCTCGGTGAGGCCGCAGTTCTACAATTCACTCACGACGAACTGCACCACCACGATCTGGAAGATGATGCGGGCCGTTGGGGATGTCGCTCCCTTTGACTGGCGGCTCATCGTCAATGGCTATCTGCCCGAATACGCCTACAGCAGGGGCGCGCTGGCAAGCGGTTTCCCGCTGCAAGCCCTCAAAGCCGCTGCCCATATCGATGAGCGTGCTCAGGCCGTGGGTCTCTCGTCACCTGACTTCTCAAAGGCGATCCGTGTCGGCGTGCCTTCCCCGATCAGATCCGAATAGACGAGGATCAAGCCGCCGGCTTCACGGTGGCCTGGAATTTCGACATCAGATACGGGCCGGACAGGACGGGTTCGTAGCGGGGCTTTTCTCCCGACGCCAGGCAAGACTCCAGGCAGGCGACCTCGGCATGCCAATTGGGCTGGTGAAAAAAGGCGAAGGATTGGCGGCGGCTCGACTTGCCCGCTTCGATGTCGGGGTTGACGACACGATGCAGGGTGGAGACCCAGCGGTCATTCGTCCATCGCGCCATCAGGTCGCCGATGTTGATGATGAAGGCACCGGGGACAGGTGGCACGGCCCGCCACTCGCCTTCCGGCGTGAAGATCTCGAGTCCGCCGGATCCGGCCTGCGGCAAGAGAATGGTCAGGCTCCCGTAGTCGGTATGTGCCCCGGCGCGCAATTGCCCCGGCTGTGGGGTCACGAGCGGCTCGGGGTAGTTGAGCGCGCGCAGGGCACTGATCGGCCTTTCTATGAAGGGCTCAAAAAAATCCTCGGGCAGTGAGAGCGCGGTTGCGAAGACACGCATGATGCGCGCGGCCAAATCCTCCATCGCGCGATAATAGGCTTGCCATGCATACCTGAATCCCGTGGGCGCCTCGGGCCAGATCGTATCGGCATAACAGAAGGCAAGCGCTTGCGGGTCCGTAAGCCCTTCCGGCGTCGCGAGCGGACCGCCGTTGAAGCTTTCCTTCAGGTCTGGTGGCGTGTCGACATTCTTCGATTTCGCCAAGGCTTCGGCTCCCGGCCCGAGATAGCCGTAGGGATAACCGGGATAAGGCGCCCTCGCCTTTTCCTTCACGGCCAAGGGTTCATCGAAGAAAGCGTGGGCCTTTTGCCAGGCTGCATCGATGATTTCCTGGGATACGGAATGGCCGCTGATCGCAAGAAAGCCGGTGGCGCGGCATATCCGGTCGACCTCTCGGCCGAGGAGTTGCTTGCCGGCTGCGTCGGCCCCTTCGAATCGTGAAAGGTCGAAAACGGGAAATGGGGTGGCCGGCATGCGTGGTCCTCCTGATTAGCCGCCCGCCAGCTTAAAGCAAGAAGCATAGCGGGCGTAACCGGCCAGGGTAGAATTCAATGTTGAAACAGATCATCCCGGGATTCGTCGGCGACGACCCGAAGGAGCTCGCCACCGACAGGCGCCGGATGTCCGGCCAGCAGGGTCAATGCTTCGCGCCGGTGAGGCGAACCACTTTCAGGGCGATCACGATGCACAGCGCTGGAGCAAGGGCGAACACACCAGCCAGCCAGAGCGCGGCGCTCGAGGCGCCGCCGACCCCGCCAGGATCGGCGATCCCAGCAAAATTGGCGACCATGCCGGCGCAGGCCGTACCGAACGCCATGGCGAAGAGCTGGACCGTCGTCATGCCGCCCGCCGCGAGATCCTGCTCGGTCGCAGGCGCGCTCTGATAGACGCGGGTCACCAGGCTTGGCCATGCCAGGCCGATCCCGAATCCGATCAGGATCAATCCAAGGCAGATGGGCAGGAGCAGCGTCCAGTCGCCGGCACCGTGGACAGGCAGGAACACGGCAAGGAGGATCAGTCCGATCAAGACCAGTAGAGGTCCGCCGAGGACGAGACGATCGCCCCTTTTCTCGTGCCATCGTGAGCTCAAGAACGAAGCTGCCGTCCAGCCTATCGCCATGAGAGCCGCAAGGTAGCCGGCCCAGAGCGGCGATTGCGCGTGCAGCTTCTGGAGCAGGTAGGGCACGAAAATTTCGGGCTGCATGCTGGCCATCAGCAAGGCGATGGTCAGGTAGAGAGCCCCGAGCGGCGTGGCGATATTGAATGACTTCCTCGGAAGAAGCCTGGCGCCTGCCTTTCGCTCGATCGCGGTGATGCATGCGATCATCCCCAGGCCCGCGGCAAGGCCCGCCATGTTCCATTTCAGATCCGCCGATAGGCTGCCGGCCGACACCGCAAGAACCGCTCCGGTCAGCAAGGCCAGTTGCAGGAATGGTACCGAAGATCTCTCGTTCTTGTCCCAGCTGCTTCTCGGGAGTGTCAGATAGGCCACCAGCGCGAACATGCCCGCGAAAGGCAACAGGGACCAGAATGCCGCCCGCCAGGCGCTGTATTCGGCGAATGCGCCTCCGATGGCTGGCCCCACCAGCGTCGCAACACCGAACATGGCAGATATCAGGCCGATTGCCCGACCCCAAAGCCGCTCGGGAAGCACGATCCGCGTCAGTCCGTAAGCCAAGGCGTAGAGAAATCCGCCGCCGAGCCCCTGGACGCTTCGTCCCACCAACATGACCGGCATGTTGATGGCCAGGGAGCAGATCAGCGTGCCTGTCCCGAAAAGCAGGGTCGCGATGACATAGGCGCTTCGGGGACCGCTCCTCTTGAGGAGTTTCGCAGTGAGAGCGGCGCCGAGGATGGATGCCACGACGAAGAGTGTCGTTGCCCATGCATAGAAATCGAGGCCACCGATCTCGGCGATGACGGAAGGCATGACGGTCGTTGCAATGTACATATTGACGGCATGCAGCGTGACGCCGCCGGCGAGTGCGAGCGCGTAGACGCCGTTCTTGCCGCTCAGAAGATCCCCCCAGCCGGCGGGCACCTCCTCATCGCCTGCCGAAGCCGCGTTCTCCGAATTCGATGCAAGTGTCTGGTGGGTGTTGCTTTGCAATGTCGGCCTCCATGACGCGACCCTTGTCGCTAGCCGACACTGCTTGTAGAAGCTCAACCATACTTCAAGTCAAGGCAGTTACCGCTGTCTGGAGTGCGACAAAATGAATGGAGACCTCGTCATCGCCTTGGGACCAGCCGCCGGGGGCCTGGCCCTTGTCTGCCCAGTTCGTCACCTGGGTTCCTTAACGGGCACTCCTCCAGGGAAAGACAGCCGCAGCCTATGCAACTCGCGATCTGGTCACGTAGTTGCATGAGGCTGATAATCCTCTCCTCCAGCATATCCTTCCAGGCATCCGTGAAGCGCCGCCAATCCTGCGCGTTCGGCACATGATCGTGCGGCAGGTCGGCCAGCGCGTCGTTGATGACGGCGAGTGGGATGCCGGCGCGCTGCGCGATTTTGATGATCGCGATGCGGCGCAGGACAGCCCGATGGTAACGACGTTGATTTCCCTCGGTGCGCCATCCCGCGATCAGCCCTTTCGCCTCATAGAAATGCACTGTCGAAACGGGAACGCCACTGCGCCTGGCGACATCGCCGACGGTAAGTGTACTCTTGGCACCTTGCATTTTAAACCTCGATTAATATCGAGGTTGTGATAGCTGTAATCGCCACCCGGGATCAAGACGGAACGTGAACGGCCCCGCGGGGCGAGGCCGTCCATTCCGATCTGTGCATCGATGCCGGCGGCTCAGTGCCAGTAGGGCTCGACCTTGTAGTAGGCATAGGAAGCATCACGGGCGGCTTGGCCGTCGTCGCGAGTCAGCTCCTCGACGGAATAGGCAGGCGCAGCCTGGAGCTGTTCCCTCGTGAACGGCACGACGTAACCGCCTTGATTTTCATCGTAGTCGAGCACGGACCAAGGGACAGCGTGATATTTCTCGCCGATTCCGAGGAATCCCCCAAACCCGATAACGGCGAACATGATTCCGTTCGACGTCTTCTCGAGCATGATGTCCTGGATCGTGCCGATATGATCGCCCGCCGTGTTGTAGACTTCGGTCCCGATCACGCGCGAGGCGGTGATGGCGTTTGTGTGGCCGGAGAGAGTCGTCATCATTGCGCTCCTTTCTTCTTCTCGGTGACGGAAGAGCAATGACGGAGCGACGCGATGGTTCCCTTTGAATCAAACCGACTTGGCCAGCTTGTCGAAGGCCATCAGCCGCTCGAGCAACGCCGGCATACGGTCCAGCGGCACCATGTTCGGTCCGTCGGAAGGCGCGCTGTCAGGGTTCTGATGGGTCTCGATGAAAACGCCCGCCACACCGACGGCGACGGCCGCCCGCGCCAGCGTTTCGACGAAGCGGCGCTCTCCCCCCGAGGAGCCGCCTTGGCCGCCGGGCTGCTGTACGGAATGGGTCGCGTCGAAGATGACGGGCGCGCCGATTTCGGCCATGATCGGGAGAGCTCGCATGTCCGACACGAGCGTATTGTACCCGAACGACACGCCGCGCTCGGTGACAAGCACGTTCGGATTGCCCGAACCGGTCACTTTGGCGACGACGTTCTTCATGTCCCAGGGCGCAAGGAACTGCCCCTTTTTCACATTGACGACCTTCCCGGTTTGCGCGGCAGCGACAAGAAGATCGGTCTGCCGTGACAGGAAGGCCGGGATCTGAAGGATGTCCACGACCTTGGCGACGGTGAGGCACTGCTCTTCCGTGTGCACATCTGTCAGCACAGGTACGCCGAAGGTCTTCCGGATGTCGGCGAAAACAGGCAGAGCTGCTTCCAGTCCTGCACCGCGTGTTCCCTTCAGTGAGGTGCGGTTCGCCTTGTCGAAGCTGGTCTTATAAACAAAACCGATCCCGAGCTTTGAAGTCATCTCCTTCAGGGCGCCGGCCATGTCGAAGGCATGCTGGCGTGATTCGAGCTGGCAGGGGCCTGCGATCAGCGCGAGCGGCGCATCATTGCCAAAGGCGACTTTGCCTGCTGAGACGGTCTTGTTCGGTATGGTCATGCTGCCTCGAACGGGTGGATTTAAGCATCGCCCTGCATTCCGGATCGCGCGGCGTCTTTTCCGGCGGAGAGCGGTTAGCGATAAGCGAACCTGGTAATATCGCCCGGCTTTTACCTCCCGCCGGGCGATTTGTCATGCCGGCTGTTCGCGGCGTTGCGCCTGCTTCGCGACGAACCAGCCGAGCAGTGCGCCGACGAGCAGGACCAGCGAAGCGACAAGAAAAGCCGTGCCGGAGAACGGCAACCAGGAATCCTCTCGCAAAGTGAAAGCGTAAACCGCGCCAAAGAATAGCGGCGAAGCTACGCCAGCGATGCTGGCCACGCTCATATTCGCTCCCTGGAGCTGCCCTTGCTCGGATTCCGATACATGCTGCGTCATCAGCGATTGCAGCGTCGGCATCGCCAACCCCCACAGCGCATTTGGGACCATGGCCAATGTGAACAGCAAGCCCGTGGGTGCCAAGCCCATGGAGGCGATGCCGATCGAGCCGCCGAACAAACCAAACACCATGACGGCCCGATCGCCGAAACGCTTGACCGCGGGACCGACCAACAGCCCTTGCACCGCCATGTCGAGCACGCCGACTAGCGCCAAAAGGGCGCCAACCTGCCACGGGCTCCAGCCATAGCGATAGGCTGCATAGAGAACGAACACAGCCGAAAACACGTGATGTGCGAAATGTAGCAAGAAGTTCACTACCGCCAGGCCGGATAGTTCCGGATGCGACGCAAGGAGCTTCATCGCACCGAACGGATTCGCCCGCCGCCACGAGAATGGCATCCGGTTCTTGAGTGGCAGGGATTCCGGCAAGATGAACAGGCCGTAGAGGAAGGCGACGCCGGACAGGCCGGCCGCGAACCAGAATGGCGCACGCGGCGAGATCTCGCCGAGGAAGCCGCCGATCAGCGGCCCAAGCACGAAGCCGCCGGAGAAAGCCGCGCCGATCAATCCATATGCCCGCGCCCTCCCCTCTGGAGGGGTGATGTCGGCCATATAGGCGAAAACCGTGGTGAAGCTTGATGAGGTGACGCCGGCGATGAGACGGCCGGCTGCCAGCCACCACAGATTGGGCGCGAGCGCCATCAGCACGTAGTCGACGGCGAGGCCGGCGCAGGACAGAAGGATGACTGGCCTGCGGCCATATTGGTCCGAGAGCGAACCGATCACGGGTGAAGCCAGAAACTGCATGCCCGCCCAAAGGGCCACGAACACACCGTTGATCCAGCCGGCATCGGCATTCGATCCCACGAATTCCTCTATCAATGAAGGAAATACCGGGATGATGATGCCCATCGCCACGATATCGAGTACCGCGGTGACGAAGATGAAAGCTATGACGGCCTTGCGGCGGTTTCCGGAAAGCACGGACATTGTTACGGCTCTTCATAAGGGAGCGGCCTTATAGTCCTGCAACCGTCTGATGGCCAGCGGCTGGCTTTGTTTCTCCTGACAGGCGAGTGTCGGGAGTGCGAGTGGCCCGCGGAAAAAGCAATGTTCATGCAATGGTAGCTGGAAGATACGCCTGGCTTTCCGAAAAAAACGAGACCGAGGTAAAGACATGCGGCGCTTCACGGCCGCGCAACTCGTCTGCTTCTCCATCGGAATGGTCGACGCGTTCTCGTACAACGCGTCGACGAATAGGTCCCTCAGAAAGGCGGCTCCGGTCCGCCTCCTTTCTGTTCACACCTTACGAGCAATGTTTGGTGTTAAACGAGCCGTGACTGCTCGACAGCGGCCTCGATAAAGCTTGCAAAAAGCGGGTGGGGTTCGAAGGGTCTGCTCTTCAGTTCCGGATGGTACTGGACACCGATGAACCAGGGGTGATCCGGGTATTCCACGGTCTCGGGCAGAACGCCATCGGGCGACATGCCCGCAAAGACCAGACCGCTGGCTTCCAGTCGCTCCTTGTAGTCGATATTGACCTCGTAGCGGTGACGGTGGCGCTCGGAGATCTGAGTGCCACCATAAATTTCAGCGATGCGCGAGCCCTGCTGAAGCGAGGCATCATAGGCGCCGAGCCGCATGGTGCCGCCGAGATCGCCGGCCGCCTGGCGTTTCTCGAGCATGTTGCCCTTCAGCCATTCCGTCATCAGGCCCACGACCGGCTCGCTGGTGGGACCGAATTCAGTGGACGAGGCGTTCTCGATGCCGGCCAGTGACCGAGCCGCCTCGATGCACGCCATCTGCATGCCGAAACAGATGCCGAAATAAGGAACCTTGCGCTCGCGAGCAAAGCGGGCGGCAAGTATCTTGCCCTCGGAGCCACGCTCGCCGAAGCCGCCGGGAACCAGAATGCCATGCACCTTCTCGAGGAAGGGCGCGGGATCCTCTTTTTCGAAGACCTCGCTTTCGATCCAGTCGAGCTTGACGCGGACCCGGTTGGCCATGCCTCCATGGGAAAGCGCCTCGATCAGCGACTTATACGCGTCCTTCAGGCCGGTATACTTGCCGACGACGGCGATCGTCACCTCACCTTCCGGATTGTGGATCCGGTCGGAAATCTCGTCCCAGCGCTCCATACGCGGCTTCGGCGCCGGATCGATCCCGAAGGCAGCCAACACTTCGCCGTCGAGTCCTTCCTGGTGATAGGCCATCGGCACGTCGTAGATATGCGATACGTCCAGCGCCTGGATGACAGCCGATTCACGCACGTTGCAGAAGAGCGAGAGCTTGCGCCGCTCCTCCTTGGGGATCGGCCGGTCGGCACGTACCAGCAGCACGTCCGGCGCGATGCCGATGCTGCGCAACTCCTTGACGGAATGCTGGGTCGGCTTGGTCTTCAACTCGCCCGCGGTTGGAATGTACGGCATCAAAGTCAGATGCACATAGACCGCATTGTTGCGCGGCAGGTCGTTGCCGAGCTGACGGATCGCCTCCAGAAAAGGCATCGCCTCGATGTCGCCGACCGTCCCGCCGATCTCGCAGAGCACGAAGTCGTAGTCGTCATTGCCGTCGAGAATGAAGTTCTTGATCTCGTCTGTGACGTGCGGGATGACCTGCACGGTGGCGCCGAGGTAGTCGCCTCGCCGCTCGCGCTCGATGATGTTCTGGTAGATTCGGCCGGTGGTGATGTTGTCGCTCTGGTTGGCGGAGCGGCCGGTGAAGCGTTCGTAGTGGCCGAGGTCAAGGTCGGTTTCGGCTCCATCGTCGGTAACGAAGACTTCGCCGTGCTGATACGGCGACATCGTCCCCGGATCGACATTCAGGTAGGGATCGAGCTTCCTGAGCCGCACACGGTAGCCGCGTGCTTGCAAGAGTGCCCCAAGTGCTGCCGCGGCAATGCCTTTTCCAAGGGAGGAAACCACGCCGCCAGTGATGAATACATATCGCGCCATGGGAGTCAGGGCTTAGCGCGCCGGAACTGATTCCGCCAGAGGAAAACGACCAAGATACTGTTTTTAACAGTTACCCAAACGGCATGCTGGTTCCATCGAGGCAAAACAAAGGCCGGCACATGGCCGGCCTTTCAATCAGCGGCATGCCCTCGGATCACATAACGACGACTTGCGTGCCCATCTTCACGCGACTGTAGAGGTCCTTGACGTGGTCGTTGACCATCCGGAAGCATCCGTTCGATGAGTTGGTTCCGATCGTCTGGGGCTGGTTCGTGCCATGGATGCGGATGTGCGTGTCCTTCTTGCCCTGGTAGAGATAAATCGCGCGGGCGCCGAGCGGATTGTCGGGGCCGCCGGGCATGCCGTCCTTGTACTGGCCGTACTTCTTGGGCTCGCGCTTCTGCATGTCGAGGGTCGGGATCCAGCGCGGCCATTCCTGCTTGTCTCCGACTGTCGCCTTGCCTTTGAATTCCAGCCCCTCGCGCCCGACCGCAATGGCATAGCGGCGCGCAGTGCCCGACGATTCGACCAGGTAGAGATAACGGGCCGAGGTGTCGATGACGATCGTGCCACGCGGATAGCCGCTGAATGCTACTTCCTGGGGCTCGAAATCGGCCTTTACCTTGAATTGCTTGCGCGCCTCCTTTGCGGCCAACGCGGCGTCCAGGGCGCGCGTTTCGGGCAGGAGCTGCTGGCGTGGTGTTCCGCCGAAAAGGGCCGAAAAGAGGTCGTTATTCTGCTGCGTCGCCATCCCGCTGCGCAGTTCGCCATTGTTGCCCGTCGCAACGATCGCGTGTACCGGCTGCTCGATCTCTGGAGCTTCCGGCCTGGCTTTGGCGGCTTTCTCAGCTGCACGCCGCTCCTTGGCAGTCAACTTCCTCTGCGGCTGCGAGCTCTCCGGCGCGCTCTCGACGCGACGAATGGGCTTGAAGATCGCGGCAAAGAAATTCTCCGGCTGCGCCTTGGCGACCTCAGCTTCCCGCGGTCCATTCTTCTTCGCCTTCGCGGAAGTCTTCCCCTTGTCCTGCGACTTGCTGTTGGCCTTGGCGTTGTTCTTATTCTTCTGGGTATTCTTACCCTTGGCTGTTTCCTTGACCTTAGGCTTTTCCACACTCATGGCCGCAGTCTTCGTCACGTCGAGGGCGCTTTGGGCCGACGCCATGGAGGATGGACCCAAGACAAGCGCGGCCCCGAGGCCGAGCATGAGCAGGCTACGAAACTTCATGTCTGTTACCTAATTTTGATGCGAATGCCGCTGCGGTGGCCGGCCGAAACCCAAGCCCTCTGGCCAATCTGCCGCCATGAAGCTTATAAGCGGTTAACGCCCTGGCCCTCAAGCGGGATGAGAGGTCCAAGGCGCGCGCAACGTGCGTCGAATCACTATTTGTAATGGTGTGTGTCAAATCGACAACAGGTCGCTTCGGCCGCGCCTCAGCGTCCGACTGCAAGGTTTAGGAAAGCAGACGGAAATAAAAGTGCCCGCATGACGGGCACTGGAAGAATACTACTTGGGTGTCGCTTACTGCCCGCTGGGAACGCCAGGCTGGGCGGGTGCCGCGGGAGCAGCAGGCGGCGTGCCGGCATTGTCCGTGGAGGGCGGGGTCGGCGCGGCGGGCCCGCCACCGAGCTGATCCAGAACTCCGGAGCCTCCACCGCTTCCGCCTTGCTCGTTCTGCGTCGGCACACGGTCCAGGATGTCGATCGGCCGTTCTCCATAACGTGCAAGGATCGAAAGGCCGAGCGACGTGACGAAGAAAGCGATGGCCAAAATACCGGTCGTGCGGGTCAGCGCATTGGCCGCGCCGCGCGCGGTCATGAAGCCGGAGCCACCGCCGATGCCGAGGCCGCCGCCCTCCGAGCGCTGCAGGAGCACGACGCCGACAAGCGCGACGACGACCATCAGGTGAATGACAATGAGGACGGTTTGCATGAAGCGATCCGGCAAATTTAAGAGGAGGCCAGCCAGCCCCGTATCGGAGGCGGCTCCTTACACGGGTTTCGCGGCATTTCCAAGCCCGTTGGCCGAATATGGTGCCGGCGCGAGGAATTGCAAATGCCGAGAACGAATCCCGGTTATGAGTTGATCGTTTTATAAGCCTCGGCAATGCCGAGGAAATCCGACGCCTTGAGGCTCGCGCCACCGACGAGAGCACCGTCGACATTCCGCACTGCGAGCAGTTCCGCGGCATTCGACGGTTTCACCGAGCCCCCATACAGGATACGGATCGTCTCGGCCGGTTTGCCGAGCTTCGCCGCCAGTTCCTTGCGTATATGAGCATGCGCCTCCGCCACATCGCCGGCGGTCGGCGTGAGCCCGGTGCCGATCGCCCAGACCGGCTCGTAGGCGACGATCGCGTTGGTGGCGAGGGCTTGCGTCGGAACGGAGCCGGCGATCTGCTTCGAGAGGACATCCAGCGTGGCTCCGCTTTCCCGCTGGGTTCTCGTCTCGCCGACGCAGATGATGGCCACCAGTCCGGCTCGCCATGCCGCCTCCGCCTTCGCATGCACGACCGCATCGGTCTCGCCATGATCCGTCCTGCGCTCCGAATGGCCGACGATGACATGGCTGGCGCCGGCATCCCTAAGCATCTCCGCGGAGATGTCGCCGGTATGGGCTCCGCTCGCGGCTGCGTGGCAATCCTCGCCGCCAAGCTCGACCGGCGTGCGGCCGGCGACGATCTCGGCTGCGCGGGAAAGCAATGTCGCCGGGACGCAGACAAGGGCGTCGGCATGGGAATCCAAGCCGCTCAGAAACCCTTCGCCGATGGCGCGCAACTCATCAAGGGAAGCGCTCGTGCCGTTCATTTTCCAGTTCCCGGCGACAAGCGGGCGAATTCCTGGCGTCATCGGTGGAGCTCCTTGTTCAGGTTGCGGATGCTGCCCTCACTAGCAAAAACCGGCCACAAAGCAATCGACACTGGCGAGGAAGGGCGCTATTGCCGTCCTTTCGCAAACGGCGCTAAGAGCGAGGCGCCAAACCGGATTTGATTATGCTAGACAGTCTGAGAAAAGCCGCCGGAACCTGGGTCGCGAAACTGCTTCTGCTGTTGCTCGTCGTGAGCTTCGCCATCTGGGGCATTTCCGGGCAACTCATGGGTGGCATCGGAAGCGGAAAGGTCGTGACCGTCGGCGGCACCTCCGTGTCGGCGACGGACTACCGGCTGGCTTACGATCGTCAACTGCGGATCTGGTCGGGGCAGCTAGGCCGCCAACTGACGCGCGAGCAGGCGGCTGCATTCGGGATCAATGAACAAGCCCTTGCCCAGGTGGCGGACGAGGCCGCTCTCGACGAGCAGGCGCGCAGGCTCGGTCTCGGCATTTCAAAGGATCGCCTCGCGTCGCTGGCTCGCGAGGACGCGGCCTTCGCCGGCCCGGACGGGAAATTCGACCGCCGGCAGTTCGACTATGTCTTGCGCGAGATCGGCATGTCGCCGGACGACTATCTGCGCAATCGCCAGCAAGCAGCCATGCGCCAGCAGATCGTGGAGGCGATAACGGATGGTTTGGAGGCGCCCGACACGTTCCTGAAAGCCATGGTGCTTTACCGCGGCGAGGATCGGACAATCGACTACCTTGCGCTCCCCAAGTCGCTTGTCGAGCCGATCGAAGAGCCTTCCGACAGCGTACTTTCCACATGGTTCGATCAGAACAAGGCCAGCTACGCAGCTCCGGAATACCGGAAGATCTCCTATATCAAGCTTGAGCCGGCGGATATCGCCGACACTTCGGCCATCACCGACGAGCAGGTCGCCAAGGACTACGAAGCCAACAAATCGCGCTACACGACGCCGGAGCGCCGCACGATCGAGCAGATCGTCTTCAAGAGCGAGGATGCCGCCAATCAGGCGCGCGCCAGTCTTAATGCCGGCTCGTCCTTCGATGATATCATGAAGTCCGAAGGAAAGACGTCGGCCGACGTCCAACTCGGAACCTTGTCCAGGGATCGCGTCCCCGATCCGGCCGTCGCCGAGGCGGCGTTCTCGCTCCAGGCCAACCAGGTGAGCCAGGTGGTCAAGGGTGCCTTCGGACCCGTGCTGATCCGTGTCACCAAGGTCGAACCGGAGATCGTGCAACCGCTCGATGCAGTAAAAGAGGAAATCCGCAGGACGCTGGCGGAGGACGAAGCCAGCCGGATCCTGCTCGACGTCCACGATTCCTATGAGGACGCGCGTGCCGGCGGCGCTTCGATGCAGGAGGCGGCTGACAGGCTGAAGCTCAAGGTCGTGACGATCGACGCCATCGATCGTTCGGCGCTGCGCCCGGACGGCTCGATCGTCAGCGATCTCCCGCAGTCTCAGGATCTGCTGCGTGCCGCTTTCGAGGCGGACGCCAATGTGGAAAACCCGCCGCTTAATATCGGCACAAGCGGCTTCGTTTTCTTCGAAGTGGACGCTATCACCCCTGCCCGCGACCGCACGCTTGATGAAGTGCGCGCCAAGGTGGTTGCCGACTGGAAGGCGGTCGAGACCAATGCACGTCTCGGCAAGAAGGCGACCGAGCTTCAGGAACGGGTCAAGAGCGGTACCCCACTCGACACGATCGCGACCGAGCTTTCCCTGGAGAAGCAGACGAAGCGCGGTTTGAAGCGCGAGGCCGATGACGGCGACATCGGCCGGGCCGGCGTCGCCGCGGTCTTCGCCGTGCCCCTGAACGGCGTCGGGTTGACTGCCTCGCCGTCGGGCGATGCTCAACTCCTGTTCAAGGTGACCGACGTGTTCGAACCTGCCGCATCAGGGCCCGAGGCCGTGCCCGAAGAGTCGCGGAAAGTCTTCGCTTCCGGACTGACAAACGACCTGATCGGTCAGATGGTGGAGAGACTCAAGGGCGAGTATGGCGTCACGGTCGACAGGGATGCCGTCACCAGCGCCCTGGCATTCTGAGGCCGGCCATGAGCGAACTTAAGTCCCATATCGCCAAGGTCGCTGCCGGCAAGACGCTGTCCTTCGACGAGGCGAAGGCCGCCTTCAACATCATTATGTCCGGAGAGGCTACGCCGAGTCAGATCGGCGGTTTCCTCATGGCTCTGCGCATGCGCGGCGAGACCGTCGACGAGATTTCCGGCGCGGTGGCCACCATGCGCGAGAAGATGCTGCGGGTCGAAGCGCCGGAAGATGCGGTCGACATTGTCGGCACCGGTGGAGATGGCTCCCACAGCGTGAACATCTCCACTGCTTCGGCTTTCGTGATCGCCGGTGCCGGCGTGCCGGTTGCCAAGCACGGCAATCGCGGCCTCTCCTCGCAAACAGGGGCAGCCGACGTGCTGACGGCCCTCGGCGTCAAGATCGATCAAACGCCGGATGCCATCGGCCGGCTCGTCCACCAGACCGGCATCGGCTTCATGTTCGCGCCGGCGCATCATCCGGCAATGAAACATGTCGGACCGTCCCGTGTCGAATTGGGCACGCGCACGATCTTCAACCTGCTCGGTCCGCTTTCCAACCCGGCCGGCGTGAAGCGGCAAATGGTCGGTGTCTACTCGCCGGAATGGATCGTGCCGCTGGCCGAGACGCTGAAGGCGCTCGGGGCGGAACAAGTCTGGGTCGTTCATGGCGATGGCTTCGACGAGATCACGACCACCGGCGAGACGCAGGTGGCCGAACTTCGCGACGGCGATGTCCGCAGCTTCACCATCACTCCGGAAACAGTTGGCCTGAAGCGCTATGACCGGGAGGAGCTGCGTGGTGGAGACGCGGCGTCCAACGCGTCAGCGCTGCGCGCCGTCTTGTCGGGCAAGGCGGGCGCCTACCGCGATACCGTCTTGATGAATGCGGGGGCAGGCCTGGTCGTTGCAGGAAAGGCGCCATCGCTTGCCGACGGCGTGGCGATGGCCGCGCGTTCGATCGATGAAGGCAACGCCCTGGCTGTCCTGACGACGCTCGTCGCAACCTCGAACGCGTAGTGCCATGGCCGACATTCTCAAGAAAATCGAAGTCTACAAACGCCAAGAGATCGCCGCCGCGAAAGAGCGTCTCCCGCTTGCCGAGATAAAGGCGCAGGCGCGCGACGCCGACACGCCACGTGGTTTTCTCGCTGCTTTGTCCGCAAGACGCGAAGCCGGGCATTTCGGCCTCATCGCCGAAATCAAGAAGGCGAGCCCGTCCAAGGGGCTTATCCGCGCCGATTTCGATCCGCCGGCTCTGGCAAGAGCCTATGCGGAAGGGGGAGCCGCCTGTCTTTCCGTACTCACCGACACGCCATCTTTTCAGGGAGCACCCGAGTTCCTGTCCCAAGCGCGTAAAGCAGCCCCCCTGCCCGCGCTGCGCAAGGATTTCATGTTCGAGCCCTATCAGGTCTACGAGGCCCGAGCCTGGAGCGCGGACGCCATCCTCGTCATCATGGCGAGTCTTTCCGACGACGAGGCGAGAGCGCTGGAGGAGACCGCTTTCGAACTCGGCATGGACGTGCTGATCGAAGTCCATGACGAGGCCGAGATGGAGCGGGCCCTGCGGCTCTCCTCACGGCTCCTCGGCATCAATAATCGGAATCTCCGAACTTTCGAAACGAGCCTAGAAACGTCGGAACGGCTCGCCGGCATGGTGCCCTCCGATCGCTTGCTCGTCGGCGAGAGCGGGATCTTCACCCATGCGGATTGCCAACGCCTCGCCCGCCACGGCATCGGTGCCTTCCTCGTCGGCGAGAGCCTGATGCGCCAAGCCGACGTCGCTGCGGCTACTCGCGCTCTGCTTCATGGCGCCGGCTGAGATGAACGGGAAGAGCGGCCTGACCCATATTGATGCTTCCGGCGAGGCGCATATGGTCGACGTTGGAGCCAAGGCGGAGACCGCGCGCACGGCAATCGCGGAAGGCACCGTGACCATGCGCGCCGAAACATTGCGCATGATCCTCGACGGCGATGCCAAAAAGGGCGACGTCATGGGGACCGCGCGCATAGCCGGCATCATGGCCGCCAAGAAGACGCACGAGCTCATTCCGCTCTGCCATCCGCTGCTGCTCACCAAGGTTTCGGTCGACATCGAACCCGACGAGGCCTTGCCTGGCCTACGCGTCAAGGCCCTTGCGCGCGTGACCGGCAAGACCGGCGTCGAGATGGAGGCCCTGACCGCCGTGTCGGTTGCCTGTCTCACGATCTACGATATGGCCAAGGCCGTCGACCGCGGCATGGTGATCAGGGATGTCCGGCTGATCGCCAAGTCGGGCGGCAAATCCGGCGACTACAATATCGAGGAACAGAGGTCATGAGCTTGCTGCCCGTGGCGGAGGCGCTGGCGCGGGTGGTCGAAGGCGCAAAGCCGGGTCCAGCGGAAACGCTCCCCCTCCACGAGGCGGCTGGCCGCGTGCTCGCCGCGCCACTGCGGGCATTGCGTACCCAGCCCCCATTCGACGCTTCGGCAATGGACGGCTATGCGGTGCGCGCGGCCGACGTGGCGGCCGCTCCCGCACGACTGCGAGTGATCGGCGAGGCGCCCGCCGGCAAACTGTTTCCTGGTAAGGTGAATGCCGGCCAGGCAGTGCGCATTTTTACCGGCGCGCCGGTGCCGGAAGGCGCCGACGCGATCCTGATCCAGGAGAACGCTCGAAAGTTGCACGGCGGTTTCATCGAGGCCACCGAGCCGGTCACTTCCGGCCGGCACATCCGCCGTCGTGGCCTGGATTTCGTCGAAGGCGACGAACTGCTCCAAGCCGGCCGCGTCCTTGATCCGGCCGCGCTCTCGCTGGCTGCCTCGGCCAATCACACTGCCCTCGGCGTCGTTAGACGGCCGCGCATTGCCATCATTGCGACCGGCGACGAGTTGCTGCCGCCCGGAAGCGAGGCCGGCCCCACCCAGATCATCTCCTCGAACGCCTATGGCGTGGCGGCGGTCGCAAAGTCGATCGGGGCGGAAGCCGTCGACCTGGGGATCGCACCTGATCGCCGCGACGCCATCGCGTCACGGGTCAGGCGAGCTCTCGATGCCTCGGTCGACGTGATCGTCACCCTGGGTGGTGCCTCCGTCGGCGATCACGACCTCGTCCACGACGTGTTGGCCGGTGAGGGAATGGCGCTGGATTTCTGGAAGATCGCCATGAGACCCGGCAAACCATTGATGTTCGGCCGGCTGGGATCCACACGGGTGCTGGGCCTCCCCGGCAATCCAGTTGCCAGCCTGGTCTGCTCGCATCTCTTTCTCAAGCCACTTCTCGCGCAGCTTGGCGGCCTTTCCCATGAACCGGACGTGCGAGATGCGCTTCTCGGGGCGGCGATGGAGGCAAACGACCAGCGGCAGGATTATGTGCGCGCCACCATCGAGGACGCCGGCGGGCGGCTGATCGCCACGCCCTTCCATGTCCAGGATTCGTCGATGTTGCGCACGCTGGCGAACTCGAACGCGCTTATCGTCCGCGAACCCAATGCGCCTGCGGCGGAGGCAGGCGCGCGCTGCCGCGTTCTCTTCTTGCGCTGATCTTGCGGTGACCGGGCGGCCGGACGCGGACAAGCCCCTGGCACTTACACCAAAATTTAAACGATTGCAGAACACAACTGGAACAGATAGTGTTCGTTCTGGTTTTGTTTTGGCGCGATTCCACGGGGAACGGAATGCTGACACGCAAGCAACACGAGCTGCTCCTGTTCATCCACGAGAGGCTGAAGGAAGCGGGCATCCCGCCATCTTTCGACGAGATGAAGGAGGCGTTGGATCTCGCGTCCAAATCCGGCATCCATCGGCTGATTACGGCGCTCGAGGAGCGTGGCTTTATCCGCCGCCTGCCGAATCGGGCTCGGGCGCTCGAGGTTCTTCGATTGCCCGATTCGATAGCTCCCGGCCTCGCGCCGGCGCGCAAGTTTTCGCCAAGCGTGATCGAAGGCAGCTTGGGAAAGAAGCCCGCCCCGGCACCGACGCGCCCTCAGATGACCGGCAGCAACGACGACACGGTTGCGGCGGTCTCGATCCCCGTGATGGGCCGCATCGCGGCAGGCGTGCCGATCGATGCGATCCAGCACAAGACACATTCCATCTCTGTGCCTCCGGAAATGATTTCAGGCGGGGAACACTATGCCCTGGAGGTCAAGGGCGATTCCATGATCGAGGCAGGCATTTTCGACGGCGACACGGTCATCATTCGCAACACGAACACAGCCAATCCTGGCGAGATCGTCGTTGCCCTCGTGGACGACGAGGAGGCCACCCTCAAGCGTTTCCGTCGCAAGGGTGCTTCGATCGCGCTGGAAGCGGCGAATCCCGCCTATGAAACACGAATCTTTGGCCCGGACAGGGTCAAGGTACAGGGGCGCCTGATCGGCCTGATCCGGAGATACTAGCTTTCCGGCCTTGCGAGATCGGGCCCTTCGTCTGTCCTGCGACTTCAGCTTCGCGTTTCTTCGGCTTGAATGGCGCGATCCCGCGTGCTTCCCGCGAGAATTGGCGATGGTGATGCCAGGGCCGATAGGGCCGGGTCAGGGAGAGGCGAACATCCTGTGGGACCTCGTCCTGCAGGCGGTCAATGGTGGCAGCACCGTGCCGCGCCAAATGCCGTTTGGTCAGGACTGTCTTAACCGAGCAAGGATTTTCGGCGGTCGCGTCATCGATGACGATCAGAACCGCTTCCCGACAGAACGGAGCAGCAAGCGAGGCATGGGCCGCATGTATCACGAGCTTGCCGGATCGATGGCGCAGCACGCAAAGCCCGGCGTCACAATAAAAACCGTCGTTCTCCGTGAGATCGCTTAGCGGGATGACCGGCACCCGGTTTTCCGTAGCCGACGATTGCCCTTGGCTAGGCTCGGTCCCTTCCGGCTTGGCATCGGCTGCCTTGCTCTGCCGCGGCTTAGCCAGCGCTTCGGACAACGTTGCCCGTTTCCAATCCTCGACGGTGAAACCATTTGGGCGCGGCCTGTTCACTGCCAACCGCCCGTCGGCCAACGTCACTGCGATCAGTCGAGCATCCTCTGAGATGAGGACCTCGGGTGTCGTCCTGAACATTGCCGTGCCGAGACCCACCACGACCAGGGGGAGCGCCAGCACGCGCAGCCATGTGGTGGCCAGGGTCGCGATCAGGAGTGCCGCCGTCATCGTCAAGACCGAGATGGCCGGTATGGTTCCCACCGCATCCAGCGGCGAATGCCGGGAGAACCAATCCGCGGCCACGATCATCATGGAGAGCCCCCACCCCATGACGTCGAGAAAAGGGCCGCCGACACCGAGCGGCATCGCGGCCATTGCGGCGACGGCGAAAGGCATGACGAGAACGGAAACGACGGGCATGACGGCGAGGTTCGCCGCCAGGCTGAGCGGCGATACACGTTGGAAATGATAGACCCCGTAGATCGTCGTCGCCAGGCCGGCGATGATCGAGACGCCGGCAACACCTGCGGCATAGCGAACGCCGTTTCGCACGAGCCGTCGAGGTAACGAAGCATCTGCGCGATGCGTGACGGACACGTCCTGCGCCCGCCGCTCCGACCACCACGCGTAGACGCCGATCAGTGCCGCGGTCGCGGCGAACGACATCTGAAAGCTCGGGCCAACCACTTCGTGCGGCGAGACGACGAGAATGGCAATGGCCGCAATCGCCAGATTACGCATGGTCAGCGCGGCGCGATCGAAAAGGACGGCGAGGAGCATTACAGCCAGCATGATAAAGCTGCGCTCCGCGGCGACCGCCGATCCGGAGATGAAGAGATAGATGGCTGTCGCGACAAGCGCGATCGAAGCCGCGTATTTCTTGACAGGACGGCGCGAGGCGAAGTCGGGAAACAAAGCAAAACCCAGGCGCAGCGCTGTCATGATCGTCCAGGCGACGAGCGCCATGTGCAGGCCGGAGATGGAAAGGACATGCGCCAGACCGGTGCGCCGTAGCGCCTCGTTCACCTCCTCGGGAATGCCTGCGCGCGTGCCGGCGATCAGCGCCGCCGCGATCTCCCCCTCGGAACCGCCGATACGGGCCCTGATATGTTGAGCAAGCGCGGTCCGCGCATTCTCGACCTCGGCATCGAAACGCTCCCGGATGGACGGTGCAAAGTCGGTTTCGGCCAGCACGGGATCCCTGAGAAAAAAGCCATTGGCGCCGATACCGTCGAAATAGCTCTCGAATGAGAAATCATAGCTCCCTGGCCGCAGCGGCCCAGAGGGCGGGAAAAGCCTCACCACACCGGTCACAATGGCTCCCGCAGTCAGGTCGGCCGGAACCGACCTTGCCGAGACGCGGACACGGTCCGGCGCGTAGCGAAGCTTTGGCCGAGCCGTGTCGAGCACATCGAGCGTCAGCCGGACACGCCCATTCGCCTGATGCTCGATAACGGCTACGCGACCGGTGATCGACGTCGATATCTCGCCACCGAGCACCTTCGTCCCGGCGCGCCAGGTTTCGAGCGCGGCGAAGAACATGCCCGCGACGACCAGAAACACGGCCAGCATCGAGAGATGGAGGGCCGGTCGCGTTCGCGCCAGAAAGCTAGCAAGGGAAAGAAGTGCGCCCCCGCCCGCCAATGCGGCTAGACCCGGTTCGGCAGGCAGCGCGTAATAGAACACAATTCCAGCGGCCAGAAATATCGGCATGAGCAGGAACGCCGTACCGCGCTCCCATTCCAGAACAAGTGCCGACCTGAATGCCGAAGCCAGGTTACGGAGACGGAGGCGCAACGGGCCCGGGGAGATCGACTTGCCGCCCCTTATGCGGTGACCTTCTCCATCGGGAGCGACGACATCGTCGGCCGCGCCAAACAGCGACCGTTCGTTCGCGATCTCCCTCGTACTCCCCTCAGCCATGCGGCTGCCCCTTGCACGCCCGACGACACATGCTACATCAACGCCACCAAAACGCCACGTGCCGGCGGCCCCTCGCCGCCCGAGCCGCCAATCCCGGAACCGACAATGTCCAAGACCGTCGTTACGCGCTTTGCTCCTTCGCCGACAGGCTATCTGCACATCGGCGGGGCTCGGACCGCGCTGTTCAACTGGCTCTATGCGCGCCATACCGGCGGCATGATGCTGCTCCGCATCGAGGATACCGATCGTGAGCGTTCGACGGACGCTGCGACCGCGGCAATTCTCGACGGATTGACCTGGCTCGGCCTGCATTGGGAAGGTGAACCCATCTCGCAATTCCAGCGCGCATCGCGCCACCGGGAAGTAGCCGAAGAACTCGTCCGTCTTGGCAAGGCCTATTATTGCTACGCCACGCCGGCAGAGCTGGAGAAAATGCGCGAGAAGGCTCGTGCCGAAGGGCGCCCGCCCCGCTACGACGGGCGCTGGCGCGACCGCGATGCTTCCGAGGCTCCGCAGGGCATGAGGCCGGCAATCCGCATCAAGGCTCCGAGCGATGGCGAAACGGTCGTCCGCGATCGCGTGCAGGGCGACGTGCGTTTTCCCAATAAGGATCTGGATGATTTCATCATCCTGCGTTCCGACGGAACGCCGACCTACATGCATGCCGTCGTTGTCGACGATCACGACATGGGTGTCACGCACATCATCCGCGGCGACGATCATCTTACCAACGCCGCACGGCAGACGGTGATCTATGATGCAATGGGCTGGGAAGTACCCGTCATGGCCCACATCCCGCTGATCCATGGTTCTGATGGGGCAAAGCTCTCCAAGCGTCACGGCGCGCTCGGCGTCGAAGCCTATCGCGCCATGGGGTATCTGCCAGCCGCCTTGCGAAATTATCTGGTGCGGCTCGGCTGGAGCCATGGCGACGACGAGATCATGAGCCTCGACGACATGATCCGCTGGTTCGACATCGACGACGTCAACAAGGGCGCAGCGCGCTTCGATTTCCAGAAGCTCGAGGCGTTGAACGGCGTCTACATGCGCCAGATGCCGGATGAGGAATTGCTCGACACGCTGGTCCGTACCCTGCCCTATCTCGAGAACGGCCAAGCCATGCTGGCCAAGCTGGACGATGCCGGCAAGGCCAAGCTGCTGGTGGCGCTGCCCGGTCTCAAGGAGCGTGCCAAGACGCTCGTGGAGCTTGCCGACAATGCTGGCTATCTGTTCGCCGAGCGCCCGCTCGCGCTGGACGAGAAAGCGGCGACGCTGGTTGCCGGCCCGGCGAAGCCAATTCTTGCCGGGGCCAAGGCCGCGCTCGAAGCGATCGGTCACGATTGGACCGCCGCCTCGACGGAAGCTGCGATACGCGAATTCGCCGCCGCCGGCGGCCACAAGCTCGGCGCGGTGGCACAGCCATTGCGGGCCGCGCTGACAGGAAGAAGCACGTCGCCGGGCGTGTTCGACGTGCTTGCAGTGCTTGGGCGCGACGAAAGCCTGGCGCGCCTCGCCGACCAAATCGATTGAATGTCCGGCAGGCCGATTTGCTCAATTGAAACCGGCCTGTTGCGGTGCAACATTAGGCGCCGGGCGAACTTGGCATGTCTTTAGAAATGCGATAGCAACAGCGCACTTTGCCGCTACTGGTCCGTGGCGATGCAAGTGCGGGCCCGCCCGGCCAATTTTGATGCAAAGGAGTTTGCGATGACCGATTCGAAGGCGAAACTAGAATTTGGCGGCAAAACCCTGGAGCTTAAGGTCCGAAGCGGGACGGTTGGACCCGACGTCATCGACATAGGATCGCTCTATAGCCAGACCGGCGCCTTCACTTACGACCCCGGCTTCACCTCGACGGCAAGCTGCGAATCCCAGATCACTTTCATCGATGGTGATGCAGGCGTGCTGCTGCATCGTGGCTATCCGATCGAGCAACTCGCCGAACATGGCGACTTTCTCGAGGTCTGCTATCTGCTGCTCTATGGCGAGCTGCCGACGAAGGCCCAGAAGGACGATTTCGACTATCGGGTCACGCGCCACACCATGGTGCATGAGCAGATGTCACGCTTCTTCACCGGCTTCCGCCGCGATGCTCATCCGATGGCGGTCATGTGCGGCGTGGTCGGCGCTCTGTCGGCCTTCTATCACGACTCCACCGACATCTCCGACCCGCACCAGCGCATGGTCGCGTCGATCCGGCTGATCGCCAAGATGCCGACCATCGCGGCGATGGCATACAAGTACCATATCGGCCAACCCTTCGTTTATCCGAAGAACGAGCTGAACTTCGCCGCCAACTTCCTGCATATGTGCTTTGCCGTGCCGTGCGAGGAATACAAGGTGAATCCGGTCCTGGCGCGCGCCATGGACCGCATCTTCATCCTCCATGCCGATCACGAGCAGAATGCCTCGACTTCCACCGTGCGGCTCGCCGGCTCTTCGGGGGCCAATCCCTTCGCCTGCATAGCGGCCGGCATAGCCTGCCTCTGGGGACCGGCGCATGGCGGAGCTAACGAGGCGGCGCTCAACATGCTGAGCGAGATCGGCAGCGTCGACCGCATCCCCGAGTATATCACCCGTGCGAAGGACAAGAACGATCCGTTCCGCCTGATGGGCTTCGGCCATCGTGTCTACAAGAACTACGATCCGCGTGCCAAGATCATGCAGAAGACCACGCATGAGGTCCTGGCTGAGCTCGGCATCAAGGACGATCCGATGCTCGACGTCGCGATGGAGCTGGAGAAGATCGCGCTCACCGACGATTACTTCATCGAGAAGAAGCTTTATCCGAACATCGACTTCTATTCAGGCATCACGCTCAAGGCACTCGGCTTCCCGACCACCATGTTCACGGTGCTCTTCGCGCTGGCGCGTACGGTCGGCTGGATCGCGCAGTGGAAGGAAATGATCGAGGATCCGCACCAGAAGATCGGCCGTCCGCGTCAGCTCTACACCGGAGCTCCGGAACGCGACTACGTGCCGATCGCCAAGCGCTGAGCGGCAACGGCGATAGTTACAGAAAAGGCGCCCACGGGCGCCTTTTTCACGTCAACAGCGCGGTTGCGGCGGACTATCAGCGATCGGCTCTGCTTCCGCGAAAGATCAAGCCGACACTCGGGACGCGATCGTTTCGATCACCGCGCCCGCGGCAAGCTCACCGGCCGGCCGCTCCGCTGCCATCCGACGCGCAACCTCCGCGAACCCTTCCTTCTGCCAGGCACGCAGACTGGTGTCGCCCATCAGGGCTTCCAACTGGCGCGCCAGGTTCGCCGGCCGGATATATTGTTCGTAGAACTCCGTGACGATGGCGCGGTCGGCAATGAGATTGGGAAGCGATCCCGACCAGACTTTGATGAGGCTCTGTCCGAGCCGCATCAAGGGGTCGATCCGATAGCAGGACAGCATCGGAACGCCGGACAGGGCAAGTTCGAGCGAGACGGTGCCGGATGCGATCAGCGCCGCGTCGGCTTCTCCGAAAGCGCGCCATTTTTCGGCACTGTCCAGGATGATCCGTGGCTTCATAGGCCACTGCGACGTGGCCTCGGAAACGATGTTGACGACATGCGGTACTGTGGGCAGGAGAAGGCGCAGGCGGTTGCCCCGCTGGAGCAGGATTGAAACCGTCTCCCCGAATGCGCCGACAAGGCCGCGCACCTCGCTCCGGCGCGAGCCAGGGAGAAGGAGCAGCGTCTTTTCCCGATCAGGCGACAAATCCCGTGATCCCGCTTGCGCGGCTGCAGCGGAGGCCACGCCAGCATCGGTGGTCAGGCGGTGGCCGACATAGGTTCCAACAGGTCCGCCGAGCCGGTCGAGTTCTGCCGGCTCGAAAGGCAGAAGACAGAGCACCCGGTCGACATACGGGCGCATTGCGGGTGCCCTGCCCGGCCGCCACGCCCATACGCTCGGGCAGACGTAATGGACGATCGGGATCTCCGGCGCCAGCGCCCTCACCTTCTTCGCCACGCGGAGGTTGAATTCCGGGCTGTCGACCGTCACCAGGCAATCCGGTTTCTGGGATGCTATAAAACGCGCGGTCTGACCTATTCGCATGATCAGCCGGGGAAGATCGCGGACAACCGCCGCCACGCCCATCAAGGCGATGTCGCCGGGCGGGAAGAGAGGCTTCAGGCCAAGTTCCTGCAGATGTCGGCCGCCAACCCCGATTGGCTCGATTGCGCGGCCGGTCGTGGCGGAGAGAGCCTTTATCAAATCCGCGCCGAGCAGATCGCCGGACTCTTCCCCGGCAACGACGGCAATCTTGAGCGGCCGATCCGAAACGTTCATGACTTATCCGTCGGGAGGCCGATGACGAAAAGCCCCAATTCGTCTGCCCGGGCTATCAGTTCCGCGTGATCGAGCATGAGCGAGCGCCCGGCTTCGACACCAATGCCCGCGAGGCCTGCGGCATGCGCGCCCTCTACCGTCGCCGGTCCGATAGCGGGTAGATCTGCTCGCAATTCCTGGCCAGGCTTGGCGCATTTTACCAGGGCACCACGTTTCGCGGCAGCCAGCCGGCCATGATCGCGCATGGCCTGCGTTCGTTCCAGAAGGCCGTCCGTACCTTCGATTCCCTCCAGGGCGACCACGCGCCCTCCAATGGCTATCGCGCCTTGGCCGATATCGAGCTCGCCGATGGTCTTTGCGGCGGTGAAAGCCGCGTCCAGGTCACGACGGTCAGCCGCCGTGGGAGCCGCTTTCGTTAGGAGTCCTTCCGGGGACAAGAGATCGGGCACGATCTCATGAGCGCCGACGATCTTGAAGCCTTCGTCTTCGAACACCCGAACGATGGTTCGCAACAGTCCATCGTCACCCCGGGAAAGACCATAGAGCGCCTTTGCCATGATGGACAGGAGCCACGGTGTCGGTCGCATGCGCCACAACCGGGGACGTCGTCCGACTCCACCGGCGAGAACCACATGGGTGATCCCCTTCTTGCGGAATAGCGGCGCAAGCGAGCCAAAGGCCTCGATTTCGAGCGTTGCGTGATCGTGCGTACGGAGGCTCGCGTCGCTATCCGCCTCGCCGGCGATCAGCACGACAAAAGGATCATGACCGGCTGCGGCAAGGCCCTCGACGACATTGGCCGGCAGCCGCCCACTTCCCGCGATCACGGCCACGCGTTGCCCTGGAGCAAGGCGAATGGGATGCCCCGATTGCATCTCACCCTCTAACGGGATCATGTCGCTGTTCCGGCGGGTTCATCCCGTAAAAGGATTGGCGCCGGTCAGTTCTCGTCATCAGCGCCATCATCGCCGGCGCCGTCAAGAGGCGGCGTCACGAAATAACGTTTGCCACGTTCGGAGAGGAAGGCGACGAGACTCATGGCAATCGGCGAATCGGCAAAATCCCGGCTCGCGATGTCGAGGTTCTCGGAAAGGGTTCGCGACCGATCGAAGATCGTCCGATAGGCCCGACGCACCGTCTGGATATCTGCTTTCGACATCCCCGAGCGCCGCATGCCGACGATGTTCAGCCCACGCAGCTTGGCAAGGTTGCCCCGCGCCAAGCCGAAGGGGATGACATCTCCGGGCACCGCCGAGCAACCGGACAGGAATGCATTGTTGCCGATGCGGGCGAACTGATGGACCGCGGTCAAGCCGCCGATCACGACATTGTCGCCGATCTCGCAGTGGCCGGCGAGCGTCGCTCCATTTGCCATGGTGACGTTGTTGCCGACCGTGCAGTCATGGGCGACGTGGGAATATGCCATGAAGTAGCCGTTGTCGCCGACGATGGTCGCGCCGCGGCTGGTGTCGGAACCGATATGCATCGTCACGCTTTCGCGGATGATCGTGTTCCGCCCTATCGTCAAGGTCGTGCGGCCACCGGTGTGCTTGAGATTCTGCGGCAGCGCTCCGAGCACAGCCTGCGGGAAGACTTTGCAGCCGTTGCCGATCGTTGTAGCGCCCATGACTGCGACGTGACTGATCAGATCGACATCTTCACCGATCCTCACGTCCGGACCGATATGGCAGAACGGGCCGATGCGGCTCCCCTTTCCGATCACAGCGCCGGTTTCCACAACGGCGCTGGGATGGATGACTGCTTCCTGTTTCTGGGCCAAAATCTTGTTATTCCGTTGTTTTGGGCGACATCATCGCCGAAATTTCCGCTTCCGCCGCCTTAACGCCGTCGACGGTCGCCTCGCAGCCGAAGCGCCAGATATTGCCGCGCTGCTTGAGCTTGGTCACCCGGATCTCCAGGCGGTCGCCGGGCACGACCGGCCGGCGGAACTTGGCATTGTCGATCGTCATGAAATAGACGAGCGACGGCCTATCGCCGGCCGTGTTTCGGATGCAGATCGCCCCGGCGGTCTGCGCCATCGCTTCGACGATCAGGACACCCGGCATGACAGGATGTTCCGGGAAATGGCCCTGGAAATGCGGCTCGTTGAACGTGACGTTCTTGATGCCGATGGCCGAATTGTCTCCGTCTATCTCGATGATCCTGTCGACCAGAAGAAAAGGATAGCGATGCGGCAGCAATTTCAGCAACCGCAGGATGTCGACCGTTTCGAGAGTGGATCCGGCCTGATCAGCCATTGCTTTCCCCCTTGGACGATTTCGGCTTCATCAGGCTTCGGATGGCCGCAACTTCCTTGAAAAACTCCCGCATCGGGCGTGCGGGCGAGCCTGCCCACCGCTCGCCCGAAGGCACGTCGTGCATCAGGCCCGACGACGCGGCGATCTGCACTCTGTCGCCAATGGAGATATGGTCGGCTATTCCCACGCGACCGCCAAGCATCACGAAATCGCCCATTGTGACGGAACCGGAAAGACCACTGTGGCCGGCGATCACACAGCCCCTGCCGATGCGCACATTGTGAGCGACTTGCACCAGGTTGTCGATCTTGGTGCCTTCCCCGATCACCGTGTCGGACATGGCGCCGCGGTCCACCGTGGTATTGGCGCCGATTTCGACATCGTTCTGGATGATGACGCGACCAATCTGTGGAATGCGCTCCGGCCCAGCCGCGCCCGGCACGAAGCCGAAGCCGTCCTGACCGATCTGCGCACCGCCGTGGATGAAGACGCGGTCTCCAACCATCGCATACTGAAGCGAGACGTTCGGCCCGATATAGCAATCCCGACCGACGCGGCAGAACGGGCCGATGACCGCATTCGGAGCCACCACCGTTCCCTTGCCGACCGCTGCCTCTTCTCCGACAACCGCTCCGGCTTCAATGATGGCACCTTCTTCGACGCGAGCCGAAGGTGCAACATGCGCCGACGGCGATACGCCGGTTTCCCCCGTCACCGCTCGCGGCGAAACCGATGCTGGATAGAGCGTACGGCCGGCGAGGGCAAAGGCGTATTGAGGGCGCGGCGTTACGAGCCGGGCGATGCCCGCCGGCACGCTGGCGCTGAGGTCGGACGTGCAGAGGATCGCGGCGGCCTGGAGGCCACCGAGAAGATGCGCGTTGCGCTTGTTCTCGACGTAAACGAGCTTGCCTGCTCCACCTTCCGACGCGGGAGCGATGCCGGTAATCGCGACATCCGCGGCGTCGGAATCCAGAAGCTGCGCGCCGGTCACGGCCGCAATCTCAGCGGCTGTGTACCGGCGTGACGGCGCGAAGAAGACCGGGTCTGTCATATATGCCTTTTCTTCCGGGCCGAGGCCGGCCCGGAAGCGCCGGCCCGCATTGCTTAGAAGCGGGTCGACATGCCGAAATTGAAATTCTGGACCTGATCCGAATCCTGCTTCATGACCGGGACCGCGTAGTCGACACGCAACGGACCAAAGGGCGAAGCCCAGATCAAGCTGGCGCCGACCGAGGCCCGCCACTCCATACCCGTCGAGACGAGATCGTCCTGAAGGTTGTTGCCGTAGAGCGTGGCCGCATCCGCGAATAGAGCGCCCTTCAAGCCATAGCTCTCAGGAATGACCGGCATCGGGAACTGAGCTTCGAGCGTTCCGTGGAAGTAAGTCTGACCGCCCAGCTGATCGACCTCCCCGTTGGGTAGGATGTCCGCTGGACCGATTCCGTTATATTCAAAGCCGCGGATCATTCGATCGTTGTTTTTGAACATATCGAAAACGCGCAATTCGTTGCCGATCGATGAAACGTGGCCCGCACCGACGACGGCCAGACCGACGATGTCGTACTCTTCCGAGAGGGTTTTGTAAAAATTGCCGCGTCCGCTGACTTTAACGAACTGCGCATCGCCACCGAGGCCTGCGACCTCGGTCGTGAATGTCGCATAGATACCGCTGTGCGGGTTCTTCAGGTCATCGATCGTGTTGTACAGGATCGTGCCGCTGACAGAGGACTTAATCCACGGGCTCGATTCGATGCCGTTGAGAATGGACGTCGAAACAAAGCAATTACTGCCAGGCATGTTCACCGTGAGCGGGTCGCAGTCATCGTCCAACGAGTACTCTTCTCGCGAAAGATTGTACGCGACCTGCGTGGTCAAGGCCTCGGTGATCGGCAGACCGAACCGGATCGACCCCCCAGTGATCTCACTGTCGTAGTTCGTGTAGTTGCGGGTCTGACGATAGATGTCGAAACCAGCCGAGATGCGCCGTCCCAGGAAGTAGGGTTCGGTGAAGGACAGCGTAAAGTCGCGCGCATTCGCGCCGCCGGAAGCGGACAGCTTGATGTACTGACCACGGCCGAGGAAGTTGCGCTCCGTGATGGCGCCCTCGACGTTCACACCCTCGTTCTCGCCGCCAGTCGAATAACCCGCACCGATCGAGAACTCACCCGTCGACTTCTCGACGACGTCGACGACCAGGACGACCTGATCCGGCTCGGAACCGGGAGCCGTCGCGATCTCGACGCGCTCGAAATAATCGAGCCGCTCCAGCCGCCGCTTGGCGCGCTGGACCAGAACCTGATTGAATGCATCGCCTTCGCTGATGTCGAATTCGCGGCGAATGACGTAATCGCGGGTGCGATTGTTGCCACGGATCTCGATGCGCTGGACGTAGGTGCGCGGACCTTCGTCGACCGTGTAGACGACGGAAATGGTGCGATTCTCGAAGTTGCGGTCGCCGCGCGGGGTCACCTGGGCGAAGGCATAGCCCATGCCGGCCACGCGCTCGGTGATCGCAATGATCGTATCCTCGACCTTCTTGGCGCTGTAGACATCGCCGCTACGGGTCTTGATCAGCGAGTTCAGCGCCTGGGAATCGACCCCCTCGATCGTGCTTTCGATGCTGACGTCGCCGAAATTGTAACGCTCGCCTTCCTCAACCGTGATGGTGATGACGTATTCGTTGTTGGCTTCATTCAGCTCGCCGACGGACGAGATAACCTGGAAGTCAGCATAGCCGTGATTGAAATAGAAGCGACGGAGGGCTTCTTCGTCTGCCCGCAGCCGCTCTTCGTCATAGATGTCGTTGCGGAACAGGAAAGACAGGATCGTCGAACGCTTGGTCGAGATCACGTCGGACAAACGCCTGTCGCCGAACGCGTTGTTGCCGACGAAGTTGATGGTCGCGATCTTGGTGCGTCCGCCTTCGTTTATCTCGAAGACGACATTGACGCGATTCTCGCCGAGATCGACGACCTGGGTCGACACGGTAGCATCCTCACGCCCGACGCGGCGATAGGCTTCGCGCACGGCTTCGGCATCCGCTTCGAGCTGCGTCTGGGAGAAGGTCCCGCGCGGCTTGAGCTGAACGCTGCCGGCAAGCTGCGTATCCTTGAGCTTCTTGTTGCCCTGGAACAGGACCTGGTTGACGATCGAGTATTCATCGACCTCGACCACCAGTGTGCCGCCGACCTGGTTGATGCGAACGTCCGAAAACAGGCCGGTGGCGAACAGGCGCTTCACCGCCTCGTCGATGTCGACGTTCGAAAATTGGCGACCAGGAGCAATATTGACATAGCTGCGGATCGTCTCTGCGTCGACGCGCTGATTGCCCCTCACCTCGATACGGCTGACCGTAGCGGCTTCGACAGCCGTGGCGGAAACCAACTGAATCGCTACCGCACTCGGAACAACCAGCCCTGCGGATAAAGCCACCGCCGAAGCGGCGCTCATAAATTTCATTGCTGCCTTCATCGGGCTGTAAAACCTTTTTCTCGTAGTCCCCACGGCGAGAAATCCGGACGTCGCGGCGTCAACTCGATACCGTAATAGTCGGATTTTCCCTACACGCAAGGCTTCTGGTTAATTTGAATTTACTAAACCGCTGGCCGTGGCTTTCGCGTCACGCCTATCCCGCGGCATGGTAAATGCAATCTCAACACAGCTTCCCCCGAAGCTATTTCCCCCATGATTTCAACAGCCGAACAGGTCGTTCCAGAAAACGAATCCCATGAACACCAGTACCAGAAAAAACCCGGTACGATAGATGAATTCCGTGGCGCGTTCCGACACCGGGCGCCCTGTCACGGCCTCCACGCCATAGAAGACCAGATGGCCGCCATCAAGGGGGGGGATCGGAAGAAGGTTGAGGAAACCGATGCCCACCGACAACAGCGCCACGAGCTGCACCAGCCATTCGAAGCCCATCCGGGCCGCCTTGCCGGCCATGTCGGCGATCTTGACGGGCCCGCCAAGCTGGCATTTGTCCTCGCGCCCCACCACGAAACGAGTCAGGAACTGCCCGGTGCGGGATATGATGTGGCCGGTTTCGAGCACTGCCTGGCCAAGAGCCTGGGTCGGCGTGTAGCTGATGACGCGCGGTTGCCCCATGGCTTCGTTGTTGACCACGCCGATGACGCCGATCTTGACCACGTTGCCCAACGGGTCCTTCTGCTCGCTCACCGCCGGCGTCGCGGTCAGCGTGACCTCGCCACCGTCCCGCGACATGACGAACACGATGGGATCACCTGCCCTGCCCGACACAAGACGCTGCACGTCCGCGAACGTTTCAACGGGCTGGCCGTCGACGCTGAGGAACCTGTCTCCCGGGAGGAAACCCGCGGCGGCGGCGGGCGAGTCCGGCCGAACCTCCGCAACGGTCGGCTCCGACACGAACCGGCCGTAGATGGAGAACATGACGGCGAAGACGGCAATGGTGAGCAGGAAATTGAACGCCGGGCCGGCAAAAACGGTCAACGCTCGCTTCCAGACGGCTTGGTTGTGGAAGGCCACCCGCCGCTGTTCCTCGGGCAACGCATCCGCCTCTGCCTTGTCGGGCTGGCTTGTCACGCCCATGTCGCCCACGAATTTCACATAACCGCCCAGAGGGATGGCGCACAGCTTCCACCGCGTCCCGCGGCGGTCATTGAACCCCAGAAGCTCGGGACCGAAGCCGATCGAGAACGCAGTTACGCCGATCCCACACCAGCGGCCGACGAGATAGTGGCCCATCTCATGGACAAAAACGACGATCGTGAGGACAAAGAGGAACGGCACGATCGTGCCGATAAGAACGCCGTCGATACTGAACAGATGGGAAAGGAACTCGGTCAAAGCTTACCCTCGGCGGCGATCCGCCGCGAAACGAATTTGACGTTAATCTCGGCGAATCCGTGGCAGGAGCGCGCCGATTTCATGAAACGGTTCCGTTCATCGGCGTGGCCATCTCAGATGGGGAACAAGCCGTGAGCGGGCCGGCCCGCCCCGCCGAGCAGCGCTCCGATCACATACAGGGCGAACGCAGCGGCCACCAGCCCGTCGACACGATCCATGACACCGCCATGGCCGGGGATGAGCTGGCTCGAATCCTTCACGCCATGCCGCCGCTTGATCCACGATTCGAAGAGATCGCCGACCTGCGAGACCACAGAAAGGACAAAAGCGACGGCTCCCGCCAGCGCCATCTCCGAGTAGCCCGTCGCAGCCGCGGCGCCAGCCCCCGCAAGAACGCCCCCTATGGCGCCGCCGATCGCTCCGCTCCAGGTCTTCCCTGGCGAGATGGCGGGGGCGAGCTTCGGGCCGCCCAGCGAACGTCCGACGAAATAGGCCATGATGTCGGTCACCCACACCGTGGCGAACAGGAAGAGGATCGCGGCAAGTCCCCGGCTGTCGCCGTCGCGCAGCAGCGCCAGCGAAATGCCCGACAGGGCGGCATAAGAGAGCCCCGCAGTCGTCCCCAGCCCTTGGCGGCGCCATTTTGCATCGAGAGCGGACAAGAGGATGGCTATGGCGGCGGCGCCGAAGATCAGCTTTGCCTCGACACCCACGAGAAGCAGGATCAGGACGACGCCGAGCAGCACGGCCGCCGTTGCATGATGGCCGGCGCTGCCCTCGCCGCGCGACATGCGGGTCCATTCATAGAAGATCGCCCCGGAGATTGCTGCGGCAAGCATGGCGAAAGCCGTTCCGCCGAGCCATGTCACACCCATCACCGCAACGATCAGGACAACGGAAGAGACGATCCTGGTCTGAAGATTGCTCAAGCGTCCGGGAGAGCTTGACTGCGAATCGCCGCCGTCGCTCATAGCGCGACGTCGCGGGCGGCAACGCCGCCGAAGCGCCTTTCGCGGGATGCAAAACTGCGCAGGGCTTCGGCCAGATCCGTCCGCCCGAAATCCGGCCAGTAGCACGGGAGAAAGACCAACTCGGCATAAGCGGCTTGCCAGAGCAGGAAGTTCGACAGGCGCAGTTCGCCGCTGGTGCGGATGATCAGGTCAGGGTCAGGTATCCCGGTCGTGTCCAGGAACTCGCCGAACGTATCGGCGCTGATCGAATCCGGGTCTATCTTGCCGGCCTTGACTGCAAGCGCGGCTTTGCGCGCCGCGCGCGCGATCTCGTCCCGGGAGCCATAGTTGAAGGCGATGACGAGATTCAGCGAGCGGTTGGCGCGCGTCAGCTCTTCCGCCTCCTCGAGCAGCGCCCGGATGTCCGGTTCGAGCCCGTCCCGCTCGCCGATGACGCGTACCCGCACGCCGTGCTTGTGGAGCTCCGCCAGGTCACGCCGGATGAAGAGCTTCAGCAGTCCCATGAGGTCGCTGACCTCGGATTTCGGCCGCGACCAGTTCTCCGACGAAAAGGCGTAAACGGTCAGCCACTCGATGCCCATTTCCCCGGCAGCACGCACCGTCTGCCGCAGGGCCTCGACGCCGGCGCGGTGACCGGCCACGCGTGGCAAGCCGCGCGCCTTGGCCCAGCGGCCATTGCCATCCATGATGATCGCGACATGCGCGGGCGTTGTCATTATCTTTTCTACCGCCTTCCCGCCGACCGCGCGGTCAGACGTGCATGATCTCAGCTTCCTTCTCGGCCAGCATGCTGTCGATCTGCGCGATCTTCTCGTCTGTCAGCTTTTGGACCCGGTCGGACTGGGTCCGGGATTCGTCCTGGCTGATTTCCCCGTCCTTTTCCGCTTTCTTGATATGCTCCATGCCATCGCGGCGCACATGCCGCGCCGCGACGCGCGCATGTTCGGCATATTGATGCGCAATCTTGACCAACTCCTTGCGGCGCTGCTCGTTGAGCTCGGGCAAGGGAATGCGCAGCGTCGTGCCGTCGACGATTGGATTGAAGCCGAGATTGGATTCGCGGATTGCGCGATCGACCGCGCCGACCAATTGCTTGTCCCAGACCGAAACCGAGAGCATGCGTGGTTCCGGGACAGAAACCGTCGCCACCTGGTTGATCGGCATCGGCGACCCGTAGGCCTGGACCTGGATCGGATCAAGAAGGTTACTGGAGGCGCGTCCCGTCCGGAGCGAAGCCAGATCGTGCTGGAAAGCGGTGATGGCACCGTCCATACGTCTCTGCAAATCCTTGAAGTCAGCCCCGTTGCTCATCTTGATATCTCCTTCCGGCCGCTACTCAATACGTTTTGCGCTCGGCCCGCGTTCCAATTGATGGCACCAGCGCCCTGGAACTTCAAATCCAATCTCTCGAGATTCACGGCGCCATCGTCTCTGGTGCGCGTTTCCTGGCCGCCATGCTAGTCTGCGACGACTGTACAGTGTCCGCCGCCCCTCAATATCTCGCCGAAGCCGCCCGCTTCGTGAATCGAGTAGACGATTATCGGAATGTGGTTTTCCCGTGCAAGTGCAATCGCGGCGGTATCCATGATCGACAAGCCCCGGACCAGCACTTCCTCATGGGTGATGCGGTCGTAGCGAACTGCGTCGGGATCCTTCTTCGGGTCGCTGGAATACACACCGTCGACCTGGGTCCCCTTGAAAAGGGCGTCGGCGCCGATCTCGGCCGCCCGCAAGGCGGCCGCCGAATCCGTGGTGAAGAACGGGTTGCCCGTGCCCCCGGCGAAAATAACCACCTTACCGGCATTCATGTAGGCCGTGGCCTGCCGCTGGGAGAAGCTCTCGCAAAGTTCCGGCATGGCGATGGCCGAGAGCACGACGGCATCGACGCCGATCTTGACCAGGGACGTGCGTAGCGCCAGCGAGTTTATGACCGTCGCCAACATGCCCATATGGTCTCCGGTCACCCGGTCGCCTCCTTTGGAAGCCACCGCGACGCCACGGAAGATGTTGCCGCCGCCGATCACGACCCCCACCTCCACGCCGAGCGACCGCGCTTCGGCGATATCGGCGGCGATGCGATCGACCACCGACACGTCGATGCCGAAATGCTGGTCACCCATCAGCGCCTCGCCCGACGCTTTCAACAGGACACGTCGGTAAAGGGGTTTCGCCGTCATTGATTCCTCGTCGGTTCTGGTCAGGAGCGGTCGACGCGGAGAGGTCCGCATGCCGAAGATCCGCGCAGATCGGCCCTGCGATACACGAAGGGCGCCCCCATGTCACGGGGCGCCCTTCATTGTCCGCTGGGAAGCGCTTGATGCAGCGTTACTTTTTAACCGCGGCCGCAACCTCCGCGGCGAAGTCGGACTCTTCCTTCTCGATGCCTTCGCCGAGTGCGAAACGCACATAGCCGGCGATCTTGGCCGGAGCGCCGATCTCCTTCTCGGCCGCCTTCAGCGCGGCTTCGACGGTGAGGTCGGGGTTGAGCACGAAGGCCTGCTTGAGGAGCACGACTTCCTCGTAGAACTTGCGCAGGCGGCCTTCCACCATCTTCTCGATGATGTTCTCGGGCTTGCCCGACTGGCGCGCCTGGTCGGAGAAGATGTCCTTTTCGCGTGCGATCACGGTCGGGTCGATTTCCTCGGCGGTCAGCGCGAGCGGATTGGTCGCTGCGACATGCATCGCGACCTGGCGCCCGAAGGCGCGCGCGGCATCCGCGTTGCCCGCCGTCTCGACGGCAACCAGAACACCCATCTTCCCAAGGTTGTCGGCGGCGGCGTTATGGACGTAGGTCGCCACGGCGCCGGCGGAAACGGACAGCTTTGCCGAACGACGGAAGCTCATGTTCTCGCCGATCGTGCCGACCGCATCCTTGATCGTCTCGGTGACGCTTTTGCCTGTGCCGGGATAGGCAGCCTCGCCGACCTTCTCGGTAGAGCCGTCGGTCGCGAGCGCCAGCTGGGCCACGTTGCGTACGATCTCCTGGAAGGCAGCGTTGCGAGCGACGAAGTCCGTCTCGGAATTGACTTCGACAACAACGGCGCTCGTTGCGTCGGCGGCGACGCCGACCAAACCCTCGGCCGCGGTGCGGCCGGCCTTCTTGTCGGCCTTGGCGATACCCTTCTTGCGCAGCCAGTCGACGGCCGCCTCCATATCGCCGTTGGTTTCGGCAAGGGCGGCCTTGCAGTCCATCATGCCCGCGCCGGTCATGTCGCGGAGCTGTTTTACCTGTGCAGCGGAAATGCTCATCTTCGCCTCTTTGTGTCTAAACGAACCAGCGCACCACCGAATGTTCGATGATGCGCCGGCGATAGGCGCGGGAATATCGCGCCAGGTCCAAGATAGTCTGAAGGTCCCCGGACCTTCGCGGATCAGGCGCCGGCCTGGTCGTCCGCCGGAGTCTCCTCGAGCGCCGGCTCCACCGGGGCCTCGACCGACTCGCCGATGTCGACGCCGAGGGCTCCCTGCTGGCGGGCGATGCCGTCGATGGCCGCCTTGGCGACGAGATCGCAATAGAGCGCAATGGCGCGCTGCGCATCGTCGTTGCCCGGAATCGGATAGTCGACCTTGTCCGGATCGCAGTTCGAATCGATGACGGCCACGACCGGAATGCCGAGCCGCTTGGCTTCCTGGATGGCGATCGCTTCCTTGTTGGTATCGATCACGAACATCAGGTCGGGCGTAGAGCCCATGTCCTTGATGCCGCCCAGGGCGCGGTCGAGCTTTTCACGCTCGCGTTCGAGGTTCAGGCGCTCCTTCTTGGTGAAGCCCTGAGCTTCACCAGCGAGAAGCTCGTCGAGCTTACGCAGGCGTTGAATCGAATTCGAGATCGTCTTCCAGTTGGTCAGCATGCCGCCGAGCCAGCGGGAGTTGACGTAGTACTGGGCCGAGCGCTGCGCGGCATCGGCAACGATCTCCGACGCCTGGCGCTTGGTGCCGACGAAAAGCACGCGACCACCCCGGGCCACGACGTCAGACACCTGCTTCAGCGCCTGGTGAAGCAGCGGAACCGTCTGCGAGAGATCGATGACGTGAATGTTGTTGCGGGCGCCGTAGATGTAGGGCGCCATCTTCGGGTTCCAGCGATGGGTCTGGTGGCCGAAGTGAACGCCAGCTTCCAAAAGCTGGCGCATGCTGAAATCTGGCAGAGCCATTCTAGCTTTCCTTTCCGGTTGAACCTCCACGGACGCTTGACGTGGCGGATCGGTCCGCTACGCCACCGGAGGTTCCGTCGGATTTCTCCCGCGCGGCAACCCATGTCCGTGTGTGGAATGGTCGGCCATATAGAGGCTGGGCGGCGCAAATGCAAGCGTTCGCGGAACGAATGAAGGTAAGCGTCGGGCAACGAATGCCCGGCTCACCGTGAAGCGATCAACGCTCCCGTCTTTATCATCGCCCCGTCAGCCACCCGATTGACCATCTATGCGGGCTTCGATTCCGAAGAAATGGGCTACAAATGCCGTAGCTGTCATGCCTCGACCTCCCCCGGGGCTTTCACGCGACGCGGAACGCGCACGCGCCGAAAGACCTGCACGATCTCCGCGCGACCACACGGTACGGCGCCAAGCCGCAAGGCTCGGTCACGTTCAAGGCCGGTGATGTCGTAATGGGGGGCCGAGGTCTTAGGAGGCCCTTGATAGCTCGAACGATGGACGCCGAGCCGTGCCGCGAAGCGGTGCAATTCGGCAATGTCGTCGGCCATCAGGTGGCACCATCGACGGCCGGCCCAATGCCAGATCGCATCATCGACGTAAACGGCCATGGAATCCCGGCTTTCCGAACGCGATCTCAGTCGCAGGGCTTCGGCGCGTCGAAAAGAGAAAGGTTCACAAGCTTCCCTCGCATCGAGAAATCGCCGTAGTCCATCAGGAGATCGCGGGTGACGCCGTTCTCATGGAGCTTGAAGGAAATCCGGTATTCCGGCACCTCTTCGCCATCGGTGTCGCTGGACAGGTCGAAATAAGCGATCTCGACCGGCCAATATGGCGCCGGCGCAAGCTTGTTCATCGCCGGCAGTTCCGGATCGTTTTGGGGTGACGCCCCCTGCTTCCCAACCACGACCGTGGTGGTCATGACGCGATCGGCGTCTTCCGAGCCATCGAAGAGCGTGGTTTCGTAAAAGGTTTCGCCCTTTTTGGCCTTGTCGATCAACTCGATCAGGTGGTGCGTCGGAAACTGGGTGCTGTCGAGTTGAAGCGTCTGCTTTTCCGGTTTGTCGAGGTCCACTTTCAGGCCGGACGACTCCAGCCTTGCCGAGCCCTTCACCTCGCTATCCAGGCTGCGCTCGACGAATGACTTCGTCACGAAATCGAAGGTTTTGCCTTCTCCGTCCTCGAAGGTGGTTGTCTGCTGGTCGGTCATCCGCGACAAGTCGCGCGTGTCGATCTTGGTGACGAAACGGAAGTTCACCGTATAACCTTCGCAGGGGGAACCGTTGAACTCGTACACCATCCGCCCGGCGAGGCCCGTGATCCCCGAACGATCGGACGCATTGTCGAGCACGAGGTCGTAGACGGCCCGGTGCGGCGCCAGAAGCTGGGCGGACAGCGCTGGCCCGGTCCCAAGGAGCGGGGAAGAGGCAAGGGCGACGTAAGCAAGGCGCATGAAGCGCATCGGCAAAACTCCAGAAGTGCGGCCGCAGGCAGCCGCGATAGGCGGATAGGCCACAATAAAAAAACTCGTGGCGGAAGCGAGGCAAAAATAGCAACTTCCCGGCATCGAGACACTCCCATACAGAAATGAGGACCAGACTATGGGCGATACAATCGAACAACGGCTCGCCGATCTCGGCGTCGCGCTGCCGGCAGCCGCTGCGCCGGCCGCGAACTATGTGCCCTATTCCCGTACAGGCAATCTGGTGATGACTGCGGGCCAATTGCCGCTGAGGGACGGCAAGCTTTCAGCGACAGGTCTATTGGGGCAGGACCTCGATGTGGCCACAGGCCAGGAGGCCGCGAAATACTGCGCGATCAACATATTGGCGCAGGCCAAGGCGGCCATCGGCGACCTCGCAAGGATCAAGCGCATCGTGAAGATCACTGTTTTCGTCGCTTCGGCTCCAGGGTTTGTCGAACAGCATCTGGTGGCTAATGGCGCCTCGGACTTTCTCGTGGCCGTGCTCGGCGACAATGGCAAACATGCGCGCTCGGCAGTCGGCACGGCGGCGCTGCCGCTCAACGCTCCGGTCGAGATCGAAGCCGTCATCGAGGTCGAGTGACCGCTCATGAGCAATATCTCCTGGCTGACCCGGCATCCGATCGCCCATCGCGGCTTCCATGATCTGAACAGGAGCCGTTGGGAGAACACGCTTTCGGCCTTCGCGGCGGCGGTCGAGCGTGGCTACGCCATCGAATGCGATGTGCATCTGACGCTCGATGGCGAAGTCGTCGTCTTTCACGACAACGACCTCGCGCGCCTCACCGGAACCGAAGGTTTCGTGTGGCAGAGGACTGCCGCGGAGTTCGCCGCCCTGCGGGTGGGCGGAACCGCTGATCATGTGCCGACGCTTGCCGAGCTTCTGGCACTGGTCCGCGGGCGCGTGCCCCTGATCATCGAGCTGAAGGGGATTCCCGGCAAGGATAACGGGCTGGTGGGCAAGGTGGCGCAAGCGCTCAGGTCCTATTCGGGCAAGGTCGCGATCATGTCCTTCGATCACTGGCTTATCAGGCAGTTTCCAGGCCAGGCTTCAGGCATTCCCGCCGGCCTCACGGCTTCGGGCGACCGGCCGCACGAGATCGAGGCGCATTTTTCCATGCTGGGCCACGGCATCTCGTTCGTATCCTACAGCGTCGTCCACCTGCCCAATCCATTCATCAGCTTCGTCCGCCACAGGTTGAAGATGCCAGTCATCACCTGGACCGTGCGCGATCAGCAAATGGTCGACAAGACCTTTGCCCAGGCCGACCAGATGACGTTCGAAGGGTTCGAACCGCCGCTCGTCGCATGAAGGTGAACGCGGCGCCCTTGCGCATTCCCGACCGAGGCGTAAGTAAGCGGCATGGGTAACGGGACCGAAGCGGCACAAAGAAATGCGGATGGCGCTCACGCCATCCGCATCGCCACAAGCATAGGCGCATTCAGTCGGGAAGAATGGGAAAGCCTTGGAGGTACTTCGCGCAAAACGCAAGGAGAACCTTTCAACCCATTCCTTTCCTTTGGTTTTCTTACATCTCTAGAAGATTCTGCATGCGCCACGGCGAAAACCGGCTGGCAAGGCAACCATTTGCGGCTCGAAACAGAGAATGGCCGGTTGCTCGGCGCCGTTCCTTGCTACGCGAAGTCGCATAGCCAGGGCGAGTATGTTTTCGACCACGGCTGGGCCGACGCCTTCGAACGGGCCGGCGGCCGTTACTATCCCAAGCTCCAGTCCTCGGTGCCCTTCACGCCGGTCACGGGGCCGCGCCTTCTCACCGCAGGAAACGCAGAAGCAAACCGGGCCGCCCTTGCTGCCGGCCTCAAGGCCGTGACTGACCGGCTCGGCGTCTCCTCCGCCCACGTTACCTTCGTCCAGCAATCGGACATGACCGCTCTGGAAGCTGCTGGCTATCTGCGGCGTGCAGACCAGCAATTTCATTTCCTCAATGATGGTTATGGCAGCTATGACGAATTTCTCGCCACGCTCGCCTCACGAAAGCGCAAGGCGCTCAAGGCCGAACGGCGCAAGGCGTTGGCGGATGGCATCTCGATCGAGTGGCTGACGGGCAGCGACATCACGGAAGCGACCTGGGACGACTTCTTCGCGTTCTACATGGATACCGGCGGACGCAAATGGGGTCGTCCCTATCTCAATCGGCGCTTTTTCTCGCTCATCGGCGAGCGTATGGCGGACGACATCCTCCTGGTCATGGCCAAGCGCAACGGACGCTATATTGCCGGCGCCATAAACTTCATCGGCTCGGATACGCTTTACGGCCGCAACTGGGGCTGCATCGAAGACCACCCGTTTCTGCATTTCGAGGTCTGCTATCATCAGGCAATCGATTTCGCGATCGCCCGGAAGCTGAAGACGGTGGAAGCCGGCGCCCAGGGCGAACATAAGCTCGCCCGCGGCTATCTTCCGGTCACCGTGCAGTCGGCGCATTACATCGCCCATCCCGGGCTGAAGCGGGCGGTAGCCGAGTATCTGGAGCATGAGAGGCGGGAGGTGGCGCGCATGGGCGCTTATCTCCAGGAACACGGACCATTTCGCAAAGGTGATTGAGCGCTTCTTCCAGGCGAAACATCGACCCACGCCTTGACGCTTCGTGCCGCAACGGGGAAACATGCACCCCGAATTAGAGCGGTCCCTTCGGGAAGCGCCGGTGACGAAACGCAACGAGGAAACAATGACCGCGGCCTACGACCCGAACAACGCCTTCGCGAAGATCCTGCGCGGTGAACTGCCGGCCTACAAGCTCTACGAGGATGGGGACACCTTCGCCTTCATGGACATCATGCCGCGCGGCGACGGCCACTGCCTGGTGATTCCCAAGAAGCCGGCCCGCAACATCCTCGACGTGGAACCGGAGAGCCTCGCCGCGGTCTGTCTCACCACTCAGAAGCTGGCGCGGGCCGTCGTGAAAGCGTTCTCCGCCGAGGGCGTGACCGTTCAGCAATTCAACGAACAGGCCGGAGGCCAGGTCGTCTTCCATCTGCACGTCCACATCCTGCCGCGTTTCGAAGGCGTGGCGCTGCGTCCTCATACCGGCCAGATGGAGAAACCGGAGGTGCTTGCCGCCAACGCCGACAAGATCAGGGCCGCCTTGGCCGAAGCCTGAGCCAACGGTTGGCGATCAGCCGCCCAGGGCAAGACCTGCAATCAGCACCGCTTCCGCCACGCAGATTCCGAGCAGGATCCTTTTCCCGAGGAAAAAGTAGGCCAGAAATCCCAACGCCGCGGCACCGGCCCGCAGCGCGAGCGAACTCGACGCAAGCGCGCCGGTAGGAAAGGCGATCAAATTGCCGATGACCGCGGCAACCAGCGCGGTCGCCATTGCTCGGACGAGCACGAGAAGGTTGGAATCATCAGCGATGCGACCGCCCAAATAGACGCCGAGGAACCGCCAGCTATCGGTCGCCAGCCAGCCGGCAATGAGAATGAAAACATAAGGCCACCACCAGGCGTCGATGCCCTCGAAGGTCATGTGCGCTTTCTCCGATGCGAGAGGCGATGGAGGCCGTATGCCGCTCCGCCACCGATCATTCCAGCGGCCAGCAGTTCGAATCCGGGCAGGACCATATGGAAGAGGGGCCCGAGCACGAGGCCAAGGATCATGGCGACGTGCCCTGCCCTTTCCCGCGCCGATCCCCATAACGACGTCAGGAAATACATCGGCGTGAGCATCAGGAGCGCGGCGGAAACCGTGGGCGGCAAGCTTTCGGCAACCAGGAAGACGACCGCCGTGACGGCCATATTGAAGGCGACCAGTGTTACACCGAGCCCGGCGTAAAAGGTCGTGCGCATGGTTCGGGGAACGCCGCGGAGCTGCTCCATGGCAAGCACCCATGACGTCACGGCCACGAAATGTGAAAGCGGATAGAGCACCCAGTTCGGCGTGCGGGGGCCGCGCATCTCCGGCACCAGCGCAACCACCATCGGCATCAGCCGAACGGAAGACAACGCTACCGCGAAAGCGGCCGCCCAGACCGTGCCGCCCGACAGGACGGCGCCGATCAGAACCACCTTGCCAGGCAGGGCCCACACGACGGCGACCATGAAGACGGTTTCCGCAAGGGTGAAACCGGCCTCCTTGGCAAGTCCGGCAAAGCCGACAAACGCACTGGCTAGGATAAGCCCGGGAATAGAAACAGCGGCCCAAATCCCGCGCAGGAACCAGGTCCGGCGCAGGTTGAAGGTCGGTTGAGCGTTGGCTTCCTGCATCGGGGCGCGATTAGCACGGGGCGGCCGACGAGTCAGCGCTTCGGTCCGATTGGACCAATCAAAAGCGAAAGGGCCTCGTCACCGAGGCCCTTTCGCTCGTTTCCCTCGAGGTGCTTACCCCTTGCGCGGGAGCTGCGGCACAAGGCTGCGTTTCGCGCCTCCCTTGCCGGCCGGTTTCGGCTTCTGCGCCACTGCTTTCTTGGCCGGCTTCTTGGCCCTGCGCGGCGCGGGATCCTTCTTCGGCTCTTCCTTCTTGGGCTTCACCGGGATCTCGTCGGCGATGGTTTCGAGCTTGAGGCCCGTCTCGCCGCTCTCCTTGTTCTCGACCGTCACGCGAACCGTGCCGCCCTTCTTCAGCTTGCCGAAGAGCACTTCTTCCGCCAACGGCTTCTTGATATGCTCCTGTATCACCCGGCCGAGCGGCCGTGCGCCCATGCGCTCGTCGTAGCCCTTGTCGGCGAGCCAGGCGACTGCTTCCGGCGACAGGTCGAAGGTGACGCCACGCTCGGACAGCTGGGCCTCGAGCTGCATGACGAACTTCTGCACGACCTGGTGGACCACCGGGATCGGAAGCGAGCCGAACGGAATGATGGCGTCGAGACGATTGCGGAACTCCGGCGTGAACAGCCGGTTGATCGCCTCCATATCGTCACCTTCGCGTTTGGACGAGCCGAAGCCGATCGCGGCCTTGGCCATGTCGGCCGCGCCCGCATTCGTGGTCATGATCAGGATCACGTTGCGGAAGTCGATCTGCTTGCCGTTGTGGTCCGTCAGCTTGCCATGATCCATGACCTGCAGAAGGATGTTGAACAGGTCGGGATGCGCCTTCTCGATCTCGTCGAGCAGGAGCACGCAATGCGGATGCTGGTCGACACCGTCGGTCAGCAACCCACCCTGGTCGAATCCCACATAGCCGGGAGGCGCGCCGATCAGCCGGCTGACCGTGTGGCGCTCCATATATTCCGACATGTCGAAGCGCAGCAGCTCGACACCGAGCGACGCGGCAAGCTGCTTGGCGACTTCCGTCTTGCCGACGCCCGTCGGCCCCGAGAACAGGTAGCAGCCGATCGGCTTCTCCGGCTCCCGCAGTCCGGCACGCGCCAGTTTGATCGCGGAAGCGAGCGCGCTGATGGCGGTGTCCTGGCCATACACGACCCGTCTCAGCTCGTTCTCCAATCCGGCGAGCACCTTCTCGTCGTCGGCCGATACCGTCTTCGGCGGGATGCGCGCCATGGTGGCGATCGTCGCTTCGATCTCCTTCACGCTGATCGTCTTCTTGCGCCGGCCTTCGGGCAGGAGCATTTGCGAGGCACCGGTCTCGTCGATCACGTCGATTGCCTTGTCGGGCAGCTTGCGATCGCTGATGTAGCGAGCCGAAAGCTCGACCGCCGCCTTGATGGCGTCGTTTGTGTAGCGAACCTTGTGGAAGTCCTCGTAATAGGGCTTCAGGCCCTTCATGATCTCGATCGCGTCGTCGACCGACGGCTCGTTGACGTCGATCTTCTGGAAGCGACGCACCAGAGCCCGATCCTTCTCGAAGAACTGGCGGAACTCCTTGTAGGTGGTCGAGCCGATGCAGCGAATCGTCCCCGAGGAGAGCGCAGGTTTCAGCAAGTTGGATGCGTCCATCGCGCCGCCGGAGGTCGCTCCGGCTCCGATGACGGTATGGATCTCGTCGATGAACAGAACCGCGCCCGGATATTCCTCGAGTTCCTTCACGACCTGCTTCAGACGCTCCTCGAAGTCGCCACGATAGCGTGTGCCGGCAAGCAAGGTGCCCATGTCGAGCGCGAAGATCGTGGCGCCGGCAAGCACTTCCGGAACATCGCCCTCGACGATCCTCTTGGCGAGGCCCTCGGCGATCGCGGTTTTGCCCACGCCGGGATCGCCGACGTAGAGCGGGTTGTTCTTCGAACGACGGCACAGCACCTGAATGGTACGGCCGATCTCGGATGCGCGACCGATCAACGGGTCGATACGGCCGGACTTGGCCTTCTGGTTGAGATTGATGCAATAGGCGCTCAGCGCGTCCTGCTGCTTCTTCTTGCCGTTTTCATCCGAGGAATCGCCACTGCCCTGTCCGGCCTGATCGTCCTCGGCGCCCCGCGGCGTCCGGCTTTCGCTGGCGCCCGGACGCTTGGCGATGCCGTGCGAAATGTAGTTGACCGCATCGTAGCGGGTCATCTGTTGTTCCTGGAGGAAATAGGCCGCATGACTCTCGCGCTCGGCGAAGATCGCGACGAGCACGTTGGCCCCCGAAACCTCCTCGCGGCCGGACGATTGGACATGGATGACCGCGCGCTGGATCACTCGCTGGAAGCCCGCTGTAGGCTTGGAATCCTCGTCATAGCCGGTGACGAGATTGTCGAGTTCGGTGTCGATGTAAGTCAGTACGGTCTGCTTCAACTCGTCGAGATCGACGTTGCAGGCACGCATGACCGCCGACGCGTCATTGTCGTCGATCAGCGCGAGCAGAAGGTGCTCGAGCGTGGCGTATTCATGATGACGTTCATTGGCGAAAGTGAGTGCCTGATGTAACGCCTTTTCGAGGCCCTGCGAGAAAGCCGGCATTCAATACCTCACTTCTTCTCCATCACGCATTGCAGCGGATGCTGGTGCTGGCGGGCGAAGTCCATGACTTGCGTCACTTTGGTCTCCGCCACTTCGAATGTATAGACCCCGCATTCGCCCACGCCGTGATTGTGAACGTGAAGCATGATGCGGGTCGCTGCCTCCCTGTCCTTCTGGAAGAAGCGCTCCAGCACGTGGACCACGAATTCCATCGGAGTATAGTCGTCGTTCAGGATCAGGACGCGGTACAGACTTGGTTTTTTCGTCTTTGTCCTGGTGCGCGTTATGACCGCGGTGCCTCGGCCGACAGTGTTGTTGCCGTCGTCGCCATTCTGCATCCGTACCATACCAGCATGCATGGCCAACCCGCCGATCGTCAAAGCGCTTTCCTTGTCGCCGAATCCCTTCCCGGTCTCGACATGTAGGTGCTCATAGCCAGATTTTAAGACCTTCTTTCTCGCTGACAATATGGCCCTTTCGGGTAGGGGCCAAATTTTCAGGCTCTGATCATCCAAGAGTGAAGCGGGAACAAAAAAGGACCCGGCCGCAGTTATGCAGCCGGGTCCTTTTGCGAAGCTTGTGATGAGCCGCTATTTCGCCTTGGCGACCACGGCCTCAAACGGCTTGTAGGCATCCTTGGCGACCTCTGCGTAAAGCTCGCCCAGCTTTGTCGCCTCGGCGACGAAACTTTCATAGGCCTGCTTGGCATAATCGGTCTGGACCTCGAAGGCCTTGTCCAGCGTCTTGGCGGAAATCAGCTTTTCGACGGCGGCGCTACCGGCCTCGAACGACTTCTTGGTGTACTCGCTGGTCTCGACGGCAATCGCCTGCACGCTTTTGGACAGAGAGGCAAAGCTCTTCAGGCTGGCGTCCAGGTATTCCTTGCCAACCTTGTTGGCCTCTTCAAACGGCTGCGTCATCAGTGAACCTTTTCCAGTTCGACGGGGAGCGGAGCACGCACATCTTTGTGCGTTGCAGCCTTTTTATTGTGCGTCGCACAAAAAGTCAATGGCTGCTGCCGCAGCGGCAGTGATGGCCAATCGCTAAGAAGCGGCGAAAATTAACCGAAACCTCACCGGAAACCGTCAACATCCTGGTTACCATAAACGGATTGGTAAGATTGATTGCCTAAGGGTTTTCGAATGCGAGGCCGGATCCTTTGCCGTGCCTCGGGGATGCAACGAAAACTCAAAGGATGTAACAGTGCGTCAGGCGTCGCTGGCTCGTCACCCTATCCTCACCTTATTTCGCCCGAAAACCTGGGCCGGCGCTTTGCTGGCGGTTGCGATCGGCTTGACATCCGTCGCGCCAGCTGTGGCCAATTCGCGCTATGCGGCGATCGTCGTCGATGCCAACACCGGCAAGACGCTGTTTTCCGCGAATGCGGATGCCGAGCGCTACCCCGCATCCCTGACCAAGATGATGACCCTTTATCTGGTCTTCGAGGCAATGGAGTCGGGCAAGCTCAAGAAGTCGACGCGCATTCCCTTCTCGGCCAACGCCTCGGCGAAGCCTCCCACGAAGCTCGGTGTGAAGCCGGGCAACTCGGTAACGGCCGAAACCATCATCTACGCGCTCGTCACGAAATCGGCCAATGACGCCGCCGCAGCCATCGCGGAATATCTCGGCGGCTCCGAGGAAGGTTTTGCCCGGATCATGACGAGCAAGGCGCGCAAGCTCGGCATGGGCGATACGGTCTTCAAGAACGCGTCCGGCCTGCCCAATTCCGCGCAGCATTCGACGGCCCGCGACATGGCGACGCTCGGTATCGCGCTGCGTGAGCACTTCCCGCAGTATTACGACTATTTCTCGACCCGATCCTTCACCTTCGGTCGTCAACGCATGGGCAACCACAACAAGCTGCTGGGACGCATCGAAGGCGTGGATGGCATCAAGACCGGTTACACCAACGCCTCGGGCTTCAATCTGGTCTCGTCGGTGAAGTCAGGCGATCGCAAGATCGTCGCCGTTGTCATGGGGGGGGTGAGTGGCCGCTCCCGCGACAATCATATGGCGGAGCTGATCAAGAAGTATCTGCCCAAAGCGTCTGGCCGCGACGGTGGCGACCTGATTGCGCGCAGTGCACCGGCCGAGATCCGCGCCGATACGCCGGTGAAGGCCATTGCCGCCGCCATGCTGCCGAAGAAGAACGCGCCCACGCCCGACGCGCGTCCCGCCGCCGAAGGGGTTCAGATCGCATCGCTCGACGCCGGGGCACCCACGCCGTCGAGGCGTATCGCGGAGGCATTCGGCGACGTGGCGCCGGTCGAGCAGGGTTATGCCGGCTCCACACCTTCCACCGTCGATCCGGTCAAGACGGCATCGACCGCTCGAGCTGGTTGGGTGGTCCAGATTGCTTCCTCGCCGAGCGACGAGGAAGCAAAGGCAGCACTCGCCAAGGCCAGCAAGCGAGCGCCCCGCATCCTTGCCGAGGCCGCCGGCTTCACCGTCCCCTTCGAGAAGGGCGGTGTCACTTACTACCGCGCCCGCTTCGGCGGCTTCGAAACGAAGACCGCCGCATGGGATGCTTGCGGCGCCCTGAAGAAGCAGAAGATCGCCTGCTACGCGGTCCAGCAATAACGGATGAGGCGATCTCACCCATCTCCCGGGAAGTATCAGTCGAAGGAGAATCAGTCGTGATCGGAGAGAAGGACGTCCTTGGCTTCGTTGATGCGCGCCGCCAGGAAAGACGAGCCCCCCAGATCGGGGTGCAGGCGTTGCATCAGGCGGCGGTGCGCCTTGCGGACGTCCGCCGTGGAGGCGCCCGCTTCAAGACCAAGGATCTTGTAGGCCTCCTCCTTAGTCATGGTGCCCGCACCTGGCGCAGTTCGCTGCCTTTCGCCAACACCCGCCTCAGCGTCGTGGCGCCAGACGGGAAAACGGCCGTCAAGATACGTCTCAAGTAGGCGGCGGCTTTCGTCGTCGCCGGCGAGTTCGGCACGCAGGTCGAGTAGGTCAGGCATCGACATCTGGCCGAGCGCCTTTCCCGCGTACTTGCCGGCCAGCACCGTCCCGTCCAGCCCACCGGTGTCGTGGTCGAGTTCCATTTCGAGCGTCGTCGTCCGGACGGACGAACGTTTGCCCGGTGTCTTGCGCAGGCTCTGGTATTTTCGCTGGTATGTGTACCATGCCAGCGCGCCGGAAATGAGCATGCCGCCGACCGCCGCGCGCCCGACCAGCATCAGGATGACACCGGCGCCGCCCACGAGGATCGGCCCCGCCTTGCGAAGCGCGCCGGCAAGATGCGCCGCGTCGACCCGAACCAAGCCGAGCGCCAGCAAGCCAAGCATCAGCAGAACCGCGACCAAATAGAAGGCGGCGGTCATTACGTCCCACTGCCCCGTAGATTCTCAATCAGGAGCCGATCCTCCGGACGCCCGCGCGCCGCGAGCGCTTTCCGACCACCGGTGGCAAAGAGAGCAACCGCCGAAAGAAGACGCGCCAGCGTGGCGGCGGCGTTGCGGTCGAAGCGAAACCATGCCCCCTTGGACAGTCTCGCTATCTCACGAAACGCGCGCTCCACGCTCGCGTCAGCCCCTTCCTGAAAGAGGAAGACCGGCACGCCATGCAGGCCCAGCCTGCCCGCCTTCTCGGCGAGATCGTCGATTTCCTCCTCCATGGCGTCCCCGATAAAGACGACCGCGTTCACTTTCTGTCTCGCGGTTTCTTTGAGAGCGTGGGAAAGAACTTTGCCGATCTGCGTATGGCCGCCCCGGCAGTCGATACGCACCATGAGATTCTTGAGGGCTTCGGTGTCGCTCACGAACCGCGAGGCCTTGCATTCCCCAAGGCCTCGAAAATAGACGAGTTGAACCGAGAGCTTGCCGGGCGGGCTGCCGGCCGCGTCGAACATTTCTCCCTGGAGCCGGCATGCCAGGTCCCATGTCGGCTGGCGGCTCATCGTCGCGTCGAGCGCCAGGATGAGCCTGCCCCCTGCATCAGAGCCCCCTTGCAGTGCCCTTGCCTGGGCAAGGAAGGCTTCGACCTCGTAGGCCCCGGATCTGGGCTTTGTCGGGACCGCTCCCGGCTTTTTCGGAACAGACGGCGACTTCTCGTTCATGCAGACGAAGATGTGCCCTCGCCGCTTCGCTGACAAGGGGTGCGCCGGTGTTGCGCCTCCGTCAAAGCAGGCCGAGTTCAGCAAGCTCCTGCCGAAGTCTGGGTGGCATCTCCACCAGGCCGGCCCTGCCCTTGCCGAGATCGGCGGGCGCGTCTTCCTGTTTCAGGTAGCGCCAACCTTGAAACGCGCGGCGTGGTTGCCATTCCGTTCGCACGACGACCGGATCGAGGATCAGATGGCATCGACCGATTCCCTCATCGTCGGTAAAAGGCCGTATCTCGGTGATCAACTGCCGGCATTGAACGCTGCCCTTGATGACCCAGTAGAGCGATCCGCCGCTGGTGATCTCGGCGCCACGTGTCGGCACCATCCGGGTAGTATGATATTGCTCGACCGGCTCTCCGGCGCGCCGACGCTCGTCGAGCCGGAAAGCGATCCATTCTTCCAGGTCTTCGACGCTGTCGCAGCCGACGCAGAGTTTTATGAGATTGAGAGCCATTCGCGAAAATTAGCCACCGCGACGGAAGCATTCAATGGCCGGCCCGGTTTTGCACAGGCCTTCAGCATTCCACCACATTCACAGCGAGCCCGCCGAGGCTTGTCTCCTTGTATTTCTCGTTCATGTCGAGGCCCGTCTGGCGCATGGTCTCGACGGCGGCGTCGAGCGGCACGAAATGCTTCCCATCGCCCTTCACGGCGAGGGACGCCGCAGTAACGGCCTTCACCGCACCCAGCGCATTGCGTTCGATGCAAGGTACCTGAACGAGCCCACCGATCGGATCGCATGTCATGCCGAGATGATGCTCCAGCGCGATCTCTGCAGCGTTCTCGACCTGCTCGGGGGTGCCGCCCATGACAGCGCACAGTCCGGCCGCCGCCATGGCCGATGCCGAGCCCACCTCGCCCTGGCAACCGACTTCCGCGCCTGAGATCGAGGCGTTGTGCTTGATGATGCCGCCTATGGCCGCAGCGGTCAGAAGGAAGTCGCGGATCGACTCCTGGTCCGCTTCGACATGAAAGTGCAGCCAATAACGCATGACGGCCGGAACGACGCCCGCCGCGCCATTGGTCGGCGCGGTCACCACCCGCCCGCCAGCGGCGTTCTCCTCATTGACGGCCATGGCGTAGATCGAGAGCCAGTCATTGGCGAGGAGAGGGTTCGGGCGGTTGGTCCGCCATTCTTCCTGCAGCTTGTCATGCAACTGCCGGGCGCGGCGGCGCACCTTCAAGCCGCCCGGCATGATCCCGTCCTGCGACAGGCCGCGGTCGATGCAGGCGCGCATCGCCTCCCAGATCCGGTCGAGGCCGGCATCCAGTTCCTCGCGGGACATGTGCCGCTCCTCATTGGCGCGCTTCATGGCGGCGATCGAAAGCCCGCTGTTCGCAGCCATCGTCAGCATCTGCATGGCGTTACCGAACGGATAGGGCACGGGCTTTCCCGCCCCCTTACGCAGCGGGCCCTCCGCCTTCATGTGTTGAAGCTCCTCATCGGAGACCACGAAGCCGCCGCCGGTCGAATAATAAATTCGGCGCAGAAGCAGTCTGTCGTCGGCATCGAAGGCGCAGAACGCCATGCCATTGGCATGGCCCGGCAGCGGCGCCTTCTTGTCCAGCACGAGATCTGTCGCGGGATCGAAGCGGTAGGCGGGATGACCTGGGGGCGAAACGCTCTTTTCCCCCTTGATCCTGTCGACGATCGCATCCGCCTTGTCGGGATCGACGGTAACGGGCGTTTCGCCGGCAAGCCCCAGGATCACGGCCCGGTCGGTTCCGTGCCCGATGCCGGTGAAAGCGAGCGAGCCGTGCAGGCTTGCGCTGAGACGCGCAACCTTGGCCGCCGCGGGCCGAGGCCATTCGCCGGAGAGAAGCTCTTCGAGGAAACGCGAGGCGGCGGTCATGGGCCCCATCGTGTGAGAACTCGACGGACCGATGCCAATCTTGAAAAGATCGAAAACCGAAAGAAACAATGTCAGGCTCCCGGATTGCGCTGATGCTGCCGCCTTTCCGCGTGCCGGCGCTATGCGCGCGCCGACTTCGCCTGATCCCGGCGCGACATCTTCGTTTGCCATATAGCCAAACAAAAAGGCGCGGTGAAGCCACCGCGCCTGCGGGAATGTTCGCGGAAGGATCAGCCGGCCGTTGCCAGCACCGCTGCGGATTCCGAGCCACCGACCAGCCATGCGAGCAGAATGATGCCCGCAAACCCGATCACTGCCTTGGCCGTGAGGCCCCAGCAGGATTTATTCACGCTGTCTTCCATGATTTCCTTTTGTCCGTTCATCAGCCGGGAAACCTTGCCGCGATCGGCCTGTTCCGACCCTAAACCGGGGCGATGAATACGCCGTTCCCGCGGCCGTCGCAACCGCAAAAAAGGCAAAAGCTGGGCGGGCATTTGCAGTCGAGCCGATCGCCTTGTAGTGAATTGAGTAAAATCAATAGCTTGTCGGCATACTTTTATATACGAATCATCAATCCTTGAGGCGCAACCATGGCAGCTACGGCAACCCTCCGAGCACCGCGTTCGTGCTACACAGGAGCATGGCCGATTCCTTCCCCCTGACGACGCCTGACCTCGCAGCCCTGGTATTCTTTCTTGCGGTGTGGGTTCTCTATGCGCAGTCGATCGAAGGTCGGCTGTTTTCCCGGGAATCCTTGACATCTGTCATGAACCGGCAGCGCGAAGCCTGGATGCATACCATGGCCCAACGCGAACTCAGGATGATCGACACCAGCATCATGATCGGCCTGCAGCAAGGCACAGCGTTCTTCGCTTCGACATCGCTCATTGCTCTGGGCGGATGCCTTGCGCTTTTGCAACAGGCTGACAAGGTGCTTGTCGTGCTGGCCGACCTGCCGCTGCTCGACAGCCCTGCACGCGGCCTGTTCGAGTTCAAAGTGCTGGGCCTGACGGTGCTGCTCGCCTACTCTTTCTTCAAATTCGCGTGGTCGTATCGGCTTTTCAACTATTGCTCGATTCTCGTCGGTGCCGTGCCGCTGCTGCGCCAAGAGCACGACCAGGGCGAGCAGATCGAGCTTGCCGTGCGGCGTGCCGCGCGCATGAACATCCTCGCTGGCAAGCACTTCAATACTGGTCTGCGCGGCATCTTTTTCGCTATCGGCTATCTGGGCTGGCTCATCGGTCCGCTGGTCTTCGCCATAGCGACACTGCTTGTGCTCGGCGTTCTCGTCAGGCGGCAATATTTCTCGGCCGCCCGGCAGGCGGTGCTGGAGCCTCAGGCGGGCCCAGGCAAAAGCTGATCGATGCGACCCGTCAGCCAATAGGCGAGAAGGCCGATCCACTCGCGGATGCCCAGTGTCGTATTCTGAAGCGAATCGATCGCATTGTCGACGAAGAAACCGTAGCCCTCGTCGCCTGCGGTGCGATAGTCGACGGGCCATGGCACGACGGCAAAACCGGCCTTGCGGAACAGGCCGACTGAACGGGGCATATGGAATGCCGACGTGACCAGAAGCCACGTTTCTCCCGACTGAGGCTTTGCAAGTTCCCGGGAAAATCGAGCGTTCTCGTCCGTATTGCGCGACTTGTTTTCCAGGATCAGGCGCTCGGGCGCGACACCCAGCGCCGAGAGCAGGCGCGGCGCAGTGTCGGCGTCGCTCTCGCCGGTGAGCAGCAATTCGCCGGAACCTCCCGACACCAGGATGCGTGCATCGGGAAAGCGTCGTGCCAAGATGGCAGTCTCGACGAACCGATCACCCGAGCTGTTCAGCTCGTAACCGCCGCGAGACCTGTTGATGCTGCCCTCCAGTCCGCCGCCCAAAACCACGATGCCGGCGACATTCTCCGGCGATACTTCCGGCCTGGCAAACCTGTCCTCGAGCGGAGCGAGCAGGTTGGCGCCCAGTGAGGACCAGACGGACAGGCCAAGCAGCAGGGCGGCCGCCGAGACCAGAGAGTAGCCCACCCGACGCCATGCGCAGGCACAAGCCACGAGTCCGACGACGACGAGCAGCAGCGTCAGGTTGACGGGCTGGGCGACGAACCAGAAGACCTTAGAGATCACGAAGAACATGTGCCCTCCGGCGCCACCATGTCATCTGAACTGCCGCTCGAACGAAGGCAGCGCGGAATGAATGAGCCGTCAGGACCACCAGTTCTCCGGCTCGAAGCGGCCGGCGGCCTGCTCCACGACATGGGCGGTCCGGAACAGCGTCTCCTCGTCGAAGGGCCGTCCAATGAGCTGCAGGCCGAGCGGCAGGCCGTTGCCGTCGAGCCCGGCGGGAACCGCGATACCAGGTAGGCCGGCCATGTTCACGGTGACGGTGAAGATGTCGTTCAGATACATCTTGACCGGATCGGCATTCATGTCCTGGTCGGCAACGCCGAAGGCGGCGGACGGCGTGGCCGGCGTCAGAATGACGTCGACGCCGGCGTCAAAGACTTCCTCGAAATCGCGCTTGATGAGCGTGCGGACCTTCTGCGCCTGCAGGTAGTAGGCGTCGTAATAACCGGCCGAGAGCACATAGGTGCCGATCATCACGCGCCGCTTGACCTCACGGCCGAAGCCGGCGGCGCGGGTCCTTTCGTACATGTCGACAATATCCTTGCCGGGCACACGCAGCCCATATCGGACCCCGTCATAGCGAGCGAGATTCGACGACGCTTCCGCCGGCGCGACGATATAGTAGGCCGGGAGAGCGTATTTGGTATGGGGGAGCGATATGTCGACGATCTCCGCGCCCGCGTCCTTCAGCCAGGCGATACCCTTGCGCCACAGCGCCTCGATTTCCTCGGGCATGCCATCGACCCGATATTCCTTGGGAATGCCGACCTTCATGCCCTTTATCGACTGGCCGAGCGCCGCCTCGTAGTCCGGCACGGGCCGGTCGACCGAGGTTGTGTCCTTCGGATCGACCGATGCCATGGATTTCAGCAGGATTGCCGCATCACGCACATCACGGGCGATGGGACCGGCCTGGTCGAGCGAGGATGCGAAAGCGACGGTGCCCCAGCGCGAGCAGCGTCCATAGGTCGGCTTGATGCCGACGGTGCCGGTAAAGGCAGCCGGCTGGCGGATCGAGCCGCCTGTATCCGTGGCCGTCGCGCCGGCGCAGAGAAAAGCGGAGACGGCGGCGGCCGAGCCGCCGGACGAGCCGCCGGGCACGAGTTGGGCATTGTCGACGATGCGCGCCTCACGCGCGGCCTCGCCGTCGGAAACGAAACCGCCCTCGCCCGCATGTGGCGAAGGCGTCACCGCCGTCGTCGCGCGCGAACGGCGCCAGGGATTGATCACCGGGCCGTAATATGAGGTTTCATTCGACGAGCCCATGGCGAACTCGTCCATGTTCAGCTTGCCGAGCATTACGGCACCATCGGCCCACAGATTGGCGGTGACGGTCGATTCGTAGCGCGGCTTGAAGCCGTCGAGCACATGGCTGCACGCCTGTGTGTGCACTCCCTCCGTCGCGAACAGGTCTTTGATGCCGAGCGGAATGCCTTCGAGCGCTCCAGCCTCGCCTTGCGCCAGCCGTGCATCCGACGCCTTGGCCATCTCCCGGGCCTTATCATGCGTAACCGTGACATAGGCGTTGATCACCGGATTGGCGCGGTCGATCGCGCCGAGATAGGCTTCCGTCAACTCGGTTGACGTGATTTCCTTGGCGCGCAGCTTCGTGCGCGCGGCTGCTATGGTGAGTTTCGTCAAATCGGTCATAAGCAATCCGTTCAGGCCGCTTCGGCCATCAAAGGCTTTTCGTAGAACACCGACCATTGCGAAGCCGGATAGTCGAGCACCGGCCCGCAACGCGTGAAGCCGGCCCGTTCATAGACGGCCCAGGCGGCGGGGTGGCGGTCGCCTGTTTCGAGCACCAGTCGGGTGAGGCTCTCGGCCCGGGCAAGATCCTCGATACGCGTCACGATCGCCGCACCGATCTTCCTGCCGCGATGCGACGGCCGGGTGTACATGCGCTTGACCTCGCCAATGCTGTCTTGGTGGCGCTTCAAGGCACCGCACGCGACCGCCTCGCCATCGTCGCGCGCCACAAACACGGTCGTGTCCGGCTCAGCCATTTCCTCCACCGTCATGTGGAAGCAGAACTCTGGCGGGGTAAGCTCGAGCAGGGCGGCGTTCAGTTCGTCGATCAGCGCACGGATATCGTCCTGCAGCGGGCTTTCAGCGGTGACCGCTATGGACATCGCCTACTCCACCACCTTGGGCACGAGGAAGAAGTTCTCCTCGGTTGCCGGCGCGTTGGCGACAATGTCGGCGGCCTTATTGCCGTCGGTGACGGCGTCCTGGCGCTTCTTCATCTCCATGGGGATGACCGAGGTCATTGGTTCCACGCCGGCCACATCGACTTCATTCAACTGTTCGACGAAGCCGAGAATGGCGTTGAGCTCGCCGGTCATGCGCTCGGCATCCTCCGGCGTTACGGCAATGCGGGCGAGGCGCGCGACGCGCCGGACGGTTTCGATGTCGACGGACATGGCTGCTCCGGGAAAGGCAAGCTCGCGCTATAACGGTGCGGCCGGCCAAGCGCAACATCGAGATGATGCCAGCCCGCCGCAAAACGAGACCATCCTCAGAGCTCGAAGGCCTCGCCTACCTTGGGCTGCGCAACCCGAGCGGCCGATCCCTCCATGCCGACGACGAACTTTTCCGCTGTCTGATCGATGATGCCGAAAGACGCGTAGTGGCACGGAATGACGGTTTCGAAATTGAAGAAACGGCGACACGCCAGGGCCGCCACCGCTCCGCCCATGGTGAAGCGGTCGCCGATCGGGACCATGCCGATCCGCGGTTCGTGCAACTCGTTGATGAGCGCCATGTCCGAGAAAATATCGGTATCGCCCATGTGATAGAGCGTCGGCTCCTCCGGAAAATGCAGGACGAGCCCGGCGGGGTTGCCGAGATAGGTATTCGAACCGCCCTCGCCCGGCATGGAAGATGAATGCAGCGCCTGCACGAAAGTCGTGGTGAAACCGCCGCAGTCGACCGTACCGCCATGATTGCCCGGATTGATCTTCTGGTCGCTGACGCCCTTGCCGACGAGATACATGCAAAGCTCGAAATTGGCGACCAGCATGGCGCCGGTCTTTTGGAGGATCGCCAAGGAATCCCCGACATGGTCGCTGTGCCCATGCGTCAGGAGCACATGGGTCACCCCCTCGGCCGGCTCTTCCCAGCTCTTGCCCCATGAGGGGTTGCCGGTAAGAAACGGATCGATCAGGATCTTCGCTCCGGCCGCTTCAACGCGGAAGGCGGAATGACCGTACCAGGTGATCTTCATCAAAAGTCTCCTCGATTTCATGTCGCGTGGAGGATAGAACCACCCCCAGCCAAATCAATGGGAAGGAATGCTTTTGCCGATCATCGCCGTCGAAGATCTGCCCCGTCATCTCACACGCGGCCAAACAATCGCCGGGCTCGACCTTGGCGACAAGACGATCGGCTTGGCGATCTCGGACGCCGGACTTTCCCTTGCCAACCCGCGGCCGGTGATCGTCCGCAAGAAGTTCTCGTTGGACGCAGCTACCTTGCTGGAACTCATCGGGAAGGAAAACACCGGGGCCGTGGCTATCGGCCTGCCGATCAACATGGATGGCAGCGAAGGACCGCGAGCGCAGGCTTCCCGTGCTTTCGTGCGCAACATGGCCAGATTCAGCGATCTGCCGTTCGCCTTTTGGGACGAAAGGCTGTCAACCGTGGCGGCCGAGCGGGCGCTTGTAGAGATGGATGTTTCCCGCAAGAAGCGCGCCGGCCGCATCGATTCCGCGGCCGCCGCCTTCATCCTTCAGGGCGTTCTCGACCGGCTGCAAAGTCTGCGCGGCGACTGACGGGCCGATTTGTCTGCCACGGACGCGTCGCCCCCACGCGGCGAGTTCGCGGCGGCGGCGGAAGGCCCAAATCGCTCCGATCAGCAGCGTATCGAGAACACAGGCCCTGGCAACGAGCCCGGGTATGATGGTGGGATCAATGCCAAGCATCTCCCCATAAAGCTCGAAAACGAGGTCGTGGGCGCCCCTGCTCAACATGACATAGCCGAAATGCATGTCGTTCAGGGACAGGAAGTACCATCCCCAGAACAGCACAAGCGGCGTCGCCCAGGCTGCGAAGATGTACTTCATCGCCACGCACCGGGAACAGTGAGGAAATCAGGAAAGGACCCCATTGGCGGACAGTGGCCGGTGCTCGTCCTGCCCGCAATCGAAACCATTTATTAAGGTTAATGGAGTGCGCGTGCCGGTGCGTCGCGCGCGAGGTGCAGCTTCTCATAGGGGGCTTCACCTCCCGTGAGCATTGATACCCTCCGCCGCGATTGCCGCAGCAACGGAGGGCCGTTGCAGAAGTGGTTCGGCAAACGAAGCGTATCGCGGAAACGCCGTCGCTACGTCGATACCGATCCCGTTCCCCCAGCGATAGAAGACAAGCAGGAAGGCATCGACCGCGGTAAAGTTCTGCCCGGTCGAGTAGGTGCTCGAGAGCCGGCGGTCGATCGTCTCGAAGCAATCGGCGATGGTTCGGCGCGCCTTGGTCCTGATATTCTCGAATACCGCAGGATCGTCGGAAAAGCGTTGCGGACGCCACAACCCTCCGAAACCCTGGCCATGCACGGTTCCAGACAGCCAGTTCATCCACTCGTAGGCCCGGACCCTGTCGAGATCGGTTCGCCCCATCAGGCATTTGTCAGGCGCCAGGTTCGAGATAGCCGTGGCGATAGCAGGGAGTTCCGTGATCACCTCCCCGTCCAGCATCAGGACCGGCACGCGGTTCTTGGGATTGAGGCGCGTGAACTCCTCGGTCAGGTGCGCGCCTTCCGGGATCGACGTCTTTACCGCCTCGAAGGCCGCGCCGATCTCATGCAGCAGGATGTGAGGCGCAAGCGAGCACGCCCCCGGCGAAAACCACAATCTTAGCTCGGGCATAATGTAGCGCTCCGATTAACAATTAGGTAGACTGACATACCTATCAGACGGAACTGCTGTGTCAAATCGAATGGATGGGACGGGAATGGGAAATGATCGCAGAACTGGTGGCGGCCGTGACCGGCTACTGGAAACCGCCCGCAGGCTGTTCATGCGTCATGGCGCTTCGAATGTCGGCATTAACGAGGTGACGGATGCCGCCGGTGTCGCCCGCATGACGCTCTACAACAATTTCCCTTCCAAGGAGGCGCTCACCGTGGCGGTGTACGAGGAGATGGCCGCGGCGACGTTGCGCGCCCTCGAAACGTTGCCGGAGGCAGGGACGGAACAAGCCCGCATCGAAGGCATATTCGACCTGTTTGCCCGCGGAACGCTTCGCGCGGATTATCGTGGTTGCCCTTTCATCCATGCGAGCTTGCAGGAGGGGGAGCCATCCGGACCGGTCCACGCGGTCGTGCAGCGCTACAAGCGAGCCCTGCGGGACCAAGTGTTTCGTGCCCTGGATGAAGAACGCGCCGAACGTTCACACATGGCGGACAGCATCGTGCTGCTGCTCGACGGAGCCGTGACGGAGGCGTACATAAAGGGGGTCGCCGAGCCCATTGCCGTGGCGAAGCGGGCAGCAGAGATCTTGCTCCAAGCCGTCCGATGACCTGCGTCGTGCCCACCGGCGCTATCCGTTCCCTCCCCCGCCGATAATTCCTTTTCGGTTCAAGGTTTCAGCCAAGCTAGAAACTCAACTCAATTCAAAGGCATGATTGTTCTCGAGAACCGGAGATGAAGCCGCGCCACCTCTTCCTTGCCTTGGCCATCGTGCTGATCTGGGGTGTCAACTTCGCCATCATAAAGATCGGCCTGCGTCAGGTTTCGCCTTTGGCGCTCGGGGTGGCTCGCTTCGCCCTCGCCGCATTCCCATGGGTCTTCTTCTCCAAGCGGCCGGACGTGCCGATGCGCCTGATCGCGATCTACGGATTGCTGATCTTTGCCATGCAGTTCGGCTTCCTGTTCACGGGCATGAAGGTCGGCATGAGCGCAGGGCTTTCGTCGCTCATCCTGCAACTCCAGGTCTTCTTCACGATCGGGCTATCCGTCCTCCTGCTCAGTGAACGCCCGACCCCGTGGCAACTGACCGGTGCGCTGCTCGCTTTTTCGGGTGTGGCCTATGTCGGGCTGCATGTCGGCGGTGACGTGACGATGGCCGGGCTCGCCCTTCTCATCGCCGCCGCAGCTTCATGGGGTGGCGGCAACATTGTCTCGAAGCGCATTTCGCAGCAGGCCGGTTCGGCCAGCGTGCTGGGTCTCGTCGCCTGGGGAAGTCTCTTTGCGTTGCCGCCGCTCCTGATCGCGACGCTGCTTCTCGACCGCGCGGGCTTCGTCGCAAGTTTCACGCAACTGGACTGGGTTTCGGTTGGTTCGATTGCCTACATCGTTTATCTCTCGACCCTGTTCGGCTTTGCGGCATGGAGCGGTCTGCTCGCCCGTTATCCTGTCTCGACGGTTGCGCCCTTTACCCTTCTCGTGCCGGTCTTCGGATTCCTCGGCTCCGCGGTGCTGCTCGGTGAGCCGCTGCAAGGCTGGAAGCTTTTGGCCTCCAGCCTCGTCATTGCGGGGTTGTGCATCAACCTCTTCGGATCGCGCCTGGCGAAGGCAAGACCATCATGATGAGCCTTGCACCGGCTGTTCAGTCGTTCTTCCCTCGCCTTTGCAGCAAACGCAACGCCCCGAGCGTCAGCAACGCCAAAGCCACGCAATAGACGATCAGCGGCCATGCCGTGTCGCCAGGAAGCACGACGATCAGCGCCGTTCCCACGGTCGCGACCAGTATGCTCTGCACGCAGAAATAGAGCGCAACGGCGGCCCCCGCCGCCTTTCCGAAGTCCTGGAGCGCGCCGTTTGCCGTAACGGATGAAGCAAAGACGATACCGACCGCGATGATCCACATCGGAAGCATGAAGGTCGCGAAGGACGGATCTCCGACCAACTGGCCGACCGCCAACAGCGCGGCTCCCAGAAGCAGCATCGCCATTCCCCGCGCCAGGCTGCCCGCAATTCCCCATGACGCGACGAATCGTTTTGCGAAACGGCTGGTGAGGATCATCACTATCGCCGCCGTTCCGAAAACCAGGCTGAATGCGGTCTCTGAATAGCCCGCCCGGTCGATGAGCACGCGCGGGGCTGTCGAAAAGAACACGAAGAAGGCTCCCATCGCCGCGCTGAAGCCAAGCGTGTAGGTCCAGAAAGCCGAACTTCTCAGGATCGCGGCGAAGTTCGTCTCGCCGGCACTGTCCGCCGGCCGCGTCTCGCGCCATTTGAGCGTCGCATTCAACGTCGCCATGAGCGCCAGGACTGCCAGGGCGACAAAGATGCCCCGCCAGCCGAAAGTCTCCGCGATCAATGCGCCGGTGATCGGACCGAAGGCCGGCACGAAGGCCAGCATCGACCCGAACAGACTATAGATGACAGCGCCTTCCGGCCGCTCGGCATAGACATCTCTCACCGTGGCGAAAGTCGCGACGAGCGCCGCCGACGCGCCGGCAGCCTGCGTGATGCGGAGGAGGACGAAGACGACAGCGGATGTCGTGACCGCCAGGAGGGCTGAAGCGAGGCCAAAGATCAATGCGCCGCCGAGCAGGACGGGTCGCCGGCCGATACGATCGGAGAGCGGCCCGAAGACGATCTGGCCGAGTCCGAGCAGAACCATGTAGAGGCTGAGCGTCAGCTGAACGACCGAAGGCGAGGTTTCAAGGATCGCCGGCATGGCCGGCACGATCGGCAGATAGATGTCCATGGCCAGCGAGGCCAGGATATCGAAGGGGGCCATCAGCAGGATGGCAGCCGGCAACGAGAGTTTCCAGGCAAAGGATTGGGGATGAGGCATGATTCTGCGCCCGCTCAAATGTGTGCATCGGGGCGGCGATCTGCCTGTAGCTATTCCGGTGGAGTTTCTTGACAGACGGCCGCAACAACAATCGAGTGCTGTTGCGGCTTAGCGATCTGCTGACTTGCAGGTCCTCATGGTCGTGTCCCCCGGACTCAAGAAGCTGGTCCATTCGATATCGCGCGGAACTATCACCGCTCCCGGGCTGCCGCAACCCAGCGGGAGGTCGCTGCATCGCGAAGCGAGATCGAGCGCTTCACGAAAAGGCTGCGACAATCTTGCAGTTCGCGCCTTTTTTACCGCTGTTGTCGAAGCGGGGTGCGTTACCTATGTGAGATTCGTTGGCGGCCTTTCCTCCTCCAGGCCGCCATACCGGATGAAGCGCCGTCGACCTCCTCCCCGACGGCGCTTCATCCCAATCCACGATAGCTCGTGCGGGCTAGCCTTTAGCGAACGACCGTCCACCAAGGCGTGAAGCCGGGTCGGGCCTGATACGTCCAATGTAGCGGTATCGCCTGGGGATTTGTCACATATTCTTCCAATTGCCTCTCGAAGGCTAACAGGCGCAGTGCCGACCCCGCCCCGCGGGCACTGACTGGGCCCCTGCCAAGAACGCCCGGTGCCTGCAGCGGCTGCAGACGTTACGGGTCGCCTGTTATCTCGGGAGTCTGATCACAAAGCGCCCGCCGGCTCGCGACAATTTGCGACGCTTCTTGACGGCTGCCCAACTCACACGTTAACGGGCGTCCCAAACCTGTTTGTGACGGGGCCCTTTCCATGGAAATTTTCACCGCAGCCGGCTTTTCCGCGCTGCTTCAAGTCATCGCGATCGACCTCGTCCTCGCTGGCGACAACGCTATCGTAATCGGCCTCGCGGCCGCCGGATTGCCGGCAGAGCAACGCAAGAAAGCCATTCTCATCGGCATTGCCGCGGCCACCGCACTGCGTATCGGCTTCGCGCTCATCACGACCTGGCTTCTCCAGATCGGCCCCATGCTGCTGATCGCCGGCGGTCTGCTGCTGCTCTGGGTGTGTTGGAAGATGTGGCGCGAACTCCGCGTCAGCCACGAAGCCGAGCACGACGCTACCGAAGCGCTCGCCAATGCCGATCTGGACACCGACGGCAGCGTGGCGGGGAAGGCACCGACGAAGACCTTTGCGGCCGCGGCCTGGCAGATCGTCATCGCCGACGTATCGATGTCCCTCGACAACGTGCTGGCGGTTGCCGGCGCGGCGATGGAACATCCGACCGTGCTGATCATCGGACTCATGCTCTCTGTGGCCCTGATGGGCTTCGCAGCGAGCTTCGTGGCACGCCTTCTGCACAAATACCGCTGGATCGCCTATATCGGCCTGCTCATCATTCTCTACGTCGCCCTGAAGATGATCATGGATGGAGCCGTGGATCAGTTCCCCGAGCAGTTCGGTTTCCTCAGCGGCTGGTTCGGCGGTTCGCATAATGGCGGCCACTGAAACCTGCGCCCGGTAGGAGCCATCCATGACGAGAACGGAAGCAAACAAGATGTCCGCCGCGCCGCGTGTCAGTTTCGTGAGCCTCGGTTGCCCGAAAGCGCTGGTCGATTCCGAACGCATCATCACCCGCCTACGGGCGGAGGGTTACGAGATATCGCGCAAGCATGACGGCGCCGACCTGGTCGTCGTCAACACCTGCGGCTTTCTCGATTCCGCCCGCGCCGAATCCCTCGACGCCATCGGAGCGGCGCTTTCCGAGAACGGCAAGGTCATCGTAACGGGATGTCTCGGCGCCGAACCGGACGTCATCCGCGAGAAGCATCCGAATGTCTTGGCCATCACCGGCCCTCAGGCTTACGAGAGCGTCATGGCGGCGGTGCATGAGGCCGCTCCGCCGGCGCACGACCCCTTCGTCGACCTCCTTCCGCCTCAGGGCGTGAAGCTCACGCCGCGCCATTACGCGTATCTGAAGATCTCGGAAGGCTGCAACAACCGCTGCACCTTCTGCATCATACCGGCGCTGCGCGGCGATCTCGTTTCGAGACCGGCAGCGGATGTCCTTCGCGAAGCGGAGAAACTTGCAGCCGCCGGCGTCAAGGAGATCCTGGTCATCTCACAGGATACAAGCGCCTATGGGATAGACCTGAAGTATCAGGCGAGCATCTGGAAGGACCGGGAAGTCCGGGCAAAGTTCCTGGATCTCGCCCATGAACTCGGCGAGCTCGGCGTGTGGGTCCGGATGCACTATGTCTATCCGTATCCCCATGTCGACGAGGTCATTCCACTGATGGCCGAAGGGAAGATCCTTCCCTATCTCGATATTCCTTTCCAGCACGCCTCCCCCCAGGTGCTGAAGAACATGCGCCGGCCGGCGCATCAGGAAAAGACCCTCGATCGCATCCGTCGCTGGCGCGAAATCTGCCCGGACCTCGCAGTCCGCTCGACCTTCATCGTCGGCTTCCCCGGAGAGACCGACGAAGGTTTCGAACTGCTGCTCGACTGGCTGGATGCGGCGAAGATCGACCGCGCCGGCTGCTTCAAATACGAGCCGGTCAAGGGCGCGCGCTCCAACGATCTTGGCTTGTCCGAGGTCCCTCAGGAGGTGAAGGAGGCCCGCTGGCACCGCTTCATGCAGCGGCAGCAGAAGGTCTCGGCGGGCCAGCTTCAGAGGAAGTTGGGCAAGCGCCTGCCGGTCATCATCGACGAAGCGCACGGCCTCAATGGAAAGGGCCGCACCAAGTATGACGCGCCCGAAATCGACGGAGCCGTGCACATCTCGTCGCGGCGGCCACTTCGTGCAGGCGACATCGTCACCGTCAAGATCGATCGCTCCGACGCCTACGATCTCTACGGCACGGCCGTGTAAGAACGGCAACAAAGATTGCCCTTTGGGCAAGCCCCTCATCGGCCTGCCGGCCACTTCTCCCCGTGAAGAACGGGGAGAAGACCGATGGCATCTTCGCCTTCGCCAATCGCCGACGGTTGGCGACTGGCGAAACGCAACCGGCCGTCGTCTCTCTCCCCGCGAATTCGCGGGGAGAGATGTCCGGCAGGACAGTGAGGGGCAATTCGCGACCGGTCAAAGATGAACGCCCGTGGATCCGCGGATCATTGCGGCAGCTTGTCGTCGACGCCCTTCACGTAGAAGTTCATGCCGAGGAGCGTGGCGTCATCCGCCTTCTCGCCGGCCTTCAGCCATTCCGAGCCGTCCTGTTTGGTGACCGGCCCGGTGAAGGGATGGAATTCGCCCGACTTGATCTTGGCTTCCGTTTCTTCGGCAAGCTTCTTCACGTCGTCCGGCATGTTGGCGTACGGCGCCATGACGACATGGCCTTCCTTCATGCCGCCCCACACGTCCTGCTGCTTCCAAGTACCGTCGATCACCGCCTGGATACGCTCGATGTAGTATGGCCCCCAGTCGTCGACGATCGAGGTGAGCTGGGTTTCGGGGCCGAACTTGATCATGTCGGAGGCTTGGCCGAAGGCCTTGATCCCGCGTTCGGTCGCAACCTGCATCGGTGCGGTCGAGTCGGTGTGCTGGGTGATGATGTCGACGCCCTGGTCGATCAGCGCCTTGGCCGCGTCTGCTTCCTTGCCGGCATCGAACCAGGTGTTGGCCCAGACGACCTTGACCTTGAAGTCGGGGTTGACCGATTGCGCCCCGAGCATGAAGGCGTTGATGCCCATCACCACTTCCGGAATTGGGAAGGAAGCAATGTAGCCGGCAAGCCCGGCCTTCGACATCTTCGCCGCGATCACGCCCTGCACATAGCGGCCCTCATAGAACCGGGAATTGTAGGTGGCGACGTTGGGATGCTCGCGCTTGTAGCCCGTCGCATGCTCGAACTTCACGTCCGGGAAACGCCCTGCGACTTTGTTGGTGGCGTCCATGAAGCCGAAGGACGTGGTGAAGATGATGTCGCAGCCGGAGCGGGCGAGGCGCTCGATGGCGCGTTCGGCATCCGCTCCCTCGGGCACGCTCTCGAGATAGGCGGTTTCGAGCTCGTCGCCGAACTTCTCCTTGGCCTGGAGAAGGCCTTGATGGTGCTGGTAGGAATAGCCGAAGTCGCCGATCGGGCCGACATAGACCCAGCAACCCTTCACCTTGGCTTCGGCCGCCATCGTCCCGAACGACAGCACAGCGGCTGCCGCGGCCAATGACAGAATGGTTTTCTTCATGACGTGGTCCTCTTTTGGTTAGCCTGGAGCATCATCCCGTCCTTTGTTGTTCTCATCTAAAGCATGTCGCGCGAATTGGGATTCGCCCGACATGCTTTAGCTGTTGTTTTTGCATGTCGTTTGCCCAAAACCGCTGCACAGTTTTGGGTGACATGCATTAGCGGTCCGGCACGAAGGGCCGGCCCAGCGAAGCCGGTGTATTGATCATCGTCAAGCGGCGGTTTCTCGAAATCAGGACCAGCACAACGATGGTCGCCACGTAGGGAAGCGAAGACAGCAGTTGGGAGGGAACCCCGATCCCCAGCGCCTGCGCATGCAATTGCCCGATCGACACCGCGCCGAACAGATAGGCGCCCGCCAGCACCCGCCACGGCCGCCACGATGCAAAGACAACGAGGGCCAGCGCGATCCACCCCCTGCCGGCCGTCATGTTCTCGATCCATTGCGGCGTGTAGACCAGCGACAGATAGGCTCCGGCGAGCCCGGCGCAGGCACCGCCGAACATCACGGCAAGGTAACGTATGCCGATGACGTTGATGCCCAGCGCGTGGGCAGAGGCATGATTGTCGCCGACGGAGCGCAATGTCAGACCGGCTCTCGTGCGGAACAGGAACCACGCCACGCCCGCCGTCAGCACGATCGACAGATAGAAGAGCGGATCCTGGCCGAACAAAAGCTTCCCGATAAGTGGCAGGTCGGTGAGATACGGAATATAGACATAGCTCATCTTCACGCCGGGAAAGCCGACGAACCCCTCGCCCAACATTCCGGAGAGACCGAGGCCGAGCAGGGTCAAGGCGAGACCCGTCGCGACCTGATTGGTCACCAGCGTAAGGGTGAGGAAACCGAAAAGCAGGGAGAACAGAGCGCCGACGACAATGGCCGCGAGCACCCCCAGCCAAGGCGAGCCCGTCGCAAGCGCGATACCGAAACCGGTGACGGCGCCCATGACCATCATGCCCTCGACGCCAAGATTGAGTACCCCTGAGCGTTCGACCACCAACTCGCCCATGGCCGCAATCAGCAGCGGCGTGGCGGCGGTCGCTATCGTTATCAGGACCTGTTCAAGCATTCTGCGCCGCCTCTTGCGTCTTGGTCGCCGCGCCGATGAAGCGGATGCGATAGTGGATCAGCGTGTCGCAGGCGAGCACGAAAAACAGCAATATGCCCTGAAAAGCGCGCACCACCTTATCGGACACCCCGATGGAGATCTGCGCCGCCTCGCCGCCAAGATAGGACAGCGCCAGGACCAGACCCGCGGCGATGATGCCGAGCGGATTGAGACGACCGAGGAAAGCCACGATGATTGCAGCGAAGCCATAGCCGGGAGAGATCACCGGGCGAAGTTGGCCAATTGCTCCGGAAACCTCCGAGATCCCGGCCAAGCCCGCCAGCGCGCCCGACAGCACGAACGCGAAGAACACCATGCGCCCTGCCGAGAACCCGGCGAAGCGCCCGGCGCGCGGGCTTTGACCGAGAACCTTGACTTCGAAGCCCCTCAGGGTCTTCGACAGCACGAACCACAGGGCGACCGCCGCGACCAATGCGAAAACGAAGCCCCAATGGGCCCTGCCGGATTCCGGCCAGATCTCCGGCAGGATGGCGTAGGAATGGAAAGTGCGTGTTTCCGGGAAGTTCATGCCTTCCGGGTTGCGCCAGGGCCCACGGACGATCCAATCCAGGAAAAGCTGCGCCACATAGACCAGCATCAGGCTGGTCAGGATCTCGTTGGTGTTGAAGCGTGCCTTGAGCCAGGCTGGGATGGCGGCATAAGCCGCTCCGCCGATCATGCCCATGACTAGCATCAGAGGCAGCACGATCCAGGACTGAAAAGTCGGAAAGACTACCGGCAAGATGGAGCCGGCAATTGCGCCGATGATGAACTGGCCTTCCGCTCCGATGTTCCAGTTGTTGGACAGATAGCAGACCGACAGGCCGACAGCGATGAGGATCAGCGGGGCAGCTTTCACCGCCAATTCGTGCAGCGACCATGTCTCGCGCAACGGGTCGACGAAATAATAGTAGAGCGCGTCCGCCGGATTCTTGCCGAGCGCGGAGAACATGATGGCGCCGGCGACCAAAGTGAGAGCGAGGGCGATGAAAGGCGAAAGCGCGCTGAAAAGCCTAGAGTGCTGAGGCCGCTTAACGAGTTCGATGCGCATCAGGCTGCCTCCACCGGAGGCTCGGCATGGCCTGGGTTGGCGCCGCCCATCAGCAGGCCGATCTTTTCGAAAGTCGCTTCGGCGCGCGGGAGCGGCGATGACAACTCGCCGTTGTGCATCACCGCGATCGCGTCGGCGATTTCGAAGAGTTCGTCGAGGTCCTGGCTGATCACCAGGACCGCCGAGCCCTTGCGGGCGAGCTCGATGAGCGCTTGCCTGATGCGCGCGGCCGCGCCCGCGTCGACGCCCCAGGTAGGCTGGTTGACGATCATCAGCGACGGTTGCCTGTCGAGCTCTCGGCCTATGATGAATTTCTGAAGGTTGCCTCCCGAGAGAGAGGCGGCTTCCGGATCGGGCGCGCTCTTGCGCACGTCCATGACTGAAATGATCCGCTGCGCAGCCACTGCCAGGGAACTGTTCCTGATGGCTCCAGCCAGACCAAGATAGGCCTTGGCGTCGGTGGCGTGACGCGAGAGCAGCAGGTTTTCCGAAAGCGTCATGCGCGGCACCGCGCCATGGCCGAGCCTTTCCTCGGGAACAAAGGCTGCCCCGAGCTTTCTGCGCGCCGAAATCCCGAGCCGGCCGGCATCCTTGCCACGAATGCGGATCGTTCCGGCTTCCTTCTGCAGAACCTCACCCGATACCGCTTCGAAGAGCTCGCCCTGACCATTGCCGGCGACACCGGCAATACCGATCACCTCCCCCGCTTGAACTGACAGGTTGATGCCACGCAGAGGGACCGAAAACGGCGTGGCGGGTATCCGGTTGAGGTTGCGCATCTCCAGCAAGGTCTCCGCCTTGCCTGCATTCTCGGCGGGAGCCCGCACGATTGCCTGGACTTCGTTGCCGACCATCATCCGGGCGAGCGAGGCGGCCGTCTCCCGGCGCGGATCGCAATGCCCGACCACCTTGCCGTGACGAAGGACCGTGGCGCGATCGCAGATGCGCTTCACTTCTTCGAGGCGGTGCGAAATATAGAGGATCGACTTACCCTCGGCCTTCAGACGCTCGAGTGTTTCAAAGAGCTTGTCGGCTTCCTGAGGTGTCAGCACGGAAGTCGGTTCGTCCAGGATAATGAGTTCCGGCGCCTGAAGCAGGCAGCGTATGATCTCGATGCGCTGCTGCTCTCCGACAGAGAGATCGCCGACCAACGAATACGGATCGAGGGGCAGACCATAGCTGTGCGAAAGGGCCCGAGCCTTGGCGGCCGTCGTTGCGATCGGCGTATCGTCATCGAGCGACAGCGCGATGTTTTCCGCTGCCGTCAGCGCTTCGAAAAGCGAAAAATGCTGGAACACCATGCCGATGCCAAGGCGACGGGCGGCATGGGGATTGTTGATCCGGACCGTTTCGCCCTTCCAGCGAATCTCACCGGAATGAGGCTCGAGCGACCCGAACAGCATCTTCACCAATGTGGATTTGCCGGCGCCGTTCTCGCCCAGCAAGGCGTGGATCTCACCCTTCGCGATGGTGAGGTCGATATGGTCGCAAGCCGTCAGCGTCCCGAATATCTTGGTCAGGCCACGGACCTCGAGCAGGTTCGTGGATTCGTCGCTTGCACTCACAGTGCCTCCCAGGCTGTACCCTGTGGCTGAGGTGGCGCCCCCGAAACATCGGGTCATCGGCATTGCAGAACTTCAAATCCGAAATCCGCGCGAGACTCAATAGATTGCTCGCGCCTTCGGCCAGAAATCCGTCGGTTTTTTTGCCGCTCCAATGTGCCGCTGGCTTCAGATTGCCGCAGTCGCTGTGTTCTGTGTTCCCGCAAACATGGTAGGCATGAGCCGCCGAGGAGGCAAAGCTGCCCCTGACTTGAAAGAGCTTCAAGAAAACCAGCGACTATGGCTTAGCCCGCAATAGATGGTCACGGCAGCAGGATCGTCGTTCCCGATGTCTTGCGTGCCTCGAGATCGGCATGCGCGCGGGCAGTCTCCTTCAACTGGTATCTCTGGTTGATCCTTATCTCGACCGCTTTCCGGGCGACCACGTCGAACAGCGCCTGGGCGCCCTGCTCCAGTTCGGAACGTGCGGCGATATAGTTGAAGAGGGTCGGCCGCGTCGCGTAGAGAGACCCTTTCTGCGACAACACCGCCATGTTGAAGGGCGGAATCGGCCCCGACGATTGGCCGAAACTGATGAAGAGACCGCGCGTCTTGAGGCAGTCGAGCGAGGCCGGAAAAGTATCCTTGCCCACTGAATCATAGACGACCTCGCATTTGCGGCCGCCGGTGAGTTCGTTCACCGCCGCCGCGAAATCGGTGGTCCGATAGTTGATGACATGGTCGTAGCCGTGCTCCTTGGCCAGAGCAACCTTCTCTTCCGAACCGGCCGTGCCGATCACCGTCGCGCCGAGAGACTTAGCCCATTGGCCTGCGATCAGCCCCACCCCGCCCGCGGCCGCATGAAAGAGGATGGTGTCGCCGGGATTCACCTTGTAGGTCCGCCGCAGGAGATATTCGGCTGTCAGCCCCTTGAGCATCATGGCGGCGGCCTGCTCGTCGGAGATCCCGTCGGGAACCTTCACGAGCCGGTCGGCGGGTACGACGCGTTCCTCGCAATAGGCGCCGAGCGGCATCGTGTAGGCGATCCTGTCGCCGGGCTTCAGCCAGTCGACGCCCTTGCCCGTCTCGACCACCGTTCCAGCCGCCTCGCCGCCAGGCGTCAGGGGCAGGCCTTTCGGCGCCGGATAAAGCCCGCTGCGGTAATAGGTGTCCAGGAAATTGAGGCCGATGGCGCTGTGCCTTACCAGGACCTCCCCCTCGCCCGGGCTGCCAGGATCGACGTCTTCGTAGACAAGGACCTCAGGTCCGCCATGACTGTGAATTCGAACTGCCTTGGACATGATCAACCCTTCTTGAGGCCTAGATTGGGGAAGGCTTGCATGATGCCGCCGATGACAAAGAGATAGACACCGGTAATCGCGATGCCGGTTTTCACGAATTGATCGGCATGCATGTCCTCGATCAGCGCAATTGCGCCGAATAGGCACCACAACAGCGTCATCGGCAGATTGATCCAGCGCAAGCGCATCACCCGTACCGGATGGAGGAAATTCATCGGGACGAAGGTCAGGATGGCTGCGATCACAACCACGGCGAAGGACAATTTCTCGCCTGGCTCGATGACGAAGAGCGTGAATACGATCATGTTCCAGACGACCGGGAATCCCTTGAAGAAATTCTCCTTCGTCTTCATGCCGGTATCGGCATAGTAGATCGCGCTCGAGACCACGATGATCGCGGCAGACAGGAACGACAGCCCCTCTCCCATGAAGCCGCGCTGGTAGAGCGCGAAGGCCGGGATCAGGACGTAAGTCATATAATCGATGATGTTGTCGAGGGTCTCGCCCGACCAGGTCGGCAGGATTTCCTTGACCTGCAGCTTGCGCGCGATCGGCCCATCGATGCCATCGACGAGCAGCGCCAGCCCCAGCCACCAGAACATCGCGGTCCAGCGCTCTTCGCTGGCGGCGACTACGGACAGGAATGCGAGGAAGGAGCCCGATGCCGTCAGCAGATGAACCGAAAAGGCACGCGCCTGTGGCCAGGTGACTTTCTGTTTCTTGATCGGATTGGTCACGGCCCGCGCCAGTCCAGTTTGCAGATTTCAGCCGAGCGGCCGGCGAAATTCCAGTTTCGGCCGAAGGCACGCATACGGCTCTTTTCCGATTTTGCGACGATGATCTCCGGCGCGATCCAATATTCGGAATTGGTGATGACCGTGTCCTTGTCGCGATCCTTGCCGGTGATCGGCGTCACGGCGCCGTCGATGATCTTCGGTATCTGGAACAGCCGGGTTCTGTCACGCACCTCGTAGCTGATCGGAGCGCTCTGGACCCCGAGGAAGTTGCCGACGAGGATCGACAGCAACGACGTGGTGCCGCCGGCCTTGCCGGAGAAGATCTTGCCGAAAGCTTTCGAAGCATAGATCGAGGCGCGCTCGTCCACGAACAATCCTGCCGTCCAGTTCCCCCGGCTCATGTAACCTGGGATTTCCATGATCAGGCCGAGATTGAGACCGGAAAGGTCGACGTCGCCATAGTGCCCGGCGTCGACGCGGAATCCAGCCCATGTCTGGCAATAGCCTTCCGTCGGCGGATGATTGCCCAGCGACAGCACGCAGGGACAGAAGACCGTGCAGTTGCACGAGAGGACAAGCTCTCCCTTGAGCGCCCAACTTTGATCGGCCATGGATCGTCGCCTCCCGTTTAGACCTGACTTAATAGCAGCGCGGCGGCCCACACAAGCAGTATACAGCCCGCCACGCGGCTCGGAATGCGGCCGCTAACCTGTTTTTCCACCACCGTAAACAGGCCGATCAGCACCATCCAGAAAAGGTTCATGACGCCGACGGAAAACATCACCAGCATGAGCGCCCAGCAGCAGCCGAGACACCAGAGACCTTGCCCGAGGCCGAGGGCAAAAATTCCCGACGGCCGAACCGTCCAGCGGGCAAAGAGAACGTTGAACGGGTTGCGACATTTCCTGAGGCAGGCCTCCTTCAAGCCGCTGAATTGGTAAACACCGGCAACGACGAGAGCTGCGGCCGCGGCAACGGTTCCCAACGGAGCGACCGCGGACCCGGTCGCGACCTGAACGACACAGGTAAGCAACGCGAAGCCGAAGGATGCCGCCAGCCAGACCACAAGGTAGCCGGCGACCAGCACGAGGGGATGGACGACGCGTTCCCCCTTCGCGGCGGCCGTGTCCGCAATCTCGCAATAAGTGCGGATCATCGGGGCGGCCGAAGGCAACATCATCGCGATCGCCATGAGGAACCACATGGCCGTGAGCACTGCGAGCTGGCCGGCATACGCCGCATCCGGCGCCACGGTTCCAAGGCAAAGGCCAACAAGCCTGTCGAATATGGCCGGCCAGGGCAGATCGGACAGCCACTCAAGCATCTCGCTTCCCGGCGCGGCCGGCCCCGGCCCGGAGATCATCACGCTGCGCGCCGCCATCAGCCCGAGAAGAAGCCACGACAATCCGATCCCGAGACCGAGCACGGCATAGACTGCCGCACGCGTTCGCAATGCGAGCCGAGCGACAAGACGCCCTCTCGTGTCGAGATTTCCGAAATTCTCGCTCCGCTCCGCCATCTGTCCCCGTGGCGATGATTGGCCGCGTTGATCCCGGCCGGACGATTGCCATATACCGCTGAGCATCCGCACGCCAACAAGCAATCGATCGGAGCGCCGCAGTTGGAAACGCAAGCTGTGAAAAGCGTCATCGTCGCAGGGACCGGCCCGGTTGGCCTCATCGCCGCCTTGGGACTGGCGCGGGCGGGTTTTTCCGTCGACCTCGTCGGACCGGACGCGCGGACGGACGATCGCCGCACGACGGCACTGATGACGCCGGCACTCAAATATCTCAGCGCCCTCGGCGTGCTGCACAGCCTCGAAGCGGAGGCGGCTCCTCTTTCCGTCATGCGTATCGTCGACGCCACGCGACGGTTGATCCGAAGCCCGGTCGTCACTTTCCGCGCCGTCGAAATCGACGAGCGCTATTTCGGCCTCAACATCCCGAACCGCGTCCTCAACGCCACGCTTTCAGAAGCGGTAGCGGGTGCAAGTTCCATCCGGTGGCACAAGACCCTGGTCGATCGCTGGACCACGACGACGGGCCAGATCTCGGCCGGGCTTGCCGACGGTACGACGGTCGAAGCCGAGCTTTGCGTCGCCGCCGATGGCCGCGCTTCGCCCGCTCGCGAGGCTGCTGGCATCCGCACGACCGTCCACTCCTATCCGCAGGCCGCACTGGTTCTGAATTTCGCTCATGATCGTGGCCACGGATCGACCTCGACGGAGTTCCATACCGAAACCGGGCCTTTCACTCAGGTTCCGCTGCCCGGGAACCGCTCGAGCCTCGTCTGGGTGGTGCGTCCCCGGACGGCAGAAGAGCTGGCCCTCCTCGACGACACCGCGCTGTCGCGGCGGGTCGAGGAGCAGATGCAATCCATGCTTGGCCGCGTTTCGGTCGAGCCCGGGCGGCAGATATACCCCCTGGCAGCGACGTTGCCGGCGCGCTTCGCCCAGAACCGGATCGCCCTTGTCGGCGAGGCAGCGCATGTGTTCCCGCCGATCGGCGCGCAAGGGCTGAACCTCGGTGTGAGAGACGTCATCGATCTTGTTGAAACAGCGTCGAAACATCGTGATGGTCCTGGGTCGGAACGAAGCCTGTCGATCTATGACCGGAAGCGGCGCCCGGACATTCTTGCCCGCACCGGCGCCGTCAATCTCCTCAACATGTCTCTTCTGTCCAATACGCTGCCGGCGCAGATCGCGCGTGGTGCAGGGCTCGGACTGCTGGGCAGCCTCGCGCCCCTTCGGTCCTTCTTCATGCGCGAGGGCATGCAGCCCGGCAGCGGCATCGCTTCGGCACTCAGCCAGTTGCGGCCGGATTTCGGCTCCTTCGCAATCGGGCGAGGACCGAAAGCCTGAAGGCCGGTTGATCCGGTCTACGGGAACAGGTCTGGCGGCACCATGCCGGTGGTGATCGCGTAAAGCAGAGCCGTGAGCGTGCCCACTGAGAAGACCGTCGTCAGAAGGATGCTGGCCGAGGCCCTCTCTACCCATACGCCATATTGCTGGGCGATCACGAAAACATTCGTCGCCGTAGGAAGCGCCGCCAGGAGCATGGCGGAGAACACCCAGGTTTGCGAGAAATTGCCGATCCAGCTCAAAACTACGTAACAAAGCAGCGGGTGCACGACGAGCTTCAGCATCGCGATCGGCGCAAGCTCGACGGGGACACGCTTCAGCGGGCGGAGAGCCAAAGTCACGCCCATGGCGAAAAGCGCGCAAGGGGCAGCTGCGCGGGCAAGGTAGTCGAGGAAGCGTTCGACCGGAACCGGCGCAGCGAACTGGAAATAGGCTCCGCACACGCCTAGGGCGGTTGCAATGATGAAGGGATGGAAGACGATCTTCTTGACTACATCCAGTACTAGCGCGCCGGGGCGTCGCATCCCTCCGCCGGAAAGCGCCATCATCATAGGCGCAACCGCGAAATGAATGATGTTCTCGAAACAAAAGATGAGGGCAACCGGGACGGCAGCCTCCTCCCCGAACGCCATAAGCGCGAGCCCTGGCCCCATATAGCCGATATTGCCGTAGGCCGACGCCAGGCCCTTGACTGTCGCCTCGGCGATCCCCCCGCGCGACATGAGAACCGAAGCGGCGAACATGACCGCGAAGACGATATAGGTTGCCAGTACCGACCCCAGGATGAAACCCCACTCGGTCAGCCTCTCGAACGGAGTCTTGACGAGAAGCTGGAAAAACAGCGCCGGCAGCGCGACATAAACGATGAAGGTGTTCATCCAGCCCAGCGCCTCTACCGGTTGCCGGGTAATCCGGGCAACCAGGAAGCCCATGAAGATCAGTCCGAAGAACGGCAGAACAAGCCCGATGACGTCCGACATTTGATCCGTTGAGACTATGGAAACCTGTCGCCGCTAGCTGCGGCAAGATGGGACGTCAAGCGCCAGAGGATTGAATTGTGCACTGCACTAGGCCAAATATGACAACGAGGTGAAATCGATGAACGTTGTCAAGACTGCGAAATTCAGGATCGGACAGGTGGTCCGCCATAGGCTATTCCCGTTCCGCGGCGTCATCTTCGACGTCGATCCTGAATTTGCCAACACGGAAGAATGGTACGAGGCGATCCCCGCCCAGGTCCGCCCGCGCAAGGACCAGCCCTTTTATCATCTGCTGGCCGAGAATTCGGAAACGGAATATATCGCCTACGTCTCCGAGCAGAACCTGCAGGAAGACGAAACAGGCGAGCCCATCAGGCATCCGCAGATCAACGAGATGTTCGATGCCGGGCCGGACGGCCACTACGAGCCCAAGGCTCGCCACCACCACTAGCCCAGACTACCACTAGCCAGAAACAAAGCGGGCCGCTGATGCGGCCCGCTTGGTGCTTCAGTTCCCGGCTTTCGCCTTTTCCTGCTCTTCCTTGAGCTTCTTGGCGAAGTCCTCGTTGTTCTTGCTGACGAATTCCTGGAGCTTCTTCTGGCGGTCCTCGATGTCGGACTGCTGCAGCGGAGCACCGTCAAAGGCGCCCGTGAAGCCGGAGAGGCTGACCTTGATCGGGTTCGGCTGGTTCTGGAAATTCACCGAAGTCAGGGTAAGCTCGGATCCCTTCTTGAAGGAGGAAACGAGCTGGTCCGAAAGCGGGGCCTCGGCCACGCAACGGTCGGGGAAGCAGATGACGTAGTCGAGCTTCTGTGTCTTGCCGCCGTCGATCTGCAGGCCAATGCCCGGAGGCACCATGCGGCCGCTCGGGACCGAGACCTGGAAGACCTTGCGATTGACCTTGCCCTTGAGCTCGATCAGGCTAACACCCGTGATCATCTGGCCGGTTTCGGCCATGACGATATTCTGGACGTTGCAGATATCGACGTCTTGCTGCTTGGTGCAGGCCTTGAACCAGCCTTGCGGGATCTGAGGTTGCTGTTGGGCGGAAGCCGGGGCGAGACCGGCCGCCAGAACGGCGACAGCGCCGGCGGCCATGACCGAAAGACGGGAAGCGTTGTTCGTCACGCTCGTCATATTGTTCGAATCCTCTCAATTCGCCGGACCCGGCGTCCGGATCAGTTGTCTGCTTGGTGTTGCCCAAATGAGGCAACAGAATGACTTCCGTCGGCGTGTTACACTGCACAGGCCGTCAAATCCAGTGCGCGAGGGCGCATTTCCGCTCTCTTTCCGTTGTTGCCTGACGCCATGATAGGGTGACAACGAATCAGAATAACCAGGACGAGATACAATGCGGCGATCGCTTTCGGCTGTCCTTGCCGGATTCCTTTGCCTTGCCGGGATTTGGCAGCCTGCCGCGGCGGAGCCCAAGCATGCCCTCGCCATGCATGGCGAGCCTGCCCTGTCGGTGGATTTCAAGCATTTTCCCTACGTCAATCCGGATGCGCCGAAGGGCGGGCGGATCGAATATGCCTGGACGGGCACGTTCGACAGCATCAATCCGTTCATCGTGCAAGGCAATGCCGCGCGTGGGTCGCTCGACCTGATCTTCGGCTACAATCTCTTCGACAGCCTGATGATGCGCTCCAGCGATGAGCCATTCACGCTTTACCCGTTGCTGGCGAAAACCGTGGAGACGGACGAAGAGCGCAGTTTCGTGGAGTTCATTCTTGATGAGCGGGCCCGCTTCTCCGACGGGCAGCCGGTGACACCCGAAGACGTGATCTTCACGATCGAGCTGCTTCGCGACAAGGGTTTGCCGCGCTATGGCGTCACGGCCAGGAAGATCGACAGGATGGAGAAGGTCGGCGAGCACGGCCTGCGCATCACGTTCAAGCAGCCGGATCGCGAATTGCCGCTCATTCTGGGATTGATGCCGGTGCTGCCCAAGCATGCCATCGACGCCGATCGATTCGACAAATCGACCTTGAAGCCGATGATCGGGAGCGGTCCCTACAAGCTCGAAACCGTCCGCCCGGGCGACAGCATCACGCTGCGTCGCAATCCCGATTACTGGGCGAAGGACATTCCATCCAAGATCGGTTTCGACAATTACGACGAGATCCGCCTCACTTATTTCAGAGACGAGAATGCGATGTTCGAGGCTTTTAAGAAAGGCCTCGTGGACGTCCTCATCGAAGGCAACAGCGGTCGCTGGAAAAACAACTATGACTTTGCAGCCGTGACCCGCGGCGACATCGTGAAGGAGACCTTCGACACGAAGCTGCCCTCGGGAATGCTGGGCTTCGTCATGAACACCAGGCGCGCGCCATTCGACGACCACGGTCTGCGCGAAGCGCTGGTATCCCTGTTCGATTTCGAATGGGTGAACCGTAATCTGCTGTCGGGCGCCTATACGCGCACGAAGAGCTTCTGGGATAATTCCGAACTCTCTTCGCATGGCCGGCCGGCGAGCGAGGCCGAACGCGCCTTGCTGGCCCCCTTCCCCGGCGCCGTGTCCCCGGAGGTCCTGGCAAAGGGTTGGCAGCCGCCGGTCTCGGACGGTAGCGGACGGGATCGCAACTTCCTGAGGACCGGATTCGACAAGCTGCGGGCCGCGGGCTACGCAATCGAGGACGGTCGGTTGCTGGATCGTGACGGCAAGCCGCTTTCCTTCGAAATCATGCTGAAGGGCCAGGACGGTCAGCAGGTTGCAATGGCATGGCAACAGACCCTTGGCAGGCTGGGCATTGCCGTCACCATCCGGAGCGTGGATGCCGCGCAATACCAGCGGCGAATAACCGACTATGATTTCGACGTCGTCGTCTATGCGTATACGTCTTCCCTGTCCCCCGGCGTGGAACAGGTCGCGCGATGGGGCTCGGCTGCGCGGGAGCAACCCGGAACCTACAACATCGCTGGCGTCGCCAGTCCTGCGGTGGATGCAATGATCGATACCTTGCTCAAGGCGCGGGATCGGGAATCCTTTATCGCCGCCGTGCGTGCCTATGACCGGGTGCTGATGAGCGGGGCCTATGTCGTGCCGTTCTATTATTCGCCGGTCCAATGGCTTGCGCGATGGAAACATGTAAAACACCCGGCGACGACGCCAATATACGGCTATCAATTGCCGACTTGGTGGCGTGAAGAGAACTGACGGTCTTCAGGAGGAGCAGGTGATGAGCGCCAAGCAGAGCGTTGTCGTCGATGTCGTGTCGGATGTCATATGCCCATGGTGCTTCGTCGGCCAGAAGCGGCTCGATAGTGCGGCCGCCGCCTTGCCCGACATCGATGTCGACATACGCTGGCGGCCCTACCAGCTCGACCCGACGATCCCAGCTGGTGGAAAAGACCGTCGTCGGTATATGATCGACAAGTTCGGCAGCGAAGAGCGCATCCAGCAGATCCATCAAAGGCTGGAGAGACTTGGCGTCGACGAGGGCATCAAATTCGCCTTCGATGCCATCAAGGTGACAGCCAACACGCTCGACGCGCATCGGGTGATCCGTTGGGCGGGTGCAGCCGACCCCGAGGTCCAGAACAGGCTGGTGCGGCGGCTGTTTCAGCTGAACTTCGAGGAAGGGGCCGACATCGGCAACCACGAAGTCCTGATCGCCGCCGCCCGCGAAGCCGGCATGGATGCAGCGGTGGTCGAGACCCTCCTGCCGACCGATGCCGATGCCGATGCGGTCAGGGCCGAGATCGCCACCGCCTCGCGTATGGGAATTTCCGGTGTGCCGTGTTTCCTGCTGGAAGGCAAATACGCTGTCATGGGTGCCCAGGATCCCGAAGCGCTGGCGGACGCGATCCGTCAGGTCGCGGCCGCCAAAGCACGCGGCGAGCTGGAAACGAGCTGAAGGTTCAAGCCGCGGCCTTGTCAGCCAGTCGCGCGAGCTGCGTCATCACCACCGCCGAACCGGCGAGCCGTTTGTCCGCCGTAGGCCAGTCGCGGATGAAAACCACGCTCTGGTCGGGCCGGATCTTGGCCAGAGAACCCTGTTCGCCGATGAGACGCACAAGGCCGGCGGGATCCGAGAACTCCTTCTTGCGGAAGTGGACGACAACGCCCTTCGGCCCTGCGTCGAGCTTTTCGACATTGGCCTTGCGGCACAGCGCCTTGATGTAGATGATCTTCAACAGGTGCTGGACCTCTTCCGGCAGAGGCCCGAAGCGGTCGATGAGCTCCGCGCCGAATGCATCGATCTCCTCCGTCGTCTCGATATCGCCGAGGCGACGGTAGAGGCCGAGGCGCAACTGCAGATCGGGCACGTAGCTTTCGGGGATCATCACAGCGGTTCCGATGGTGATCTGGGGCGACCAGCTTCCGTCGCTGATCTCACCGGTGCCGCGGATTTCCGCGACAGCTTCCTCCAGCATCTGCTGGTAAAGCTCGAATCCGACCTCCTTGATATGGCCGGACTGCTCTTCGCCCAGCAGGTTGCCGGCGCCGCGTATGTCGAGGTCGTGGCTGGCAAGCTGGAAACCGGCGCCGAGCGTGTCGAGGGATTGCAGCACCTTCAGCCGCCGTTCGGCCGTCTGGGTCAGCGTGCGGTTGGCCGGCAGGGTGAACAGTGCATAGGCGCGCACCTTCGATCGGCCGACACGGCCGCGGAGCTGATAGAGCTGAGCGAGCCCGAACATGTCGGCGCGATGGACGATCAGCGTGTTTGCGGTGGGAATGTCGAGACCGGATTCCACGATCGTCGTCGACAGGAGCACGTCGTACTGCCCGTCGTAAAAGGCGTTCATGATGTCTTCGAGCTCGCCAGCCGGCATTTGCCCATGGGCCACGGCAACCTTGAGTTCCGGGACGGATTCGCGCAGGAAATCATGGATTTCCGCCAGATCCGAAATGCGCGGTACGACGTAGAAGGAATGCCCGCCGCGGTAGCGTTCGCGCAGCAGCGTCTCGCGGATGACCAGGGGATCGAAGGGCGAAATGAACGTCCTTACCGCCATGCGGTCCACGGGCGGCGTGGTGATGAGCGACAATTCGCGCACGCCGGTCAAAGCCAGTTGCAGGGTGCGCGGAATCGGCGTGGCCGAAAGGGTCAGCACATGGACATCGGTCTTCAGCTCCTTCAGGCGCTCCTTGTGCTTGACCCCGAAGTGCTGCTCTTCGTCGATGATGAGCAGGCCGAGGTTCTTGAAGGCGATCGAGGATCCCAGAAGCGCGTGCGTTCCGACCACGATATCGACCGTTCCCTCGGCGATACCCTTCTTGGTCTCGGCAAGATCCTTGGATCCGACAAGCCTCGAGGCCTGCCGCACCTTCACCGGAAGGCCGGAAAAACGTTGCGCGAACGTCTTGAAATGCTGGCGCGCAAGCAGGGTCGTCGGCACGACAACGGCGACCTGGAAACCTTCCATCACAGCCAGGAAAGCGGCACGCAAAGCGACCTCTGTCTTGCCGAAACCGACATCACCGCAGATCAGCCTGTCCATGGGCTTGCCCAGGGACAGGTCGTCGAGCACGGCGTCGATCGCAGTCTGCTGGTCGTCGGTCTCCTCGTAGGGGAAGCGCGCCGAGAACTCGCCGTAAAGCCCGTCGGGCGGCGTCATCGCCGGCGCTTCCCGCATCTGCCGTTCCGCGGCGAGCCGGATCAGAGCGCCCGCCATCTCAAGCAGCCGTCGCTTGAGCCTGGCCTTGCGCGACTGCCATGCGCCGCCTCCAAGCTTGTCGAGAGTGGCCTCGGCCGCGTCCGAGCCGTAGCGTGACAGAAGCTCGATGTTCTCGACCGGCAGGAACAAACGGTCGTCGCCGGCATAATGCAGTTCGAGGCAATCATGCGGCGCGCCGGCAGCCTCGATCGTGCGCAGGCCGACGAAACGGCCGATTCCATGATCGGCGTGTACCACGATGTCACCCGCCGAGAGCGCGGCAACCTCGGCGATGAAGTCCGAGGCACGCTTGCGTTTCTTGGAGCGCCGAACCAGCCGGTCGCCGAGGATGTCCTGCTCGGCGACGACGACGAGCCCATCGGTTTCGAAACCAGCCTCGAGCGGCAGGACGGCGAGCCCGGCCTCCCCCGGCGCGAGTTTTTCCGCTTCGGCCAGGCTCGCGACACGCTTCAGATTGCCGAGTTCATGTTCGATCAGAATCTGGGCAAGGCGATCGAGGGAACCTTCGGTCCAGCCGGCGACGACGACCTTGCGTTTTGCCGCGCGCACTGCGCCGATATGCTGAACCACCGCATCGAAAACATTGGCCGAGGGATCGGCGCGTTCTGTTTCGAAACTGCGGCCGGCCTTCGAGCCTGCGTGGCGCACACGGTCCGAGGGCGGCGCGTCGAACGGTGTGAATTCGGCGGCAATGCGATCCGGCAGCGTGGAGGCGACATCGTCCGGCGAAAGGTAAAGCAGGGCCGGCGCGACAGGCTTGTAGGGCACGGCGTCTTTCAGGGCGCCACTCGTCTGGCGCATGCGCGCCTCATAATGATCGAGAATCAGCTCATGGCGCTCGGACAATGCCTCGCGGGCCAGATGGTCGAAGACGATCGGAGCGTCCGGTAGATAATCGAAGACTGTTTCCAGCCGCTCGTAGAAGAAGGGCAGCCAGTGCTCCATTCCTGCAAATCGCCGGCTTTCGCTGACTGCGGCGTAAAGCCCATCGTCACGGGACGGTGCACCGAAAGCTTCGATGTAGTTGCGGCGGAAGCGACTCACCGTCTCGGGCGTCAAGGCGACTTCGCTCATCGCCTGCAGTTCGAAGGCCGCACGCTGACCGGTCGTGCGTTGCGTCGCAACGTCGAAGGCCCGGATCGATTCAAGCGTGTCGCCGAAGAAATCCAGGCGCAGGGGTTCGGCCGATCCCGGCGCGAAGAGGTCCAAGATGCCGCCGCGCACCGCGAATTCGCCGACATCGCGGACCGTCGGCACCCGCTCGAAACCGGAAGTCTCCAGCCGCGCAATCAAAATCTTCATGTCGATCTGATTGCCCGGCTTGGCGCGTAGCGTCTGCGCGTCGATGATCTCGGCCGGGGGGATGCGCTGGAGAATTGCGTTGGCGGTCGTCAGGATCACAGCGCGGTGCGGCGCTCGCCTCAGTGCAATCATCCCTGCCAGGGCATCGAGTCGCCTCGCCGCGGCATCCGCTCCCGGCGATACCCGGTCATAGGGAAGGCAGTCCCATGCAGGGAATTCCAGCACCGGAAGCTCCGGAGCGGCGAAAGCCAATGCCTCGACGATCGAGGGGAGACGTTGACCATCGCGGGCAACGAAAATTACCGGGCGGTCCGATGCGAGCTCGGTCGAGATCGCCGCCAGGGCGAAGGCTTCGTAGCCGTCCGCCACGCCATCGACGGTGACAAGGCCCGTGATGTTGTCGCGTATGCCGATTTTTTCGATGAGGGACATGTTTTCAGAAAGTCATGTTCCGGCGGAAGGCGAGCACCCGCCTCAGAATTGCAATGTCGCGCTCGGCTGGGATCGGCCGCTCGCCGGTGATCCAGGGCAGGAGTTGGGTGTCGGGGATTTCCAGGAGCTTTTCATATTGGTCGATTTCGCTCTCGGTCAAGACACCGATTTCGGCGTCGGCGAAGGATCCGAGGATCAGGTCCATCTCGCGCATGCCGCGATGCCAGGAGCGGAACAGGAGCTTTCGGCGGCGCTCATCGAGCCCTTCGCTGGATCGTGTCGTTCCGGTCATGATCGATCGTCCCCTTCGGCAGAGCGGCGCATATAGCGTGGATAGACGTTGCTGTCAGCCTTGCAACGGACCGCGCCGTGTCTAACATCCATCGGATGTTCGCACGCTGTCCCGTCTCTCGCAGCCACACCGGCTCCCCAAAATACCGGGCCGGTTGATGCGCCCTTCCCTGCTCGATCCCTTGTTTGCTCCGGTCACCGCGCTCGACGGCATCGGGCCCAAAGTTGCTGCCCTGATCGAAAAAATCGTGGCCGCCGATCTGACCAACCGAGCCGCGCGAGTGGGCGACCTCCTGTTCCTGCTGCCGAATTCGGTCATCGACCGGCGCAACAGACCCGGCATCGCCTTCGCCGCGGAAGGTGCTATCGTCACACTCGAGGTGCGTGTCGATCGACACCAGCCGGCGCCACGCGGCAACCGGTCGGCACCCTATCGCGTCTACGCGCATGACGATACGGGCGAGATTGCGCTCACCTTCTTTCATGCGCATGCCGCCTGGCTGGAAAAGGCCTTGCCTGAAGGGGAGACCGTCGTCGTCAGCGGGCGCATGGAGTGGTTCAACGGCCGTCCCTCCATGGTCCACCCCGACCACATAGCGCGGGCCGACGAAGCCGCCGGCCTGCCGCTGGTGGAGCCGGTGTATCCTCTGACGGCCGGCCTCTCGGGGAAGGTGCTGCGCCGAGCCATCGGCCAGTCCGTCGCCCGCATTCCTGCTCTTCCGGAATGGCTGGACGAAGACGTCAAACGCCGCAGGAGCTTTCCGGCTTTCGCAGATTCCTTGCTTCGGATTCATAACCCGGCCGACCCCATCGACGTCTCGCCTGAGAGCGCTGCATGGCGCCGCCTCGCTTATGACGAGTTTCTTGCCGGGCAGCTCTCGCTGGCGCTGGTGCGCAATCGAATCCGGCGGCTTTCCGGCCGTCCACTGGCAGGCGATGGGACTATCGTCGACGGGGTCAGGGCAGCGTTACCCTATTCCCTGACGCATTCACAGGAAAATGCGCTTTCCGAGATCTATGCCGACCTTGCCCGACCGGAGCGAATGCTGCGCCTGCTTCAGGGCGATGTCGGTTCCGGCAAGACGGTGGTTGCCCTGCTTGCCATGGCCCGCGCAGCGGAGGCAGGCGGGCAATCCGCGCTGATGGCGCCGACCGAGATCCTCGCCCGCCAGCATCTGGCGACGCTGGCGCCTCTTGCCGCCCAGGCCGGTCTGCGCACTGCGATCCTGACAGGCAGAGAAAAGGGCCGCGAACGGGCCGAGGTGCTCGCCGGCCTTGCCGATGGCTCCATCGACATCGTGGTGGGCACGCATGCCCTGTTCCAGGAACAGGTGGCCTATCATGATCTCGTTCTGGCGATCGTCGACGAACAGCATCGTTTCGGCGTTCATCAGCGCCTGGCGATCACCGCCAAGGGGAACGCACCCGACATGCTCGTGATGACGGCGACGCCGATCCCACGCACGCTGGTGCTGACGGCATTCGGGGACATGGATGTCTCGCGTCTTACGGAAAAGCCGGCGGGTCGCCAGCCGATCCGAACCGTCACCTTGCCGCTGGACCGGCTCGACGAGCTTATCGGCCGGATCCGTGACGCCATCGCCGACGGCCAGAAAGTCTATTGGATCTGTCCCCTGGTTGAAGAATCCGAAGAAATAGAGCTTATGGCAGCCGAGGACCGTTTCGCCATGCTGAAGCCGATCTTCGGGCGAGCGGTCGGGCTTGTGCACGGCCGCATGAAGGGCGCCGAGAAGGACGAAGCGATGCGCGCCTTCAAGGAGGGGGAAACCCGTATCCTCGTCGCAACCACCGTCGTCGAGGTGGGCGTGGACGTTCCCGATGCCACGATCATCGTCATTGAACATGCCGAGCGCTTCGGGCTTGCGCAATTGCATCAGTTGCGAGGTCGGGTCGGGCGCGGAAGCAAGGCTTCGACCTGCGTTCTGCTCTACAAATCACCACCTGGAGAAACGGCCAAACGCAGGCTGTCCGTCATGCGCGACACTGAAGACGGCTTCGTCATCGCCGAGGAAGATCTGAAACTGCGCGGCGAAGGAGAGCTGCTGGGCACACGCCAGTCCGGCACGCCCGGTTTCCAGGTGGCCCGGATCGAGCACCATGCGGATCTTCTCGAAACCGCACGCGACGATGCTCGCGAGCTTCTCGCGGCGGACCCGGAAATGCGGTCGGAGCGCGGCGAGGCTCTCCGACTGCTTCTCTATCTCTTCGGGCGGGACGAGGCCGTGCGGCTCCTGCGCGCCGGCTGAGCAGGCCGGGCGGCGGAGGGGAGCGGCTTTCGGGACGCAAGCGCCCCCTCGGCAAGGTTTCTCGTTGCGGCTTCATATTTGGGCCCGACGAGGCCGGCCGAGATCAAGAGCTTGGCTGCATCCTCGACGCTCATTTCAAGGGGGATCAGGTCCTTTTCCGCGACATAGAGCAGGTAACCCGTGGTGACGTTCGGCGTGATCGGCCTGAAGACAGCGACAGTCTTGCCCTCGCGCGGTTCCAGCGCGTCGTGAATTTCATTGTCCTGGTGGGAAGCAATGAAGACGATCGACCAGGCTCCCTTGCGTGGATATTCGAACAGCGCGACCTTGTTGAAGAGGTCCGCGCGATTGGCCAGCACCGTCTCGAAAATCTGCTTCAGCCCGCGATAGATCGTGCGAACCAGAGGCATGCGATGCAGAAACCGCTCGCCCAAGGATACGATTGAACGGCCGATGATATTGGCAGCGAAGAACCCGATCAGGGTGATGAGAACGATCGCCACGAGCACGCCAAATCCTGGCACGGCAAAGGGCAAATAACTATCGGGATTGTATCGGGCCGGAATATACGGCTTGACCCAGGAATCGACCCAGTTGATCAAGCCCAGGGTCAGATAGGCAGTGATCGCCAGAGGAGCGCACACAATCACCCCGGCAAGGAAATAGTTCCTCAGCCTCGCCATGGCGGACAACGATTTCAGGGAGTCAGACATTCGATACGCGAGATTGTTGCCAACGCTTTTATAGGCCGCAACAGCCCCGCGGGACAACTACTCTACCGTCACCGATTTGGCGAGATTGCGCGGCTGGTCGACATCGGTTCCCATGAACACGGCCGTATAGTAGGCCAGCATCTGCACGGGAAGCGCATAGATCATCGGCGCGATGATCTCCGGAACATCCGGCAACACGATGGTTTCCATGGCGTTGATCGACGCTCGTTCCGCTCCCTTTCGGTCGGTGATCAGAATGATCCTGCCGCCGCGCGCGGCCACCTCCTGCATGTTGGAGACTGTCTTGTCGAAAATCCGGTCGTGCGGCGCGATCACGATCACCGGCATCGTCTCGTCGATCAGGGCGATCGGGCCGTGCTTCAACTCGCCCGCCGCATAGCCCTCGGCATGGATGTAGGAGATCTCCTTGAGCTTGAGGGCGCCTTCCATGGCGAGCGGGTAGTTCGTATCGCGGCCGAGATACAGCACGTGATGTACTTTCGCGAGTTCGCGCGATACTTTTTCGATCTGTTCATCCAGTTTCAGCACCTGGCTTGCGAAGCGCGGAGCCTCGCAGAGCTGCCGCACAAGCGCCTTCTCCTGGTCGGACGTGACCATGCCGCGCATCGCCGCGGCGCGGACCGCCAGGGACGCCAGCACGGCGAGTTGGCACGTGAAGGCCTTGGTCGAGGCGACGCCGATCTCAGGACCGGCAAGCGTCGGGAACGTCACGTCGGATTCGCGTGCGATCGTGGAGTCCCGGACATTCACGATGGCACCGATCGGCACGCCTTCGCGGCGGCAGTAGCGCAGCGATGCGAGTGTGTCGGCCGTCTCGCCGGATTGCGACACGAACAGCGCAGCGCTGTTCCGCGACAGCGGCATTTCGCGGTAGCGGAACTCCGACGCGATGTCGATGTCGACGGGCAGGCGAGCATAACGCTCGAACCAGTATTTGCCGATCAGTCCGGCCAGATAGGCCGTGCCGCAAGCCGAGATGGCCAGGCGGTCGAGCGTCGCGAAGTCGAAGGGCATGTCGAGGGCACGCGACGTTCCCTCGGTAAAATCGATGTAATGCGCCAGCGTGTGGGAGATGACCTCGGGCTGCTCATGGATCTCTTTTTCCATGAAATGCCGGTGATTGCCCTTGTCGACCATGAAGCTGGTGCCGATGGATTGCTGGCGCCTGCGCTCGACCGGCGCGCCCTCCATATCGTAGATCTGGAAGTGATTGCGGCGGACCACGGCCCAGTCACCATCTTCCAGATAGGTGATCGAGTTGGTGAACGGCGCAAGCGCGATCGCGTCGGACCCGAGGAACATTTCGCCATCCCCATGCCCGACCGCCAGCGGCGGCCCGTTGCGCGCGCCGACGATGAGGTCTTCGTCGCCACGGAACATGATGGCAAGCGCGAAAGCGCCTTCGAGCCGTTTCAGCGTGTTATGGGCAGCGTCGACCGGTCGGCTCCCCCGCTTCAATTCGCGCGCCACGAGGTGTGCAACCACTTCGGTATCGGTCTGCGAGGCGAACTCGTAACCGTCGCATTTCAGTTCCTCGCGAAGCTCGGCGAAATTCTCGATGATGCCGTTGTGGACGATTGCCACGCCGTCGGAAAAATGCGGGTGCGCGTTGGTTTCATTGGGAACGCCGTGGGTCGCCCAGCGCGTATGGCCGATGCCGATCTTTCCATCGAGCGGTTCGGATTTCAGGCGTCGCTCGAGATTGACGAGCTTGCCTTCCGCGCGGCGGCGCACCAGTTGGCCGTTCTCGATCGTGGCGACGCCAGCGGAATCATACCCACGATACTCAAGCCGCTTCAGCGCATCGACGATTAGCTCAGCCACCGGCGCCTGGCCGACGATTCCGACGATCCCGCACATTCCGTCACCCCCAAGAAGAGTTGCCCCCGATCTCACCACGTCGGGACAAGCTCAATCGTCGTTTAGGCCCAATGCTGCAGTTGCGAAAGTCACTTATCGTTTCTCCCGCTATCCGCTTGACAAGAGCCGGTGTCACTCGGCCTTGCGCTTGGCCGCCGCCAGTTTCTCGCGCAATTGCCGGCCCTTGTCCGGATAGGTAGCCTGCCGCGCGCGGCCGAAAGCCAGCGCGCCATCGGCAATCTCCTCGGTCACGACGCTTCCGGAAGCGACATAAGCCTCTCGACCGATCTTGATCGGAGCCACCAAGGATGAGTTCGAACCGATGAATGCCCCGGCGCCGATGTCGGTAAAGAACTTGTTGAAGCCGTCATAGTTGCAGGTGATCGTGCCCGCGCCGATATTGGCGCCGGCCCCGACGAAGGCATCGCCGATATATGTCAGGTGGTTTACCTTGGCTCCGGTATCGACCACGGCCTTCTTGACCTCGCAGAAATTGCCCACCTTGGCCTTCCCACGCAGTTCCGCCCCCGGGCGCAGCCGTGCGAACGGACCGACCTGGCAGCCTTCAGCGACGCTGGCGCCTTCGAGATGCGAGAAGGAATGGATCACCGCATTGCCGGAAACCTTGACGCCCGGGCCGAATACGACATTCGGCTCGACTACCGTGTCGGAGCCGATTTCGGTGTCGAACGAGAAGAACACCGTTTCCGGCGCTACCAGAGTCACGCCATCGAGCATTATTTCGCGCCGCTTGCGCTTCTGCCAGATCGCCTCGGCCTCGGCCAGTTCGGCACGATTGTTGATGCCGAGCAGATCTTCGAATGCGGCCTCGGTGGCGACGGCAGTCAGGCCGGCGTCGCGGGCAATCTCGACAATGTCGGTCAGGTAGAATTCACCCTTTGCATTTTCATTTCCGACGGCGTCCAGAAGGCGCAACGCATCCTTTCCGGCAATGGCCATCAGCCCCCCGTTGCAGAAGGTTATCTCGCGCTCCGCTTCCGAACAGTCGCGCTCCTCGCGGATGGCGAGCAGCGCACCGTCCCGCTCGACCAGGCGGCCGTAACCCGTCGGATTGCGCGGACGAAAGCCGATCACCGCGACCGAGGCGCCCTCGGCAAGTTTTGCTCGGGCTTTTGCAAGGGCATCGACGCTTACCAGCGGGGTGTCACCGAACAGGACCAATATGTCGTCATAGCCACGTTCGATGGCGTTGCGCGCAGCCAGAACGGCATGCGCCGTTCCCAATCGTTCCTTCTGGACGAAGGTTTCGGCCGTCGGCGCAAACGGTATGGCGGCCCTCTTGACCTCATCCGCCCCGCGGCCGGCTACGATTGCGACATCTCCTGCTCCGGCGGCGGCGGCCGCCCGCACGACATGCGCGACCATCGGCAAGCCGGCGATCGCATGCAGCACCTTCGGCAGAGCGCTCTTCATGCGCGTGCCCTCGCCCGCGGCAAGGATGATCGAGAGGCAGGTTCTTTCACTCATGATGATCGTTCCGGATGATCGGAAAAGCCGCGGATGTCAGTCCGTTCATGCTTCCCCAATACGGTTAAATTTCGGTGGGGTGTAGAACAACCCAGCCTTAATCGGTAGGGGGCGGCCTGCGGAAATAGGTTTTCTTCAGCCCAACCGGCCGAGCGCGGGGAATGTCTCGAGCAGCCAATATGAAAAGGCGGTGGTGCTGCCGGTCACGAACAGCAGACCGGCGACCACCAGAAGCCCGCCGATCACCTTCTCGACACGCCCCAGGTGCACGCGGAACTTCGAGAGAAAGCGCATGAAAACGCCGGAGAAGATGGCGGCAAGCAGGAACGGGATGCCGAGGCCCAGCGAATAGGCCGCCAGCAGCAAGGCGCCCTCGCCCACCGTTTCACGCCCCCCCGCGAGCGTCAGAATCGGTCCGAGCACGGGGCCGATGCAGGGGGTCCAGCCGAAGGCGAACGCCAACCCCATGACATAGGCGGCCAGCACGCTCGCGGGCTTTCCGCTCGCGTGGAATCGTGCCTCGCGCGACAGGAACGGAATGCGGATCACGCCGAGGAAATTCAGCCCCATGGCAATGATCAGGATACCGGCGGCGATGGCAAGCGGTTCCTGCCAAACCCGCAGAAGGCGCCCGATCGTCGAGGCGCCGGCGCCAAGCGCCACGAAGACCGTGGAGAAACCAAGTACGAACGCGAATGACGTGACAAGCAAGGCCTTCTTTGTGTGCCCTGCGTCTGAAAAGGCCTTTTGCGTGCGGAAATCATCGACCGATACGCCGGCCATGTAGCAAAGATACGGTGGGACGAGCGGCAGGACGCATGGGGACAGAAAGGATAGCGCTCCCGCCCCGATCGCGCTCATGTAGCCGACGTCGATTCCCATGCGTTCTTTTGCCCACAAAGCTCGATTCACGAGCATCGTTGCTCGTTGCGGGCAGCATATAGCTTCGCCGCGCCCGGCGCTCCAATCACCATTACGTGGCAAACCGTCGCGACAAGGGTGCGCACAAGGCTGGAATATCTGAAGCCCCGCAGCGTCTGGTTGTTGCCTGGGTGAAGGAGCTTCACCTGAACCAGACGCCCGGTCGGAACCAGAACGCAACAAATCCGACAAAACGCATTTTTTGACTAAATCGGTAAATTAAGGCTTAAGCATCTACTTGCTTTACATTGTTGGGCGGCCGGCAGCCGCCATGGTTCCATCGCCCGTATATTGGTCGATCGTCGCGCCGTGTCGACACTGGAGCTGCAGATCGGCGCGACAGCGAGGCTGGGGTGGCCCGCCTACTTCGATTCGTTCGGACTTATCTGGAGTGGGATCGAGCGTGTCGCCGAGGCCAGGCGATAGACTGCATGACAGTTCCAGCGTTCCGGACGAAAGCGACGACGGCGCGCTGCAGCTTCGACGTTCAGAATTGCCCGCCGCCGCCGTTCGTGCTGCCCCCACCATCCGCCGTCATCGCAGGAAAATGGAAAACCCACGTTTATGGGATGTGGAGGATTTTAGTTAGCTACTTCCTGCAATCTCCAAAACTCTTCGGATCGGAACGCGCGACCGGCGTCAACCACCGAAGAACGGTCGTGATTTGGAAGTTGCTGTTTTTCTTACGTTTTTGGTGAGCGCACAGGGATTCGAACCCTGGACCTACTGATTAAAAGTCAGTTGCTCTACCGGCTGAGCTATGCGCTCCCGTCAGGCGAAGCCGCCCCGGAAATTGCGGCGGAACATAGGGAGAGAGGCCCAGTCGGTCAACCGGAAAAACACGGTCGTCCCGAACGATCGCGACAGAAGCCACTCCGGCGCTTCCGGCAAGCTCCGGCGCACTCAGCGAAGCCTGTCGAGCATGACATGCTGGATAAGCATGATCGTCTTGGCGTCGACGATACGACCATCATGAATCGCGGCTAAAGCTTCGTCGAGTTCCATCTCCAACACTTCGATATTCTCCTCCTCGTCGGGGTGGCCGCCACCGTCCGAAATGCGGTCCTGCGGCGAGTAATCGGCGGTGAAGAAGGAAAGCCTTTCGGTCAGGCTGCCCGGGCTCATATAGGGCGTGTAGAGGTGGCGAACTTGACGTAACCGATAGCCGAGCTCCTCCTCCGCCTCCCGACGAATCGCCGTTTCGGGATCGTCGGCGTCGAGCAGACCCGCGCAAGCCTCGATGAGCGGCTCCGGATGGCCCGTGACATAGGCGGGAAAGCGGAATTGGCTGACCAGCAGCACCGTGTTGCGGTGGGCATCATAGGGGAGGATGACGGCACCGTCGCCCCGGTCGTAAGTCTGCCGAGTCTGGGTTTCCCATGTGCCGTCCCGTCGCTTATAATCATAGGTCGTCTTCTTCAGAACCGCCCAGTCATCGGAAAGCAACTCGACGGATCTAATACGAATGCGGTCCCGCATGCATGCCTCCACGCATCTGGCGCTCAATCTCGAGCGGTTTAGCATCTGCTCCCTGGCCCCAACAGGATCGTACCAGTTGCGAGGAACCAAAATTGAGCACACTCGTTCAAGAGGAACCTCCTGCGAATCCGAGGAGAAAGGTGATGAGAAAGCTAATCTCAGGCCTCTGTGTAGCTATGGCGGCGGCTTTTACGGGCCCTTTGCCGCTTGCAGCGGCCGGCCCGATGTTCGTGCCGAAGGTGTCAGACATCCCTACGGACGTCCAGAAGGTGCAGGGTGAATGGTGGATGGGAGGCTCACGTGCCCGCGGTATGCGTGGAGGCGGCGGGTGGGAAGGCCGGGCCTGGCGAGGAGGAGGCGGTTGGGAACGTCGCGGATGGAATCGCGGTTGGGACCGCAGAGCCGGTTGGGATCGTGGTTGGCACGGAGCACGGCCCTATTACAGAGGATACCGTGGATACCGCTATTACCGGCCCGGCTATCGTTATTACAACGATTTCTGGTTCCCAGGCGCGGCCTTTGCGACAGGCGCCATCATAGGCGGCATCATCGCCAACTCGCAGCCGACCTACCGCTACAGTGACGGCGGCAGCGCGCATGAACGCTGGTGTTACAACCGCTATCGCTCGTATCGGGCTTGGGACAATACATTCCAGCCCTACAATGGCCCGCGCCGACAGTGCTACTCGCCGTATAATTAAGCACAGGTCCGTGCCGCTTTCGCGACACGGGCCACCTGCATCACGCCTCTGACAGCGTTCGTCGAACGGCGTCTCGCCAACCCTTGAGTTTGCGGGCTCGCTCAGCTTCTTCCATTTCGGGCTTGAAACGCCGGTCCAGTGCCCACGCCTTCGCGAATTCCTTGGCCTTTGGCCAGACACCAGCTCTGGAACCGGCGAGCCAGGCCGCACCCAAAGCCGTCGTTTCCAGGATCGTCGGTCGATCGACGGGTGCGTCGAGCATGTCGGCGAGGCGCTGCATCGTCCAATCCGACGCGACCATGCCGCCATCCACGCGCAGTACCGTCTTGGCACCATTCGGCTTCCAATCCTTCTTCATGGCATCGAGCAGGTCCCTGGTCTGGAAGGCGACGGAATCCAACGTTGCGCGAGCGAACTCCGCCGGTCCGGAATTCCGCGTCAATCCGAAGATTGCGCCCCTGGCTTCGGTATCCCAATGCGGTGCGCCCAGACCGACAAAGGCGGGCACAAGGTAGACGTCCTGAGTGGGATCCGCCTTTGCCGCGAGCTCGCCACTGTGTTCGGCCTTACCGATCACCTTCAACCCGTCGCGCAGCCATTGCACGGCGGCGCCGGCTACGAAGATGGATCCCTCAAGAGCATAGGTCGTCTTGCCTTCCAGCCGGTAGGCGATCGTGGTCAGCAAGCGGTTCTTCGACCGGACCATGTCGGTGCCCGTGTTGAGGAGGGCAAAACAGCCGGTGCCATAGGTCGACTTCATCATGCCGGGCTCGAAACATGCCTGACCGATGGTTGCGGCCTGCTGATCTCCGGCCACTCCCAGGATGGGTATCTCCGCGCCGAAAGGCGACTTCTCGGTCTTTCCGAAGTCGGCGGCGCAATCCTTCACCTCCGGCAGAAGCGCAGCCGGTATGCGAAGGATGTCGAGCAGTTCCGAATCCCACTGGTTGGTGGCGATGTTGTAAACCAAGGTACGCGAGGCGTTGGTTGCGTCGGTGGCGTGGACCTTGCCGCCGGTCAGACGCCAGATCAGGAACGAATCGATCGTCCCGGCGAGCAACTCGCCTCTTTCGGCTCGTTTTCGCGCGCCTTTGACCTTGTCGAGCAACCAGGAAATCTTGGTTCCCGAGAAATAGGGGTCGAGCAGGAGGCCGGTTTTCCTAGTGAACGTCTTTTCGACACCTGCTTTCCTGAGCTTTTCGCAAAGACCGGCGGTACGGCGATCCTGCCAGACGATCGCATTGTGGATCGGCTTGCCGGTATTTTTATCCCAGATGACGACCGTTTCGCGCTGGTTCGTAATACCGATCGCGGCGATTGCCTTCGCGTCACACTTGGCCTGCTTCAGGGCCGCCTTGCAGGTCGACACCACGCTTTGCCAGATTTCTTCGGGATCGTGCTCCACCCAACCCGAAGCCGGGTAGTATTGCGTGAATTCCTTCTGCCCGACTCCGACAAGCCTCATGGCGCTGTCGAACACGATGCTCCGGCTCGATGTGGTCCCTTGGTCGATCGCAAGGATCAATCCCGTCATTCCCTACTCCTTTGACATGAACAGGGGAGACGACATGCCGTCGTCTCCCCTTCCCGCCGGCCGAGGCGCTTTACGCCCGTCCCTATTTGCTCCAGCTCTTGACCAGTTCGTCGTAATTGACGGTGATCGGCTTTTCCTTCTCGTTCTCGATCTTGAGCTGTGGTGCCAGGTTGCCCGCCTTCACGGCTTCCGCGTTCCAGTAGGCGAGGTCGTGCTCCTCGGCCATCTTCGGTCCGATATCGCCTTGAACGCCGGCGCGCTCAAGCCGCTCCAGCACCTTTTCCTGTTCGGCGCAGAGCGAATCCATCGCTTCCTGTGCCGTCTTGGCGCCGGAAGCAGCATCGCCGATCGCCTGCCACCAGAGCTGCGCGAGCTTTGGATAATCGGGAACGTTGGTGCCCGTCGGGGTCCATTGCACGCGCGCCGGCGAACGATAGAACTCGATCAGCCCGCCGAGTTTCGGAGCGCGTTCAGTGAAGCTTTTATGCTGCAGTGTGGATTCGCGGATGAAGGTGAGACCGACATGGCTCTTCTTCACGTCCACGGTCTTCGAGGTCACGAACTGCGCATAAAGCCATGCGGCCTTCGCCCGATCGTCCGGGGTGGACTTCATCAGCGTCCAGGATCCGGCGTCCTGATAACCGAGCTTCATGCCGTCTTTCCAGTAGACCCCGTGGGGAGATGGAGCCATGCGCCATTTCGGCGTGCCGTCGGAATTGACCACCGGCAGGCCATCCTTGACCATGTCGGCGGTGAAGGCGGTATACCAGAATATCTGCTGGGCGATCGCGCCTTGCGCCGGCACCGGGCCGGATTCGGAGAATGTCATGCCCTGCGCTTCCGGCGGGGCATAGGCTTTCATCCAGTCCAGGTATTTCTGTATCGAATAGACGGCGGCCGGGCCGTTCGTGTCACCTCCACGCGCCACGCAGGAACCCACCGGACGCGAATTCTCGTCGACCTTTATGCCCCATTCGTCGACTGGCCGCCCATTCGGTATGCCCTTGTCGCCGTTGCCGGCCATCGACAGCCAGGCGTCGGTGAAACGCCAGCCGAGCGACGGATCCTTCTTGCCATAGTCCATATGGCCATAGATCTTCCGGCCATCGATCTCCTTGCCGGTAAAGAACTCCGCAATGTCCTCGTAAGCCGACCAGTTGACGGGCACGCCGAGGTCATAGCCGTATTTCGCCTTGAAGTCGGCCTTGTTCTTCTCGTCGTTGAACCAGTCGTAGCGGAACCAGTAGAGATTCGCGAACTGCTGGTCGGGAAGCTGATAGAGCTTGCCGTCGGGCGCCGTGGTGAAGGACTTGCCGATGAAGTCGTCGACGTCGAGATTCGGATTGGTGACGTCCTTGCCTTCATTCGCCATCCAGTCCGTCAGGCTGCGCGCCTGCTGATAACGCCAATGCGTTCCGATCAGATCGGAGTCGTTGATGTAGGCGTCGTAGATGTTCTCCCCGGACTGCATCTGGGTCTGGAGTTTCTCGACGACGTCGCCTTCGCCGATCAGGTCGTGCGTCAGCTTGATGCCTGTGATGTCCGAGAAAGCCTTTGCAAGCACTTTCGATTCGTACTCATGGGTGGTGATCGTCTCCGAAACCACCTTGATCTCCATGCCGGCGAAGGGTTTCGCGGCATCGATGAACCATTGCATTTCCGCTTCCTGCGCCGCGCGGTCGAGCGTCGACATGTCGCCGATCTCCGCATCGAGGAAGGTCTTCGCCTCGTCCATCCCGGCTTGGGCGTGACCCATGCCAAGCAACAGGACAAGAGCAGTCGTCGATGTCAGTAAGTGCCGTCGCATGAGTTCCTCCCTTACAAGGTTGCAGTCCCAATCGGAGCGACTACCGGCACGCAGCCGTTCCAACAGTTTTCTCTCCCTAGACGAACCGAAACACGCCGATGGCGTAGACGACCGAGAGGGCGAGTGCCCACCACAGGTTGGGCCCCACGAGGCCCAACCATGCGAGATGGATGAAGGCGCTGCCGAGCAGCGACAGAAAGAGACGATCCCCCCTCGTCGTCTCTATCCGCAAGACGCCGACGCGTGGATTGCCCCCGGGCGAGACGTATTCCCAGATACCCATGCCAATCAGGAGCAGGAAGATCGTTGCGAAGAAGACGGCGGTCGGCCAAGTCCAGGCCATCCACGAGAAGTCCATGGCTCACACCCTCCCCAGGGCAAAGCCCTTGGCGATGTAGTTGCGGACGAACCAGATCACCAACGCGCCGGGAATGATGGTGAGGACGCCGGCAGCCGCAAGCACCCCCCAGTCCAGTCCGGAAGCCGAGACCGTCCTGGTCATGGTGGCCGCGATCGGCTTGGCGGCAGTGGTCGTGAGCGTGCGGGCAATCAGCAGTTCGACCCAGGAGAACATGAAGCAGAAGAAGGCCGCCACACCGATGCCGGAGCTGATCAGAGGCATGAAGATCTTCACGAAGAAACGCGGGAAGGAGTAGCCGTCGATATAGGCTGTCTCGTCGATCTCCTTGGGTACGCCCGACATGAATCCCTCCAGGATCCAGACCGCCAGTGGTACGTTGAACAGGCAATGCGCCAGCGCCACCGCTATGTGCGTGTCGATCAGGCCGAAGGCCGAATAGAGTTGGAAGAAAGGCAGCGCGAAAACGGCGGGCGGCGCCATGCGGTTGGTCAGCAGCCAGAAGAACAGATGCTTGTCTCCCAGGAATCGGTAGCGCGAAAAAGCATAGGCGGCGGGCAAGGCCACGAGCACGGAAATCACCGTGTTCATGACCACATAGATGATCGAGTTGATGTAGCCGGAATACCATGACGGGTCGGTGAAGATCACGGCGTAGTTGCGCAGCGTCGGATTCTGCGGCCACAACGAGAAGGCACCGAGGATTTCCTGGTTGGTCTTGAAGCTCATATTGATGAGCCAGTAGATCGGTAGCATCAGGAAGATGATGTAGAGCGTCGGGATCAGCCACCAGAAACGCGACTCCTCGCCGCGGCGGCGCATCATGCGGGCGAGCCTTTCGTTCTCCGCGTCCGTCAGGCCCCTTGCCCGCGCGGCGGATTTTCGCATCAGCGCGCTCGTCCCGGTTTGAGCAGCCTGTTCTTCCATGGCCGCCATCTCACTTCTCCGTGCCGACATTGGTCATGACGGTGTAGAACACCCAGGACAGGGCGAGGATGATCAGGAAATAGACGATAGACATGGCCGCCGCGGGCCCAAGATCAAACTGTCCCACCGCCATCTTGACGAGATCGATAGACAGGAAGGTGGTTGAATTGCCGGGGCCGCCGCCGGTGACGACGAACGGTTCGGTGTAGATCATGAAGCTGTCCATGAAGCGGAGCAGAACCGCAATGAGCAGAACCCGATTCAGCTTCGGCAGCTGGATGTAGCGGAAGACGGCCCAGCGCGAAGCGCCGTCGATCTTGGCTGCCTGGTAATAGGCATCGGGGATCGAAACCAGCCCGGCATAACAGAGCAGTACGACCAGGCTCGTCCAATGCCACACGTCCATGACAATGATCGTGATCCAGGCGTCGATCGGATCGTTCACATAGTTGTAGTCGATGCCGAGCGCCGAAAGCGTATAGCCGAGCAGGCCGATATCGATGCGGCCGAAGACCTGCCATATCGTGCCGACGACATTCCAGGGAATGAGAAGCGGCAAGGCCATCAGCACCAGGCAGACCGGCACCCCCCAGCCGCTGCGCGGCATGTTGAGCGCGATGAAGATGCCTAGAGGAATTTGTATCGCCAGCACAATGGCCGAGAAGATGAGGTTGCGGCCCATCGCCTCCCAAAAACGATCGGAGTGGAGGATCTCCTCGAACCATTCCGAGCCCACCCAGAAGAAGACGTTGTTACCGAACGTGTCCTGAACGGAATAATTGACTACTGTCATCAGCGGAATGACCGCCGAGAAAGCGACCAGCAGCAGCACCGGCAACACCATGAACCAGGCCCTGTTGTTCCACGGCTTGTCCATGGGTCAAACTCCGAGCTCGATGCGCCACGAATTGGCGTAGATGCTGATCCGGGCGGGGTCGAAAGTCACCCGCGGTTCGGCGGGGATCTCCTCGTCCTCGCCGACGATCGCCGCGATTTCCCGGCCCTCAAGGGTCGCCCGCACGATCTTCTGCCTGCCGATGTCCTCCACCTTGGCGATGGAAACCGGCATGCCCTGTGATCCCACTCGAACGAATTCCGGACGGATGCCGAGTTCCGTCTTGCCCTGTGGCGGAACGACGGGCGCCCCCGGCAGTTCGATGCGCTGGCTTCCGACGGTCGCCAGATGGCCCTCGATCGAGGCCGGCATCACATTCATCCCGGGCGATCCTATGAAGTAGCCGACGAATGTGTGCTTCGGTCTTTCGAAGAGCTCGGCAGGCGTGCCGATCTGCACGATGCCGCCGTCATACATGACCACCACCTGGTCGGCGAAGGTCAGCGCTTCGGTCTGATCGTGCGTGACATAGACCATGGTGAAGCCGAAGCGACGATGAAGCTGTTTGAGTTGCGACCTGAGAACCCATTTCATGTGCGGGTCGATCACGGTGAGCGGTTCGTCGAACAGGATCGCATTGACGTCGGAGCGAACGAGCCCGCGACCCAGCGATATCTTCTGCTTCTGGTCGGCTGTGAGCCCCCTCGCCCTGCGTTGCGCGCGCTCGGCAAGGCCGATCATTTCCAACGTTTCCCGGACTTTCCGGTCGACGTCCGCTTCCGGGACGCCACGGTTGCGTAGCGGGAAGGCGAGGTTGTCGTAAACCGTCATCGTGTCGTAGACGACCGGGAACTGGAACACCTGTGCGATGTTGCGCTCCTGTGTCGAAAGCTCGGTCACGTCCTCACCATCGAAACGAAGCCTCCCGTGCGACGGATGCAGCAGCCCCGAGATGATGTTGAGCAGGGTCGTCTTGCCACAACCCGAAGGCCCGAGAAGCGCATAGGCGCCGCCGTCCTCGAAAATGTGGTGCACTTCCTTCAGGGCATAATCCGCGTCGGACTTCGGATCGGGTCCGTAGGCATGGCGGATATGGTCGAGTTCGATCCGTGCCATGGTCTCAAGCCGCAATCTTGCTCACGCCGGTCACCGCCCGTCCGGCTTCGTCGAATACCATGACATGGCGGTGGTCTATGTAGACCTCCACCCTGTCGTCGGGAGCGAAGGCCTTGACGCCCTGTGTCAGCATCACCCAGCGCACATCGGCAAAGTCCAGATGGACGAAACTTTCCGAGCCGGTGATCTCGGTAACGGACACCTTGGCCGTCACGGAGACCGCATCCCGGTTCGGACGTGTCAAAGAAAGATGGTGGGGCTGGAAGCCGATCGTGTAGACGCCGTCGGCAATACCGGCCAATTCGGCCGGCACCGGGAGGTTGACCCCACCATCAAGCTGGAAATTCGTGCCCGCTTTGCGCAGCACGATCGTATTGAGCGGCGGATCGGCGAAGGTTTTCGCCGTAACCAGGTCGTTCGGCTTGCGAAACACCTCGACCGTCGGTCCGAATTGCGTGACCGCGCCTTCGGACAGCGTCGCCGTATTGCCGCCGAGCAGCAGCGCTTCATGCGGCTCAGTCGTCGCATACACGAAAATGGCGCCCGTTTCGGCAAAAATCCTCGGGAGTTCTGCGCGCAGTTCTTCCCGCAGCTTGTAATCCAGATTGGCGAGCGGCTCGTCGAGCAATACCAGGCCGGCATTCTTGACGATCGCGCGCGCAAGCGCCGTCCGTTGCTGCTGGCCGCCGGAAAGATTGAGCGGCGTGCGCTGAAGATAGGGGGTCAGCTTGAGCAAATCCGCCGCACGGCGAACTTCCCGGTCGATCCGGTCCATTGGAGCGCCGGCTACCCGAAGCGGCGACGCGATGTTCTCGTACACCGTCATCGCCGGATAGTTGATGAACTGCTGGTAGACCATCGCGATCTTGCGCTTCTGCACGGGCACGCCGGTCACATCGCGGCCATCGAACCAGACCGAACCGGAGGTGGGCGAATCCAACCCCGCCATCAGCCGCATCAGGCTGGTCTTGCCGGAAAGTGTCGGCCCGAGCAGAACGTTGAGCGAAGCATGTTGCAGCGTCAGCGAGACGTCGCGGATATGCTCCACTCCACCGACAATCTTGGATACGTTTCTCAGCTCCAGCATCCCGCCTCCTCCCAAGGCTAGAGATTCACTCCGCTGCCGCGTGTCGGGCGCCCCTCGCCCCACGCATGAATTCGTCCAATATGCCAACCTGTTCGTGGGCCAGCCGGAGGCCGCGCTTCGTGCGGCGCCACAATATGTCCTCGGCTGTGCACGCCCACTCGTGCTCCATCAGGTAGCGGACCTCCGCTTCGAACAGGTCGGCGCCGAAATTCCGTCCCAGATCGGCGGGGGACCTGGCGAGACCGAGCACGGCCTTCGCACGGGTCCCGTAGAGCCGGACAAGCCGGCGGGCATGGGCGAGATCCAGGAACGGATAGGAGGATTTCAGCCGGTCGACCTGCGTGTCGAAGCCGGTCGTGGGGAAGTCACCACCCGGCAGAGCCGCGCTCGCCGTCCAAGGCGCGCCCCTCTTCCCGAGGAATCCCTCGATCTTCTCCATCATGGCTTCGGCCAACCGCCGGTATGTGGTGATCTTGCCGCCGAAAATATTGACCAGAGGGGCGACCCCGTCGGCACCCTCCGATTTCAGCACATAGTCGCGCGTGGCTTCCTGCGCCTTCGATGCGCCGTCGTCATAAAGCGGACGCACGGCCGAATACGTCCAGACGATGTCCTCGCGCCGCACCGGCTTCGAGAAATATTCGCTTGCCGCCTCGCAAAGATAGGCACTCTCCGCCTCGGTGATCGTCACCGAATTCGGGTCGCCGCGATAGTCGCGATCGGTTGTACCGATCAGCGTGAAGTCGTCTTCGTACGGGATGGCGAAGATGATGCGGCCATCCCTGTTCTGGAAGAAATAGGCGCGCGGACCGTCGAATTTCTTGGGCACGACGATATGGCTGCCCTGGACGAGGCGAACATTGTGGACGTCCTTCTGCCCGACAGCCGAGGAAAGGACATGGTCCACCCACGGGCCCGCAGCGTTTACGAGCAGCCGAGCCCTGACCTGCTCGATCGTTCGTGTTCGCCGATCCTCGACATCGATCGTCCAAAGGCCGTTTTCACGACGAGCGCCGGCCACACGCGCGCGGGTCCGAATGATGGCGCCGCGGTCGGCGGCATCGCGTGCGTTCAGCACAACCAACCGGGCGTCGTTGACCCAACAGTCCGAGTATTCGAAAGCGCGAGAAAACAGGGGCTTCAAGGGTTTCCTTGCCGGATCGCTTCGCATGTCCAGCGTCCGTGTCGCCGGCAAGAGCTTGCGGCCGCCGATATGATCGTAAAGGAACAGGCCGAGCCGCAGCAACCATGCCGGCCTGAGGCCCTTGGCATGCGGCAGGACGAAACGCAGAGGCCATATGATATGCGGCGCGTTCCTCCAGAGGACCTCGCGTTCCATCAGGGACTCCCGTACCAGGCGGAACTCGTAATGTTCGAGGTAGCGCAGGCCGCCATGGATCAGCTTGGTGGAGCCTGACGACGTGCCGCTGGCGAGATCGTTCATTTCCGCGAGGTAGACGGAGAAACCGCGCCCGACAGCGTCGCGGGCGATGCCGCAGCCATTGATGCCGCCGCCGATAACGAAAACATCATGGATCGCTGCTTGATCCAAAAGCCTACCCCTGACTTTCGCAATGCCGTAATTTCGGAGATTCGAAGACAGTTTTGAATTATTTCGAAATACTAACGAATGTCAAACGAAATATAGAGGTTGGCCAGGTGTCAGCGGACAGGCGAGCGATTGGTCTCAATGAGGTCGACCTCCGCCTCCCCGCAGATCCTGCGGATTGACGCGATATCGCAGCGGTCCGTGATGAAAGTGTCGACCTGGCTGAGATGGCCGATGCGGACCGGCGCCGTACGTTCGAATTTGGTGCCATCCGAAACCAGGATCACGTGCCGACTGTTGGCGATGATGGCTTGCGCGACTTTCACTTCGCGAAAGTCGAAATCGAGGAGCGCTCCGTCGTGGTCGATCGCCGAGGCACCGATCACCGCATAATCCACCTTGAACTGCTTTATGAAATCGACGGCGGCCTCGCCGACCACCCCACCATCGGAGCCTCGCACGACGCCGCCGGCAATCACCACTTCGATCGAAGGATATACCCGCATCCTATTGGCAACATTGATGTTGTTGGTAATGACCATTAGGCCGTGATGATCGAGAAGCGCATTGCTGACCGCCTCAGTCGTGGTGCCGATATTGATGAAAAGCGAGGCACTGTCCGGGATCAGCCGCGCAGCAGCCCGCCCAATGGCCTCCTTTTCCTCGGCTGCGATCTTGCGCCTGGCTTCGTATTCCACGTTCTCGATGCCGGAAGGAAACAGCGCCCCGCCATGGATGCGCGTCAGGAGTCTACGCTCGCACAAATCGTTGAGATCCTTCCGGATCGTCTGCGGCGTTACGTTGAAGTGGACCGCCAGCTCATCGACCAGAACTCGACCGTTGTCCTTGGCCATCTGAACGATCTCGGTATGTCGCGGCGGCAGATACACGGGGTAGCTCCATTTGCTTTCGTTTCCTTCCTCTTCATACGAAAACGAAAGTGGCCGCGTGTCAATGCTCGCCCGCGACATCGAACCTTCTGGCTTCCAAGTTGGGATCGTAGTGAATTGGCACGCGCGAGTGATGATCGAGGATGAGCCATGGACACGACCCGCGAACAGCAATTGCTGCGGATTTCGATCGGCGTGACGCTTCTCGTCGGGCTCGCTGGGATCGCGTTCGGCCTCTGGATCCGCTCTCAGTCGATCGTGTTCGACGGCTTCTATTCGGTGGTCGACGTCGCCATGACCGCCGTTGCGCTGATCGTGTCGAAGCTTGTCAGCCGGGAAGGCAGTCGCCGCTTCCAGTTCGGTTACTGGCATCTGGAACCGATCGTTGCGGCGTTCAACGGCATTGTTCTGTCTCTGGCCTGCGCATACGCCTTCATTGACGCCACGCGCGGACTGCTCAGCGGCGGACACCTGATCGACTTCGGACCAGGCGCCTTCTATGCTTTGGTCACGAGCATCGTCAGCCTGGGCATGTGCGTGTTCATGCGCCGCCGCGCAAGGGAACTCGATTCTGAACTGCTGCGCATCGACTCGCGAGGCTGGCTGGTCGGCGGGGCTCTCAGCATTGCTCTTGCAGTCAGCTTTCTTGCCGCCTCGCTCCTATCAGGAAGCCGCTTCGCGGGGCTGGCTCCCTATGCCGACCCATTTGTCCTCGCGGTCCTGAGCTTTGCTCTCGTTTTCGTACCTGCGCGCTCGATCGCGCAGGCGGTGCGCGAAATCATGCAAGTGGCGCCAGCCGATTTAGACGCAGAGGTCCGCCGCATCATGACGGAAACCATGACCCGCTACGGCTTTCTCACCTACAGCAGCTACGTGATCAAAGCCGGCCGCGCCCGTTTCATCGAAATCCATATCGTGACGCCGCCCGATTTCGGGCAGTCAGGCGTCGCCGAGCTCGACGCCATCCGGCAGGACATCGGCGACAGGCTTGGCGAGGCTGGTCCCCAGCGGTGGCTCACAATCGCCTTTACAGCTCGGCCAGAGTGGATCTGAGAGACGTTGTCCCAAGCGACACTGGTTGCCTACACATCCAGGGCGCTTCAGCCTCATTCGCTAACTCAGATCGTTCTCATGCTTGCAATGGCCGCAACAAAGTCCGTCTGGCGTGCCATTCCCGACTTGGCAAGGATGGCCTTGACGTGTGAACGTACGGTTTCCTGACTGACAGAGAAATGCGTTGCTACGGCAGCAACATCATGCCCCGTTGCAAGAACTCTCGCCACCTTGGCTTCGGTTGGTGTGAGATCGAACAGGCCCTGTATCGTCTCGGCTGAGGGGACCCTTTCGCGATCGATCGGCGTGACAATCAGGAAGACGGCGGCGTTACTGAAAATGTCGCGCGCGCTTCCTTCCACAGGAACGGTATGAACAACCGCAGGCGGTTGGTGCTCGATTTGAGGTAAAGGGAAGGACTTGCTGGCGAGACTTCCGTGGTAGCGGTGTTGCTCCAGTGTTTGCTTGTGAAGGACGTTCGCGGGTCCATAATGAAAGCGAACATCGCCTCGAGCAGCCGTTACGATTTGCGGCGTCATTTCATCCCAAAGTCGGTTCGCTCCGATAATGCGTCCGTCACCACGCAGCACCGCGGACGGCAAGCCGCTCATCTGCAATGCTTCGACTGCGGCAGTGATCCTCTCGAATTCGAGACGGCTGGACATCATCGCCGCGCGAGCGAGATGCGGACGAAGCTGATCGAGATAAGAGATTGCGGCGGGTGTTACCGGGCCAGTAACTTTCTTCTTCTCAACCGCGAAAATCATCTGATCGCCGCTTGGAGCGGTGATGAAGGTCGACGTTCCAAAGCCGTAGCCTAATGGCTTCATAACTTCGGTAAATATAGGCTGCGTATTATAATCTTCTTCTGTGAAGTACTGAGCTTCGTCGATGAAACCCGGGTGATCTATCATTAAAAGCTTTTGAGCGCGGGTGTTACGTTTGATCCAGCCCTCACCCAGCATTTTCTGGCTTAGATCAGCAAGCGAATCCGACGCTATGGCTCGGGTTGAAGTGTCGTTCGAGTTGAACAATGCCGTGCCGTGTGCCCCTGCCGCCTTGGCTATATTGTCCAAAACCGCTTGCCAATTCTCGGGAATGAAAGCAGCTTCATATATCAACTCCAGCGTACGTGCATTGCCTTCCATTATGGGACACCTGCGGCCATTTTTCTGGCTAGCTCTTCGAGCGCCATAAATTATCGCTATAACTACCTATAAAGATACGCGAAACTTCAACTAGGCTTTTTGCGGGCGCTCCTCCACCTTTTGAAACCACTCTTTAAAAGGTTATCGAGATCTTCTCGCCAAAATGGGTGAAGACGCCAAAATACAACCCAGACCGAGAGTCAAATAACGCCGCTTACAATGGGCGTGAAATCAACGCGAGCTCATCCCGCCTGAAAAAGAGCTAAAAGAGAACGTGGCCATATTTGGTCTGCGCGACGCGACCTGTGAGCAGCTCATGTTACCACCCCGACTTGATCCAGCATCGCGGCGACGCGAACGATCGTGTCGTAGGCCTCGTCCACATCCGCTTCCGTCGCATCGAACTGTCCGGCCTGGAAGCGGATCGCGAGTTGGCCATCCACGCGGGTCTGGGTGAGATAGATACGGCCGTCGTCGTTGATCCTGTCGACTAGCCGTTGGTTGTGCGCGTCGGAATCCCCTCCGGCGGGTGGAATGTGCCGGAACGAGAACAGGGACAGCATTGGTTCGCTAACGATCTCGAAACCGGGCGTCTCGCTGATCCTTTGCGCCAGCTTCTCGCTCCAGCGGACATGATCGCGGATCATGGCGCGCAGCCCCTCCAGCCCATGCGCCCGCAACAGGAACCAAAGCTTGAGCGCGCGAAAACGCCTACCCAGCGGCACCGACCATTCCGAGTAGTTGACGATGCCGTCTTTGCCGTGCGTCTTCAGATATTCGGGCTGGATAGCCAGCGTCTTCACCTGGCTGTCGGGGTCCTTCACGAACTGCACCGAGCAGTCAAACTGGGCGCCGAGCCATTTGTGTGGGTTGAAGACGATCGAATCCGCGCCTTCGATCCCCTGCCAGAAATGACGAAATTCCGGACAGATCATCGCCGCACCTGCCCAGGCTGCATCGACATGGAGATAAAGGCCGTGTCGCCTCGCCACGTCGGCGACGGATGCGAGGTCGTCCGTACCTCCGATACTGGTCCCGCCGACGCAGGCCACGATGCCCGCGGGCAGCAGCCCCGCTTCCTTGTCCGCAACAACCGCCGCCTCGAGCGCAGCGACGTCCATGCCGCGCCAACGCCCCTTGGTCGGTATGCGCACGAGGTTCGCTTCGCCGATGCCGGAAACCCAGATGGCGCGATCGATCGACGTGTGGACCTGGTTGGATGCATAAATCCGGATCGGCTTCATGCCGGCGAGGCCGTTGGCATTGCCCTGCCAGGAAAGTGCACGCTCACGCATCGTAAGGACGGCAGCGAGCGTCGCCGACGAGGCGGAATCCTGGATCACGCCGGAGAATCCCGTCGGCAAGGCCAGGGCCTGCCGGACCCAGTCGATCATTGCTGTTTCGAGTTCCGTCGCGGCCGGGGACGTCTGCCAGAGCATGCACTGCGCCGCCATCGCGGTTACGAGATATTCGGCTACCACCGAAACCGGCGCGGCATTGGCCGGAAAATAGGCAAAGAAACGCGGATGCTGCCAATGCGTCATTCCAGGCAGGATCATCTCCTCGAAGTCGGCGAAGATCCTTTCCATGGGCTCGCCGTGTTCAGGCGGCGCATTTTCAATTCTGGCGGCAATCTCGCCGGGCCTGGTCTGCGCCCTGACCGGATGCTCCCGCAACGTCTCGCGATAGTCAGCACCCCATTCGGCCGCTCGCCTCGACCATTCGCGAAACTCCCTGCTGTCCATTTCCGGCTCCTGCCCGATTACGACCATTACTTAACGTGTGAACAACATAGCATGCGCGGCGAAACTATCCAGCATCCGGCCAGGGCCTCGTCCGGCTTCGCCACCTACTCCGGGAAATCGGGAAGGCTCGCGAAAGCCGCCCGCAACGCGTTCGACCAGCCATCCGTGATAGTACGGAAATAGGGATCGTCCTGGCTGATGCGCCTTTGGAGCTTCACCTTCAGCGAATCCCGCTCGTAGAATAGAAGATCGATTGGGAGGCCGACGGAGAGATTCGATTTCAAGGTCGAGTCGAACGACACCATCAGGAGCTTGACTGTTTCCGGGAAAGTCATCTGCCGGTCATAGGCCCTGACGATGATCGGCTTTCCATACTTCGTCTCGCCGATCTGAAAGAAGGGCGTGTCTTCGGTCGACTCGATGAAATTGCCTTCCGGATAGATATGGAAGAGGCGAGGCTCGCTGCCCTTGATCTGGCCGCCCAGGATGAACGAGGCACTGAAATAGGAATCCCCCCTGTGTCCGTCCGGCGATGAACTGGCAATGACCTCCTTGACCGTGTTCCCGACAAGGCGGGCGGTCTGGTACATGGATGAAGTTTCCAGGACAGTCGGGCCATGCTCGGAGATCGATCTGCAGCGCTCGTCGAGCAGGCTCACGACGGCCTGGGTAGTGGCGAGATTGCCGGCCGACATCAGCACGATCACTCTCTCGCCCGGCACCTCCCACACCTGCATCTTGCGGAACGTGGAAATCGAGTCGACGCCGGCATTGGTGCGGGTGTCCGACATGAACACCAGTCCCCGATCAATCATCAGCCCTACACAATAGGTCATGGTATTCCGCATTTTAGAGCGCGATGCATTGGAGTGGAACCGCGCATCCCGCTCTAAAGCATGTCGCGCGAGTTGGTATTCGCCAACATGCTTTAGCTGTTGTTTTCATACATATCGTTTGCCCAAAACCGCTGCACACTTTTTGGGCGACATGCATTAGCGATATTTGGCCGCATTTATGCGACGCCAAGTGTTTCCACCTGACTGCAAAATTTGATCATCAGAAGGCGCGGAAAGTCACCGTGGTAAAGGTATTCCTGATTCCGGGAATGGCATGGACTTTCTGGTTCACGAAATGCCCGATGTCCTCGTCCTCGTCGACATAGAACTTCACAAGCAGATCGTAGTCGCCCGCCGTCGAATAGACCTCCGAGGCGATCTCGGCGTCAACGAGCGCCGAAGCAACCTCATAGGCCTTGCCGAGCTCGCATTTGATCTGGACGAAAAAAGCCTTCATGACCTGTCCTCATTTCGTTGTGGCCGTTGTTGCAGACCGCATTCTTCCTTTCAAGCACGCAAGCCTGCCTAGCGCGCCGGCAGATCGCCGCGTTCCCAGCCCTCGGCAATGAGCGCCGATCTCTGGGCCAAATCGCCCTGCTCGATCGCATCGCGTATGTCCTGCATCAGCCGCTGATAATAGGCCAGATTGTTCCAGGTGAGCAGCATTGCGCCCAGCGCCTCACCGGACTTGACGAGATGATGCAGATAGGCGCGCGAATAATCGCGCGCTGCCGGACAATCGCTTTCCTTGTCCAGCGGGCGCGGGTCCTCGGCATGACGAGCATTGCGGAGGTTGACCTTGCCGCGACGCGTATAGGCAAGACCGTGGCGCCCTGCCCTGGTCGGCATGACGCAGTCGAACATATCGATGCCGCGCGCCACCGATTTCAGTATGTCGTCGGGCGTGCCGACCCCCATCAGATAGCGGGGCTTGTCAACGGGCAGCTCCGGGCACGTCGCCTCGAGCATCTCCAGCATGACAGCCTGCGGCTCGCCGACGGCGAGCCCGCCGACGGCGTAGCCCTTCAACTCCATGGCCGTGAGCGACTGGGCGGAGCGGATCCTGAGCTTTGCAATGTCGCCGCCCTGGACGATGCCGAACATCGCCTTGCCGGGCTGATCGCCGAACGCCTTCTTGCAGCGCTCGGCCCAACGCAGGGAGAGTTCCATCGCACGCTCGACCTCGCTCTCCTTGGCGGGCAGAGCAACGCACTCGTCGAGTTGCATCTGTATATCGGAATCGAGCAGCCCCTGGATCTCGATCGAACGCTCCGGCGACATCTCGTATGGGGCGCCGTCGATATGCGAGCGGAAGGTCACCCCATTCTCGCCGAGCTTGCGCAGTTGCGCCAGCGACATGACCTGGAACCCGCCTGAATCGGTCAGGATCGGATGCGGCCAGCGGGCGAATTCGTGCAGGCCTCCCAACCGTCCGACGCGTTCCGCGCCAGGCCGCAGCATCAGATGATAGGTGTTGCCGAGAATGATGTCGGAGCCGAGCGCCCGCACCTGGTCCATATACATGGCCTTGACTGTTCCGCCCGTGCCGACCGGCATGAAGGCCGGAGTGCGCACGACGCCGCGCGGCATGGAAATCTCGCCGCGCCGCGCCTTCCCGTCGGTCGCGAGCAAACGAAAGGAAAAGCGGTCAGCCATCGAATTCCTGGTCGTGGATGGGAGCTCCCGGCGCCTGCCGGTCGAGAGATTGGCGGTAGCGGATGCAGCCGCGCATGAATTTCGGCCACGGGGGAACGGCAATAGATGCCTTCGTTCTTTCCGGCAACAGCGACCAAAGGTCCGGATGATGCCAGCAAAGGTCGTGGCCCGTGGCATCCCTGTGCGTACGGATGCCTTTTCTCAGCTTTCGCACTTCCGCAATCAGCGCGTCTCGATCCATCGCGTCAAGGTCGTCGTCCATCGTTCTCCTCCCGGAACAGCAGGCTGGCATCGCCATAGGAGTAGAAACGATAGCCGCTGTTCACGGCATGGGCATAGGCAGCGCGCATCGTGTCGAGGCCGGCAAAGGCCGAAACAAGCATGAACAGGGTCGAGCGCGGCAAATGGAAATTCGTCATCAGCGCATCGGCGGTCCGGAACCGATAACCCGGTGTGATGAAAATGCCGGTTGCACCCGACCAGGGTTCGACCACGCCATCCTCCCGCGCCGCGCTTTCAAGAAGCCGCAGCGAGGTCGTGCCGACCGCGACGATCCTTCCCCCGCGCCGGCGCACCGCGTTCAGCGCATCAGCCGCCGCCGCTGACACCACCCCTCTTTCTTCATGCATCTTGTGGTCGGTGGTGTCATCGACCTTGACCGGGAGGAACGTTCCCGCGCCGACATGAAGCGTCACGAATTGCCGCTCGATACCCCGCTCATCGAGCCTGGCCATCAGGTCCGGCGTGAAATGGAGACCTGCCGTGGGGGCTGCGACCGCGCCTTCTTCCCTGGCGTAGATCGTCTGATAGTCGGTGCGATCGCGCTCGTCGTCCGCTCGCTTGGACGCGATGTAGGGCGGCAAGGGCACGTGCCCGACAGCATGCAGCGCCTCGTCGAGCACCGGTCCGGAGAGATCGAAACCGAGCAAGACCTCGCCCGCCTCGCGCTTTTCGAGGACCGTGGCATCGAGCGCGCCAAGAAAACAGGCGTTGCCGCCGTGACCGAACTGAATCCTGTCACCCGGGGTTATCCGCTTGGCTGGACGAACGAAAGCCAACCAGCGGTCAGGCGCGACACGCATATGAAGGGTGGCGTCGATCTGGGCCGCTGCCCCATCGCGCCGCCTGATGCCGGTGAGTTGGGCGGGAATGACCTTGGTGTCGTTGAAGACGAGCACGTCTCCCGGCTTAAGGATATCCGGAAGATCGCGAACTGTCCTGTCGGCCAAAGCCGCGCCCGGCTTGACCATCAACAGCTTCGCGGCATGCCGCGGCTCGGCCGGCCGTAACGCTATTCGGTCTTCGGGAAGGTCGAAGTCGAAGAGTTCGACACGCAAGATTAGCTCCTCGACGGGAGAACTGCCGCAACAGTGTCCTTCTTCCCACAAGTGGGAAGAAGGAAAGGCCGTCTTATTTCACGTCCGCGGCAACTTTCAACGACACGATCTTGTCGGGATCGACGACCGGCTCGCCGCGCTTGATCTTGTCGACATTCTCCATGCCTTCAATGACCTGGCCCCACACGGTGTATTGCCGGTTGAGGAAGCCTGCGTCCTCGAAGCAGATGAAGAACTGCGAATTCGCGGAATTCGGGTTCTGGGCACGAGCCATCGAGCAGGTGCCGCGCGAATGGTTCATGTTGGAGAACTCGGCCTTCAGGTCCGGCTTGTCGGAGCCGCCCATGCCCGCACGGGACGGGTTGAAGGAGGGCTTGGACGAATTCCCGTATTGCACGTCGCCGGTCTGGGCCATGAAGCCGTCGATGACACGGTGGAAAACCACGCCGTCATATGCGCCCTCACGCGCCAGCTCCTTGATGCGACCGACATGGCCGGGCGCAAGGTCGGGAAACAGTTCGATGACCACCTTGCCCTTGGTGGTCTCCATGATGAGCGCGTTCTCGCGATCCTTGATCTCGGCCATAGCCAGTTCCTTTGCTGTTGTTCTTTAGAGCGGCGCATGCTCAGGCAGAGCCTGAGCTGCCGCTCGATCTTGCCGCATTTATGCAACGCCAGGAGATTCCACCTGGCTGCAAATGCTCTAATTGCCGTCGGCGGCGATGCGGACCTTGATCATCCGGTCCGGATCGCTGACGGCACCGTTGTCGCTTGGGTTGCCCTTCTTGATCGCATCGACATGCTCCATGCCGCTCTCGACCTCGCCGACAATCGTGTATTGACCATCAAGCGAAGACGCCGGGGCGAACATGATGAAGAATTGCGAGTTCGCCGAGTTCGGATCCTGCGCCCGGGCCATGCCGACCACCCCGCGCACGAAACGCTCCTTGGAGAATTCCGCGGGCAGATCAGGGCGCTCCGATCCGCCCATACCTGCCCGGTCGCTGTCGTAGCCGTCATTGAGATCGCCATACTGGACATCGCCGGTCTGCGCCATGAAGCCGTCGATCACGCGATGAAAGGCCACGTTATCATAGGCGCCTTCACGCACCAGCGCCTTGATCTGCTCGACATGCTTCGGCGCGAGATCGGGACGGAGCGCGACCGTTACGTCGCCATCCTTCAGGGTAATGACCATGGTGTTTTCAGGCTCGGCGGCGATCGAAGCGCCGGAAAAACCGATAATGGCCGCAAATATGGTGGCGAAGGCTGCAAGCCTTGCGATCTTCATGGGCATCTCCTCAAGCGTCTATGATCTGAACTTGTCGGCAAGAGCTTCGGCGACGGGTGCCGGCACGAAAGGACGGACATTGCCTCCCATCGAGGCGATCTGGCGGACAAGTGTGGCGGTAATGGTGCGGACCGACGGGCTCGCCGGCAGGAACACGGTCTGCAGCTCGGGCGCCATGGTCTCGTTCATCCCGGCCATCTGCATCTCGTAGTCGAGGTCCGTGCCGTCGCGCAGTCCGCGGATCATGATCGAGGCGCCGAGCTTGCGGGCCGCATCGATGAGGAGGCCATCGAAGGATACCACCTTGATGCGGCCTGCATCCTTGCCGAACTCGGCGGCCGAGACCTGCTCGATCAGCGACACACGCTCTTCGAACGAGAAAAGCGGCTTCTTGGCCGCCTGAATGCCGATCGCCGCAAAGACCATGTCGGCAACCGCGAGCGACGCCTTCAACACGTCGAGGTGACCATTGGTGAGAGGATCGAAGGATCCGGCATAGATGGCGATGCGATCTGTCATGGCAGGAGCTTCTAGAGCATTTTGCAGCCAAGTGAAATCACTTGGCGTCGCATAAATGCGGGCTAACTCATACAGCTGGAGCGGGATGTACGGTCTGAATGAACCCATCCCGCCCTAGCGGGCCGGGAACGCAAATGCAAATCGCCTTGCGGAGTACGGAATGAACGGAGGCTGAACGACGCCATCACGGAAAGTTCACACGCACCTGACTAAAGTCGATCTGTGAACGATGAAACAAAATTCCCATGTGTTCGTTGAGGAGCACAGGAGAAGTTACCATGATGATCTTCATGCTCGCAGCAGCAATGACAGTCGCCATGCTCGTCGCTACGGCTTTCGGCATGCATCAGGAAGCCCAAAAGGTTCGCTTTGAGGACCGCAAGAGCAGGTTCGACCGCTTCGGGCCTCGCTGACCTCTAGAATGACGGCCGCTGCGCGCGGCCGTTCTTGGAATTACTTTTCCGTCTCGGCATCTTCCGCCGCACCGTTCCCGGCTTCCACTTCCGACTGAGGCTCAGATATCCTTTCCACGGAGACGACCTTTTCGCCTTCCGCCGTGTTGAAGATCGTCACCCCCTTGGTCGCGCGGCTGGCGATGCGGATGCCGGCGACGGGGACGCGGATTACCTGGCCGCCGTTGGAAACCAACATGAGCTGATCATCGGGGCCTGCCGGGAACGTTGCAACCAGCCGCCCGATTTCGTCGGTTTTGGAGACGTCGGTTGCCCGGATGCCCTTGCCGCCGCGTCCGGTCAGGCGGAAGTCATAAGACGACGAGCGCTTGCCGTAGCCGTATTCGCTGACGGTGAGAACCATCTGCTCGTGCTGCTTCAGGAATTCGTAGCGCTCCTGTGGCAGGGTCGTTTCCTCGCCGACGTCTTCGTTCGTGAGCGCGATCTCTTCCTCGTCCGCCCCGGACATCTTCCGTTCCGCGACCGCCTGCTTCAAATAGGCGGCGCGTTCCGCGGGCGTCGCGTCGACATGCTCGAGGATGGCCATAGAGATCACCCGGTCGCCATCGTTCATCGAGATGCCGCGAACGCCAAGCGAATCCCGTCCCTTGAAGACACGCACGTCGCTGACCGGAAAGCGGATGCATTGACCGGAATCGGCGGTCAGCAGCACGTCGTCCCCTTCGGTACAGGTCTCCACGCCAAGGATGGCATCGCCTGCCTCATCGAATTTCATGGCGATCTTGCCGTTGCGGTTGACCTGCACGAAGTCCGACAGCTTGTTCCGGCGCACCGTGCCCCGTGTGGTCGCGAACATGACGTCGAGTTCGCTCCACTGACCTTCATCCTCGGGCAACGGAAGGATGGCCGTTATGCGGTCGCCGCTCTCGATCGGCAGAAGGTTGATCAATGCCTTGCCACGCGATTGCGGCGTGCCGACAGGAAGGCGCCAGACCTTCTCCTTGTAGACGATGCCGCGCGACGAGAAGAACAGGATCGGCGTGTGCGTGTTGGCCACGAACAGGCGCGTGACGAAATCGGTGTCCTTGGTGGACATGCCCGTCTTGCCTTTGCCGCCGCGGTTCTGCGTTCGATAGACCGACAGCGGCACACGCTTGATGTAGCCCTCATGGGTGACGGTGACGACCATGTCCTCGCGCTGGATCAGGTCCTCGTCTTCCATATCCGCGCCCGCGTCGGTGATCTCCGTGCGGCGCGGCGTGCCGAACTCGTCGCGCAACGCCACGAGTTCATCCTTGATGATCTGTTGGATCCGCGCCCGCGAGCCCAATATGTCGAGATATTCGGTGATCTCGGCGCCGATGGCGTTCAGCTCGTCGGCGATTTCCTCGCGACCCAGCGCGGTAAGGCGCGAAAGCTGCAGGGCGAGGATGGCGCGGGCCTGCTCTTCGGAGAGATTGTAGGTGCCGTCCTCGTTGATCCGATGGCGGGGATCGTCGATCAGCAGGATCAGCGCCTCGACGTCGCCGGCCGGCCAGCGACGCTCCATCAACTGGTCGCGTGCCGCTTGCGGGTTCGGCGCGTTGCGGATGGTGCGAATGATCTCGTCGATATTGGCGACCGAAATCGCCAGGCCGACAAGGATGTGAGCGCGATCGCGCGCTTTTCGAAGCAGGTACTTCGTGCGGCGGCTGACCACCTCCTCACGGAAGGCGACGAACGCCTTCAGCATGTCGATGAGTGTCAGCAGCTCGGGCTTGCCGCCATTGAGCGCTACGACGTTGGCGCCAAAGGAGGTCTGCAGCGGCGTGTAGCGGTAGAGCTGGTTGAGCACGACGTCGGCGACGGCGTCGCGCTTGAGCTCGACGACGACACGGTAGCCCTGGCGGTCACTTTCGTCACGGATATCAGAGATGCCGTCGATGCGTTTGTCGCGCACGAGTTCGGCCATCTTCTCGATCATCGAGGCCTTGTTGACCTGAAAGGGAATCTCGGTGACGACGATGGCCTCGCGATCGTTCCGGATCTCCTCGACATGCACCTTCCCGCGCATGACGATGGAACCGCGCCCCGTCGAATAGGCGCTGTAGATGCCGGACCTTCCAAGGATCAGGCCGCCGGTCGGGAAATCCGGCCCGGGAATGATCTCCATCAGCGATGGCAGATCCATGGCAGGATTGTCGATCAGTGCGATCGTGCCGTTGACCACCTCGATGAGATTGTGCGGCGGGATGTTCGTGGCCATGCCGACCGCAATGCCGCCCGACCCGTTGACGAGCAGGTTCGGAAAACGGGCCGGCAACACCTTCGGCTCTTCGACCGTCGCATCGTAGTTCGCCTGGAAGTCGACGGTATCCTTGTCGATGTCCTCGAGTAGCTCGTGCGCAACCTTGGTCAGGCGGGCTTCGGTGTAGCGCATGGCGGCCGGCGGATCGCCGTCGATCGAACCAAAATTGCCCTGGCCGTCGATGAGAGGAGAGCGCATCGACCAATCCTGGGCCATGCGCACCAAGGCGTCATAGATCGAGGCGTCGCCATGCGGATGGTATTTACCCATCACGTCCGCGACCGGGCGCGCCGACTTCACATATTTGCGATTCCAGTGATAGCCGCTCTCGTGCGAGGCGTAGAGGATGCGCCGATGCACGGGCTTCAAGCCGTCGCGCACGTCAGGGAGCGCCCGACTGACGATCACGCTCATCGCGTAGTCGAGATAGGAGCGCTGCATCTCCTCGATAATGGAAATCGGCTCGATGCCTGTCGGGCCGCCATCAGGCCCGCGCGGTGTCTTCTGGTCAGTCAAATTGGATCACGATCAGATTGGGAATCACTGACCTCTTATATAGGAAAGCTTCGCCTCACTCCAATCCGAGAGGCCGTATTTCTGCGGAAAGGCACGATTTTAAGAAGGCAATTTTCCTTGCAGCGCCAAGGACATAGCGTCAGGTGGCAAAAGGCCGCGCCGGGTTGGTCGCGTTCTTGCACGCAAACGTTGCCGTCAGGAGGTCTCCACGCGCCCCGCGGCTGGTATCAGCCGCCTTTGTGCGTAAGCACATTCACAAGCTTGCCGAAGGGGTCGCGCACGTAGAACCTCCGGACGCCCCAATCTTCGTCGGCAGGCCCATACTCGATGGGAAAACCCGCCCGCTTCATGCCCGCCAACGCCGCGTCGAGATCGTCCACCTCGATCGAGAGGTCGGGAACCGGCGTTCCCGACCCGCCCTGCGTAGCAAAGCTGAGCTGGGCGGTTGCTTGTTGGCCCGAACCGTAAGTAACGATCCACCCGTGATCCATGATAGGATCAAGGCCCAGAACATCATGATAGAAGCGCCGCGCCGCGGCGAGATCGCGGGTCTCTATATTCGCAACGATCCGCCTTACCTTCATTGACGATCTCCCATTGCTGTGATGGACGCTAGTTCGCGCCTTGCGCACGGTAGATGCTCGGCGCACGGCCCATGACGCGACGGAAACGGCGGTTGAAGGTCGACAGATCATTGAACCCGGCATCGAAGGCGATCCTCGATACCAGTTCGTCGGTTGTGCGCAAGCGCACGGCAGCCCGATGGAGCCTTGTCCTCAACAGATACTGATACGGCGTCATTCCCGTCACTTGCCTGAAACTTCTCAGGAAATGGTAAGGGCTCGTCGCTACGCCCTTTGCAAGTTCCGCAAGCGACAAAGCGCTTTCCGCATGGACCTCCATATGACGCACGGCCTCGCTGACACGTTTTTCGTCCCTGCGGCTTGGGGATCGGGGTGCCGCAGACAGGCCGCGCGCACCAATTATCGCAGCGCCCGCGATCCGCAGCCCAAGCTCCTCGAAGGCCCACGGCTCGCCCGCCTCCCGGGCGGCCTCCAGGCTCGCAAGCAAAGGTTCCAGCACTTTCAGAAGCGGCAGCCTCGGCGTCTCGAAGGGAAGGCGCGTGGCGCCGTCGATGCCCGCCACGATGCGTTCGAAATAATCCGCCGAAAAATGGAACGACAGGCATCTGTCGCCGCGCGAATGCTCATGGCCGCATTCGAAGCACGTCCCGGGATTGCCGAGAAGAAGCGTGCCCGGCGCCATCAGCGCCGAACCAAGGGAGGCGTCGTAACGGAACGTCCCTCTGGTCACGACTGCGACACAGAATTGTCGGTGCTGCTCTTCGAACCGCCGATCGTTCGCCCCGGCCGTGCAGATCAGATCGAAGACTTCCCAGCCACGGCCGGAAGCAATGCTCAACGCTGTCGTCATGGGTGAAAGATAGCAATATTTCCCAAGCGGCAGAAGGCGGCCGGGCATATTGGGGTGGTCTCTCCTGACACGAGGACCTTGCTATGACGATCTTCGGCTCCTTTCCCGCGGCGCTACACGCTGACGTCCCCGCCCTCGAACAAGGTGGCAACGCGAATCTCTATAGCTGGCTGATCGGAAGCTGGGACATGGATGCCGTGCGCCATCTTGCGCCGGGGAACATCCGGACGAGCAGAGGAGAAATCCATTTCGGATGGATCCTGGAAGGCCGAGCCATCCAGGACGTCTGGTACATCCCCGGCGAACAAAGCCAGACACCTCTCCTGTGCGGCGCCACCTTGCGCGTCTACGATCCGAGCCTGGACGCCTGGCACATCATCTGGGTCGACCGGATCGGGCAGAAACATCTGCGCCAGCTCGGCAAGGCGGTCGGCAAGGAGATCGTGCAGGAAGGCGCCGACGCCTCCGGGACGATCTTGCGCTGGCGCTTCACCGAAATCACGCCGGACAGCTTCCATTGGATCGGCGAACGCCGGGAGGGGGGCAGGCTGGGTGCCTCAGGTCGAGTTCTTCGCTCGACGCCGTGAGAATTGACCTTCGATCCGCGAAAGGAACCCACCATGCTCGATCATGTCTCCATCGGCGTCGTCGACGCTGCCCGCTCGAAGCGTTTCTACGACGCCATTCTCGCTCCGCTTGGCTACCGCTGCATCAGCGCCGCGCCGAACTCGCTCGGCTATGGCGCTCAAAGCGTGGCGCTGTGGGTCAACGAGGCGCATCATCCGGTCCCGGCGGACAAGCAGTCCGGCCTGCATTTCTGTTTCGCAGCCCCGTCGCGCCAGGCTGTCGACGCCTTCCACAAGGCGGCCCTCGATGCGGGGGGCCAGGACAATGGGCGCCCTGGCCTCCGCCGCGACTACGCGGACAATTACTATGCTGCGTTCGTCGTCGATCCCGACGGGTACCGCCTCGAGGCTTATTGCGGCTGAACATGATGGCTGGGCCCACCTGCTGGCTTCGCCCATACAGGTTACGCTAGAGCGCCGGCTGCCCATTGGGACGCGGAAAAGGCGCTCTAGCTCTTTGTCTTGGCGGCATTTGTGCGACGCCAGTGTTTCCACTTGGCTGCAAAATGCTCTAGGACTCCCCTGGCAATCGGGGACGTTCGATGCCGAGCTACGACAGCCTGTTCAACGCCTTCGTCACCATGCTCGTCACGATCGATCCGCCCGGCCTCGCGCCATTGTTCCTGGCGCTCACCCGCGGCATGACCCGCGACCAGCGTCGGCAAGTCGGGCTGCGCGCCTCGACCATCGGCTTTCTCGTGCTCACGCTTTTCGCCCTGGCGGGCGCCGCAATCTTGTCAGTCTTCGGCATAACCTTGCCGGCGTTCCGCGTGGCCGGGGGCCTGCTGCTGTTCTTCATCTCCTTCGAGATGATCTTCGAAAGACGCCAGGAGCGGAAAGAAAAAAGTGCAGATGCGGCCATCACCAGGGACCACATCCACAATATTGCGGCTTTTCCCCTGGCCATTCCGCTGATCGCCGGGCCTGGAGCCATTTCCGCGACGGTACTTCTCTCAGCTTCGCTTCCGGGCCTCGCCGGTCAAGCCGCGCTCGTCGGCGTGATCCTCGTCAGCATCGGGCTGACATACCTTGTCTTCGTACTCGCCGAGCGTGTGGACCGCTTTCTCGGGCAGACCGGCCGCTCGATCCTCACGCGGCTTCTCGGCGTCATCCTTGCCGCGCTTGCCGTCCAGTTCGTCGCCGACGGGATCAAGGAACTGATGGCGGCATAGACTGGACGACTTGCGACTACTCCCGCTGGCGCTCTGCCTGGAGCGCCAGCGCAGAAGCTCCTGGTGTCGTTAGTAGCACGGCGGATACGGGTAGATGCCGCAGGCTGGCCGCGCATAAGGGTGTGGATAATAGTACGGAGATGCAGCCGCGCCTGCCATTGCGCCGGCATACCAGGCGCCGCGATAGGCGGACCGCCTCGCCGCTCCGGCAAAGGACAGCGGCGTGAAGGGCATACCGATGATGTCTATGAAAATTGAGGCGGGACCCTCGGAGCCCTCGATGCTCCCCTCCAGAACGTCGACGTCGAAGGTCAACATCTCGCCCTCCAATCGCGGCGCTGTCAGCGTCACGACGGCGTCCAGGACGGAATTGCCGCCCTTGCCAAGAACCGACACGGTCGCATTCGGAGGATCCTTGGCGAAGCTGTCGCTGCCCTCGGCCCATTCCTCGATCACATGCGAGGTAAGCACATGGCCCGCGGCGCGCACCGGACGATCGGCGAACATGATGGAGTTCGGCGATACTCCGGAGAGAACAAGCTTGCCGTCGGCGAGCTCGGCACCTTTGGAGTTGAGGACGATCAGGGCGGGCTCGATTTTGGGTTTCGCGGCACCGATCGATTTCGTTGCGGGGGCCGAGATCGCATCTTGCGCGAACGCCGCGCCGGCCGATAGCGAAATGCCGGCGGCCACCGTCACGGCAAGTAGAATGCTTCTGAGAACCATGCGTATCACTCCTTCGAACTGTCGGGCAACTCTGCTCTCGCGGCGTCGATGGGGTGCCACGAGCTTGATGAAAAGGCGGCATCCCGGAAGTGGTCGTTCGACCACGGGATGCCGCCAAACCAACGATGTTGCCGTCAGCCTGCTTCCTCCACTGGAGGAATTGTCCAGGTCGCGTCGATGATCGAAGGATCGTTTTCGTTCGGCCAGTACATTCTCAACATGAGGAAGAACTTGCCCTCTGGGGCGGGCAGCCAGTTCGACTCCTTTTCCGCACCCGGAGACGAGTGCTGCAGGTACAGGTCGAGAGATCCGTCCGCATTGTACTTCAGATCTTGGCGGGGACTGATCGAGTAGCGGTCGAGCGGATTGGCGACGAAGAAGAAGTTCTCATCGTACATCGTGATGGACCAGAAACCCGTAACCGGCGGTGTCTGGCCTTTTTCGAAATGGATGACATAGTTCTTGCGGCCGTCGTAGGAGCGGTGATGCGCATCCTTCTCGGAAGTCGGATAGACCGCGTCCTGGGGGCGATTGGCGCCGAGCCCGATGGCGGTTATGAGAGCTCGCATCAGATAGTCCGTGCCGTAGAGCCCGGTCTTGGTCGTGAAAGCCCAGCCGTTGATATCCTTTACCTGGCTGTTGATCTTGAACTGCAGCATGATCCGATCAAAACCGATCACCGGGATACGATCGCGGAAGTCCGCCTTCAGCTTGCTGGCGTCGAAACCCTGACCAGGAACGAGTCCGATCCGGGCGAAGCGTTCGAGCGCAGGCGCATCGGCCTCGGATGGCGGGTTCGCCTTCATCAAGCCGGCCAGGAGGGTGAAGTACTCGACCGCGTCGAGACGATTGACCTGATCGCGCACGGCAGTCTTCATGTCGATGGACGGATCGACCTTGCCCGGTGGCGGCGTATAGTCTTTTCCGTAAGCGCTGAGCGGCACCAACTTGAATTCGTCCTGCAATGCGTGCACCGCCGCATAGTCTTCGGGCGTTCCCGTGCAATAGATACGGCCGAGCAACCAAACCATATTGGTTGGCGATTGATATTGTGTCACGCCTTCAGGAAGAGTTCCGCTCCAGCCGGGACCCGTGATGGCAAACGTCTGGGCTCCGGTTCCCGTGGTCCGCTTGCCCGGCACCTGGAAGACATTCGTCCAGCCGTCGAGCAGCGGCAGCAAATAGTATCTCCCTTTCATGTCCGGCACGCTGAGCACGTACGGCTCCTTGCCGACATCGAAAAAGGAAGTCGTGTACAGAGTGTCGGCATTCGGCGCAGTCACATCCCTGAACGAAGCGTCAGGATATTGGCGCAACTTGATGATATGCCCCATGGGGCCGCGAGTGCCCTTCACCTCGGCGACATTGGTCATGACGCGACGGGTCATTTCCATTGTGACCAGGGGATAGCCGTAGATGTATGCATCGGTCGCTATCCAGAAATTCTCTAGGTCTTCACCGATCTGGAAACCTCCCTCGCCGAAATCCGCGCGGGCAAGGGAAATTGCTGACGACCCGGCAAGCAAACTCAAGCCGCCGAGAGTAAGAGTTCGACGCGTGATATTCATCATGACCTCCAACATTGAAACACGAGCTCGAGTTTACTTTGCTGACAATCATCTGAGGATGTATTTTACAGTGCTTTACGTGGGAAACGAGCACTCAACGCCGTCGAGTCGGAATGGCGCCGATGAAGGTAGCCTTTGTGAACATCCCATCGGGAAGAAGACGGCCGCCGACGGAAATGCACGAAGGGCGTCGATGCCGCTGGCCTTTGCCGCAGGACAAGTTGCCACTGTGCGGGGGGATCAATGCATGTTCGGCGGCTGATTTCCCCGCAGTGCGGCGTCAATTTCGCGAGTCAATCGCTCGGTAATTTCCTGCCATTCAGCCTTCCTCGCCTCGCGGACCGGCAACGGAAGCTGCTCGACTCTCGACAACGCTGCTTCAGCTTCTGCAAGTTCCTCGCACATGTCGCGAAAAGTCTGGTCCGCCGCGATCATTCGACGGATTTTGAGTTCGAGCTCTGGAAATCGGCGCAACGCCGACAATAGAGCTTCCCTATTTCTCGCAGCTCTATTCTCCATACCGCAACCTGCCGTTTAAGAGGCTAGTTACGGACTATTGATGGAGCAAGAATCGGCATGTAAATTACATAGAAGACTGCCAGCCCGACAAACTAAAAGCCGGGCAAGTCGCCGAAGAAGGGCAAGGGGGGAGTGGTGATCCGCGCGCAAGCCTCTGCAACAGAGGAAATCGGCCTTCCCGTGGAGGACTGTCGTGCCCAACTCGCCCGCATCCTGAGCAGCCCGGACTTTGACGCAACCGATCGCGAACACCGGTTCCTCGGCTATGTAGTGGAAGAGGCGCTGTCTGGGCGCGGCAGCCGCATCAAGGCATATTCGATAGCAATCGAGGTTTTTGGCCGCGACGCTTCCTTCGACCCGCAAGCGGATCCAATCGTTCGTGTCCAGGCGGGCCATCTCCGTCGGGCACTCGAACGTTACTATCTGACTGCGGGACAGGTTGATCCGATACTCATCAGCATCCCAAAAGGCGGTTACGTTCCCACTTTCTCGCTGCGTTGCACCGACAGCCCTGACGTTGAAAAGCCTGTCGTCACTGCCTCGCCTCCCGACTCGCGGCCGCGGCTCAGGCTTCATATCGGGTTAGCGGCGACGGCGTTGGTTGGTGCCGCCCTCATATTGATCTGGTGGGGTTATTCGTCCCGCCCCGCTCCCGCAAGGCCGGAAATCCCACGCTTGCTGGTTGAATGGTTCGACGACTTGACGGGGTCGGACGAGTCTGCAGCCCTTGCCCGCGGGCTCACGCAGGAGGTCGTCGGGCAACTCTCCAAATTCAAGGACATCGTTGTCGTTCAGTCATCCGGCCCGTCAACGCTTCCACAGGTGAGGTATGCACTTGCAGGAAGCGTGGATCTATCAGCCGACACGTTCCGGTTTCGGATTCGTATGTTCAATCGCACGGATGGATCGGTGCTCTGGGCCCAGAGCTACGACGCCACAACGACGGTTCCCGATCTTTTGAAAGCTCAGGCCGATGTCGCAAGCAACGTAGCGACAAGTCTGGCTCAGGCTTATGGGGCTATATTTGAGGCGGACGCCAAGCTCGTGGTGCCCAACCCTCCCGACGATTGGGCAGCCTATTCGTGCACGCTTTCCTATTACTCATATCGAGCCGGGTTCGATGCGGCCCTTCGTCCGTCTGTCCGCGCGTGTCTCGAAAAGGCAGTGGAGCGCTTTCCCAGCTATGCCACCGGCTGGGCGCTCCTGTCGTTGACCTACATTGACGAGGTTCGGTTCCATCACCCGTTCGATCCCGTGTATTCGGCGCAGTGGATCGATCGTGCCCTGGCCACTGCCAACCGTGCCACGGAATTGGAGCCACTCAATGCCAGGGGTCTCCAGGCACAGATGTTCGCTCTGTATTTCAGAGGAGACATCGATGCGGCCATGAGAGTCGGCAGCCGCGCAATGGCCATCAATCCCAACGACACCGTGCTTATGGGCGAGTATGGATACCGGCTGGCGCTATCCGGAAATTGGGATGAGGGATGTCCGCTGGTTGCCGAAGCGCGTGAACGCAATCCAGGCCCTCTCGCCTATTACGAGGTGGGGCTGGCCGTTTGCTCTTATTTCAGCGGCGACCACCAGCAGGCCGCCATGTGGATCAGGAAAGCAAATGTTACAACCAACGGCCTGTACCGCCTGATCGCTGCCGCGATCTTTGCCGAAGGAGGTTACAAGGAGGAGCTCGCAAGCGAGCGCTCTTGGCTCCTGAAACATCAACCCGCTTTGGTGCGAAACGCTCGGCAAGAGGCGCTGTTGCGGTTTGGCCGTCCGGAAGATGCCGAATTGTTCCTCGGCTCACTGAGGAAAGCAGGATTGGGGCCCTTTGACTGACCCTGCAGACGATACCTGCTCTGCCCCGCGGAGAAGTTTGTCGCTTGTTCTGGCGGCGGCTCGACAATGGCAGATCGACGTTGTCGGAGCGTAACGCCGCCACAGCCAGCACGCATTGTCGGAACCCCATGCCTACAATCGCGCCGAAGACCCGACGCCATAGACACGACAATTGCGTCAACAACAGGTGGTTTTCGGGGCAAATTCTCCACCGTTCTTTGTAGTTTTCGGCATCCCAATCGAGACACACTTACGCCCCTTTGGCAGCCTTTGGGTGCGCCGATAACTTTCGAAACAAAGCAGCGCCTGCTGCTTTCAGACCAAGCTCCATGAGACATCTTGGTCAAACGAGCGATGGGATGATACCGTAACTGTGATTCTCTGACTCGTTTTTTGGCAGGCTGAAGATGAGAAACATTGCAATTCTGATTGTGACTTGCATCGCGCTCGCGACAACAGGATGTCAAGATCTGCCGCCTCAGCCTGGCTATGTGTCGATTGGCCAGAGCCGCATAGCCTCGATTGCGCCATCGGTGACTGCGACAGGCCGCGCGGGGAAGGCGGCAAGCCCGTCTCGTGACAAGGAGCGCCCCTACTTCGTCGAATTCCGTGCCCGCTACGCGCTGAGCTACGGCCATACCTATGTCGTTTTCGGTCGCCTGAACGAAGCCGGGAAGGCCGTCAATCCCGAGGTTGCGGGCCTCCACCCGGCGTCAAACAGCCCGGTCCCCTATGTTCTCGGCCACTTCATGCCAGTGCCCGCCGAAACGGGATGGAGCGACGGCGACTTGGAGGAACAATACAGGGCGGCCAGCTGGCGCGTGATGTTGAACAAAGCCGAGTATGACGATGCCGTTGCGAAGATACGCAAGCTTCAAGCCAGAGCGGGGCTTTGGCAAGCTTCGGTCTACAATTGCAACGCCTTCACCGGCGACATTGCGCGCTCCATGGGATACAAGGTCCCTTCCAGGTATCTCCGGCCACAGCAATTCGTGACCAAGCTTCGAGAGCTGAATACCGGCCCGAAAGCCGCCGCCGAAAACTCCTAAAGCGTGTCGCCGATAATCGGACTCAGCGACACGCTTTATGTGCTTGATTGTGCATGCCGTTATGCCAAAAGCGCTGAACACTTTTGGGCGACATGCATAGCCTTAGAACGGGATCTCGTCATCGAGCTCGCGCGATCCCCCGCCACCCCGGCTGCCGCCACCGCCGCGGTTGTAGCTGTCGTCCGGGCCCGATTGACCGAAATCCGACCCTCGGCCGCCACCGCCTCCATAACCGACCTGGCCCTCGCCTCCTCCGCCGCGAGCATCGAGCATCTGCAGCTCGCCGCGGAACTTCTGGAGCACGATCTCGGTCGTATACCGATCCTGGCCGTTCTGGTCCTGCCACTTGCGGGTCTGGAGCTGACCCTCGACATAGACCTTCATGCCTTTCTTCAGGTATTGCTCAGCGACCTTGGCAAGATTGTCGTTGAAGATCACGACACTGTGCCATTCGGTCTTTTCCTTGCGCTCGCCGGTCATCTTGTCGCGCCAGGTTTCGGATGTGGCAATCCTGATGTTGACGACGGGATCGCCGGAATTGAGCCGCCGGATTTCGGGATCCGCGCCTAGATTGCCGACCAGAATGACCTTGTTGACGCTACCCGCCATGATACTTCTCCGCGCTCGTCCGAAACAAAAAGCAATTGTCGGCGCATTCTATCCGATCACCTTTGCCGGCGCGCCGCGTCCGGTCGTATCAGGTGGTCCCTGTCCACAAATAGTTTGTTCTCTTTATGTTCTAGCCAGAATTGCGGCGCTTGGCAAGAGGCGATCGAGAAGCCAGGATTTCCAGGCCTTCGGACCTGTTCCATGCAACCCTTGATTGTGTCTTCTGGGCAAACAGGATCGTTACTTGGCTGGCAGGGGAGCGCCGCATATAAGGGTTGCATGACGAGCCGACGCTTCCACCGACCTTACGTACTCGCAGGGCTGTTGCTTTCACTGGCGGCACCGGCCTGGGCCGACCAGGTTTCCGGCAAGAAGGCCTCAGATGCCCTGCCCGGCGTGGAAGGCAACTACAGCATCGTCACGCCTGCCCCCGAGCCGCTGGAGGCCCCCGACACGGACGATGGCTACTTCAAAGTCGGAGACTGGGACGTCAGGATCTCCGGCAGCGTCATGTTCCAGATCGGGGCCAGCAGCGCCGATTCAGAGGAACGTCGGCGTCGTTAGTCCGATCCCGCAGGTGCCGAATTGGCGTTCACGATGATCCGCCTCCTCGATCCTGACGACATCGAGGCTTTCCAGAGTATCCGGCTCGAGGCCTTGCGTCTCGAACCGGCGTCGTTTGCGAGCAGCGTGGAAGATTGGGAGAAGCTGCCGGATGAGGAATGGCGTCGGCGCATAACAGGCAATTCCGTTTTCGTCGCGTTCGACGGCGAGAGGCCCATCGGCCTCATGGGCCTCATGCGGGAGCGCTCCAGCAAGATGGCGCATCGAGCCACCGTTGTGATGGTCTATGTGCAGAAGAGCCACCGCGGGACGGGCGTTTCGACGAAGCTGCTCGACAAGCTGATCACTTACGCGCGCGAAAACGGCATCCGGCAGTTGGAATTGTCGGCCAGCGTGGAAAACCCTGCAGCCCTTCGCTTCTATCGCAACGAAGGCTTCCGAGAGATCGGGCGCATCCGGGGCGGCTTCCTTCACGAGGGCCGGGAAATAGATGAGATCCTGATGGTGCGCCGTATCGCACCGTAATTCGCTGGCGTCCCCAGAAATAAGGCCCTGCCGCCGCTCGGGCTCGCAGGGCCATCTTTCGGACTTCCTAGTCCGGCTGTCGGAGTTGTACTGCCGACGTTCAATTCGGATGCAGGCCTTTCAGCCGATCCGACTGTAGTCTCTGATTGTCAGGGGATCAGCAGCTTCGCGCTTGTCAAACGCGATCAGGGCTGCCGCGGCTCCACTTCCATGTGGAGCCAAACGAGATTGTCCGGTGGGTTCATGCCTCCGCTCCTCTTTTGTTTCCACGATGTCTTCCGAAACGTTTTATTCGTACCTGACAGCGTTACGAAAACCCAACCAGTCACGAAGAGCATCCGCTGGACGCTCGGCTTCGGGGACCGCTGAATTCTGCCCCTGACATTCCGCTGCGTCAACACTTCCCTTGCCGGAAAGCCAAATTGTGATCGTCACAGGATGCCTTCCTGTTGCTTTGTCAGGAGCCTGTTCGGCCTTTGTTCTTTTTGCTTGCCCTTCCGCATTCAAGCTCCTAGACCAAACCTGCCGGCGGCTCCCGCGCCACCACAAGGCAGGGCCTCGACGGAGCGGCGAAAATGCTTACATAGGGACTGGCCGGAGCGATCCCAGCCATCCCAACTCACGAGACAGGCGGCGGACCGGCGATGGCCGATCATAAGTACATTTCCATTCGCGGAGCGCGCGAGCACAATCTGAAGAATGTCGATCTCGATCTGCCGAGGGATCGGCTGATCGTCATGACCGGCCTGTCGGGATCCGGCAAGTCGTCGCTGGCGTTCGATACGATCTACGCCGAGGGCCAACGTCGCTACGTCGAAAGCCTTTCGGCCTATGCCCGGCAGTTCCTGGAAATGATGCAGAAGCCGGACGTCGACCAGATCGACGGCCTGTCTCCCGCCATCTCGATCGAACAGAAGACAACGTCGCGCAATCCGCGTTCGACGGTCGGCACGGTTACCGAAATCTACGACTATATGCGCCTGCTCTACGCGCGCGTCGGTGTTCCCTATTCTCCGGCCACGGGGCTGCCGATCGAAAGCCAGACAGTCTCCCAGATGGTCGATCGCGTGCTGGATATCGAAGAAGGCACACGGCTTTACCTGCTGGCGCCGATCGTCCGCGGCCGGAAGGGCGAATACAGGAAGGAACTGCTGGAGCTCCAGAAGAAGGGCTTCCAACGCGTCAAGGTGGATGGCGTCTTCTACGAGATCGCCGATGTCCCGGCGCTGGACAAGAAATACAAGCACGACATCGACGTCGTGGTGGACCGCATTGTCGTGCGGCCGGATCTCGCCGCACGTCTTGCCGACAGCCTGGAGACGGCGTTGAAACTCGCCGACGGCCTGGCTGTCGCTGAATTCGCCGACAAGCCTTTGCCCGCCGAAGAGACTGCGGGGGAGTCGGCTTACAAATCGAAGAACGAGACGCATGAGCGCATCCTGTTCTCCGAGAAGTTCGCCTGCCCGGTCTCGGGCTTCACGATCCCGGAGATCGAACCGCGCCTGTTTTCCTTCAACAATCCGTTCGGCGCATGTCCGACCTGCGACGGGCTCGGCAGCCAGCGGGCGATCGACCCGGACCTCGTGGTTCCTGACGACAACCTGTCGCTGCGCGACGGGGCGATCAGCCCCTGGGCCAAATCGACCTCTCCCTATTACGCCCAGACATTGGAAGCGCTCGGAAAGGTCTATGGCTTCAAAGTAGGTGATCGCTTCAAGGATCTTTCGGGGGAGGCCAAGCAGGCGATCCTGCGCGGAACGGGCGAGCGCGAGGTCACCTTCCAGTATGACGACGGCCTTCGTTCCTATAAGACGACAAAGACATTCGAAGGGGTCATTCCCAATCTCGAGCGTCGCTGGAAGGAAACGGAGTCGGCCTGGATGCGCGAGGAGATCGAGCGCTTCATGTCGGCCACGCCCTGCCCTGCTTGCCGCGGCTACAGGCTGAAGCCCGAAGCATTGGCGGTGAAGATCGCCGGCAAGCACATTGGCGAGATCACCGAACTTTCGATCCGCAAGGCCGACGCCTGGTTCACCGACTTGCCCGACGTTCTCAACGCCAAGCAGAACGAGATCGCGGTGCGCATCCTGAAGGAGATCCGCGAGCGTCTGCGCTTCCTGAACGATGTGGGGCTCGACTATCTCACGCTGTCGCGCAATTCCGGCACGCTGTCGGGCGGGGAGAGCCAGCGCATACGTCTCGCATCCCAGATAGGGTCGGGTCTTACGGGCGTGCTCTACGTGCTGGACGAGCCGTCGATCGGCCTGCACCAGCGCGACAACACGCGGCTGCTCGACACGCTGCGGCATCTGCGTGACCTCGGCAACACGGTGATCGTCGTCGAGCATGACGAGGATGCGATCCTGACGGCCGACTATGTCGTCGACATCGGCCCGGCCGCCGGCATTCACGGCGGAAGGATCATCGCCGAGGGAACACCGGCGCAAGTCATGGCGAATCCGAACTCGATCACCGGGAAATATCTTTCCGGCGAACTCGAGATCTCGATGCCGAATTCGCGCCGGGAGCTGAAGAAGAACAAGCGCATCAAGGTCGTCGGAGCGCGCGGCAACAATCTGAAGAACGTCACCGCTGAGATACCGCTGGGGACGTTCGCCTGCGTGACGGGGGTCTCGGGCGGCGGCAAGTCCACCTTCCTGATCGAAACGCTGTTCAAGGCGGCCTCGCGGCGCATCATGGGGTCGCGCGAACATCCGGCAGAACACGATCGCATCGAAGGGCTGGAGTTCCTCGACAAGGTGATCGATATCGACCAGTCGCCGATCGGCCGCACCCCCCGCTCGAACCCGGCCACCTATACGGGGGCTTTCACGCCCATTCGCGACTGGTTTGCCGGCTTGCCGGAAGCGAAGGCGCGAGGCTACCAGCCCGGGCGCTTCTCCTTCAACGTCAAGGGCGGACGCTGCGAGGCCTGCCAGGGCGACGGCGTCATCAAGATCGAGATGCACTTCCTGCCAGATGTCTACGTGACCTGCGATGTCTGCCACGGCAAACGCTACAACCGCGAGACGCTCGAAGTGCTGTTCAAGGGCAAGTCGATCGCGGACGTGCTGGAGATGACCGTCGAGGAAGGTGTGGAGTTCTTCGCGGCCGTGCCGGCGGTTCGCGACAAGCTGGAGACGCTGGCCAAGGTCGGTCTCGGCTACATCCATGTCGGCCAGCAGGCCACCACCCTGTCAGGTGGCGAGGCGCAGCGCATCAAGCTCGCCAAGGAGCTGTCGCGCAAGGCCACAGGCAAGACGCTCTATATCCTCGACGAGCCGACCACCGGGCTCCATTTCCATGACGTGGCCAAGCTTCTCGAAGTGCTCCATGAACTTGTCGACCAGGGCAATACGGTCGTCGTCATCGAGCACAATCTCGAAGTCATCAAGACCGCCGACTGGATTCTCGACCTCGGCCCCGAGGGCGGCGATGGCGGCGGCGAACTCGTTGCGGCAGGACGCCCGGAGGACATCGTCAAAGAACCGCGCAGCTACACCGGGCAGTATCTGAAGGAGCTTCTTGAGCGGCGGCCCAGGGGAAAACGAGAGGCCGCGGAGTAGATGGTCGCCTCCACGGATTTACCGATGCCAGACCTCTCGGCATCGGTCCATGCTACGAAGCCGACAGGAGGAGGGCTGGAATGACGAAAGCCGGAACGATCCGGGCCGGAATGGGCGGCTGGACCTTCGAGCCTTGGGAAAGCTCTTTCTATCCGGAGAAACTTCCCAAGGCCAAGCAACTTGGATTTGCCTCGCGGCAGGTCCCGACAATCGAGGTCAACGGCACCTACTATTCGAGCTTCAAGGAGCCCACCTTCGTCAAATGGGCTGGTGAAGCGCCAGAAGACTTTGTTTTCTCGCTCAAAGGCAACCGTTTCGTCACCAACCGTCGCGTGCTCGGTGAAGCCGGCGAGTCGATGATGCGCTTCCTGGAATCGGGCGTTGCCGCTCTCGGTGAGAAGCTAGGGCCGATCCTTTGGCAGTTCGCGCCGACCAAGAAGTTCGATCCGCAAGATTTCGAGGCGTTCCTCAAGCTGCTGCCGGAGAAGCAGGACGGCGTCGCTTTGCGCCATGCCGTCGAGGTGAGGCATGCGTCCTTTGCCGTACCGGAATTTATCGCGTTGCTGCGCAAATACCGGACTCCGATCGTCTATGCCGACCATGCGACCTATCCGGCGATCGCCGACCTCACCGGCGACTTCGTTTATGCGCGGCTTCAGACGGGCAAGGACGACAATCCGGATTGCTACACGCCCAAGGCGCTCGACGAATGGGCGACCCGCGCGAAGACCTGGGCCGAAGGCGGCGACCCTGCCGACCTTCACCACGCAGACCCATCCGCAAAGGCCGAAGCGAAGCCGCGCGACGTGTTCGTATACTTCATCACGGAAGGCAAGGTCAGGGCGCCCCATGGCGCGATGGCGTTCATGAAACGGGTTTCCTGAGAGCGACGGCCAAGCGCGTTGGTCCTCTGGTCCAGTCGAATGATAATTTCTACTGGGTTGTCGGAGCCGGCGACGGCTGCCAGATAGCGGCCATGCCAACGGCCCAATCGAATCTCAAAGCTGCTTTGTGGATGGGAGGTTCGATCGCCTCCTTCCTCGTCATGTCCATCGCGGGTCGCGAGACGATGCCGCCGCTCGACGTTTTCCAAGTCATGGAAATGCGTTCCGTGATCGGCTTTTTCATCCTGTTGCCGCTTGTCTTCGCCGTGGGCGGTTTTCCCGCCATGGCCACCAAGCGACCCCTCCAGCATATCGGCCGCAACGTGGTTCACTATGCCGGCCAGTATGCATGGCTTCTCGCGCTCACCATGATCCCGCTGGCGGAGCTGATCTCGATCGAATTCACCACACCGATCTGGGGCGCCCTCCTGGCAGTCGCCTTTCTCGGCGAGCGCCTGAACGCTCGAAGGATCGGTGCGATCCTGCTCGGGCTAGTCGGCGTGCTGGTCATCGTGCGGCCTGGTGTCCAGCAAGTGGATCCGGGGCACCTGATCATGCTGTCGGGCGCCGTTACCTTCGGCATCTCGATCGTCATGGTCAAGTCGCTCACCCGAACCGACAATGTGGTGCGGATCATTTTCTGGATGCTCGTCATCCAGTCGGTGATCGGGCTGATCCCGGCAATCCACACGTGGCGGAATCCGCCGATCGAACTATGGCCCTGGATCCTCGTGATCTCCTTCACCGGCATGTCTTCGCATTTCTGCATGGCGCGTGCATTGGCCTATGCCGACGCCACGGTCGTCATGCCGATGGATTTCCTGCGCCTCCCGTTTTCGGCCATGATCGGCTGGCTGCTCTATCAGGAGCAGATCGGTGTTTTTACCGCCTGCGGCGCGGCACTGATCCTTGGCGGCAACCTGTTCAATTTGCAGAAGCGCCCTGCACCGCAGGTGACGACTGTCTGATTCGACACATTGCCCCCGGCGGGTAACCTTCACGATCGCGCGATCCGCGATGATCGCGCTTGCCGGGTCACGGCCTGTCCCCCTACCTTGCCACGAACCGAAGATGGTCCAGCTACGCTTCGGCGCGACGCGCGCCAATGCCAGCCAAACCGAGGCGTAAGCGACGATTGCTCGAGCGAGGAGGAGCTGTGATGGTCGCTTTCACCCTCAATGGCCAGGCGCAAACGCTAGATGTCGATCCGGAGATGCCACTTCTCTGGGCGTTGCGCGACGTCATCGGTTTGACCGGAACAAAGTTCGGCTGCGGCATGGCTCAGTGCGGCGCCTGCACGGTGCATATCGACGGCGTGGCCAGCCGCTCCTGCCAGACCGCTCTCGGGGATGTGGAAGGCGCAGATATCACCACCATCGAGGGCCTGTCGGGCAAGGTAAGCGCGACGGTTCAGCAGGTCTGGGCCGAGCTCGACGTACCGCAATGCGGCTATTGCCAATCTGGGCAGATCATGTCGGCCGTCGCCCTGCTCAACGACACGCCGAAGCCATCCGACGACGACATCAATTCCGCCATGAGCGGCAATCTCTGCCGCTGCGCCACGTATCAACGCATCCGCTCGGCGATCCATGAAGCCGCGCACCGGCTGGAGGCTTGACCTATGCTCCCGCTCCGCACCGAACTAGCCACGCTGCGCCCCTCGAGACGGCAATTCCTCAGGGGTGCTGCGGCAACTGCCGGACTGGTCATCGGCTACAGGTTGATTGGGCCGGATAGCGCCACAGCCCAGTCGACGCCGAAGCCGGCCAATCCGTTCAAGACCTATGTCGAGATCACACCGGACGACAGGATTCTGGTTCACTCTTCGCAGTTCGAAATGGGTCAGGGATCCTATTTCGGCATCGCAACGCTCGTCATGGAAGAGCTCGACGGCGACTGGTCGAAGCTGGACGTGATCGGCGCTTCCGGCAATACGGCCCTCTACGGCAATCTGGCCTGGGGCGGCGCCGCGCAAGGCACCGGCGGCTCGACTTCGATCGTGTCGTCCTGGGAGCGCTACCGTAAGGCCGGGGCCGGCGCCCGCCTGATGCTGGCGGCGGCGGCGGCCAAGGCATGGGACGTTCCCCAGAACGAGATCGATGTCAGTTCAGGGGTGCTCTCCCACCCCTCGGGCAAGCAAGCCCGATTCGGCGAGCTCGCCGCGGCCGCGGCTGAAATGCCTCTGCCCACCGACATACCGCTCAAGCCGCGCAGCGAATGGAAGCAGATCGGATCGGAGCAGCTTAAGCGCTACGATTCGGCCGGCAAGACCAATGGCAGCCAGCAATACACAATCGATCTCAAGATGGACGGCTTGCTCACCGCCGTCATGATCCATCCACCCAAGTTCGGCGCTGAGATTGCCGGTTTCGACGCTTCGAAAGCCAAGGCTCTCGACGGTATCGTGGATGTCGTCCAGACCCCGCGCGGCATAGCCGTCGTCGGTCGCGACATGTGGACGGCGCTGAAGGCTCGCGATCTCGTGACGGTGAGCTGGAACGAAGCTTCCGCCGAAGCCCGAGGCTCGGATCAAATCCTGGCCGAGTATGTTCGCATCTCCGAGACTGCGGCCGCGGCGACCGCACGAAACGACGGGGATGCGATCGGGACGTTGTCGTCGGCCGACAAGGTCATCGAGGCGCGTTACCAATTTCCCTATCTCGCTCATGCTTCGCTCGAACCGTTGAACGCGGTGGCCAGGATGGGAGAGGACGGAACGCTCGAAGTATGGGGCGGCCATCAAATGCCGGATGTCTATCAGGCGGCAGCCGCCCAGGCGGGCGGCGTCGCGCCAGACAAGGTCAGGCTGCATGTCATGAAGTCTGGCGGCAGCTTCGGACGGCGCGCAGTGATGGATGCGGATCTCGTCGTCGAGGCAGTCACGATAGCTCGGGCCCTCGGCTGGAAAGCACCCGTAAAGGTGCAGTGGACGCGTGAAAACGACATGCGGGGCGGCCGCTACCGGCCGGCCTATGTGCATGCGATGCAGGCAGGTGTCGACAAGGAGGGCAATCTGGTGGCCCTCTACGATCATATCGTCGGGCAGTCCATCTTTGAAGGCACGCCTATGGTGAAGGACGGCGTCGACGGCTCGTCGGTCGAAGGCGCAGCCAATCTTCCCTATGCGATCCCCAACGTGAAGATCGACCTTACCTCCACCCAGTCGAAAATACCGGTTCTGTGGTGGCGTTCGGTCGGTTCGACGCATACCGCCTATGCGGTGGAGACTTTCATCGATGAGATCGCCGCCGCCGTCGGCCGCGATCCCGTCGAGTTCCGTCTGTCCATGCTGGACAAGCATCCGCGACATGCCGGTGTGCTCCGTCTCGCCGCCGAAAAGGCGGATTGGGGCACGCCGCTTCCCGAGGGCCGCTTCCGTGGTGTGGCGCTGCACGAGAGCTTCTCGACCTATGTCGCGCAGGTGGCCGAGATCACCTTCAAGGGCGGCACGGACTTCACGGTCGATCGCGTCGTCTGTGCGGTCGACTGCGGCATTGCCGTCAATCCGGATCAGGTGCGCGCCCAAATGGAAGGCGGCATCGGTTTCGGTCTCGGCGCGATCCTTCAGGAAGAGCTTACGCTGACGGGCGGGGTGGTCGATCAGGCGAATTACGATACCTACACGCCGCTGCGCATCGACCAGATGCCAAAGGTCGAGGTGCACATCGTTGCCTCGGAGGAAAACCCGACGGGCGTTGGAGAGCCCGGCGTGCCGCCGATCGGCCCCGCAGTGGCCAATGCGCTGCGAGCCGCGACCGGCAAGACGATCCACAGGCTGCCGATCTCGAAAGGGTTGTCGGCGTAGCTGCGGCGGAATTGATTCGGCCGCTTTGTTCGGCACCGTTGGGCGGACGGCCGCAATGGAACGGAATGGATCCTCGGGTCAGCTCGCCCGCTGGCGCGGGCTCACGCCCGAGGATGACGATTGGCGTTGAAGACCTGCGCAAATCGTCAACGTTGGCGATTGGCATCGACATAGAAGCTTCGTCATCCTCGGGCCGGCGTCGAGCGAAGCGAAGGCGACGTGACCCGAGGATCCATTCCGTTCCATTGCGGCCGTCCGCCCAACGGTGCCGAACGAAGGAGCCAACCCAAGTGATAGCAGCTATCACCCGCTATTTCCGTGCGCCCGGGATGCATGAATCTGGCAGCACTCGGGGGGCGAGATGGCCGACTGAAGCGGTTATTCGCGTAGAAGCCCGCGGCAACGCGGGCCGTCCATTACGAAGGCGCAAATAAGATCTCATAGGCCGCCGGCGTTGCCAGCGAAACTCCGGAAAGAAAGAGCAGCACGAACGCCAGGCGCCGCATGGTCAACGGGGAAACCGGCGGCGGCCACTTTTTGGCGGTCAGCGTGAACACGATCACGACCGGAATGGACAACAATCCCCACCACAAATTTGCCGGCGGCATGTCGCCTGAATGCGCCACGATTCCGAGGCGGATACAGGCATTCGCCGCGAAAATGGCGACGAGCGTCTCCCTGATGGCGACGGGGCGCATAGGCTGGCGATAGAAATGATAGACCAGCGGTGGCCCGGACGTGGAGAAGAGCCCGCCCATCAGGCCGGCGATTGAACCATAACATACAAAAGAGAATGTCGACGAAGGCCGGGCGAACTGCACCGGCTTCATGGCGAGCTGAATGCTCGACACGATGATGACGCAGCCCAGGACAAGCTTGAGCCAGTCCATCGAAGCCGACGCCATGACCCCGAGCAGCCAATAGCCGGCAAAAAGCGTGATGGCGCTCGCCACCATGCTTGACGTGAATTCGCGCATGGCGATGTCGCGCCAGCCCTTGGCGAGGACAAGTACCGCGTTCACGAATGTCAGGCAGCTTACGAGCACAGCCGCTTGCGGCAGATCAATGACGCCGGTCAGGCCGACACCGCCCATCATGATCAGGCCGAGGGCGAATCCGGTCAACGTTTGGACGTAAGCGGCGATTGCGGCGAACGCGAGCAACGCCGCCAGACTGACGGGATCCATGCCCCTTCCCGATCAAAATCTATACGAGTTCAACTTCGACCACGCCCGGCACCGCGCGCATGGCGGAGGCGACCTGCGGCGAGATCCGGCAGCGGTTGGGCAACTCGATCTCCACTTCTCCGGCTCCGCCATCTTTGATCACCACGAAGCTCACCTGCCCTTCGCCGCGCGTCGAGAGTTGCGAGGCAAGGGTGCTGATCGGGCCCGCGTCCCTTACATAGATGCGCAGCGCCTTCTGGACGCGACACGCCTCGTCCTCCAGCGATTGCACCGTCTGGATGCGCAGATTGACACCTTCCGGCCGGTCCTCGGCCGCTACCGTGATGACGACGGAGGTTCCCGGCTCCAGCACGTCGCGATAGGCCGCCAGCGCTTCCGAGAACAGCACCGCCTCGTACTGGCCGGTCGTGTCCGACAATTGAACGATGCCCATCTTGTTGCCGGTGCGCGTCTTGCGTTCCTGCTTCGTCGTGACCGTCCCCGCCAGGCGCCCTGCTGTCGCGCCGCGCTTGACCGCCGCGGAGAACTCCGCCCAGTTCTGCACGCGCATCTTTTCAAGGGCGCTCTTGTATTCGTCCAGAGGATGGGCTGAGAGGTAGAAACCCACCGCCTGGAACTCGCGATGCAGCCTCTCGGCGGACAGCCATGGCGGGACTTGAGGAAGATGCAAGGCCGGCGCCGATCCGGCCAGCGCCGCACCGAAGATGTCAGCCTGGCCGGATACCGCATTCTCCTGCGAACGCTGAGCGAGGCCCATCATGCGCTCGACGCCGGCCATCAACGTGGCCCGGTCGTAGCCGAAGCAATCCAGTGCGCCCGCCGCAATCAGGCTTTCGAAGACGCGCTTGCCGACGATCTTGGGATCGATACGCTCGCAGAAGTCGGCGAGGCTCGTAAAAGCCTTCTCGCCGCGTTTCGCAACGATGTGCTCGACGGCGGCGTCGCCGACCCCCTTGATCGCCGCGAGCGAATAGAAAATGCGATTCTCGCCGACTTCGAACGGGCGGTAGGAGGTCATCACCGAAGGCGGGATCACCTCTATGCCAAGCCGCATGGCGTCCTGGCGGAAATCGGAAAGCTTCTCCGTGTTGGACATGTCGAGCGTCATGGACGCGGCGAGGAACTCGACCGGATAGTGCGCCTTGAGATACGCCGTCTGATAGGACACCAGCGCGTAGGCCGCCGCGTGGCTCTTGTTGAAGCCGTAGTCGGCGAACTTCGCCAGCAGGTCGAAGATGAAATTGGCCTGCTGCTTCGAGACCCCACGCTCAGTCGCGCCCTCGACGAAGCGCTCGCGCTGCTTGTCCATTTCGGCGCGGATCTTCTTGCCCATGGCGCGGCGCAGCAGGTCGGCTTCGCCGAGCGAATAGCCGGCAAGCTCCTGGGCGATCTGCATCACCTGCTCCTGGTAAACGATGACCCCCTGCGTCTCCTTCACCAGATGATCGATCTTGGGATGGATCGACTCGATCTCCTCCTCGCCGTGCTTGCGCGCATTGTAAGTTGGGATGTTCTCCATCGGGCCCGGACGATAGAGTGCAACGAGCGCGATGATGTCCTCGATGCGGTCGGGCCGCATGCCGATCAGCGCCTTGCGCATACCCGCGCTTTCAACCTGGAATACGCCGACGGTCTCGCCGCGCGACAACATCGCGTAGGTATGCGCATCGTCGAACGGAATCTTGGCCAGATCGATCTCGATGCCGCGGCGGCGGATCAGCTTCACCGCCGTTTCGAGCACGGTGAGCGTCTTCAGCCCGAGGAAGTCGAACTTCACCAGGCCGGCCTGTTCGACATATTTCATGTTGAATTGGGTGACCGGCATGTCCGAACGCGGATCGCGATACATCGGCACCAGCTCGGAAAGCGGGCGGTCGCCGATCACAATGCCTGCCGCATGGGTCGAGGCGTGTCGATAAAGGCCCTCCAGCTTCTGCGCGATATCGAGCAGCGTCTGGACAATCGGCTCCTTCTCGGCCTCTTCCGCGAAGCGAGGCTCACCCTCGATCGCCTTCGGCAACGGCACCGGATTCGCAGGATTCTGCGGAACCAATTTGCAGAGCCTGTCGACCTGACTGTACGGCATCTGCAGCACGCGGCCGACGTCGCGCAGCACGGCGCGTGCCTGCAGCGTTCCAAAGGTGATGATCTGGCCGACCTGGTCGCGGCCATACTTGCCCTGGACGTAGCGGATCACCTCTTCGCGGCGATCCTGGCAGAAGTCGATGTCGAAGTCCGGCATCGACACGCGTTCCGGATTGAGGAAGCGCTCGAAGAGCAGCGAGAAGCGCAGCGGATCGACATCGGTGATGGTCAGCGCGTAGGCGACGAGCGAGCCGGCGCCCGAACCGCGGCCGGGACCGACGGGAATGTCGTGCGCCTTGGCCCATTTGATGAAGTCGGAAACGATGAGGAAATAGCCGGGGAACTTCATCCGCTCGATGATGCCGAGTTCGAACTCGAGCCGCTCGGCATATTGTTCTTGCGTGTACCCTTCCGTCAGGCCGCGCGTGGCGAGCCGCATGGCGAGACCATCGCGCGCCTGACGAGCGAGTTCCTCCGCCTCGGCTTTCACCACGGCCGCGGCGTCCTCGATATCGCCGCCGGTGAAGCGCGGCAGGATCGGACTACGCGTCTTGGTGTAGTAGGAGCAGCGCTGCGCGATCTCAATCGTGTTGTCGATCGCCTCGGGCACATCGGCGAACAGGGCCGACATTTCCTGCTGGCTCTTCATATAATTGTCGGGCGTCAGCCGACGGCGATTGTCTTCGGCGATCACCGAGCCCTCGGCAATGGCGATCAGCGCATCATGGGCATCGAAATCCTCCGCCGAGGGGAAGAAGGCTTCATTGGTGGCCACCAGGGGTAGATCATGCTTGTAGGCCAGATCGACGGTCGCCGCTTCCACGGTCCGGTCGTAGCCTTTGAGACGCTCGATCTCGACATAGAGGCGGTCGCTGAATTGCTCCTTGAGCCAAAGCAAGCGCGCCTCCGCGATCGGCGCATGATCCGACTTCAGAGCCGAGCCGATCGGGCCGCGCGGACCGCCGGAAAGGCAGATTATGCCTGCGGCAAGGGCTCCTAACCATTCCCGCTGCAAATGGATCGGCTCGCCGGTCGGCGTTTCGAGATAGGCTCGGCTGATCAGCCGCACCAGATTCGCATAGCCTTCTTCCGTCGCTGCGATCAGGACGAGGGGAAAGAGTTCAAGCTGCTTCTTTTGGTAACCGCGGTTCGTTCCGTCCGGAGCCTCCGCGAAATCGACATCGATCTGGCATCCGATGATCGGCTGTATTCCTTCCTTCACCGCCTTTTGCGAGAACTCCAGAGCGCCGAAGAGATTGTTGGTGTCTGTAACCGCGACCGCCGGCGCCTGGTCCTTCGCGGCCAGCCCTATGATCTTGCCAAGGGGCAACGCGCCTTCGAGCAGCGAATAAGCCGAATGCACGCGCAGATGCACGAAGCTGCGAGTCGGCACAGGCGGGACTTCGTCCTTCGCCAGCGCGTCGCGCAGGATCGGGTCGCGTTGAGGCCTGTCACTCGCCATGATCGAATGCCGCTCCTGGGAATCTGTGTCGGTCTATCTATTGTCTGGGTCGCCTACATGCGAGTCCAGTCGAAAAGGGCAGCGCGCACAGCGTAAGTGTCCAGGCGGCTCCCAACTACAGTTCCCCCCGAGGGAGCCACCGGAGCTCGATACTACTCGCTCCCGCGCAGGAGCGACGGGGGCTGGTCTCCCAATCGCAGGATCCTGGCGAAGGAGCTAGCGCGCGAAGGCGCAATAAGCAATTCCTGCTTGCAGACTCGATTTTAACACGCAATGGTAACCGGAGTTCTGGGGAGGACTTGGGAAAATGTCACTTGAAGAACAACTGCATCTGCTCTCAGAGCGGGTGCGGTCACACTCGAGCACCATGGCCACGGAAGAGGCGGTGAAAACGGCAGTAGTCTTGCCGTTCCTGCGCGCTCTTGGCTACGACGTGTTCAATCCGGCGGAAGTCGTTCCTGAGTTTACTGCGGACGCGGTAGGGAAAAAGGGTGAGAAGGTCGACTACGCAATCAAGCTGGACGGCGAAATCCGCATCCTGATCGAATGCAAGCCGATCACCACGAACCTTGATAAAGTTCATCTGGCGCAACTCTTTCGATATTTCACCGTCACAAGCGCAAAATTTGCGATCCTAACAAATGGTCGGAGCTTCCATTTCCATACCGACCTAGAAGAGCCGAACAAACTAGACACCAGGCCCTTCCTGACATTCGAATTGTCAGAAATGCAGCCCCATCTGGTAGCCGAGCTAAAGAAATTTGAGAAATCCGGCTTCGATGTCAGCGGAATTCTCGCAACGGCAGAGCGTCTGAAATACACTTCGGCAATTAAGTCCGCCATAAACAAGATCGTCGACGAGCCACCGGAGGCATTCGTCAGAATGGTCACTGAGGGCCTTTATGATGGCCGCTTCACAGCAGCAGTGAAAGATCAGTTCTCCGGCTTGGTGCGATCAGCATTCCGCGAAGTTATTCGCGACTCGGTCAAGAGCCGCATTTCCTCGGCACTGGCCGACACTGAGCAGCTGGCTGAAGAGATTGAAAATAACTCCATAACCGAGGATGAGGTCGTCACGACCGAAGAGGAACTCGAAGGCTTCATGATAGCCAAGGCGATCGTGCGGGAAGTCATTCGTCCTCAACGCATCGTTATTCGCGATGCAAAATCCTACTGCGCCGTCTTGATCGATAACAACAACCGCAAGCCTCTCACCCGACTGCATTTTAACAGAGCGATCAAGTACATTAGCCTATTTGATGGAGAGAAGGAGGAGCGAGTGCAAATCGAGACGCTGGATCACATCTACGATTACTCGGACCGCCTTCGAGCCACAGCGGTAAAGTACAACGTGTAGCTTCCGCGATGGTCAACCTTGGGTGACATAATGGTAGGCCTGGCAAGTTTCGATCCACGCCCCCGCGAGGGAGCGACACGTCGGCCATGTCGATTTCGCCGTAAGGCGTGTGGTTTCAATCCACGCTCCCGCGAAGGAGCGGCAAGGCGGCCGAATGAACTCCTTCACCACCTCTCAGTTTCAATCCACGCTTCCGGGAGGTAGAAAACCGGTCGGTAAAACACGGCATGCTCGGCATTCGCGCGGCATTGCTCGCCTCATGCCGATTCCTCTCGGTTTCCCAGCAACCGGCCCCATCACGCGAATTCCATGATCACCGCATCGACGGCGAGGCTGTCGCCCGGCTTGGCATTGATCCGGGCGATGGTGAGGTCGCGCTCGGCGCGCAGCACATTCTCCATCTTCATTGCCTCGACGACTGCCAGGGTTTCGCCCGCCTTGATCTCCTGACCTTCCGCGACGGCGATCGAGACCACGAGGCCGGGCATCGGGCAGAGCAGCATCTTCGACGTATCCGGCGGCAGCTTGACGGGCATGAGCCGGTCGAGTTCCGCCGTTCTCGGCAACATGGCGCGTGCCGAGACCGCCATTCCCTTCCAGGCAATGCGGCTGCCATTGAGCAGCGGGCGGATCTGGGCGGAAACCTGCTTTCCACCCACCGTGCCGTGCCATACCGGCTCGCCGGGGCGCCATTGCGAGGCGATCGTGAGCGGCTTTCCGCCCGCTATCGAGAGATCGACCTCCATGGGAACGGAGATCATGCCTTCGACGATCGACACGGGAATGTATTCCTCTCCAAGTCGGACTTCCCAGTCGGGCTTTACCGCGCCCGAATGAGGCGCGAGGCGACCGCCGAGCCGGTCGAGGCGGTCACGCCGCAGCAGCTCGACGGCCATGGCGATTGCCGCCAGAACGCCCTTCTCGCTCTCGTCCGGCGTGATCGGTGCGAAGCCGTTGGGATACTCTTCCGCGATGAAGCCGGTCGACAGCCGTCCTTCACGCCAGCGTGGATGCTGCATCAGGGCGGACAAGAACGGAATATTGTGCTCGATGCCGTCGACCACGAAACTGTCGAGCGCGTCGGACATCGCGTCGATCGCCTCCAGGCGCGTCGGCGCCCATGTGCAGAGCTTGGCGACCATCGGATCGTAGAACATCGAGATTTCCGAACCTTCGCTCACCCCAGTATCGTTCCGGATCACGACATCGCCGAACCGCCCCTCTTCGGGCGGGCGGTAGCGCGTCAGACGACCGATGGACGGCAGGAAGTTGCGATAGGGATCCTCCGCATAGAGGCGGCTTTCCACCGCCCACCCATCGAGCTTCACGTCGCTCTGGCGAATGGCGAGTTTCTCGCCCGCGGCAACGCGGATCATCTGCTCCACAAGATCGACGCCCGTGACGAGCTCGGTCACGGGATGCTCCACCTGGAGCCTCGTGTTCATCTCCAGGAAATAGAAATTCCGATCCTTGTCGACGATGAACTCGACGGTGCCCGCGCTCTGGTAATCGACCGCCTTGGCGAGCGCCACGGCCTGCTCGCCCATCGCCTTGCGGGTCTTTTCGTCCAGGAAGGGCGAAGGCGCCTCCTCGACGACCTTCTGGTTGCGACGCTGAATCGAGCACTCGCGCTCCCCGAGATAGATCGCGTGACCATGCGCGTCGGCCAGAACCTGGATTTCTATATGGCGCGGCTCGACGACGAACTTCTCGATGAAAACACGATCGTCACCGAAGGAACTCCTGGCCTCGGACCGCGCCCGTTCGAAACCGTCACGGACCTCCGCTTCCTTCCAGGCGATGCGCATGCCCTTGCCGCCGCCGCCCGCCGAAGCCTTGATCATCACCGGGTAGCCGATCTCACCTGCGATCTTCTCGGCATGGTCGGCATCCTCGATCACGCCGAGGAAGCCCGGAACGGTGTTCACCTTGGCCGCATTGGCGAACTTCTTCGATTCGATCTTGTCGCCCATGGCCTCGATGGCCTTGGGCTTGGGGCCGATGAAGACGACCCCTTCCGCTTCCAGCGCGGCGCAGAAGGAAGCGCGCTCCGAGAGAAAGCCATAACCGGGATGGACGGCCTCGGCGCCGGTCTCCTTGCAGGCGGCGATGATCTTCTCGGAAACGAGATAGCTCTGCGCGGCCGGGGCCGGACCGATATGGACGGCTTCGTCGGCCATCTCGACATGCATGGCGTCCCGGTCGGCGTCCGAATAGACCGCCACGGTCGCGATCCCCATTTTTTTCGCCGACTTGATGACGCGGCAGGCGATCTCGCCCCGATTGGCGATCAGGATCTTCTTGAACATGCGGGCGCGTTTCCTCCGATGACCCGCCCTTATTATGTGGATCGCCCCCGCCGCTCAAGCGCGCAATCTGCCCTTGCGAGGCGTTGCTGGACTTTGGTGCAGGGTTGATCGCGCCGAGGAAACCTGAAAGTTTGAGGCCGAAATCTGTGTTGGAGAATCCCCATGAAAACCCGCGCCGCCGTCGCCTTTGCCGCCGGAAAGCCGCTCGAGATCGTGGAGGTGGACCTCGAAGGTCCGCGCGAAGGCGAAGTGCTCGTCGAGATCAAGGCGACCGGAATCTGCCACACCGACGAATTCACCCTGTCGGGCGCCGATCCGGAAGGCATCTTCCCGGCGATCCTCGGCCATGAAGGCGCCGGCGTTGTGGTCGACGTCGGCAAGGGCGTGACCAGCCTCAAGAAGGGCGATCACGTCATTCCGCTCTATACGCCGGAGTGCCGCCAGTGTCCGTCCTGTCTGTCGCGCAAGACCAATCTGTGCACGGCGATCCGCGCGACACAGGGCCAGGGGCTCATGCCCGACGGCACCAGCCGCTTCTCGATCGGCAAGGACAAGATCCATCACTACATGGGCTGCTCGACCTTCTCGAACTTCACCGTTCTGCCGGAGATCGCGCTGGCCAAGGTCAATCCCGACGCGCCTTTCGACAAGATCTGCTACATCGGCTGCGGCGTCACCACCGGCGTCGGCGCGGTGTTCAACACGGCCCAGGTGGAACAGGGCGCCACGGCCATCGTTTTCGGTCTCGGCGGCATCGGCCTCAACGTCATCCAGGGATTGAAGCTCGCCGGCGCCGATATGATCATCGGCGTCGACCTCAACGACGACAAGAAGGCTTGGGGCGAGCGCTTCGGCATGACCCATTTCGTCAATCCCAAGGAGGTCGACGGCGACATCGTGCCTTATCTCGTCAACCTGACGAAGCGCGGCGCCGACCAGATCGGCGGCGCGGACTACACGTTCGAATGCACGGGCAACGTGAAGGTGATGCGCCAAGCTCTTGAGGCATCTCATCGTGGCTGGGGCCAGTCGATCATCATCGGCGTCGCTGGCGCGGGCCAGGAGATTTCGACGCGTCCCTTCCAGCTTGTCACCGGCCGCGTCTGGAAAGGCACGGCGTTCGGTGGCGCGCGCGGCCGTACAGACGTGCCCAAGATCGTCGACTGGTACATGAGCGGCAAGATCGAGATTGATCCGATGATCACCCACACGCTGACGCTGGACGAGATCAACACGGGCTTCGATCTCATGCACAAGGGGGAAAGCATCCGGAGTGTCGTGATCTATTGAGCGGGGGCAGCATGGCGGCCCCCTCCATATTCGTCGATGCCGATGCCTGCCCGGTGAAAGACGAGGTGATGAAGGTGGCGGAACGGCACGGGCTCCTCGTCACTTTCGTCTCCAACGGCGGATTGCGTCCGTCCCGCGATCCAATGATCCGCAATGTCGTCGTGTCGAAGGGCGCGGATGCGGCCGACGACTGGATCGTCGAGGCGACAAAGCCGAACGACATCGTGGTGACCGCCGACATCCCGCTTGCGGCCAGGGTCGTGGAGCTCGGCGCGCACGCGCTCGGTCCGACCGGGCGTCCTTTCACGCCGGAAACCATCGGGATGGCAGTGGCCATGCGCGACCTCAAGCAGCATCTGCGTGAAACGGGCGAAAGCAAGGGCTACAATGCCGCCTTCATGCGGGAGGACCGCTCGCGTTTCCTCGGCGCCCTCGAACAGATGGCACGGCGGGCGATCAAAGCTGCGGGGTGAGATCGTGCGTCTGCAACGCCTGCTTACGCGCCACGCGCCATTCGCGGTCGCCGCGCTTGGCGGTATGCTGACATTGCTTTCCAGCCGCTGGCTGAGCTGGCAGCTCGTCACCGTCGCTGCCGCCAATACGTTCTTTTTCCTTTATCTTGTCCTGACGGCGCTGAAGATACCGCAGTTGACCCCCGCTTATCTGAAGAAGCACGCGGCAGGCGCCGACGAACCGGATTGGGTCATTCTCGCCGTAACCTTCGGCACTGTGGTCGTGGCAGTCGGCTCGCTCTTCGCTCTGATCAACAGCCATGGCGGACCGGATGCTGTGATGCTCGGCTTCTCGCTTGCCTCGGTCGCGCTGGGCTGGCTAACGGTCCATACGATGGCGGCCATGCACTACGCGCACCGTTATTGGCGCCCCGACGAGACGGTCGAGGGCTTACAGGCGCATCTCCGCGAGCCCCATGGCGGGCTCGATTTTCCCGGCACGAAGGAGCCGGCCGGCTACGATTTCCTCTATTTCGCGTTCATCATCGGAATGACCGCGCAGACGTCGGACGTGGCCGTCACCACCACGACGATGCGCAAGTTGAACCTCCTCCACGCGGTCCTTTCGTTCTTCTTCAACACGGTGCTGGTGGCGGCAGCAGTCAACCTCGTCGTCTCGCTCGGCAGCTAACGCGGAAAGAACAATGAAGACAATCTCTCTCTCCAAATCCCACGACGGAATCCAGGGCGTTTACAGCCACGCGTCGGAAGCCTGCGGCGTCGACATGACCTTCGCTGTCTTCGCTCCGCCCCAGGCGGCTGAAGGCAGGCGTCCTGTCCTTTGGTATCTATCGGGTCTCACCTGCACCCATGCCAATGTGATGGACAAAGGCGAGTATCGCAGGATGGCTTCTGAACTCGGTCTCGTCATCATCTGTCCCGACACCAGCCCTCGTGGACCCGACGTGCCCGACGAGAAGGACAATTGGCAGTTCGGGCAAGGTGCCGGCTTCTACGTCGACGCGACCGAAGAGCCCTTCGCCCGAAACTATCGCATGTATTCCTACGTGGTCGATGAGTTGCCGGCCCTTGTCGCGACCAATTTCCCGGTAGACATGAGCCGCCAGGCGATATCAGGCCATTCCATGGGCGGGCACGGCGCTCTTACCATTGCCCTCAAGAATCCCGGTCGTTTCAAGAGCTGCTCCGCCTTCGCACCGATCGTCAACCCGATGGATGCCGGATGGTCGAGGCCCGCTCTCCAGAAATATCTCGGGCCGGACGAAAGCGGCTGGCGTCCCTACGACGCCTGCGCCCTCATCGAGGATGGCTACCGTTTCCCGGAATTCCTGGTCGACCAGGGTACGGCGGACGGTTTTCTCGATGAAGGGCTCCGGCCATGGCTGCTGGAAGCCGCCTGCCGCGACGCCGGCATACCGCTCACCCTGAACATGCGGGAGGGCTACGATCATTCATATTTCTTCATCTCGACCTTCATGGAAGATCACCTGAAATGGCACGCCGCACGGCTTGCGGCCTGAGGTTTCGTAAACAGACAGGTGACAAACCGATCGGCTTGGTCTAGCGTCCCGACTCGTCGAGGGCTTCGGCCCTGCCGGTCAGCGGGAGAGAGCAGCCTTGGCTGCCGCCGAAGGGGAAATCGCCCGAAATCTCTCAGGCAAAAGAACCGCTGACAGGTAAGACGACTCTGGAAAGTCGGGGTGAGAGCCCCGCGCCGAAGGTGTAAGCGCCGCCGACAGGGTTCCGGTTGCGCGAGTCTCTCAGGCTTCAGACAGAGGGGCACGAACAGGCCGCATTGTGTGGCCGACACGTGCTATTCTGGAGAAGCATTTGACCGGCGCCGATCTCAAGCATCTTCCCCTCGAAGACCTGCATGTCGCAGCCAATGCACGCTTCGGTGCGTTTGCGGGCTGGCATATGCCAATCACCTATGCGGCCGGCGTGCTCAAAGAGCATCTCCACACGCGTGAACATGCCGGGTTGTTCGACATCTCCCACATGAAGCTGTTCGAGCTATCGGGAAAGGACGCGGTGGCGCTGCTGAACCGGGCCTGCCCGCTCGACGCCGGCGCGCTCGCCGCTTCGCAATCGAAATACACGTTCCTGCTCAACGACAAGGCGGGGATCATCGACGACCTGATCGTCACCCGGCTGGCGGCCGACCGGTTCATGGTGGTTGCCAATGCCGGCAATGCGGCCACGGACGAAGCCCATCTGCGCGGCCTCAGTTCCGGTTTGTCGGTTCAGCTCAAGCCGCTCGACCGCGTTTTCCTTGCCATCCAGGGGCCTGAGGCAGAGGCTGTGCTTGCCCGAGCAGGCGTCGATACCGCCGGGCTGACCTTCATGACCGGCATCGAGCCCAAACCCGATTGGTTCATGAGCCGCTCGGGCTATACCGGCGAGGACGGTTTCGAGATCGGACTGCCCGAGCAGGATGCACGTGCGCTGGTGGCGAGGCTCCTCGAAGACGATCGACTCATGTGGATCGGGTTGGCGGCGCGCGACAGCCTGCGGCTCGAGGCGGGCCTCTGCCTGCACGGACAAGACATTACCGAGACCACCGATCCAGCAAGCGCCGGCCTCCTATGGGCGATCCCGAAGGACATCCGCGACAGGGGCACATTTGTCGGCTCGGAGGCGCTGCGCGGCATCCTGGCAACTGCAGCCCGTCAGAAGCGTGTCGGCCTCAAGGCCGAAGGTCGCCAGCCCGTGCGCAACGACGTCGATCTCTACGATGCCGGAGGTAAGCCGGTCGGCAGGGTTACCTCTGGTGGTTTCGGCCCGTCCGCCGGACACCCGGTCGCCATGGGGTATGTAGAAACTCCCATGGCCCGGCCGGGCAATCGTTTCTACGCCGAGGTGCGCGGCGCGCGCATCCCGATCGATATCCACCCCCTTCCCTTCACGCCGCATCGCTACCGCAAAGGATGAATTCGATGGCGAAAACCTATTTCACCCAGGACCACGAGTGGATCCGCGTCGACGGCGGCGTGGCGACTGTCGGCATCACCAACTACGCGCAGGAGCAGCTCGGCGACCTCGTTTTCGTCGAATTGCCGGAAGTCGGCCGCATGGTGAAGAAGGGCGACACGGCCGTGGTGGTCGAATCCGTGAAAGCGGCTTCCGATGTCTATGCCCCGGCCGACGGCGAGATCATCGAGGCCAATACGGCCCTTTCGGCGGACCCTGCCCTCGTCAACTCGGCGGCCACAAGCGAGGGCTGGCTGTGGAAGATGAAGCTCGCCGACGAAGGGCAACTCGACGGCCTGCTCGACGAGGCCGGTTACAACGCCTTCATTGGCTGAGGAAGTGTTGAAATGACCGACAACCCGTCCACCTTCACGGGCCGCCATATCGGCCCTGGCCCGGCAGAGACGAGGGCGATGCTGGCGACGCTCGGCGTACCCTCGGTGGAAACGCTGATCGCCCAGGCGGTGCCGAAGTCGATCCGCCTCGGCCGGCCGCTCGACCTTCCGGAACCGGCCAGCGAAGCAGATGCGCTCGCCGAGTTGTTCGCCAAGATGAGCGCCAACACGGTCCTGAAAAGCTTCATCGGCGCCGGCTATCACGGCGTGCATGTGCCGCCGGTCATTCAACGCAATCTTTTCGAGAACCCGGCCTGGTATACCGCCTACACGCCCTACCAGTCGGAGATCAGCCAGGGCCGCCTTGAACTCCTCTTCCATTTCCAGACGCTCGTGACCGAGCTGACGGGCCTTCCAGTCGCTTCCGCCTCGCTGCTCGATGAAGCAAGTGCGGCGGCCGAGGCGGTCGGCATCGCCTTTCGGCACCACCGCGAGAAACGTACCGAGATCTTCCTTGCCGGATCGCTTCATCCGCAAACGCTCGATGTCGTGGTGACACGGGCAGAACCACTCGGCATCAAGATCGGCGCCGACGCGATCGGCGAGAACACGGCAGCGGTGATCATCCCCTGGCCCGATACCTATGGTGTCTATGGCGACCACTCGGCGACCATCGAGGCAGCTAAGACGGCCGGCGCACTGGTGATCTTCGTCGCCGACCCGCTGGCCCTGACACTCACCGAAGCGCCCGCCAAGCTCGGAGCCGACATCGCGGTGGGCTCGATGCAGCGCTTCGGCGTGCCCATCGGCTTCGGCGGGCCGCACGCCGCATATTGCGCCGTGACGGACAAGCTGACCCGCCTGATGCCCGGACGCCTGGTCGGCCAATCGACCGACGCGCACGGGCGGCCGGGCTACCGGCTCGCCCTGCAGACTCGCGAGCAGCATATCCGCCGTGATAAGGCCACGTCGAACATCTGCACCGCCCAGGCGCTTCTTGCCAATATGGCCGCCTCCTATGCGATCTGGCACGGGCCCCAAGGCCTCCAGGCAATCGCCACACGTGTCGCCGGTTTCGCGGTCCGGCTCGCTGCGTCGTTGAAAGCGGCAGGCTTCAAGCTGGCGGGTGAGCGATTCTTCGACACTGTGACTGTCGATGTTCCAGGACGTGCCAAAGCCATTGCCGCCGAAGCGGAAAAGGGCGGGCGGCTGGTGCGGACGATCGATAGCGATCGCGTATCCATCAATTTCGACGAAGCCTCGACGGAGGCCGATCTTGCCGCGATCGTCGCGCTGTTCGGCACCGAGCTCGCCGAAGGGGCCGCAAGCGCCCTGCCCGGCAATCCGCGCAGCAAGAATTTCCTGTCGCAGCCGGTCTTCCACGAAAACCGCTCGGAAACCGACATGATGCGCTTCCTGCGCAGGCTGGCCGACAAGGACCTGGCACTCGATCGCGCCATGATCCCGCTCGGCTCCTGCACCATGAAGCTCAATGCCGCCGCGGAGATGATGCCGGTGAGTTGGCCAAGCGTGGCCAATCTCCATCCGTTCGCGCCGGAAAGCCACAGCGCCGGCTATCACGCGATGATCGACGACCTGGAGAACTGGCTGGGCGAGATCACGGGCTTCGATGCGGTGTCTCTCCAGCCCAATGCGGGGAGCCAGGGAGAGTACGCGGGCCTTCTGGCAATTCGCCGCTATCACTTGGCGCGCGGCGACACGCATCGCGACGTCTGCCTCATTCCGTCCTCGGCGCATGGCACCAACCCCGCCAGCGCGCATATGGCCGGCATGAGAGTGGTTGTCGTCAATTGCACGGAAGCCGGCAACATCGACCACGCCGATCTCGAGGCCAAGGCCACGCTTCACGCCGATCGTTTGGCGGCGCTGATGATCACCTATCCGTCGACGCACGGCGTGTTCGAGGAAGGCGTCAAGGAGATCTGCCAGCTCGTCCACGACCATGGCGGCCAGGTCTATCTCGACGGGGCGAACCTGAACGCCATGGTTGGCCTGGCAAGGCCGGGCGATCTGGGTGCGGACGTCTGCCACATGAATCTGCACAAGACCTTCTGCATTCCCCATGGCGGCGGCGGCCCCGGCATCGGCCCGATCGGGGTGAAGAAGCATCTGGCGTCATTCCTGCCCGGCCATGTAGCCGGGGGCACTCAGCACGCGGTGGCGGCCGCCCCTTATGGCAGCGCTTCCATCCTGCCGATCACCTGGATGTATATCCGGATGATGGGCGCGGTCGGTCTGAAGCAGGCGACGGAAACGGCGATCCTCAACGCCAACTACATCGCCCAGCGGCTCGACGCCTACTTCCCCGTGCTCTACAGAGGTGAGAATGGGCGCGTGGCACATGAATGCATCCTCGACACGCGCGTCTTCAAGGACGACTCGGGCGTTACCGTAGAAGATGTCGCCAAACGACTGATCGACTACGGCTTTCATGCGCCGACCATGTCCTGGCCTGTCGCCGGGACCCTGATGGTCGAGCCGACCGAGTCGGAGCCCAAGAAAGAACTCGACCGCTTCTGCGAGGCGATGATCTCGATCGCGGCCGAAGCCGAGCGGGTTGCGAAAGGTGAATGGCCCAAGGACGACAATCCGCTGGTCAACGCGCCGCACACCGCGATCGAGGCCCTCGCCGATGGCTGGAAGCACCCTTATTCGCGCATGGTTGCTGCCTATCCCGGCGGCGATACGGACAAGAGCGCCAAGTACTGGCCGCCCGTCTCGCGGGTGGACAATGTCGGGGGCGACCGCAATCTCGTCTGCTCTTGCCCGCCCATCGAGGCTCTCGCAAGCTGAATGATTCAGGCCGGGGCACTGCCCCGGCCTTTTCCGATGATCTTCGTGCCGCCTGCCATCGCCGCTCGGAGAGCACTCGGCACTGGGCGGGTAGGCCCGCGCTTGGCAGAGAATACCTTCAACCGAAACTGTCCTGGCCCGCCGAGCGTTGTAGCCGCACAACCAAGCGGAGGTCGGAATGTATTTCATAGCGCTCGCCACGGACTATGACGGGACGCTGGCCAGCGACGGGTCGGTGCCGATAAGCACGTATGCCTCGCTGGAGCGTCTGAAGAAAACCGGACGAAAGCTGATCCTGGTGACAGGACGGGAACTGCCCGATCTCAAGCGCGTCTTTCCGGAAATCGGCATCTTCGACAAGGTCGTCGCCGAAAACGGAGCGTTGCTGTATACGCCGGCCACCGAGAGCGAAAGCCCCATCGCGCCCGAACCATCGCCCGATTTCGTCGCCGCCCTCGAAGCCAAAGGCGTATCGCCGCTGTCCGTAGGCCGCTCGATCGTCGCCACGTGGGAACCTCATCAAACGACCGTTCTCGATACGATCAAGGAATTCGGGCTCGAACTCGACATCATCTTCAACAAGGGAGCCGTGATGATCCTGCCGAGCGGCGTCAACAAGGCAACCGGCCTCGATGCCGCGCTTGCCGAACTCGGGCTCTCCGCTCACAACGTGGTCGGGGTCGGGGATGCGGAGAACGACCACGCGTTCCTGCGAGCCTGCGGTTGCAGCGTCGCGGTGGCCAATGCCCTGCCCGCGGTCAAGGACACCGCCGATCTCGTCACCACTGGCGCCCGCGGCACCGGCGTGGAGCAACTGGTCGAAGAACTGATATCCCGAGATCAGGATATCGGTGCGGCGCCCCGCAACCGGCTATCCGTGGGGAAGGATGGGCAAGGTCACCCGGCGGAGCTGCGCCCAATGGATTGCGTGCTGATCGCCGGCAGCTCCGGCATCGGCAAATCCACCCTTGCCACGGCATTGACCGAACGTTGCGTCGAGAAAGGCTTCCAATTCTGTGTCTTCGATCCCGAAGGCGACTACGGAGAACTGGAGAATGCCGTCAGCGTCGGCGACGGCACAACTCCCCCGAACCGGAAGCAGGCGCTCGAATTGCTGGAGAAACCGGATACGAACGTCGTTCTCAACGCGCTGGCGATCGATCACGACAAGCGTCCGGAATTCTTTGCGGACTTCCTGCCGGAATTCGCAAACCTTCGCGCGAAGACCGCTAGGCCACATTGGCTGATCGCCGACGAGGCTCACCACTTGCTCCCGAATTCGCGCGACAGCGTGTCACTGGCGCTTTCCAAGGATCTCCCCGGCACGATCCTCATCACTGTCCATCCCGGCGCGATGGCCCCGGACGCGCTTCGTATGGTCACGGCGGTCCTGGCCCTAGGCCCAAAAGCCGACGAGGTGCTTACGACATATTGCGAGCAAGCCGGCGTCACGCCGCCGGAAGCCCTTCGCGCGCCGGAGGGTAACCAAGTGCTGTTCTGGCGACCGGGCGAGCCGGTGCGCGTGATCGAGGCCGAAAAACCCCGCCAATCGCGCAAACGCCATTCGCGAAAATATGCGCAAGGCGAACTCGACGAAGGTGCGAGCTTCTATTTCCGGGGACCCGACGGCCAATTGAATCTTCGGGCTCAGAATCTGATGATCTTCCTCCAGATCGCCGAAGGTGTCGACGACCGCACCTGGGAACACCATTTGCGTGCCGGAGACTACTCGGACTGGTTCCGCCGGCAGATCAAGGACGACGCTTTGGCCGACGAAGCCGCCGCGATCGAGACCGACGATGCGCTTCCGATTGGGGAAAGCCGGAAGCGGATAGCCGAAGCCGTACGGCGCCGCTACACCGGGCCTGCCTCCGAGGAATGACTCCGGCCAACAGCGATTAAGGAATTAGGAACCCTGTGCGGCCACCCTGTACGGAAATCAGGGTTTTTGGTTATTGAAACATTGCCCCATCCGTCGTAGGGCATGTGCAGAAAATCCTGAACGGAACGGGAACCTCTGTCGCTCCGCCCGCAAAGCGTGGCAGTATCGTGGGGCGATTCGCAGTTGAGAAAAGCCCTTGGACGACAGCAACGATCTTTTCGCAAATCTCGACAAGCTGCCCCAGCCGACCCGCGCTCCTTCGCGGCCGGACGATCCTCTGGTGCGGGCGGCGAAACAACGCCCCACCCCAGCCCGGGACGATAGTGACGGCTACGATGCAAACGCCATAGAGGTGCTCGAGGGGCTCGAGCCCGTGCGCCGGCGCCCGGGCATGTATATCGGCGGCACCGACGCGAAGGCGCTTCATCACCTGTTCGCGGAAGTCATCGACAACTCGATGGACGAGGCAGTTGCCGGCCACGCGACCTTCATCGAGGTTGAACTCGGTGCGGATGGCTATCTCACCGTAACCGACAACGGCCGCGGTATTCCCATCGATCCGCATCCGAAATTCAAGGACAAGTCGGCGCTCGAGGTGATCATGACGACGCTGCACGCCGGCGGCAAATTCGACTCCAAGGTCTACGAGACCTCGGGCGGCCTGCATGGCGTCGGCGTCTCAGTGGTGAATGCCCTTTCAGATGCTCTTGAAGTCGAAGTCGCCCGCGGGCGACGGCTCTACCGCCAGCGTTTCTCGCGCGGCATTCCGCAAGGCAAGCTGGAAAGTCTAGGCGAGGTACACAACAGGCGCGGCACGAAAGTCCGCTTCCATCCCGACGCGGAGATATTCGGCAAGGGGGCGGCCTTCGAGCCGGCCCGCATCTACCGCATGGCGCGTTCCAAGGCCTATCTGTTCGGCGGTGTCGAGATCCGCTGGTCCTGCGATCCGCTCCTGATCAAGGAGAAGGACACGACTCCGGCAAAGGCCATCTTCCACTTCCCTGGAGGCCTGAAGGATTATCTCGGCGCTACCCTCGGGGACGAGATCCAGGTGACGCGCGACATCTTCGCCGGCAAAAGCGAGAAGCAGGGCGGCCACGGATCGATCGAATGGGCGGTGACCTGGTTCGGCGGCGACGGCTTCGTCAACTCCTACTGCAACACCATTCCGACGCACGAAGGCGGGACGCATGAAACCGGCTTCCGCAACGTGCTGACGCGTGGCTTGAAAGCCTATGCCGAACTCATTGGAAATAAAAGAGCATCTGTCATCACCGCCGACGACGTGATGATCTCGGCCGCCGGAATGTTGTCTATCTTCATCCGCGAGCCCGAATTCGTCGGCCAGACCAAGGACCGGCTTGCCACCATCGAGGCCGTCCGCATCGTCGAGTCGGCCATCCGCGACCCCTTCGATCATTGGCTGGCCGACAATCCGCAGGAGGCCTCGAAGCTTCTCGACTGGGTGATCGCCCGGGCCGACGAGCGCTTGAGGCGACGGCAGGAAAAGGAAGTCAGTCGCAAGTCGGCCGTCAAGAAGCTTCGCTTGCCGGGCAAGCTCGCCGACTGCACGCAGAATGCCGCGGCGGGGGCCGAAATCTTCATCGTCGAAGGCGACTCGGCCGGTGGTTCGGCCAAGCAGGCGCGCGATCGGCACATGCAAGCCGTGATGCCGCTGCGCGGCAAAATCCTCAATGTCGCCAGCGCCGGCTCCGAGAAGCTGGCCGGCAACCAGCTCATCTCCGATCTAATCCAGGCGCTCGGTTGCGGCACTCGCTCGAAATATCGCGAAGACGACCTGCGCTATGACCGCGTGATCATCATGACCGACGCCGATGTCGACGGCGCGCATATCGCCTCGCTGCTGATCACCTTCTTCTATCAGGAGATGCCACAGCTCATCCGCGGCGGTCATCTCTATATGGCGGTTCCGCCGCTCTACCGGATCAGCCAGGGCGGCAAGGTGCTTTATGCCCGCGACGACGCCCACAAGGACGAACTCCTCAAGAAGGAATTCACCGGGCGCGGCAAGGTCGAGATCGGTCGTTTCAAGGGCCTGGGCGAGATGATGGCCAGCCAGCTGAAGGAAACCACGATGGATCCGAAGAAGCGCACGCTTCTGAGGGTCGAGGTGCTCGACGAGGAAGAAGCCACCAAGAGCACCGTCGACGCACTGATGGGCACCAAGCCCGAGGCCCGCTTCCGCTTCATCCAGGACCGCGCCGAGTTCGCGGAAGCCGAGGAGCTGGACATCTAGTACCGGTGGCAATTAGGACTGCCCTTTGGGCTCATCCGCCTGCCGGGATCCTCCCGCCAGGGCTAAACAAGCTACGCAGCAGCAATCGCCAACGCATGCTCGCGCGCGTTGCCGCGCAGCGCCTCGAGGTGGATCGACTTCAGGAGTGCGGTCAGGTTGGTATCGGCCGGACGATCGCCGAGTTCGTTCAGCATGAGCCAGGAAACCTCCTGCGCGCCGGCGATCCGCTTGCCGCTTGCAACCTCGCGCCAAACCTTGAGAGCGCATAGAACGACCCCGTCGATGGATGCGGGCAGGCCGGCCGCCCGAAACAGCGCCGCGAGGGCGATATCGCGTCCGCCCGCGAGCAAAGCGGTCACACGCTTCCGATGCTGCTTGGTCAGCCCGACGAGCACGGAACCGAAGAAATCAATCTTCCCGTGAGCGACAACCCGCACGATAAAAGCGCTCGTGAGGTCGCCACGCAACCTCAGATGCTCCACCAGCGCGGCATGCTCGTCGAAACGGATGCCGTCGATAAGCGTCAAGGACGCCTTGACACAGGCATCGCGCATGACCCTCTCCGCTCGGACCGGGCCGATCGAGGCTGCCACCAGGGGTGACTGGCGGAGAACCTCACCGACTTTCACCAGCAGCATGTGCCGGCAATCGGAAGGGAGTCGCGGATCGACCACGAGAGCCTCACGCACGGCAGCGACATGGCCGAAGCGCTCGGCGACGCGACGGAAACTCAGCGTGGCAATATCCGCGCCTGAATTGGCAAGCAGGGCGACACATGCCTCGGCCTCGCCCAGTTCCGCGATGGCCGCCGACACCGCCATGGAAACATAGGGGCGTCCCGCGACGATGCGCTGGACGGTCCCGACGCTCGATGCGACGCGGTCGATCAGGTCGTCATCGGTGAAGAGAGGCGAACGAGCAAGGACCAGCGAAGCAATGTCGGGCTGATCCGATGCGAGCGCGGCAAGGATCTGCGGCGGCGCATGGCGGCTCATCGAGAGCGCCTCCGCGATCGCCATGCGCACCTTGGCCGAAGGATCTTCGAGGAGCAGGGTAAGTGCCGCTTCAGCGGCGCAACGGTCCTCGAACGGCAGGTTCTTGCCGACATAAGCCTGCGCAAGAGCGCTTGCCGCTGCGGCACGTTCCGACACGCGCGCCGTATTGATCCATTTCAGGAAATGACTGACGACTGTCACCTCGGTAGCTCCCCAACACCCGAACATAGGGATAGACAGCAATGGTTTACGAACGGTTCACCATGTACGTTAACCAGCTTGCGGCGGCAGGTTTCACCGCCTATGACCTTGCCTGAGATCTGGTGGGGAGAGACGATGTCCGGACTGTTTCTCGACGAATTCGTTGTGGGCCAGGTGATCCATCACCCGCTACGCAAGACCGTGACCGAAAGCGACAACATGCTATTTTCGGTGATGACGCTCAATCCGCAACCACTCCATATCGATTTCGACTTCGCGGCAAAGAGCGAATGGGGCAAGCCCCTGGTCAATTCGCTTTTCACCCTCGGCCTGATGATCGGCATTTCCGTGCACGATACGACGCTCGGAACGACGATCGGCAATCTCGGCATGACGGAGACGGTGTTTCCGCACCCCGTGTTCCATGGCGATACGATTCGCGTGGAGACGGAAATCAAGTCGGTCCGTGAATCGAAGTCTCGCCCCGACCGTGGGATCGTCGAATTCGAGCACCGTGCCTACAATCAGGACGGCAAGCTGGTGGCCAAATGCCTGCGCCAGGCGATGATGAAAAAAGCCGGGGAAGCCTGATGCGTTCGCTGCTCTTCGTTCCCGGCGACTCCGAAAAGAAGCTGGAGAAAGGCTTCCAGTCCGGCGCGGACATCGTGATCGTCGATCTCGAGGATTCGGTCGCGCCCACAAGCAAGGCGGCCGCTCGCGATATAGCAACTGCCTTCATCCGGGAAAGGAGTCACGCAAGCGGCGTTGGTGTCTACGTCCGCGTCAACGACCTTTCGTCCGGGCTGATCGACGACGATCTGGCCGCGCTGATGCGTGTCGCGCCCGATGGGATCATGCTGCCGAAAGCCAATAGCGGCGCCGACGTTTCGCACCTCTCCGCAAAACTCAGGGTCCACGAGGCCGACAACGGCATCATCGATGGCAGCACGCGAATCATTCCGCTGATCACCGAAACCGCCGCCGGCGTGCTGGCAGCCGGGAGCTATCGTCCCGAGCCGCGCCTTGCCGGCATGACCTGGGGAGCGGAGGATCTGTCGGCGGCGATCGGCGCGCGTACCGCCCGAGATGCGGCGGGGCGCTACACCGACGTCTTTCGACTGGCGCGCACGCTCACGCTGCTTGCCGCCTCGGCGTCGGAAACCGAGGCAATCGATACGGTGTTTCCAGATTTCCGCAACCTCGATGTCTTCCGCGAACAATGCGTCGAGGCGGAGCGCGACGGTTTCACGGGAAAGATGGCGATCCATCCAGCTCAGGTTGCTGTGATCAACGAGGTTTTCACGCCTTCCGCCGAAGCCGTCGCCCGTTCGCAGGCGGTGGTTGACGCCTTCCGCTCCGCCGGAAATCCCGGCGTGGTCGCCATAGACGGGAAGATGTACGACCGCCCTCATCTCCGGCTCGCCGAACGCCTGCTGGCGCGAGCGAAGACGGCTTGACACTCAATCGGCATTCCAGTGCGGGCGGCGCATCGCGAAATAGAGCGCCAGGTTTACCTTGCCCTGCCCGCTCACAGACGAAATCCACCCGATCGGTCGAGGTGCCACATTCGCCTTGAAGGGGTTATGGGGCAGCCGTGCCCCCTCGCCGGCTCATAAGCACGCTCAGGTTTTGCTCCAAGGCCCTGAGTATTCGGCGTAAAGTGCCGAAACGTCCGGGCGCGGCCGCTCCGGCGCCGTTCCGTTGAACGTGCCGATATGAAGGAAGCCGATGACCCGCTCATGCGGGGCCAGCCCCAGGATGCGGCGCCCCTCCTCGACGTCGGAATACCAGTTGGTGATCCAGTTCGTGGCATAGCCGAGCGCGTTCGCGGCGATCACCAGGTTCATGGCGGCCGCCCCACCGGACAGAAACATCTCCCATTGGGGGATTTTGGGATGATCCTTGGGGCTCGACACGACGCCGATGACCAGCGGCGCTCGCGAGAAACGAGCCAATTCCTGCTGACGGCGTCCCTCACCCAGCGGCCCCTCGCGCTGCTCCGCCAACGCCGCGAGCTTTTCGCCGATCGCCAGGCGCGCATCGCCGCGATAAAGGATGAACCGCCACGGTTCGAGCCTGCCGTGGTCGGGCACGCGGGACGCGATTCGGATCATCGTTTCGATCTCGGCATCCGATGGCGCCGGCTCGCGCAGCTCGGGGATCGGAGCGGAGCTCCTGTTCAGCATGAATTCGATGATCGGATTGCCCATTCCTCGCTCTCCTCGGGGTCTTGGCTGAAGCGGACCCTCAGGGGAAAACGGTACGCTCGGCTGGAAACTGAACGGGCGGTGGTGCCGCCGCGATTTGGTCTTGAAATTGCCACCGCCATGGGTTTGATGGCAAGCGATGATCGCCGGCCGCCACAGACTCCTGCTCCTGCCAAGCCTGACGGCCATGCTGTTGGCAGGGGTGTACCAAGGACATACCCAGGAGACGGAGGGAAAGTCCAGCTTTCCCGGCGCCGCGAGCTATGCGCCCGCGCTGCGCGAAGGCACGTTGGCGCAAGGCCAAGGCCAGATCACGCTTGCCGCTCAACTCACCGACGACTCGCCTGAACTCAAGCGCGGCCTCGTCTGGCGAATCTTCAAGCCCGATGCCGGGCCTGACGGCAAGTTGCCACTCATCGCCTCGGCGCAAGGCGGGACGAGCATGTTCCAGCTCGAGCCAGGCAGTTATCTCGTCCACGCATCCTTTGGCCGGGCCGGCGCCACCAAGAGGATAACGGTGGGTCGCGAGGCGCGGCGCGACAGCCTCGTTCTCGATGCCGGCGGACTGAAGCTGGACGCCGTGCTCTCCGGAAACCTGAAGGTCCCGCCAGGCAAGCTGCGGTTCTCGATCTATGAGGCGACGGCCGACACAGAGGGCGACCGGGCGCTCATCGTCAAAGACGTGAAGCCGAACACGGTCGTGCGGCTCAATGCCGGCACCTACCACGTCGTCTCGACCTATGGTTCGGTCAATGCGGTGATCCGCTCCGACATACGCGTCGAGGCCGGAAAGCTCACGGAAGCAACCGTCGAGCATCACGCAGCGGAGATCACCTTGAAGCTGGTGCGAGAAGCAGGCGGAGAGGCAATCGCCGATACCTCCTGGTCGATCGTCAGCGATTCCGGCGATCCCGTCCGCGAAAGCGTGGGTGCCTATGCCTCGGTGGTCCTCGCCGAGGGTGAATATGCCGTCGTGGCCAAGAATCGCGACCGCATCTACCAGCGGGACTTCACCGTCGTCCCCGGCCACAGCCAGGAAGTCGAGGTGCTGGCAACCGATGGAATTTCCGCGGCGGCCGCCGAGGACCAGGCGGATTGATCGCCTCCGCGCTTCGATTGTTCCGAGAGAAAACAAATAGATTCCGTGCGTCCTTCGAGGCTCGCTTCACTCGCACCTCAGGATGAGGGGGGCAGTGCCGCTTCGCCACTTCGGGACATCTCAGGTTGAGACTCATGGAACCAACCATCCTCATCCTGAGGTGCGAGCGAAGCGAGCCTCGAAGGACGCACCAAATAGAAGGGCGAAACAGCTTCCTGTCCCGCCCATTTCTTGCTTTCACGCTGCCTTGGCCAAGCGTTTGCGTCGCAGGTCGGGAGCAAGTGCTTCCTCTGCGAGCGCGGCGACCGCGTCATCCAGCGTCTTCGATTCCTGATCGCGTGAGCCGAGCCGGCGCATATTGACGGTGCCTTCCTCCGCCTCGCGCTTGCCGCAGACTAGAATGACGGGCACCTTGGAAAGCGAGTGCTCCCGCACCTTGTAGTTGATCTTCTCGTTTCGAAGGTCGGCTTCGGCGGAGAGACCGGCGGCCTTGAGCTTCTCGACCACCCCGCGAGCGTAATCATCGGCGTCCGACGTGATGGTCGCCACCACGACCTGCAGCGGAGCGAACCACAACGGGAAGTGCCCGGAATAGTTCTCGATCAATATGCCGAGGAAACGCTCCATCGAGCCGCAGATCGCCCGGTGCACCATCACCGGCTGCTTCTTCTCCGAATCGGGGCCGATATAGAAAGCGCCGAACCGCTCCGGCAGGTTGAAGTCCACCTGAGTGGTTCCGCACTGCCATTCGCGGCCGATGGCGTCGCGCAGCACATATTCGAATTTCGGGCCATAGAAAGCGCCCTCGCCGGGATTGATCGATGTCTTGATCGAATTCGACTGTGCCCTGATGGTCTCCAGCACGCCGGCCATGATCTCTTCGGCGTGATCCCAGGCCTCGTCAGAGCCGACGCGCTTGTCCGGCCTCGTCGAAAGCTTCACCTCGATCTGGTCGAACCCGAAATCGGCATAGGTGGAGAGAATGAGATCGTTGATCTTCAGGCACTCTTCCGCAAGCTGCTCCTCCGTGCAGAAGATGTGCGCATCGTCCTGCGTGAAGCCGCGCACGCGCATCAGGCCATGCAGAGCGCCCGACGGCTCGTAGCGATGGACGGCTCCGAATTCGGCAAGCTTTATCGGAAGATCGCGGTAGGACTTCAGCCCATGCTTGAAGATCTGCACATGGCCGGGGCAGTTCATCGGCTTCAACGCGAAGACCCGCTCGTCCTCGGTCTCGTCACCGGCCGACTGCACCTTGAACATGCTCTCCTTGTACCAGCCCCAATGTCCGGAGGTTTCCCACAGGGACTTGTCGAGCACCTGAGGCGCGTTCACCTCCTGATAGCCGAGGTCGCCGAGCCGGCGTCGCATGTAGGACACCAGGTTCTGGAACATCTTCCAGCCCTTGGCATGCCAGAACACGACGCCGGGGCCCTCTTCCTGGAAATGGAAGAGGTCCATCTCACGGCCGAGCCGGCGATGGTCGCGCTTCTCGGCCTCCTCGAGCATGTGAAGATAAGCATCGAGCTGGGCCTGATCCGCCCATGCCGTGCCGTAGATGCGTGTCAGCATGGGGTTGTTGGCATCGCCGCGCCAATAGGCGCCGGCCACCTTCATGAGCTTGAACGCATTGCCGATCTGTCCGGTCGAAGCCATGTGCGGGCCGCGGCAGAGGTCGAACCATTCGCCCTGGCTGTAGATCCGGATCTCCTGATCTTCCGGGATCGCGTCGATCAGTTCGACCTTGTAGGCCTCACCTTTGTCGCGGAACACCTGCTTGGCCCTGTCGCGCGACCAGACCTCCTTGGTGAAGGGTCTGTTGCGAGCGATGATCTCCCGCATCTTCTTTTCGATGACCGGGAAATCCTCGGGCGTGAAGGGCTCGTTACGCGCAAAGTCGTAATAGAAGCCATTCTCGATGACCGGCCCGATGGTCACCTGCGTTCCCGGCCACAGTTCCTGCACGGCCTCGGCCAGCACATGGGCCGCATCGTGGCGGATGAGCTCCAGCGCGCGCGGGTCGTCGCGGGTCATGATCTCGACCTTGCCGGAATGGCCAAGCGGGTCGGAAAGGTCGCGCACGGTCCCGTCGAGCACATAGGCGACAGCCTTCTTGGCGAGCGACTTGGAAATCTGCTCGGCCAGTTGCGCACCGGTCGTCGCCGCATCGTACGAGCGGACGGAACCATCGGGAAATGTGAGGGAAACTTGGTCAGACAAGATATTTCTCCTATCCAGTCCCGCAAACGAGCGCGGGTGGTGTGCCGGCCAATCCAGCGCGCCGGTAATAGTGGCGAATCGAAAAGCCGTAAAGGCTTGAGGAAGGCTTTGGCCGTTCAGCCGCGATCGGTCGTTCTGCCGATCAGCCAATAGCGCCAGGGCAGGAACCAGCGATAGCTCTCGTCGAGACGTTCAGGCACGCGCTCTATGCCGTGCGTGCCCCCTGGCCCGCATCGCGCGATCCTGAAAAGCCCCATCCATCCGCCTGCCCACAGCCCGTGGCGCGCTATCGCCTCGTAGGCGTATTCCGAACAGGTCGGCAGATGACGACAGGAATTTCCGACGAAGCCGGAAAGCGTCAATTGATAGAGCCGGACAAATGCGGTGCCGAACAGCCGCCCGGGCGTCTTCGGCCACGCTCCGGACCAGTTGCGGCCCTGGCCGCACGTCGCATGCGCGTGATGGTCGTGGCTCATCGCGCCGATCGTCTCCAGGCATCCATGGCCAATAGATGTCGCTTCGGATGGGAAATCGCAATGGCGGCAAGGCAGCGCCACATTGCCGCTACCGACAGACCTCTCTTCCGATGCTTTGTGGGGCACCCGGCTTCCCCTGGTCCCCAGCGTCTGCTCCCGGTCGCCCCCCCCTCGATGGGTCTTGAACCGAGACCTGCCGCCTATCGTTGGCTGCTTGCGCTTGGATCCAGGAGAGCCCACTGCTTGTCGGTCAGCATCATGTGTGCTTCGCTAGCCCTCGTCCTTTTTCCAATCGTGAGGTCACAATGTATACGCATATACTGGTGCCGACCGATGGGTCGGAACTCGCTCAGAATGGCGTCGATCACGCCCTCTCATTGGCAAAAGCCCTCGGCAGCAAGGTCACGATCATTACGGCAACAGAGCCGTTTCCGTATATTTACAGCGATGGATGGGCGCCAAGCACGGAAGACATCCAGCAATTCGACGAGAGACAAGACCAGGCCGCTGCCGAGATTTTGGCCAAGATCAAGGTTCAGGCCAACGCGATGGACGTGCCAGCAGACACTGTGCACTCACCGAAGGAAAGGGCGGCATCTGCAATCGTGGAAACGGCCCAACGCTTGGGATGCAATCTCATTGTAATGTCATCCCATGGCCGGCGTGGGATCGTCCGGATGCTGCTTGGCAGTGAGACTTCCGAAGTCCTCGCCAACAGCTCGGTTCCCGTTCTGGTCGTCCGACAAGCGCCCAAGCAATAGGTACAAAGAGTGGAGAGACAGGTCACGCCAGACTGACGTCCGGCGTTCAATCAGTTAGCCCCCCGAAGTGTCAACGGGCATGCTTTAGTCTTCCCTCGTGCTCCCTTGCATATGCAACACAACCGTCGACCATCGCGACGCAAAGTGTGTTCAGGCTGTTCGGCTCATTATTGTCGCCCGCGAAGGCCACTTCCGCGACTCGCCCCTCCCTCAGCCTGATCTGAGTGTGGCAGTAGCCACCTGGTGCGACGTTTACCGATCCGCCCAGGGCTGGCAGAACGCCCACAGAATTGGTTGGCAAGACAACATTGAGGCTTCCCCGACGTACCTCGCGCTGGTAGGTCCAGATGCGCCCGTCCTCCCCAAGATCCGCTGAGGCCGTTGGAAACCCCGCGCACATCCTGAGATCTGCCTCACTAAGTCCAACCATCTCCTTTTTGGCGGCGGCGGTTGTTGGGTTTTCCCTAACTCGCCGCGATGTGTCTTCGGGAATTATGCAAGAGGCGAGGATCGGCAGCAGACTAAAAAGAGGCGCAAATCGGCCTAACTTACAAAGCATGAAATCTTAACTATCCGGTTTTGACGCCCCCAGCAGGCTCCGAAGTAGTAGTGAGAACGCAAGGGTCAACCCGTTAAGCCACAATCCTTCTTTAGCCGAGAGCGCCTTCCCGCCGGCCACTGCGTCGTAGCGCCTGGCAGCCCTGTTGACTCGTGCTTCTCATCCAACGTGCGGCCGCCTTGGGGCAAACCTTTACCAACCGAAACCCAATCCACCACGCTTCAACACGGCAGGCGTAGCCACCGGATCGAGGTGATCGGAGAGGGGTTTGGGGCTTGGCGTCGGCGGTTCTCCGATGGTTGAACCGACCAAAGCCATGCAATGTCGCTGAAGGCATGCCTTCGATCAGGCAGCCTCGCCGGCGCGCTTCTTCTCGATCTGGCCGATCGCGTCCACGACCGCGTCGAAGGTCAGCATGGTCGATGCGTGGCGGGCCTTGTAGTCGCGAACAGGCTCCAGGTACTTCAGGTCCGCGAACCGGCCCTCCGGCGGTGCGCCGTTTTCCTTCAGCATCTTGCGCATGGTCTCGCGGACTTCGCGCAATTCGGCCGACGTGGAACCGACCACGTTCTGCGCCATGATCGAAGACGAGGCTTGACCGAGCGCGCAAGCTTTGACGTCATGGGCAAAGTCGGTGACGATATCGCCGTCCATGCTAAGGTCGATGGTGACCGTCGAGCCGCAGAGCTTCGAATGGGCGGTCGCCGTGGCGTCCGGATTGTCGAGCCGGCCGATGCGGGGGATATTACCGGCAAAACCAAGTATTTTCGCGTTATAGACGTCGTTGATCATCGCCATCTCGCCCTGTCGCCTTAAGGCGAACAACAGTTGCCACCGGCACGTCTTTCAATCAGCCCACGGCCACATATATAATGATTGGGTTCCGGCGCCCGCAAGCCATGTCTGCTCGCGTCGGAAGGAGAACATGCCGCCTTCGGGCCTGGAACGAAAACGTTCGCGGAACCCGTAACAGGCAGTGGTCCGTTCAACTCGTTCCTCCGTAGAGAGGAACTACGGGAGACGCCTTTATGGATGCCGTGATCAAAAAACTCATGCCCGCGCCCGACGGCGTCGGAAAGACAGCCACCCAACGTCCGAGCCAGCAGGAAGTCGAAGCCGCCGTGCGAGTGCTGTTGCGCTGGGCAGGAGACGATCCTGATCGGGAAGGTCTGGTGGACACGCCGAAGCGCGTTGCCAAGGCTTATCGCGAGATGTTCGCCGGCTATGACATGAATCCTGCCGAAGAACTCGGCAGGACATTCGAGGAGGTCGCCGGGTACGACGATCTCGTGCTCATCAAGGACATCCAGTTCCATTCGCATTGCGAGCACCACATGGTGCCGATCATCGGCAAGGCGCATGTCGCCTACCTGCCCGACCGCAAGGTCGTGGGCCTCTCGAAGATCGCCAGGGTGGTGGACATCTTTGCCCAGCGCTTGCAGACCCAGGAAGCCATGACCGCCCAGATCGCCGCGGTGATCCAGGAGGTGCTCAATCCGCGCGGCGTCGCCGTGATGATAGAGGCCGAGCATATGTGCATGGCCATGCGCGGCATCCGCAAGCAAGGCTCGACGACCCTCACCTCCACCTTCACCGGCGCATTCAAGGACAGTCCCGAAGAGCAGGTACGCTTCGTGACGATGGTACGGGCCGGCAACTAGCGCCTCGCCGCGGCGCACTCCCCATCAGCGGTCTGTCTCGAAAGGAACCGGCCATGACGCCGATCGATTTTCCGCGACCTGCCTCGGACAAGAAGGTGCTGGAGGAAGGAGAGGTCTTCTCTCCCCGCTTCGACGCCAACGGCCTCATCACGGCCGTCGTCACGGATGTCGAGGACGGCATGCTGCTGATGGTGGCTCACATGAATCCCCAGGCACTGGCCCTTACGATCGAAACCGGCATCGCCCATTATTGGTCACGTTCTCGTGCTTCGCTCTGGAAGAAAGGGGAAACGTCGGGGAATTTCCAGCACGTTGTCGAGATGCGGACGGATTGCGATCAGGACGCCGTATGGCTGAGAGTGAAAGTTTCGGGCCACGACGCAACTTGTCACACGGGGCGACGTTCCTGCTTCTACAGAAGCGTTGAGTCCGACAAGAGCGGAATACGCCTTAGAGGAGATGGAAGCGCGCCCCTGTTCGATAGTTCTAGCGTCTATTCTGCGAACGGTTGACGACCGGAGATTTGAAAACAGCAAGAATTCATCCTTCCTATACGTTATGCCCCGTAAAGTAGGAATGGGAGAGAAGGGAGTATGCGATGCTCGAATGGGCGTCGATGAGAGCCAGGGCTGAAGTGCGGGAGGCCAACGGTTCTTCTTCACCAAGCGGGACATCCGAAACAAAGCCGGCAAGGAAGTCGGGCATCTCATTGGCTCTCGGCGGCGGAGCGGCCCGTGGCTGGGCTCATATCGGCGTGCTGCGGGCCCTCGACGAGGCAGGTATCGAGATCAACATGATCGCCGGCACCTCGATCGGGGCATTGGTCGGCGGATGTTATCTGGCCGGCAAGCTCGATGAGCTGGAGGAATTTGCCCGAAGCCTGACAAAGCGCCGGATTTTCGGGCTTCTCGACCTGCAATTCGTGGGCGGCGGCCTCTTCGGAGGGATGAAGCTTAACGCCCGACTCCAGCAGCATCTCAACGGCGTGACTTTTGCCGATCTGCCCAAGCCGTTCGTCTGCGTCGCTTCTGAAATTCGCACCGGCCACGAAATATGGCTGTCGAGCGGTTCGCTAATCACCGCGATGCGCGCCTCATACGCCTTGCCCGGTGTATTCGAGCCAGTCACAGCCAACAAGCGCGTGCTCGTGGACGGAGCGCTGGTGAACCCGGTTCCGGTGTCGGTGTGCCGTGCCTATGAGCAACCGCTGGTCGTTGCCGTCAATCTCCACTACGACCTTTACGGCCGCGCCGCAGTGATCAAGCACAGCGCCGGCGAACTGGTTGTCGAAAGGGACGCAAATCCGCCTGGCCGCCCAGGCGGCGGCGCCGTGACGAGGGAAGCGCGACTGGGCGTCATGGGCGTGATGGTGGAAGCTTTCAACATCATCCAGGACCGCATCTCGCGCGCTCGTCTCGCCGGCGACCCGCCGGATCTCTCGCTTCAGCCGAAGCTCGGCCACATCGGACTCTCCGAGTTTCACCGCGCCGACGAGGCGATCGCGCTGGGTTACGAGGCGACCAAAGCCCAGCTTGCCGATCTCGAAAGGCTGCAGACCGTCCTAGGCTAAAGCTGCGTCGATGATGCGGAATTGGACGCTGCGCGCGCCGTTCCAATAGTTAGCGGACAGCCCTCCCGCGATATGAATGGTGGAACCGCGGTTCTTCACAAGAAACGACCCGAGTTCGGCATCGGCCGCGCGGAACGCGATCCCCTGGACCTTGCCGCCACCGTCGGACCGAAGATCGACCCTGATGTGGTTGGTTCCGATGAGGCGCGCATCCACCAGCCTGTGGCGCGGCAGCACGAGCACCGGCGTTGGATGGCCAGCTCCATAGGGCCCAGCCCGCTCGAGAGCATCGAGAAGATCGTGGGTCGCACCTTCCGCCGAGAGCGCGGCATCGATCTTGAGGCTTTCCTCATCGCGCAGCCGCAAAACATCGGAGGCGGCACGCGTTTCGAAGAAAGCGCGCAGCGCGCCGAGCTTGTCCCGCTCGACTGTTATGCCCGCCGCCATGGCGTGACCGCCACCCTTGACGATCAGGCCCTCGGCCATCGCTTCGCGCACCAGCCTGCCGAGATCGAAACCCGAAACGGAGCGTCCCGATCCCGTGCCGAGGCCGTTAGCGTTGAAAGCGATGGCAAAAGCCGGCCGCCGCGCATGATCCTTCAGCCGCGACGCCAGCAGCCCGACGATCCCAGGATGCCATTTGTCATTCGCGGTGACGAGGATGCCTGGGCCCGTTCCGCCGATCAGTTCGGCGTCGGCTTCGGCACGGGCCTGGGCAAGCATCTCCTGCTCCATGGCCTGGCGTTCCTGGTTCAGCCTGTCGAGCGTGGCGGCGATGCTTTCGGCCTCGGCCGGATCGTCGGTCGCCAGCAGCCTGCTGCCCAATGCTGCATCGCCGATTCGGCCCCCGGCATTGATGCGTGGTCCGATCAGGAATGACAAATGAAACACATTCACCGGTTCGCCGATCCGGGAAACGCGGGCCAGCGCCGCAAGGCCGGGGTTGCGCTGCTGCCGGATGGCCAGCAGCCCCTTCACCACGAAGGCGCGGTTGACGCCCGTCAACGGCACCACGTCGCACACCGTGGCAAGCGACACGAGATCGAGCAACGACAGCAGATCGGGCGGCGCCACGCCGGTATTGCGCGTGCGAAGCGACTTGGCCGTCTGCACAAGCGCGAGGAACGTCACGCCCGCCGCGCAGAGATACCCTTGTCCGGAAAGATCGTCGTCGCGATTCGGATTGACCACCGCGGTCGCTTCCGGCAATGGACCGCCGACCTGGTGATGGTCGAGCACCACCACATCCGCCCCCGCCTCCTTCGCCGCGTCGATCGACGCGGCGCTGTTGGTGCCGCAATCGACCGTCACGATCAGGCTTGCCCCGCGCGCCACGAGCTCGCGCATGGCCTCGGGGTTGGGGCCATACCCCTCGAAGATACGGTCGGGGATGTAGATTTCCGACGGCACGCCGTAGTGGGCCAGGAAACGCTTGAGCAGCGCCGACGATGCAGCGCCATCGACGTCGTAGTCGCCGAAGATCGCCACCTTCTCGCGCCGGAGAATGGCATCGGCGATGCGCTCGGCCGCCTTTTCCATGTCGGTGAGGGAAGACGGATCGGGCAGGAGCGCACGGATCGTGGGATCGAGAAAGCGCTCGGTTTCCTCGGCAGCCACCCCCCTGCCGGCAAGGATGCGCGCTAGAAGGTCGCCGGTGCCGAAGCCTTGCGCGATCGCCAGCGCGGTCAACTCCTGACGTTCGTTCAGCCGATGCTCCCAGGCAATGCCGGTTGCCGATCGCTTCACACCCAGGAAATATCGCTTGTCGCCGCTCATCGCGCGAAACCGCGCATCACGATGCGGCCGGCGTCAAGCCGAATAGGCCCGACGCCGGGGAGAGAAAGGAATGGTCCGCCTCGCCCGTTCATGATTCGCAGAAGATAGCCGACGAGGCGGCATCGGAGCAAAAGATCACGCTCCGAACTTGTCGAGATCCTGATGCCGCGCCTTGATCTCGCGCACCGTCTGCGACGACGAGCGCATGACGATCGTGTGCGTCTGGATCGATTGCCGGCCGAACTTCACGCCGGAAAGCATGTTTCCGTCAGTCACGCCGGTCGCGGCGAACAGCACGTCACCGCGTGCCATCTCGTCCATTCGATAGACCTTGTTGGGGTCGGCAATGCCCATCTTCGCCGCGCGGGCAATCGTCTCGTCGGTGTTGAGTTGAAGCCGGCCCTGCATCTGGCCGCCGATGCAGCGCAGCGCGGCGGCAGCCAGAACGCCTTCCGGTGCGCCGCCGATGCCCAGATAGATGTCGATGCCCGTTTCGTCCGGATCGGTCGTGTGGATCACGCCGGCCACGTCGCCATCACCGATCAGCCGGATCGCCGCGCCGGTGGCGCGCACCTCCTCGATGAGGCGCGCATGGCGCGGCCTGTCGAGAATGCAGGCCGTGATCTCGGCTACGGGAACGCCCTTTGCCTTGGCGAGATTGGAGAGATTCTCGACGGCAGGCGCCTCGATGTCCACAATGCCCTCGGGATAACCGGGGCCGACAGCGATCTTGTCCATGTAGACATCCGGCGCGAAAAGCAGGCTGCCCTTTTCCGCGATGGCAATGACCGCCAGCGAATTCGGCAGGTTCTTGGCGCAGATCGTCGTGCCTTCGAGCGGATCAAGCGCGATATCCACCTCGGGCCCCTCGCCCGTGCCGACCTCCTCGCCGATATAGAGCATCGGCGCCTCATCGCGCTCGCCCTCGCCGATAACCACGGTGCCCTTGATCGGAAGCCTGTTCAGCTCCGACCGCATGGCGTCGACCGCCACCTGGTCGGCCGCCTTCTCGTCGCCCCTGCCCCTCAGTCGCGCTGCCGCCACGGCAGCGCGCTCGGTGACACGCACGAGTTCGAGGGTGAGAATCCGGTCGAGACCGGCTGTCGAGCCTTTCGCCATATTCGGTTCCTGCTGAGTGTCTCTCGTCATCGACGGCGCAAAAGCACCGTGGTGGTCCTTCCTTTTGTCAAAGCGAAATGACAACAGCAAGACCTTCCAATGGCTTTGGAAGGCCTCATAACCATATCAATCGATTGAAGTTTCTCGGCGGGCTATTCGGCCCGTTCGATACGAATGACCTGGGGCTTGTCGGAGAGATGGCCATCCTGGGTAACCCCCTCCACGGCCTTGCGCACCGCCGCTTCCGTGGTCTCGTGGGTGACGAGAATGACGGTCTTCTGATCGGCGGCGTCCGGACCGGCCGCGTGCTGCACGATCGATTCCAGCGAGATCTCGTTGTCTGCCATGCGCCTGGCGATAGCCGCGAACACGCCGATTCGATCATGCACCGTGAGGCGGATGAAATAACCGCCGGCATGGGAGCGCATCTGCGCTTTCTTGTAAGGCCTGAGCTCGCGCGCCGGGCGGCCAAAGACTGGCGCATGCTGGAAGCCGGGGCGGCTCTTGGCGATGTCGGCAATGTCGCCCACGACCGCCGAGGCCGTGGCGTTGCCGCCCGCGCCGGGGCCCGAAAGCAGCAATTCGCCGAGAATGTCGGTTTCGATCGCGACCGCGTTGGTGACACCATGCACCTGGGCAATGACGGAAGATGTCGGCACCATGGTCGGATGGACACGCTGCTCGATGCCGCTCTCCGTCTTCTGGGCGACACCCAGCAGCTTGATGCGATAGCCGAGCTCCCCGGCCGCCCGGATATCGGCCTGGCTGATGTTGGAGATGCCTTCCATGTAGATGCTGTCGGCGGCGATGCGGTTGCCGAACGCAAGGCTGGTGAGGATCGACAACTTGTGCGCTGTATCGTGCCCCTCGATGTCGAAGGTCGGGTCGGCTTCCGCGTAACCCAGGCGTTGGGCTTCCCTTAGACAGGCGTCGAAGGAAAGGCCCTCGGCCTCCATGCGGGTCAGTATGTAGTTGCAGGTGCCGTTGAGGATGCCGAACACGCGCGTCACCGAGTTGCCGGCCATTGCCTCGCGCATGGTCTTGATGACTGGAATGCCGCCGGCGACCGCCGCCTCGTAGTTCAGCAGCACGCCTTTCTCCTCAGCGATCTCGGCAAGCGCCACGCCATGCTTGGCGAGCAGCGCCTTGTTGGCCGTGACCACGTGGCGACCGGCTTCCAGCGCTGCCTTGACAGACTCGTGAGCCGCACCGTCCTCGCCGCCCAGCAACTCGACGAAGACATCGATATCCGCGCTTCCCGCCAGTTCGATCGGGTCGTCGAACCACCTTGATCGCGAAATATCGACGCCGCGATCACGCGCCCTGTCGCGCGCCGAAACCGCGGTCACTACCAGTTCGCGCCCGCACTGCCGCGTTAGTTCGGCAGACTTTTCGGAGAGCACGCGCACGACCGAGGCCCCGACGGTGCCGAGACCGGCAATTCCAACACGCAAAGCTTCGGCCATGGCCGTGAGGTCCCCTCGATCGTTCAATTGAAAACGTGGCCGGCGCGTTCAGCGCCTTGCGGCGAGCGACACCACGTTGTCGGAAGGCCGTTCGGCCGATGACAGGAAGCGTTTGATATTGCGGGCTGCCTGCCGGATGCGGTGCTCGTTCTCGACTAGCGCGATACGAACATATTCGTCGCCATGCTCGCCGAAGCCGACACCTGGCGCGACGGCCACGTCCGCCTGCTCGATGAGCAGCTTGGAGAACTCCAGCGAGCCGAGATGACGGAACGGTTCCGGGATCGGCGCCCACGCGAACATCGAAGCCGCCGGCGCCGGAATGGTCCAGCCGGCGCGTCCGAACGAGTCGACCATCACGTCGCGGCGGCGATGATAGACCTCGCGCACCTCGGCAATATCGTTTCCGTCGCCGTTGAGCGCCGCTGTCGCAGCCACCTGGATCGGCGTGAAGGCGCCGTAGTCGAGGTAGGATTTCACCCGGGTCAGCGCCGCGATCAGCCGTTCGTTGCCGACGGCAAAGCCCATGCGCCAGCCCGGCATGGAGAAGGTTTTCGACATCGAGGTGAACTCGACGGTGACGTCCATTGCTCCTGGCACCTGCAACACCGACGGAGGGGGAGCGCCATCGAAATAGATCTCGGAATAAGCGAGGTCGGAGAGGATGATGATCTCGTTCTTCTTCGCGAACGCGACCACGTCCTTGTAGAAATCGAGCGAAGCGACCAGCGCCGTCGGATTCGAGGGGTAGTTGAGGATCAGTGCCAGAGGCTTGGGAATGGAATGGCGGACGCCGCGCTCAAGAGCCGGAATGAATCCATCATTGGGTTCGACCTGGAGCGAGCGGATGACGCCGCCCGACATGATGAAGCCGAAGGCGTGGATCGGATAGGTCGGATTGGGGCATAGAACGACATCGCCCGGCGCGGTGATGGCCTGCGCCATGTTGGCGAAACCTTCCTTGGAGCCGAGCGTGGCGACCACCTGGGTGTCGGGGTCGAGTTTCACGCCGAAACGGCGGGCGTAGTAATTCGCCTGAGCGCGCCGCAGGCCGGGTATGCCGCGCGACGAGGAATAACGATGGGTGCGCGGGTCCCGGACGACTTCGCACAGCTTGTCGACGATCGCCTTCGGCGTCGGCAGGTCCGGATTGCCCATGCCGAGATCGATGATGTCGGCGCCTCGCGAACGCGCGCTTGCCTTCAGGCGGTTGACCTGTTCGAAGACATAGGGCGGAAGCCTGCGGACTTTGTGAAACTCTTCCATTTCAGTGGTTCCAGCGATCGGGAGGAAAATGCGCCGGCGCGATATACACCCAATTGTGACAGGGGTCGATACGCTGGCAGATTATTCGAAGGCGGAACCGGCGAGCTTGGCCGCGACCCGGGCGCCCCGTTTCAGCCACCGATTGACGCCCATGCGCCGTGCCCTGAGACCGAGGCGCGCCGGAGCGCCTGCAGCGCGCGCTAATTCCCCTCGATCGACTTTAGTGCATCCTGCGCATGCGTCTCGCCGAGCTTCTTCAGTTGCGCAGCATCGACGGTCGGTCGCGCATTGGCGGCCCCCGCTGCCTGATTGCGCTTCTCGGCGTCCAACCGGCCGAGCTTCGCCTGCTTCTGCTCCGGCGTCAGTTGCTCGGCCGCGACCTGCGGCGGCACGTTAAGGTTCGGGAAGGTGCCGGTGTTGCGCCCCACCCCCTGCATCTCGCCGCCAACGACATGGGGGGACGGCGAAGGCCTCGAGCCCATGCACGCGGTCAGGGTGGGAACCACCGCGACGATAACGGCAAGGAGAAACGCTGGGCGAACGCCGGAACGAAGATCCACACGGTCGGTCATGGTTTTTCCCCCAACGGGCGGTAGAGGTTGCGGTTGGACCCTCATCGCGGTCCCATGATAGGATGTCAAGAAAGCGCTCGGGAGGATAGTTCTCGCCATGTCGAAATCAGACGATTCGGGCAAGGCCAATGCCGGGGCCGAGTCGCAGGTGGAACAGTACCTCGTGAAAGACCCCGAACGCTTCGCGCTCAATCTGGCGCGAATGGTGGAGGAAGCCGGCAAAGCCGCTGCCGCTTGGGCAAAACCGCGCGAAAAGGGCGAAGTTCGCGACAGCGTCGCCGAGCCGGTGGCCGACATGGTCAAAACCTTCTCCAAGCTCACCGAATATTGGCTTGCCGATCCTACCCGCGCGCTTGATGCCCAGACCCGGCTTTTCTCCGGTTACATGAATGTCTGGGCGAATTCGATCCGGCGAATCGCCGAACCCGAGATCGAGGATGCCGAGAAGGCGGATCGCGGCGACAAGCGCTTCCAGGATCCCGAATGGGGACGCAACGCCTTCTTCGGCTTCCTCAAGCAGGCCTATCTGGTGACGAGCCGCTGGGCCGCGGATCTGGCCGAGCATGCAGATGGGCTCGACGAGCATACGCGCCACAAAGCCAGTTTCTACGTCAAGCAGATCAGCCAGGCTCTCTCGCCCTCGAACTTTGTCCTGACCAATCCCGAGCTCTTCCGCGAGACCGTGGCAAACAGCGGTGAGAACCTTGTGCGCGGCATGCATATGCTGGCGGAGGACATCGCGGCGGGCAAGGGCGACCTCAAGCTAAGACAGGCCGACTATTCGAAATTCGAGATCGGCCGCAACATTGCGGTATCGCCAGGCAAGGTGGTCGGCAGGAGCGACGTGGCGGAAATCATCCAGTACGAGCCGACGACTGAGACGGTGCTCAAGCGTCCGCTTCTGATCTGCCCGCCCTGGATCAACAAGTTCTACATTCTCGATCTCAATCCGGAAAAGTCCTTCATTCGCTGGGCCATCGAACAGGGCCACACCGTCTTCGTGATCTCGTGGATCAACCCTGACGAGCGCCACGGCGCCAAGGGCTGGGAGGCTTATATCCGCGAAGGCATCGAATACGGCCTGGACACCGTTGAGCGCGCCACGGGCGAACGCGAAGTCAACGCGATCGGCTATTGCGTCGGCGGCACGCTGCTCGCCGGCGCCCTCGCCCTGATGGCCAGGGAAGGCGACGATCGCATCAAGTCGGTGACCTTTTTCACCACGCAGGTCGATTTCACCCACGCCGGCGACCTCAAAGTGTTCGTCGACGAAGACCAGGTTGCCGCACTCGAACGCGCGATGAACGAGCGCGGCTATCTCGAGGGCACCAAGATGGCGACCGCTTTCAACATGCTGCGGTCCGGTGACCTGATTTGGCCCTATGTCGTCAACAACTACCTGCGCGGCAAGGAGCCGATGCCGTTCGACCTGCTCTATTGGAACGCCGACTCGACGCGCATGGCCGCAGCCAACCATTCCTTCTACCTGCGCAACTGCTATCTGGAGAACAATCTGTCGGAGGGGCGCATGCAGCTTGCCGGCCACACGGTCTCCTTAGGCGACATCGCGATTCCCGTTTACAACCTTTCCGCACGCGAGGACCACATCGCCCCGGCGCGGTCCGTTTTCCTCGGTTGCCGCTACTTCGGCGGGGACGTCGAATTCGTGATGGCCGGGTCGGGGCATATTGCCGGCGTCGTCAATCCACCGTCCTTGAAAAAGTACCAGTACTGGACCGGTGGAAAGCCGGTCGGCGCGTTCGAGGACTGGATCGCGAAGGCGACGGAAAACCCGGGCTCCTGGTGGCCGCACTGGCAGGCATGGATCGAGGCAAGAGACAACAGGCGGGTGAAACCACGGAAGGTCGGTGCCCGGACCAAAACCCTGGGCGATGCGCCGGGAACCTATGTGAAGGTGAGGATCTGAACCGTCCCGCCGCCTCGACGACACCTGCTTCGTCGCCCCCGCTCAGCAGGTTCGAAAGTATCCCACGGTTTTCCGACAAACCTACGGCAAGATGGGAAGCCAAGCAGGTGAAGCGGGCGAAGCCACGCCAAACTGATTTAAACGGGCAAAATCAAGGCTCGCTCCAGCTTCGATCGTGTAACAGACTGTAATGTCGGTTGAATTGACCATGCGGTAAAACCGGGCGAAATGGTGGCCAGACTTCGCGAAGCTGCACAATTCGGCCCCATGGTGGGACAGTTCGGGGACAGGCAGATTCGCTCATATGGTTTCCTTCGGCAGGGCCGGCGGGTTGTCGCCGTGAGATGCCACCGCCATTGAGCGGCAGGAAACGGAGAAGGGGAAGCGCATTGAAACCAGGGCGATCGCGAAAAGCGACGAGGGACTGGCGCATCGTCTCGATTGCGATGGCGTCCACGTTTCTGGTTTCCTGCACGACCAACGGCGAAACGACCTTCAACATGACTTCGCCATCCTACGCCCCGGGCGTGGCCGGTGTGATGGAGCAGGCAGCGGCAGAAGCCGTCAGCACCACAGCCGACGCTGGCGTTAGCGCGGAAGGCAGCGCCGCGAACGCAACCGCTGCGGCGGACCAATCCCAGACGGCGGCAACTCAAGCCCCGGGGACGACCGCTCCCGTCGACAAGTCGCTCATGTCTCCCGAGGGCGATCGCGAACTCCCTCCTAAGATCGCGTATCTTCCGGCATCCAATCCCGCCAGCAAGTTTCCGGAAATCCCACAGGCGCCAGCGCAGGACGCGGCTGCCGAAGCGCCCAAGCAGCAGACAGCAGCCAAGGCCGACGATGTGAAGGCGGCCGATGCGACTGCGGACACCGCGCAGGCGAAGAGCGCCGCCGCTTCCACGCCCAAGAGCGATGTCTACGTGACCGCCACGGACTCGCAGCAGAAGCCGACCCCGATCGAACCCAAGAAGGGTGGCTTCCTGTCCGCCTTCTTCGGAACGGCGCCAGCGGCCGCGGCAGCCCCGGCGCAACCGCGCAAGCCAACGCCGATCATCGAGCTCGCCTCCAACGGTCCGGCCAAGCCCCTCGTCAAGGCCTCGCTCGCCAGCGGCGGCACGGGAAGCGGCGAGAATTTCCTGCCGGGCGTGCGTCAGGAAGGGCTGTTCGAAATCAAACGTAAATCCGGGCTGGACGACGACAGTGACATCGACCTGCATGAGGATGAGGGCGATGGTGCGGTCCGGGTGGCCTCGGCCGCGGGGCTTGCCCGCCTGGCGCCGAACGGCCTGCTCACGCAAACCGAACGTGTCGATGTTTCGTGCCTCAAGCCTTCGCTGGTGCGGGTGTTGAAGACCGTCGAGCAGCATTATGGCAAGCAGATCGTCGTGACCTCCGGCTATCGCAGCCCGGCGCATAATCGACGCGCCCGCGGCGCCAAGAATTCGCTGCACATGTACTGCGCGGCTGCCGACGTTCAGGTTCCGGGCGTCAGCAAGTGGGAGCTCGCCAAATTCGTCCGCTCCATGCCTGGTCGCGGCGGTGTCGGCACGTATTGCCATACCGAATCCGTGCACATCGACGTCGGTCCCGAGCGCGACTGGAACTGGCGCTGCCGCCGGCGGGGCTGAGCTCCGAACGTCCATCAGATCGGTTTGCCCTTTTGTCGCTTCGGCATGTCCCGGAACGAATGAATTTTCGCATCCGCTTTGACCCATGGCAAAATGACCGATGTTACCGAAATCGCAGGGCCTTACCGGGTCGCGCTTCAGCTGTTTTCGGCCCCCCCGGCTCAATCGCCGACGGGCTCCAAAGGCAAATGACGGGCAGGCGCAAAAAAGTTTGTATTTCCGTAGCGTGACGGGTTGCCGGCCCCCAACAAGCTCACTATAAGCCGGGTCGTTCTCGCTTGCGCCCATCGTCTAGCGGTCTAGGACGCCGCCCTTTCACGGCGGAAACACGGGTTCGATTCCCGTTGGGCGTGCCAAGCTTTTCATCTTTTTTCCGCGGCTTTTTTCCAGGGCGCAGAGACTACCCTGTTTTCATCCGTTTCCAGGATGGTCGCGCCCTTTCGGTACCAACCCGGCCTCGCCGACACGATTCCGAAGTTTGCCGGTTCAAGCGAGCGGCCCTTTGGATACTCGAAGCCAACGTTCGCTGCTCAAGATCTGCTCCGAACCTGGCGAACAGAATACTGGATGCGCTGCCTCGGTGATCGCATGCTGCACATCGTCCCTCTTGAACCTTTGGCCGTTGGATGTCACATGATGGCTGGCGCGGCCGATCGACAGGGTGCGCCGCTTCAACGCGGACTGTATCCATGGTCACCTATCTCGACGCGCAGACGGCGCCCCTTAGAAACACCGGTCAGATCAGGCTCTACGACGAAGAGGCCTTTGCGGGTATGCGCAAGGCCTGCAATCTGACCGCGCGCTGCCTCGACGAACTGGCCGACATGGTGAAGCCCGGCCTTACCACCAATGCGATCGACCGCTTCGTCTTCGAATTCGGCATGGATCACGGCGCCCTGCCCGCGACGCTGAACTACCGCGGCTACACGAAATCCACCTGCACTTCGATCAACCACGTTGTTTGCCACGGCATTCCCGACGACAAGCCGCTGCGCGACGGCGACATCGTGAACATCGACGTCACCTACATCCTCGACGGCTGGCACGGCGATTCCAGTCGCATGTACCCGGTGGGTACGATCAAACGCGCCGCGGAGCGCCTGCTCGAAGTCACCCATGAGTGCCTGATGCGCGGCATCGCCGCCGTGCGTCCGGGCGCCCGCACCGGAGCAATCGGCGCGGCGATCCAGACCTACGCGGAAGGCGAACGCTGCTCCGTCGTCCGGGACTTCTGCGGGCATGGCGTCGGCCGCCTCTTCCACGACGCGCCCAACATCCTTCACTACGGCAGCCCGAACGAGGGCGTCGAGATGCGCGAGGGGATGATCTTCACCATCGAACCGATGATCAACCTCGGCCGGCCGCACGTGAAGGTGCTTTCCGACGGGTGGACCGCGGTGACTCGCGATCGATCCCTCTCGGCACAGTACGAACACACGGTCGGCGTGACCGCCACCGGCTGCGAGATTTTCACCTTGTCGCCGGCAAATCTCGATCGACCCGGCCTGCCGGAGTAAGCCAACCGTTTCCGGCGATCCCAGGCAACTGTCCACGGGCTGCCGAGGGTCTCTCCGGTGGCTTGTCATGCCAGCTCATTTCTTGCCGCAGGTTTTGCCGGAAAACCGCGGGACAGTTTTTGCGAAACCTGCTTAGAATTCATCGGTGGGTGGGAGCCTGTGTGATGGGGACAAAGCCGCGGGCAACGGACGGACAGCAGAGCTTTCTCGGCGAGGCGCCGATGAAGCCGCTCATAAAGCCGAACGACAAACCGCACTACCATGGTCATCGCGAGCGTCTGCGCGAACGTTACGCCGTGGCCGGGCCCGATGCATTCGCCGACTACGAATTCTTGGAACTGCTGCTTTTCCGCTCGATTCCGCGCGCAGACACGAAGCCGATCGCCAAGGCATTGCTCGCGCGCTTTGGCTCGCTCGCCGAGGTGCTGGGCGCGCCGCTCCACCTCCTGCAGGAGGTCCAGGGTGTCGGGCCGGCCGTTGCGCTCGACCTCAAGCTGATCGCCGCGGCCGGGCAGCGCATGGCCCGGAGCGAGATCAAGGGACGGCAGATTCTATCCTCCTGGAGCCAGGTGGTCGCCTATTGCCGGGCGGCCATGGCGTTCGAGCCGCGGGAACAGTTCAGGATCCTGTTCCTGGACAAAAAGAACGCGCTGATCGCCGACGAGGTGCAGCAAACGGGCACGGTCGACCACACGCCCGTCTATCCCCGGGAGGTGGTGCGGCGTGCGTTGGAGCTTTCTGCCAGCGCTCTCATACTCGCCCACAACCATCCGTCAGGCGACCCGACGCCGTCGCGCGCCGACATCGAGATGACCAAGACCATCATCGACACCGCCAAGCCGCTCGGCATCGCCGTGCACGATCACGTCATCATAGGCAAGAATGGCCATGTCAGCATGAAGGGATTGCAGCTTATCTAAGAGCATTTCGGCTTCGAATCGCGAAAACGCTCTATCTATTTGTTTGCGCAATTCCGGACGCGAAACCGCTACGCACTTTTGCTGGAATTGCTCTGGTGCATACGCTGCAATTCTCTTGCCAGCGCTTCCAGCAGCGTGCCGGAGCCTGTCTTCCGCCCCTCAACGTCGTCGTAGCCGTCGAGATAAGCGCCCTGCTCGGTGTAGGCGAGGCGTGTTCCCTGCCCTTCGGGTCGCAACTCCGTCGTGCCCAGCGACGCGGAAATGCGCCGATCGCCGATCGTCATCGAATAGGCGGCGATGATGCGCTGGTCCTGCACGATGTCCTGGAACACGCAATCATAGCGGATGAGATCGCCGCCTTTATACCGAAAGCTGCTCGTTTCCCGGCCGCCAACGCGGAAATCGAGATCGTAGGATTCGATGTCCCACCCCTCGCCCTCCACGAACCAGCGCCGTTTGATCACAGGGTCGGAATGAGCCCTGAACACTTCGGCCGGCGAAGCGTCGTAGCTGCGATCGAGGGTGAAGGTGGCGTGGGTCACGGATCTCTCGGTCATGATTTCTCCTCCTTCTGTTTGTCATCGGCCTGCACTGCCAGATATTCGCCCAACCGATCGAAGCGCTGCTCCCATCTAGCGCGTCGTTGACTGATCCAGCGCTCCGCCACCCCCAACGCCTGGGGTTCGATCCGGCATGTGCGAACCCGCCCGACCTTCTCAGTGTTCACGAGCCCGCTCGCCTCCAACACTTGGAGATGCTGCATCACGGCGGAGAGCGACATATCGAGCGGTTCGGCCAGTTCGCTGACGGACGCCGGCCCCCGGCTCAAGCGCTCGATCATGGCCCGTCGGCTGGCGTCGGCCAGCGCTTGATACATCAGGTCGAGTTGGTCCGATTGGTGAAGCATATGCTTAACTATCACAGCGCGGTTCTGACCACAAGAAGCGGAAAGGCTCCTTGGACCTGGAATAGCAAAAGGCCGCCCTCACGGACGGCCTCTTCGAATGCGCATGGGATGAAAGTTATTCGGCTTCCTTGGTCGCCGCCTTCTTCTTTGGCGTGGCCTTCTTCTTCGGAGCCTCGGCCTCGTCGGCTGACTCGGCCTTCTTTTCCGCCTTCTCGGCCTTCTTGGCCGCCGTCTTCTTGGCCGGCTTCTTTTCAGCCGTTCCGTCCTCGTCTTCCGCCAGCAGCTCTTCCTTGCTCACCTTCTTGTCGGTGACGGAGATCTGCGTGAGCAGATGATCCACGACCTTCTCTTCGAACAGCGGCGCACGCAGATTGGTCAGTGCAGCCGGATTGTTGCGGTAGAAGTCGAAGAGCTGCTGCTGCTGGCCGGCTGGAGCGCGACGCACCATCTCGAACAAGGCGCGCTGCATCTCGTCGTCACTGACCTGCACGCCCGCCTTCTCGCCGATTTCGGCAAGAACGAGGCCGAGCCGCACCCGGCGCTCGGCGAGGCGGCGATATTCATCGCGTGCCTCTTCCTCGGTGGTGTCCTCATCGGCAAAGGTGCGGCCGGCCGCCTCGAGATCGGCGGTGACCTGGTTCCAGATGTTGTTGAATTCGGCTTCGACCAGCTTGGACGGCGCCTCGAACTTGTAGCCCTCGTCGAGTTGATCGAGCAATTCGCGCTTCACCTTCTGGCGGGTCAACGCGCCGAACTGGCTCTCGATCTGCCCCTTCACGATCTCGCGCAGCCGTTCGATCGATTCCAGGCCGAGATTCTTCGCCGTCTCGTCATTGAGTTCGAGTTCACCCGGCTTGGCCACCTCCTTGACCGTGACGTCGAAGGCCGCTTCCTTGCCGGCGAGATGAGCCGCACTGTAGTCATCCGGGAAGGTGACGGTGATCGTCTTCTCCTCCCCGGCCTTCACGCCGACGAGCTGCTCCTCGAAACCGGGAATGAACTGCTTGGAGCCGAGAACCAGGAACTGATCCGTACCGGCGCCGCCTTCGAAAGGCTCGCCGTCGAGCTTGCCGACGAAATCGATCGTCAGCCGGTCGCCTTCGGCTGCCTTGCCGTCCTTCGGCTCATAGGAACGGGCCGATTCGGCGACCCGCTTCACCTGATCCTCGATCTCGTCCTCGGGAACGTCATAGACCTGACGGGTCACCTTGATGCCCGTATAGTCCTTGATCTCGATGGCCGGGATGACCTCATAGGCCAGCTCGAACTCGAAATCGGCATTCCCCGCCAGGATCTTTTCGGCCTCTTTCTCGTCCTCGGTCATCTTGATCTCAGGCTGCATGGCAGCCTTCTCGCCACGGTCGGAGAGGATTTCCCGCGTCGAATTGTTGAGGATCTCGTTGACGACCTCGGCCATGAAGGACTTGCCGTACATCTTGCGCAGATGCTGCACGGGCACCTTGCCCGGCCGGAAGCCGTTGATGCGCACCTTGCTCTTGGCGTCCGAAAGCCGCTCCATGAGCTTGGCCTCCATGTCGCTGGCCGGTACGGTCACCTTGATCTCGCGCTTCAGACCGGAATTAAGCGTTTCGGTTACCTGCATCATTCAACCTTTGTGTTCACGAATACCCGGAACCGGGCCTCGCCTCATGAGCCTGCCGGAATTTCGTGCCGGGAGTGCCGTTCTGTGGGGGTTCGGACGCGCCTTCCACGGCCGTCGCCGGAACTCGTCCTCTTCATGAAATTCGCCGTCGCAAGAGGGTAAGTAATTGTTTTTCCTTTTACTTACCGGTTTCAAGCCGAACGGATTGCCGATCCCGTCACATTTGCCACGCCTTTTGTCACACACCGGCCCGATTTTCAACTATCTTCGCGTCTGCGATGTCACCTGTATTCAAGGGCGACGTTGACAGAATGATGGCCGCGTGGGATTGCAGCCTTCGCAAGCGGATGTGGCGGAACTGGTAGACGCCCCGGATTTAGGTTCCGGTGCCGAAAGGCGTGGGGGTTCGAGTCCCTTCATCCGCACCAAAATTCCAGCTCCGAAAATCAGCTAAACGCTGCTACTAAAAGCGCTTTTTGTCAGTTCGATTTTTTGGCACAGCCCACCATTTGCGCCCCAGTTTGCGCCCTGCATTTTCCGGTGGTTGGTGCAGGAGAGGCCTCACGCAGCACAATAACAGCCGAATTGCTGCGAGAGTGGCTCACGACGGCGGGCTATCTGCAGGACGATAGCATTGAGGAAGCCCCCTCCGTTGCGGGTGAAGGCTGATAACCGGATAGAAAGAGGCCGCCCAAGCAAGGCGGCCGACAAATTCCCAACACTTGCTCTTCTTTCTACCGGCTCTTCCCAGATTTGCGCCGGCGGTACCAGACAAAGGCGCCATAGGCCGCTACAACAGGCAGGCCCACGCCCGCAACCGGACCGGGTGCTGCCCGTGTGATCTTCTTCGCCTGTCCCGGTGGCATGTCGGGCTTTGCGGCGAAGCTCGGGCCGGTTAGCAGTAGCGCGACGGCCGCCGCGGGTAGCATCTGCTTCAGGTGTACCATTCAGGTCTCCATAGCTGTCGCAGTGGACACCCATCCCCTTTTCCTCAACCATAAACCCCGCAGACGCCACCGGGGATTGAGCAAACGAGCTATTCGAATAGCCACTTCGTTGTAGCCAATCTGCAACCGAACATACAAAAAGCCGACTAGGAGTGGTGCTGCCGAGCCGGCAAATAAAACGAGCCACCAAAGGGGCGTAATCGGTGGCTCAGCGGCCTCAAAGGGCGCCAGCCTGAGCCGTTCTATTAGCATTGTCAAATATGTGGTTCGCCCTATCATTGTTGTCGCGCCTACCCACGACAAGTAGCAGTCGAAGGAAAGCCGATGCCCCCACCCCGCTACCCCGCGATCGGTCGCAGGTCGTACGCCAGCAAACCTGTGTTTCATGTCCTCGCGCAGATCGACGGTCCTGGCGCGGCCTGGAAAACGGTGTTGTCGACGGCCGACCGCCAATACGCCGTGCAACGGGTCGAGCAGTACAGGGAGGCAGGCGTGAACGTCCGCCTTCAGGAACCTGGGGATGACTGATTGCCCCAAGGAATTTGAGACCAAGACGCGGAGGGGCGGTGCTCATGCTCGTAACAGTCATCCTGGGGTTCGTACTCGGCGGCGCCCTTTTCTTGGCAATTGCCTTGATCGCTATGGAAACCGACGAGGCGAAACGGCAAGGTCAACGGCACCCCCAGGCCGAGATGAAACGGTCGACGGAATGAACATCCGAGCGCCCAAATCGAACGCTTCCGCCGGATCGAATGTTCCCCCGGGAAAGCGACGGGTCGGCATATCCCATTAGCCGCTGCACGCTGAAGCAAGGGAACGCCCTGGGCCGTTCCACCGTTCGGGGTTCATGGCGAAAGGACTTGTAGATGCCAGCGTAATCGATTGGATCCGGAAGGAGATCAACCGGATTCGCGCCTTCATCCACTCGCAGCCGCAGCACGAAGAACTGATCGATGTAGATACATTGCTGTCGGTCGCAGAATCCGAAGCGGAGCGGCACAAGGCTATCGATGACAGCACACCTGTCGATGAGAATGCGGACGAAGCTCCGCCGGGCGACAGCGGGGCCGGAGCGTAAGTACCGGAGCCATCGATGCTCCCATGTTTGCTTGCCTTCGCGTTCAGGAAAGCGCAGTGTTCTGCCTGCCATGTCCGACCAGTACCTGAACCATCTCCTGGAATGTCCCTATTGCCAGAAGATCCGGCTTCGCATTCCGGCACACGCAATGGGTGACACACCGATCACCTGTTCTGATTGTGGCGAGTATCTCGGCACATGGGATGAACTCCAAGCCGACTTCGAGCAACAGGGCGGGCAAGATGGCGTATTTCGCCTGGACAAGGGCCGCATCCGAAAGCTTGAGTAGATTGGCCTCTCCTGCCGTCCAGCCGCCGCAGACCAGTCGGGATAGGCTACGTGGTTAAGGACGGCGTCGACGAGAAGACTAGCAGTCTCTTAGCCCGTTTTTACGTCTCCGCGCTTCCGCCAATATTCCAGCAATGCGCTGCCAGTGGCGATCCCGGCGGACTAGCGGCCGAGAATGTGGTCCACCGCAATTGGAACAGATGGCCGCCCGCGTGGTTGCATCCCTGACCATACGATCCACGGAGCGCATGATGGCCGATCCTGTTCCTGATCCGAACAATCCGCAGCCGACTCCGGGCAATCCGAATCCGGAACCTGCCCGCCCTCCTCCGCCACCTGAGACACCGCGACCGGGCGAGCCGCCGGGCGTTCCGTCTCCTTCGCCCGACCCCGTTCCATCGCCCGAAGAAGAGCCTGTCCAGATCCCTCCGGGGACACCACCCGAAATCCCTTCACAACCAGGCTTTCCGGCGCCGACGGCGAGCGCCTCGGCGAAGTCATGCCACACGACAACCACGGGGATGTTGCTGGTCGCGCTTCTTTCCCTTGGCGGCCTCTCGTTTCCCGTGTTTGCTCAACCTTCAGAAAGCGACGGCGAACCGAAAGCCCTGGAACGCTGTCGAGCCGACCCCGAAGACAAGGCCGAGGAGAAAAAGGACGGGCAATCAAACGACAATCAGCGCTCTGCCGAGTTGCTCGAGCGCTGTAAGGGTGTCCTGTTGCCGCCGCCGACAGGCGATCGCGAGATCGAGGAGCCTCCGGCCGATACCGGGACTACCCCTGTCATTCCTCCAGGAAAAGTACCTGAACAGCCGCCCGGATAGCTCGGCCTGGATCGGCATGCTGGCTAACGCTCGCCAGCTTGCCATTAGCCTGTCCAATCCGGCCGCGGCGCGCCATCGCGGCCCGGCTGACCCTCCACCGCAGAGCTGGCGCGAAAGGCATGCTCGAATTCTGCCCTTAAATCATCCTCACGTCCGAGATAGCGTGGCGAAAGATGTATCTGCTGTGCGAAGGCCGCGCCGGCGCGCCTGGCGATCTCACCTGCCTGCGCCGCCGTCAGGTGTTTCTTGAATGCCGCCAACTCTCGATCCTCTTCCAGGAATCCACCTTCGATGAAGAGGCGATCGGCTCCGCGTGCCAGCGCGCAGAGGCGCGCCACATTGTTCGGATGGAAGGCCAAATCAGTGGCGTAGACAATACGCTGACCGGGAGCACGGACCAGCGCCTGCTTCCGCAGGAGTTCTCCCAGCGTCACCACCCTACCCGCTATCGCTGTGAATTCGGTTACCGCGTCGGCCCCGCTGCGCGCTGCCTGCTTGGCCTCCGTAAGCCAGGGTCCGACGGGAAGCTCGAGTGCGTCCAACCGCGCCTTGTGCACGTTGACGCGGATTCTCTCCTGAAAAGCGAAAGCCAGGCACACGATGCCGTGATCGAGCGCGACGGCCTCGATCGTGAATTCCGGGTCCTCCAGGGGGAAGCGAGCGGTTCGAGCCGGCCGGTCGATCCGGGCGAAAGCATTCCGAGCTCGGAAGGCAGCCTCAGCGACGAACCCTGCCTCCGTCCAGTCGGAAGCAACCAGGGTGAAATCGTGCGATCGCTCGTCGAGAAGATTCCATGTGTAGGCGCGCAGCTTGGCCTCCACGGCATCAGTCAGTCCAGGCGGCCCGACAATGTGGACCTGTTTGTCACGATAGAGGGACAAACCGAGCAGGCGGTCGAACCCGCTGAAGTGATCCATGTGCATATGCGACACGAAAATATGCGAGACGCGCAGGACCTCGCGAGGAGAAAGCGTCTGGAGGTCACCGAGATCGAAAAGGATCGCCCTGTTGCGGAAGCGGAAGTCCAGCAGCAACAGCGGGTCGGAAAACAGTTCGTTTACCAGGCGCGGCTCGACGAGAACCGTCACGGCAATATTCGCAAGGATTTCGCCATCTCGCAGAATTCCGCGGGGGCGTCATTGTTCCCTCCGGGCAGTTTTCAGCGACATAGAGCAAACGCTGGCTGCCGGTCGCGGGAACTTGCCATCCCTTTATTTGTTACGGGCTTCAGGAGGATTTCCCATGGCCCGATGCGATCAGTGCGGCAACGACTACGACAAGACGTTTCAGGTGATGTCTGGCGGCCAGACCTATACGTTCGACAGTTTCGAATGCGCGATCCACAAGCTTGCGCCGACATGCCCGCATTGCGAATGCCGCATCATCGGGCACGGCGTAGAGCAGGACGACATTATCTACTGCTGTGCCCATTGCGCGGAACAGGAAGGCGCTACCGGCGTCCAGGACAGAGCCTGAAGCAGTTCGCCATGGGGTTGAAACGCGAGAACTCCCGCGTTTCAAGGACGTTCACGCTCCATTCAGTGCCGCACCCTGCCCGTCTGCGAATGAGATCGTCCCGGACGCCAGATGGCCGCCAGGGTTTCGCCCGCACCTCCATTGCCACCCGCGATGGCGGGACTGACGCGATCGCCGTGCGGACCTGAGCTAGTAAAGCGGTTCCTCAAAAAGCGTTTTGCCCTCGTCGACGAGCGCCCTGATCTGGGCAGTCCCGTCCTTGGCGATCGCAACCCGCATGGCGAAGGGGCGCACGCGCATGTCATTCTCTATAGCCCGCCCCGTGCCTTCCGGCAGATAGAATCGCTCGATCCCGTAATGGGCACGCACCGAGCCGCCCGCCTCCAGCGGCCGTCCCGAGATGACCTCGCCTCTGATATCGGCCTCACCGGGCTCCGGCGGCGCGGAGGCCGGAACATCGAGCGACGCCGAAACGGCTCGCCAGAAGCCATCGGGCTCCTTGTGCAGGCGCACAAAGATCGGACCCGCCTCCGTGACGGACGCTCCCTCTCGGACATTGGTGACGATGCTCGTCGGAATGTTCGTGATCTCGTAACTCAACGACACATAATCGCCCCGCAAGAGATCGCGTGGATCGACGGGTTCGACCTTCAGAAGCACTTCCGCGCCGCCCCGCAGGATCGCCGCGCGGCCAGTGATCATCCAACCGAGGAAGCCGATCTGGACAAGTGACAAGACGATGGCCGCAACGACAAGTCTCCAGCCCCGCATCATGCCGCGCTCCCTTCGGCCGGAGTGGCCATGCGGCGCTCCACGCGGATGATGACGACGGCAAGGACGCCCAAGATCAACGCCGCCGCCAGGAGAAAGCCCGCCGTGCCGAGCATGGTGCCGAGCGTCACGGCATATAAGAAGCACAATTCGAAGGCAAAGCCGAGATAGGCGATCCAACGCAGCGCCCTGTTGTCCCTTCCGGCCGTCAAAAGTGCGCCGACGATGCCGGCGAGTGTGACGGCGGCGGTGCCGACCAGCCGTCCCACCTCCTCCGTATCGAGTTGCAGGAACACCATGCCGACCAGGAAACCAATGAGGCCATAGGTCGGCAGATTCCCCCCGATCCGAGCGACGCCCTCCGTGGCCTGGGACGCCGATACAGCCAGCGCAAAAAGGGCTGCCGAGCCCGCTGCCAGCCCTGTCGCCACGGCAACGGTGTCGTGGACCATAGCGAGCAGCGCCACATAGGAAATGAGCGACAGCAGGAGGAGATGTCGCGCGACGCGACTGTCGGTCCAGTAGGAGATGAGCCAAAGAGCGGCAGCGATCGGCAGGAAGAGGTGCGGGAAGCCTTCGGCGTCCCAGGATTCGAAACCCCGCATGAACAGCCACCCGGCGGCGAGAGCGACGCCTGCCGCCGTCAAGGGGCCGGAGCGGAGGGCGGCGGCGGCAAGACCGGTGCCGAGGCACCAGGTCAGAACCGCGCCGGCCTCGTCGCCGGGCAAGTGATACATCTGCCCGACGAGGGCGATCGACCCGCCGAAGGCGCCCGCCCCGACCAGCCACAGAGCTTCGCCGAGCGCCTCGTGGCCCCGCAGCTTCAACAGCGCTCCGCCCACATAGCCGACAAAGACCGTGGAGAAGAGAAGCGCCACGCGCGCGAGCCTCGGCATCACCTCCCAGTTCGCCGCCACGAAAAGCAGAATGGCGGCGCCGAACAGAATGGCCGCCAGAATCGCTAGGATGGTGCCGAAGCCGAACGAAGCGCGCCGGCGTGCGTCGATATCCCGCGAAAGCGCGTCCGCTGTGCCGGAGTCGATCAAGCCCCGTTCGACCCAGCGTGCGATGTCCTTCTTTACCTGGGTGGCGTAGGCGACCATCGATATCGGATTCCTCTCCCGGAGCACGCTGCCTACTCGCAAGACCCGATGCAAGTCCTTGACGTTGCGAGATTTTTGATTCGGGTAAAATTTTGCCGCAAATGCGAATGGTTTGTGATGGTGCATTGCACAATCTGCATTGCTGCCATGCAGCAACAGCTCTTCAAAAACTCGGGCGACGCGTCTATCTACGCATCGTTCACGAATGACAAACCGCAAGAATAAAGACGAAACGAGACTGAGATGAACCTGATCCGCAACTACCGCAACTGGCGCCGCTACCGGGAAACCGTGTCCGAGCTGAGCCGCCTGTCGAACCGCGAACTGAACGACCTCGGCATCAGCCGCAGCGACATTCCTTACGTCGCGCGCAAGTCGATCTGACGAACAACGGGTTTTCGCCCCGGCCTACCTCCTCCCAGGCCATGGCGAATAAGGCCAGCTTTCACCTCCTCCCGATTGCTGGCCATCAAAACGACACCCGCCGGACCTCCTCCCCCGGCGGGTGTTGTTCCCAGGCTTCCCCCGAGGGGAAGCGACATATGAATTCGGAGATCTTGTCCGGACCTACCTCCTCCCAGGTCCCGACAGATGCGGCCAGCCTCTCCTCCTCCCGACGCTGGCCGACCAAAACGACACCCGCCGGACCTCCTCCCCCGGCGGGTGTTGTTCCCAAGCTTCCCCGATCGGGAAGCGACCGACGAATCTAGAGATCTTGTCCGGACCTACCTCCTCCCAGGTCCCGACAGATGCGGCCAGCTTCTCCTCCTCCCGACGCTGGCCGACCAAAACGACACCCGCCGGATCTCCTCCCCCGGCGGGTGTTGTGCATTTGGAGGACTATCCAGGCATTATGGACGCTGGTTGCAGCCCCTCAGTTCAGGGCACCGCTTGAAAGCACGCCGCGCGGCAGCCAGTCACTCAAGGGGATGATGTCCGGCGCGCCACCCATTGGCGCATACCAGGAATCCACCGCCCATTTGACGCCCCCTTTCTCCTGGATCACCGCAGTCGAATGCGGATAGCGGCCATCGATGAAGAGGCCGCGGGAGACGTTGCTTTCCACCGTGTGGTATTTCAGCAGGCCACGCTTGGCGAGATAACGCAGAAGCGACCGGGTGTTGGTGGATTCGTCGATGCAATCCATCTGGCCCTTCTCTCCCGACTTGCCGAAGCTCGACTTCGGCTCGTCGCGCACGCCGATGGCTTCGCCAGCCCGCGTTTCGAAATATTGGACGGCCTTGGAGATAGCCGCTCGCTCCGCCTGCGGCGATGCGGCGCCCGACGCCATGATCTGGGAGAACCGGCGAGCATCGGCGGCAGTGATGTCGAGGCGGGTCTTAAGGTAGCAATCAAAACCGTGGCAGACATAGATCCGGGCTGGATCGACCTTCTTGAGTTGCGCGTCGTAACGGCTTGTCGCGGAGGTGCATCCGGCAACGGCACCTGCAAGAACCAACAACAAGGCGGGCGCTACCGAACGGCTCTTCATGCACGATGATTAGCGGGAGGCCGGGCGGGCCGCAATCCGGCTTGCCTTACCCGTTGAAGATCGCGGGCCGAGAGAGGCAAGAATGCAACAGCCTCCATTCCTTGCTTTTCGCTGATGCGAGGATTATTCCGGCCGACATGAGCACGAAGGCGACGAAACCTATCCACATCATCGGAGGCGGGCTGGCCGGCTCGGAAGCCGCATGGCAGGCGGCACAGGCCGGCGTTCCGGTGATCCTCCACGAAATGCGGCCGGTGCGCGGAACCGAAGCGCACAAGACCGAAGGACTGGCCGAGCTCGTCTGTTCCAATTCGTTCCGTTCCGACGATGCCGAGACCAACGCCGTCGGGCTGCTTCACGCAGAGATGCGTCTGGCGGGCTCGCTGATCATGACAGCCGGCGACGCGCATCAGGTTCCCGCAGGCAGTGCGCTGGCCGTCGACCGCGACGGCTTCTCGGCGGCCGTCACCGAGAAGATCGAGGCGCATCCCCTCATCACTGTGGTCCGCGAGGAGGTCGCCGGCCTGCCGGCCGAGGAGTGGGATCAAGCGATAATCGCCACGGGGCCGCTCACCGCGCCCTCTCTCGCGGAGGCCATCCGCGCGGCCACTGGAGCCGACGCCCTCGCCTTCTTCGACGCGATCGCACCCATCATCCATTTCGACACGATCGACATGAATGTCTGCTGGTTCCAGTCGCGCTACGACAAGGTCGGCCCCGGCGGCACCGGCAAGGACTACATCAATTGCCCGATGGACAAGGCCCAATACGAGGCCTTCATCCAGGCCGTTCTCGACGGGCAGAAGACCGAATTCAAGGAGTGGGAAGGAACGCCCTATTTCGACGGCTGCCTGCCGATCGAGGTGATGGCCGAACGTGGGCCGGAGACCCTGCGGCATGGACCAATGAAGCCGATGGGCCTCACCAACGCGCATAACCCTTCGGTCAAGCCCTATGCGGTTGTGCAGCTTCGTCAGGACAATGCGCTCGGCAGCCTCTACAACATGGTCGGCTTCCAGACCAAGCTGAGGCATGGCGAGCAGACACGCATCTTCAGGATGATCCCTGGCCTGGAGAATGCGGAATTTGCGCGGCTCGGCGGCCTGCACCGCAACACTTACATCAACTCGCCGACCCTGCTCGACGGCTCGCTGCAGCTCAAGTTGCGCCCCGGCCTGCGTTTCGCCGGCCAGATCACCGGGTGCGAGGGTTATGTCGAGAGCGCGGCGATCGGGCTGCTCGCCGGCCGCTTCGCTGCAGCGGAACGCCTGGGGGAGAGCCTGCCCTCGCCGCCGGCAACCACTGCTTTCGGCGCCCTGCTCAACCACATCACCGGCGGCCATATCGTCTCCGAGGACGAGCCGGGAAAGCGCTCGTTCCAGCCGATGAACATCAATTTCGGGCTGTTCCCCGCTGCCGAGGTGCCCAAGGTCGAAGGCAAGCGCCTGCGCGGCAAGGAAAAGTCGATCGCGAAGAAGAAGGCGATTACGGCGCGGGCGCTTGCGGACTGCCGCGCCTGGCTCGGGCTCGACAAGGCGGCTGCCGCCGCCGAATAGTGGGATGCATCGGGTGGCGCTGTCCACCCCCCTCTGTCCTGCCGGACATCTCACCCACAAAGCTACGACATTCACACATCTTGCGTATCGTCGGCGGTCTCTGGAATACCCCTCATCCGACCTCCGGCGCTTGTGCCGCGGCTTGGCCGCGTCACAAGCTTGTCGGCCACCTTCTCCCACAAGGGGAGAAGGCAAGACGGCCGCAGCGCTCATGCCAATCGCCAGCGCTGGCGATTGGCATGAGCGTTTGTGCAAAACTCCCCCCTTCTCCCCTTGTGGGAGAAGGTGGCCGCGCCAAGCGCGGTCGGATGAGAGGTGTTCCAGACAGCTCAGCCGGATGTGTGAATCTCGTAGCCCACAAGGGGGGAGATTGGCCTTCATTTTCGCTTTTCGCAATCAGCAACGTCGCAATTCGAGTGCTGTGGTCACCGACAGCCAAATTCTCCCCTTGGGGTGCAGCGCAGGGTGGAGGCTCGAACTACTGACGTTTACGTCAATCGTGCCGTCCTCACCGCCACCCACGGACGGCGGTTCGGAACATGATCCAATGACGCCTGACCTCGGAGATGTCGGCAGGGACGCGCAGCGCCCTGCCGGGATCGCGGGCCAGCTTGTCCAGATAGGCCGGAACAAGCGCGACCGGGAGGAAAGCGGGACGCAGCCTTTGCGGAAGACGCCGAGCCCCCTCCCGGAACGCATTCAGATGGTGATTGGCCAAGGCAATCATCGCCTCGACGGCGCGGCGGGGCGCCTCCGGGGCGTCACCGGCTATGAATTCTTCAGGCGAGGTCCCGGCCGCCGACAGGATGTCGCGCGGGACATAACACTGCCCTCTGGCGCGATGCATCGGCAAAAGCCGCAAGAGACCGGCAATCGCCTGCGCACAACCGGCATGGCCGGCGAGTTCGGCGTGATCCGGCGCGGAAGCGCGATCGAGGATCAAGGCCGCGAGTTGGACGATCACGGACGCCGTCTCGCCGCAATAACCTTCGAGATCGCCCCGGCTCGGCATCGGATCGTCATAGAGGTCGAAGATGCGTGCCTCGAGATAATTGTCGAAGGCCGCCGGCGGCAAACTATTGGCGGCGATCGTCTTGATCAGTGCGACAGCGACAGGGTGGCCTTCGCCGGCGCCCTTCGGAGCAGCCAGCACGTCGCGCCACCATTGCAGCCGGATCTCGCCGGGCAACGGATCGCGGATTCGATCGCGGATCGCCGCGATCTCGGCATTGAAGGCGTAAAGCGCAAACAAGCCTTCCCGCTTCTCCGCCGGCGCATAAAGCGCTGAAAGATAACGGTCGCGATCGGCCGCGCGCAAAATGTCGGCCACCTGGCCGTCAGACTCTTTCATGGCCCTATTCGACGGCGATCAGCGCCGCCGCAACCGCGCGATCTTCGGCCAGGAGGACGTTGTAGGTGCGCACCGCCGCCCCTGTCGACATCGGATCGGCCGAAATGCGCGCCTCCTTGAAGACGTTGCGCAGTGCTTGCCCGAGCGGGCGCAGGTCGGTGCCCATTCCGACCAGCAGGATTTCGATATCGTCCGCCTCCGCCAGGAGCCTAGCAAAATCGTCGGCGTTCAGGCTCGCGGGGTCGGCAGGTTCCCAGCCATAGACACCGGAAGGCAGGCACAGAATAGAGCCGCGGTGCGACATGTCGGCGAAACGAAAGCCGCCATTGCCGTAGGCCTCGATCGGTGCGCGGCCGGGAAAATGCGCCTCGCGGATGACAATTCCCCCGGCCATGCGCTCAGGTCTTCGACGGCTGGGCCGAGGGCGGCAATGCGTTCTTGTCCTGCTCCTCCTTGCCGGAGCCCTCCTGGCGGAGCTTGAACAGGATCAGCAACGGGCCCGCGACAAAGATCGACGAATAGGTGCCGACCAGGATGCCGAAGATCATCGCGAAGGTGAAGGACCGGATGACCTCGCCACCGAACAGATAGAGCGCGACCAGAGCTAGCAGCGTCGTCACGCCCGTCAACACCGTACGCGACAATGTCTGGTTCATCGACAGGTCGAGCAACTGCTCGATGGGCATCTTTTTGTACTTACGCAGGTTCTCGCGAACACGGTCATACACGACGACGGTGTCGTTGATCGAATAACCAACGATGGTCAGAATGGCGGCGATACTTGTCAGGTTGAATTCCAGGCCGGTGACCACATACAGGCCGACCATCATGACTACGTCGTGCACCGTGGCGATTACCGCGCCCAGGCCGAACTGCCATTCGAAACGGAACCAGATGTAGATCAGCATCGCCACGAGCGAGGCAAGGACACCGATAGTGCCTGCCCTGGCCAGTTCCGATGATACGGTAGGCCCAACCGACTCCACGCGACGGAAGTCATAGTCGTCCTCGAGCGCCATCCGAACTTTCTCGACAACGCTCTGCTCGGCGTTGTCACCGGCCTGCTGGCCCTCGACGCGGATGAGCAGCTCTCGAGCCGTACCGAATTCCTGGACCTGCACGTCGCCGATATTGAGTTCGCTTAGCGCCGCGCGCACCGTGGCCGAGTCCGCCTGGTCGCCCTTGGCCTGCACCTCGATGCTCGTACCGCCGCGGAAGTCGATGCCGTAATTCATCTCGATCGTGAGGAACAGCACCACGCAGGCGATCGAAACAATCGACGACAGGGTGAAGGCGTACCTGCGCCAGCCCATGAAAGGCAGCGTGGTATCGTCCGGTACGAACCGGATGAGGCCATTGGGAAGCTCCTTCGGCCTATAGCGGCGTAGCCATACCGCAACCAGCCAACGTGTGAGCGTGAAGGCGGTGAACACCGTGGTTATGATGCCGATGCCGAGCGTGACCGCGAAGCCCTTCACCGGGCCCGAACCCAGGAAGAACAGGATCGCGGCGGCGATAAAGGTCGTGAAATTGGCGTCGACGATCGTCGCCAAGGCCCGAGCAAAGCCCGCGTCAAGCGACTGGACGAGCGATCGTCCCTGTTTTCGCTCTTCGCGGACGCGTTCGTAGATGATCACATTGGAGTCGACCGCCATGCCGACGGTCAGCACGATACCGGCAATGCCGGGCATCGTAAGCGTCGCCCCGAGGACAGACAGGATGGCGATGATCAATCCCACATTCGCTGCCAGGGCGATATTGGCGATCAAGCCGAGCTTGCCATAGGCGACTAGCATGAAGGCCACCACCAGCACGCCGGCGATGACCGCGGCGAATTTGCCGGCGGCGATAGAGTCGGCGCCGAGGCTCGGGCCGACCGTGCGCTCCTCGACGATGGTCAGGTCGGCGGGCAAGGCACCGGCGCGCAGCAGCACGGCAAGATCATTCGCGCTCTGCGTGGTGAAGTTGCCGGAGATCTGGCCGGTGCCGCCGAGGATCGGTTCGCGAATCTGCGGAGCCGAGATGACCTGATTGTCGAGGATGATGGCAAAAAGCTTACCGACATTCTGCTGTGTCGCCTGGCCGAAACGCGTGGCGCCCTTGGCGTCGAAACGGAACGAGACGACAGGTTCGTTGGTGCGCTGGTCATAGGTTGCCTGTGCATCGGTGAGATTCTCGCCGGCAACGATGACCCGGTTCTCGATGAGATAAGGTACAGGCGGATCGTCCTGCGAATACATCACCGTCGTGCCCGCCGGCGGCCTGCCCTGGATCGCCTCCTGGACCGGCACGGACTGGTCGACCATCTGGAAGGTGAGCTTGGCCGTCTGGCCGAGAATTTCCTTCAGGCGCTGCGGGTCCTGCAGGCCGGGAACCTGGACAAGGATGCGGTCGGCGCCCTGGCGCTGGATTATCGGTTCGGTGGTCCCGAGTTCGTTGACGCGACGGCCGAGGACTTCGATCGACTGTGTGACAGCGCTGGAAACGCGATAGTCGATCCCTTCCTCGGTGAGCGTAAAACGCAGCAAGCCGGGCTCCGGCTCGTCAAGGGTCAACTCGTTGACCGCGGTGGTGCCGAAGACACCCGACGAAACCGGCTGGGTAAGCTGCGCCAGCGCCGTCTTCGCCGCATCGACTTCGTTCGCCTCACGGATCCTGACCTGAACGGTGCGGCCCGTACCCGACAGCCCGGTATAGCCGATCTTGGCGTCGCGCAGCAGCGTGCGGATATCGTCACGTGTGGCGTTCAGCCGCTCCGTCACGAGGTCCTGGCGGTCGACGGAAAGCAGGATGTGCGATCCGCCCTGCAGGTCGAGGCCCAGTGTCATCGGCCGCTTGGGCAGCCAGTTCGGCATGCTGTCGAGCGTCGACTGCGACAACATGTTCGGCAAGGCGAAGATCACGCCAAGGAGCACGACCAGCCAGATCGAAATAGTCTTCCAGCGTGAGAAGTAGAGCATCTTGCCTCGTCCGGTCGGGCGGAAACCGCAGCCGTTCCACCCCTAATGCGGTTATTTCTTGGCGTTCTGATTGGCGATGGGCTCGCCCTTGACGCGCACGTCGGCGATCGTCGAGCGCAACGCGGTCACTTTCAGTCCATTGCCGAGATCGACTTCCAGTTCGTCGTTGCCGTCATTCACCTTGGTCACCTTACCGACCAGGCCGCCACCGGTAACCACAGTGTCGCCGCGACGGATGGCCGCGAGCATCTCGCCGCGCTTCTTGAGCTGCTGACGCTGCGGGCGGATAATCAAAAAATACATGATCACGAAAATCAGCACAAACGGCAAAATGCTGATGAACATGTCGGGAGTGCCCCCCGCGGTCTGCGCGTATGCCGGCGTCACGAACATCGAAAAAACTCCTGAGACGGAAAAACGGGGCCGTCTCCGGCCCCCTTGAAAGTTGGCCGGAATATAGTCGGTCATGCCTGCTTTGCAACAAATTCGGCGGCAAGCCCAGACCCACGACGCTTCCCGACGCATTTTTCGCGTGTTAGAGGCTCGGCCCATACGCACAGCAGTGGAAAACCGCCCTCATGTCCCAGAATAATGCCGAAACGATCGAACAGAAACTCGACAGGCTGATCGAGGCGATCGGCCGCCTAACCCCGCCCCGGGCGGCCGCGCCCGATTTCACTGCCGCGGACTGCTTCGTATGGGCAGCCGATCCCGGAGAGCTGGAGTCAGTCACCCGCGTCAATCGTGTCGATATCGGCCTCATCAAAGGCGTCGACCGTGTCCGCGACATTCTGGTGGAGAATACGGAACGGTTCGCCGCCGGCCTGCCCGCCAACAACGTGCTGCTGTGGGGCGCGCGCGGGATGGGCAAGTCCTCCCTCGTCAAGGCTGCGCACGCTCACATCAACGCCACCCGAGGCGACGATCCCCTGAAGCTGATCGAAATCCACCGGGAGGACATCGATACGCTGCCCAAGCTCATGACTATCCTGAAGAAGGCGCCGCATCGCTTCATCCTGTTCTGCGACGATCTCTCCTTCGATCATGACGACACGTCCTACAAGTCGCTCAAAGCGGCGCTCGAAGGCGGCGTCGAGGGCCGTCCTACAAATGTGATCTTCTATGCGACATCCAACCGTCGCCATCTCCTCCCGCGCGACATGATCGAGAACGAGCGCTCCACGGCGATCAATCCTTCGGAGGCCGTCGAGGAGAAGGTCTCGCTTTCGGACCGTTTCGGATTATGGCTCGGCTTTCACAAATGCTCGCAGGACGAGTATCTCGCGATGATCGACGGCTATGTCGCCTATCACGGCCTCGATATCGACCCCGAGATATTGAGGGCCGAAGCGCTGGAATGGGCGACGACACGTGGCAGCCGCTCCGGGCGTGTCGCTTGGCAGTTCACGCAAGATCTGGCCGGACGCCTCGGTCAGGCGCTCAAGGATTGAAACGCCCGCGGCGCGGCGCCGGCGGACAGGGCGGGTATAGAGCGCCCGGTTGGACCCGATAGGCGTCGAGCGCCTTCGGGCCGCCTGCCGGCTCCTCTCCGCCAGCAATCAGGTGGCTGGGCGTTCGCCAGTGCGTGGCCAACGCCCAGCGCGATCATCGCGCCTCATCGACGCCAAGCGTTGCGACGGGACGTTGCTGCGCTGGCGGCCGCACTCGCCAAGCACCGCTAGACGGCAAGCTTGACAGTGGTCACACACAAATCTACGTTACGCGTTAGAAATGACTTACGCGAAAAGTGGTTGGACCGCCCTCGCCGACTCGACGAGGCGTACGATTTTCGAGCTGCTGGTCGAGCATCCGTGCTCGGTTGGCGAATTGTCTTGCGCCGTACCGGTCAGCCGGCCGGCGGTCTCGCAGCACCTGAAAGTGCTCAAAGACGCCGGGCTCGTGATCGACACGCGGGCCGGCAAACAGCGCATCTACCGTGTCGATCCCGATGGCCTGGCAGAGCTTCGCGCGGAACTCGACCGGTTTTGGAGCAAGACGTTGGCTGCCTACAAGGTGGCCGTCGAGCGACCATCGGAGGAGTCAGAATGAGCGCTCATGCAGCAAACACGTCCGTGAAACAGTCGATCGTGGTCGAGGCGCCGATCGCGCGCGCGTTCAAGGTCTTCACCGAGGACTTCGGCAGTTTCAAACCCGCAGAAAATAATCTGCTCGCCGTCCAGATCGCCGAGACGGTTTTCGAGCCTCGGGTCGGCGGCTATCTCTACGACCGGGGCGTCGACGGCAGCGAGTGTCGGTGGCACGCGTGCTTGCTTACGAGCCGCCCAACCGGGTGCTCCTGAGCTGGAACATCACCCCGCAGTGGCGGATCGAAACCGACTCGGAAAAGACGAGCGAGTGGGAAGTGCGGTTTATCGCCGAGGCGAGGCACCGGACGCGCGTCGAGATCGAGCACCGAAACCTCGAACGCCACGGCGAAGGCTGGGAAAGCGTACGCGACGGTATTGGCGGGGATCGAGGTTGGCCGCTGTACCTGCAGCGGTTCGCCGACTTGGTTGCCCGCCGGGCCTGACGATCGCATACGCAAGGTAAGCGCAGCAAAACCGGCGTTCATTCTTTGGCAGAGCGTCAGACTAAAGCATGTCGCTGGCACTCGGATTCGGGTGACACGCTTTGCTTTAGGTCTTTGTTTTTGCCGCATTCTCGCGACGCCGACCGAATCCGGTCGGCTGCGAAATGCTCTAGAGGTATCCGGTAATCGCTGGCGCGCGGTCCTGCCGATCTCGGATGCCGTCCTCATAAATCTTCGGGGCGGCATCGAGTTCTTGCTCGGTCGCATCATCGAGGCAAGCGACGTTCACCGCCCAGAAGTCGCCGCCCATCTCCTTTTCCAGGTAGCCACGCGAAAAGGTATGCGTGCCGCAATGCGGGCACATATAGTGATTGATGTCGCCCGCGGGCCAGGAGGAAGGTATCGCTTGATAATCGCGCATGGTTTGCTGACCCTGCACGATACGCAGCCCTTCATACGAGGCAAAGGATTTTTGATAGCCTACCTTCCGGCAGAAAGTGCAATTGCACTTACGGATTCCTTCACTCAGATCGATGTCCGCCTCGAAGCGCAAGCCGCCACAATGGCAGCTTCCGTGATATGTTTTCCTCACTGGTCCCTCGCTAGATGAGCCAGCAGCCGATCGAGGCATTCGCCCCAGCCCTCGGCATGCGAGTCTCGTTGTTGGACGGAATCGAAAGGCTCCTGCCGGAAAGTCAGCCGCGTCTTGCCGCCATGGTCCTCGAACGTCACCGTGACCAGCGTCTCATTTGTCGGCTGGGACGCGTCCTCTTCCCATGCGAAGGTGAAGACGATGCGTTCCGGCTCGACGATCTCCCGGTAGACGCCGCGCATCCAATATTCTGCTCCTTCAGCGGACCGGATGGCGTGCCGGTATTTTCCGCCAGGCCGGAAATCCATCGACAGGGACGGCGCGGAAAAATCCTTCGGCCCCCACCAGCGCGCGAGGTGCTCTGGGCTCGTCCAGACCCTGAACACGAGGCTGCGCGGCGCGTTGAAAAAACGGTAAATCTCCAGCGCGTATGACGTGGCTACGGGCTCATTGCCGGCCATCCGAACCTCCTTTTGCCTGCAATTCCTCGATATAGCTGTCCAACCGGTTGAAACTCTCGTCCCAGAACGCGCGATAGTCCTCGAGCCAGACGGCGGCTTCCTTGAGCGGCGCAGCCATCAGTCGGCAAGGCCGCCATTGCGCTTGGCGGCCGCGCTCGATGAGCCCGGCGCGCTCCAGCACCTTGAGGTGCTTGGAGACGCCAGGTCCGGACATGTTGAAGGGTTGGGCAAGCTCGGTCACCGAAGCCGGGCCGAGCGCAAGTCGCGCCAGGATAGCGCGGCGCGTCGGGTCGGCCAGCGCCTGGAATGTCTCACTCAACGGATCGGTTCGCACGACCATCAAACCATATGGTTATTTAACCTTATGGTTTCTTACATGTCCCGCCGCAACGCGTCAAGTCATGACAGTCCAAACAACTCGGCCGCTCCTGGGTATGCCCTTTCAGGCAAACGTAGGAGCGGCCGGTAAAAGCTGGGGGGGCGCGACATCGCCTCCCGCGCTGGTGACGAGGACTATTCGAGGAATTTCGAGGGATTGACAGGCGAAGAGTTCTTGCGCACTTCGAAATGCAGCTTCGGCGTATCGGCGGAACCGCTCATGCCGGAGCGGGCGATTTCCTGCCCTCGCTTGACCTTCTCGCCGCGCGCGACCTTGAGCTCGCTCGCGTGACCGTACACAGTGACGAGGCCGTCCTCGTGACGGACGAGAACCGTATTGCCGAACTCCTTCAGGCCATCACCCGCATAGATCACGACACCGTTTTCGGCCGCCTTGACCGATGTGCCCTCCGGCACGGAGATGTCGATGCCGTCATTGGCCTTGCCGCCGCTGTTGGTGCCATAGCCTGAGATGATGCGCCCGCGAACCGGCCAACGCATGCGGCCGATGCCGGTGGAATCGGGAGCGATGGCAGCCTGTTGCTCCGCGTCCTCGATTACTTTTTCCGCCTTTTTCGGCGGCGTATAGCCGGACACCTGCTCCGTTGCCTTCTTGACGGGAGCCGACGAGGCGGTTGTCGCGGGATCGACTGCCGCAGGCTTGGCGCTCGCGGTCTGGACCGCGGCCGGCGCCGGGATCGTGAGCTTCTGGCCAACACGAATCAGGCCGTCCGTCATTCCGTTGGCGCTCTTCAGTGCCCCAGCGCTCACACCTGTCTTGCGTGCAATGGCGGTGAGCGTATCGCCTTCCTGGACGGTGTAGCTCCCCTTCGTAGCCGACGCGGTGTTGGCCTTGCCGGATTCGGTCGGAGCTGCCGGCTCGCGATCCTTGACCTTGGGCGCCTGAGGCAGGACTGCAACGGTGTCGGAGGGCGTACGGGCAGGAACAGGGGCGTTGCCCGCAGGCATCCGCGGTGGCTCCGCTTGTTCCAAGGGCTTGGCTTCAGCAACCTTCGGGTAGGCAGGAGGCTGGGCATTCGGCGTCTGCCTTGGAGCAGTCACGACCTGCTGCTGCGCAGGCGGCATCGGATTTTGCGCCACCGGTGCGATCGTGGACTGCGCCGGCGCGAGATTGCCACGACTGACGGATCCGGCAGGCGCCGCCTGGACGTCGCTGGGATAAGGCTGGCTCCCCGGACGGATGATATTGCGCTGATTATCCGTGGAGGCGGTGAAAATGCCATCCACACCATCGGTGAAGCGCATGGCGCTTGAACTGCACCCTGCAGCAACGCCACCGACCAGAGCGATCGCGGCAGTGCGCGCCAGGACACGACCGTTGATTTTAAGAACGCTGAAACGCATCGCTAGACCCATACGTACCGGATGCCGAACTGGCATGATTAAAGCGCGTTAATCTTACCGGTCGGTTAAGCGGCGAAGGATCGGAGACTGAAATCGAAAGGATTTTGAGGGTTTGGGAAACTTTTCCGAGATCGGCCTCACGCGACCATCCCTCAGGGGCGCCCGCGTCAAGCCGCTTTCGAGTCAAATGGCCGCCGCAAGGCCCTTCAGAATCGGCTGGAGGCGTACCTGGCCGATATCCTCGCGCTCGAAGCGGCTGCCGACCTTCGTCAGCTTTGCAACATCCTGAACACCCTCGGCCGGACCGATCGGCGCGATCATGACGCCACCGCTGGACAATTGGTCGACGAAAGGCCGGGGCAGATTGTCGAACGCCGCCCAGACTAGAACCCTGTCGAAAGGCCCCTCGCCCGGCAGGCCGTTGGAACCGTCGGCCTGTCGCACGAAGGCATTGGCCAGTCCGAGCGCTTCGAAACGCTGCCGGGCCTGTTCGGCAAGCGTCTTGTATCTGTCGATGGTGACGACGCGAGCCGCCAGCCGCGCCATGACCGCGGCGGTGAAACCGGTGCCGGTACCCACTTCGAGCACGCGGACCCCGGGCTGCATGTCGAGCGCCCGCAATACGGATGCCTGCAGGTCCGCCCCTTCCATCGCCTCGCCGCATTCGATCGGGATCATCCGGTCCGACCAGGCCAGTGACTGCCATTGGCCGGGAATGAAGATGCGCCTGGGCGTGGCTTCAAAAGCAGCCACAAGCTCCTTGGTCACGATACCGTTGCCGCGAAGCCTGAGCATGAATGCGGCAAAACCTTCGCGCTCTTCGGGGCTCATGCAATCGCCTTCTGCAGCGCGTCCTTCACTTCATGCGCCGTCAGGTCGAGTTTCAGCGGCGTCACCGAAATCATCCTGTCGCGCAGGGCGGCCATGTCGGTTCCTGGCTTCATCTCCCCCGGTTCACGGCCGAAACGCAGCCAATAGTACGGGAAATTGCGGCCATCCGCCCGCTCGTCGATCCAGAGGCCGTGGACCAACTTGCCCTGGGCGGTGGCCACAGTGCCGCGGATCTCTTCCGGCCGGCAATTGGGAAAGTTGACGTTGAGGAACACGCCAGCCGGAAGATCGATCTTGATCAGCCGATCCAGCAGTGCCGGCGCATGGGTTTCCGTCACCTCCCACGGAACGATCCGTTCCTGGTTGTAGAAATTGTAGGCCTGGCTCAAGGCAATCGAGCGTATCCCCAGAAGACACCCTTCCATGGCACCTGCGACGGTGCCGGAATAGGTCACGTCGTCGGCGGTGTTGGAACCGGAATTCACCCCTGACAGGATGAGGTCGGGAAGTCCCGGCATCAGCTTGCGGGCGCCCATGATGACGCAGTCGGTCGGCGTGCCGCGCACGGCGTAGTGGCGCTCGCCGAGTTTTCGCAACCTGAGCGGCTCGGACAAGGACAGCGAATGCGCGTATCCGGACTGATCCGTCTCCGGAGCAACCACCCAAACATCGTCCGAAAGCTGACGCGCGATGCGCTCCAGCACCTGCAGCCCTTCGGCATGGATCCCGTCGTCATTGGTCAGGAGGATACGCATCTTCTCGCCTCCGCGCCGGTCATCTCGTCTCAATTCTGGTCGTGCCGCCCATGTAAGGCACCAACACCTCAGGAATCGTTACGCTGCCATCCTCATTCTGATAATTTTCCATGACGGCGATCAGCGCACGACCGACCGCCACACCCGACCCGTTCAGCGTGTGGACGAAGCGGGTGCCCTTATCCTCCCTGCCCCGGTAGCGAGCATCCATTCGCCGCGCCTGGAAGTCGCCGCAGACGGAGCAGGACGAGATTTCGCGATAGGCGTTCTGGCCTGGCAACCAGACTTCGATATCGTAGGTCTTACGTGCGCCGAAGCCCATGTCGCCGGTGCAAAGCACGACCGTGCGATAGGGCAGTCCCAGCTTCCTCAGCACAGTCTCCGCGCATTCGGTCATACGCTCGTGTTCGGCGATCGAGCTTTCCTGATCTGTGACGGAAACGAGTTCTACCTTGTAGAATTGGTGCTGCCGCAGCATTCCGCGCGTATCGCGTCCGGCCGAACCTGCTTCCGAACGGAAGCAGGGCGTAAGGGCTGTATAGCGCAGCGGCAGTTGCTCCTGCGCCAGAATCTGCTCGCGAACCAGATTAGTGAGCGGCACTTCGGCGGTTGGGATCAGGCCGAGACGCGAGCCGGCGTGCGGCGTGAAGAACAAGTCTTCCTCGAATTTCGGCAGTTGGTTCGTTCCGAACAGAACCTCGTCGCGGACCAGCAGTGGCGGCTGCACCTCGGTATAGCCATGCTCGGTGGTGTGGAGATCGAGCATGAACTGCCCGAGTGCGCGCTCCAGCCGCGCGAGCTGTCCTTTCAGCACGGTGAAGCGGGCACCGGAGAGCTTCGCGGCGCTCTCGAAATCCATGAGGCCAAGCGTTTCGCCGATCTCGAAATGCTCCTTTGCCCAATTCGGCCGCTGGCGCACCTCGCCGACCTTACGGATCTCCACGTTGTCATCCTCGTCAGCGCCTACGGGGACGTCGTTCAATGGGACGTTCGGCAACACGGCGAGCGCATCGAAGAGTGCCTTGTCGAGCCGGCGCTCCTCCGCCTCGCCGCCCTGGATGAAGGCTTTGATAGCGCCGACCTCCTCCTTCAGCTTCTCGGCCAGCGCCATGTCCTTGTTGCGCATGGCATTGCCGATCTCCTTCGAAGCGGCGTTGCGGCGCTCTTGGGCCTCCTGCAACTGGGAAATATGGTTGCGGCGGCCCTCATCCCTGGCGATGACGTCCTCGACAGTCGACCGCGCCACGTCCGACGGCTGGCCGCGCTTCACCAGCGCCTCCACCAGAACCTGCGGGTTGTCGCGTATCCATTTGATGTCAAGCATGGTCCAGGAATTCCATTTCAATCATGTCCGGTAAAAAAGCGACCGCGTCGCGCTGGCGAAGGAAGCCGGCACGCCCGATGCGGAAAGTACATGTCCGAAAGGCAAAGCACTGCAGAAGAGCCCGGTCGCGATTGCTTTGGACCGCGCCGGGCGCAGCAATCCGGATCAGTCCAGCAAGGACAACATCGCTACGCAGAAAGCCTCGGTCACGCCCCGGCGCTCTCGCCGGCCTCCTTGCTTTCCCGTGCGGCCTGTTGCTCCTCACGCTTCCGTTCGATCATCCGGGCGGTCCAGATGGAAATCTCGTAGAGAAGGATCGTCGGCAGTGCAAGACCGATCTGGCTTATCGGATCGGGCGGCGTCAAAACGGCGGCGACCACGAAAGCGATCACGATCGCCCATTTGCGCTTCTCCTTGAGCGATTGCGAAGACAGCAGCCCGACCCGTGCCATGAGCGATGTCACGACGGGCAATTGGAACACCAGGCCGAAAGAGAAGATCAGCGTCATGATGAGGCTGAGATATTCCGAAACCTTCGGCAACAGCGAGATTTGCACCTGATCGTCGCTGCCCGTCTGCTGCATGGCGAGGAAGAACCACATGACCATCGGCGTGAAGAAGAAATAAACGAGCGCCGCGCCCATGAGAAACAGGATCGGAGAGGCTATCAGGAAGGGCAGAAACGCCCCGCGCTCGTTGCGGTAGAGGCCGGGCGCGATGAATTTGTAGATTTGCGTCGCAATCAGCGGAAACGCGATGACCATTCCGCCGAACATCGCGAGCTTGATCTGTGTAAAGAAGAATTCCTGCGGTGCGGTATAGATCAGCTCGACCTTGTGCGGATCGAGCCCGGCCAGGACGGTCGCCCATTTGAACGGGATGACGAGAAGGTTGAATAGGTGCTTGGCGAAGAAGAAGCAGGCGAGGAATGCGACGAAGAAGCCGCCGAGCGACCACATCAGCCTCGTGCGCAACTCCATCAGATGCTCGATCAGCGGTGCTGACGATTTGTCGATCTCGTCTTGTTCAGAATTGCTCACTTTGTGCTTCCCGCCGGCTTCTTGCGTGCCGCGGCGGGCTTCGGCGCGGCTTTCGGCTTTGCGGATGTTTTGGCCGCCTTGGGCGCCGGCTTGGCCTTGGCCGCGGCGGGTTTCGCCTTCGCGACACCGCGGCTGCCGGCAGGCTTGACCGGCCCTGCCGCCGATGCGGCCGTGGCCTGCGGCTGCGCCTTCTCGGCCGGCGCAGGCTCGGCCGATTTCGGCGCGGGAACAGCTTCGGCAGGAGGCGCCTGCTCGGGCAAGGCTGCCGGCCCGTTCTTCAACGGCTCGGCCGCATGTGTCACTGCCTCGGCAGTCGGCGCGGCCGAAGGTTTGAGCGAATCCAGACCGGAGCGGATATCGGCCGCGGCCTTTTCGAAGGGATTGAGCTGCTTGCGGATCTCGGCCGACGGATCGAGGCTGCGCAGCGAATCGACGGACTTCTTGACGTCGTCGAGCTCGGCCTCCTTCAACGCTTCGTTGAACTGCTTCTGGAAATCGCCGGCCATCGCACGTAGCTTCGCCGTCGTCCGGCCGAAGGTACGCAGCATACGCGGCAAATCCTTCGGCCCCACGACCACGATCATAACGACCGCGATCACCAGCATCTCGGTCCAGCCGATCTCAAACATGGCAATCCAATCAGGCTAGGCCAAAACCGCTGCTCAGCTCTTGCTGGCTTTTTCCTTGGCGGCCGCTACGGTCTCGTCAGAACGATGCTCGACGGTCTTGGTGTCGTCGACCGCATCGTCGTCGGACATGCCCTTCTTGAAGCTCTTGATGCCCTTGGCCATGTCACCCATCAGCTCGGGTATCTTGCCCCGACCGAACAGCAATAGCACGACGACCAGTACGATCAGCCAGTGCCAAATCGAAAACGAACCCATTGTCACTCTCTTTCGAAGGATCTTCCTCGCACTGATCTATGCGTTTTCGACCCGCGTTTCAAACACAAGTACGTCCGAAGGGCGCAAGGAAAGAAAAATATCGCGCGCATGGGATGACAAAGCGCCGCACCTCACCCTGGCACGGACAGGCCGATCGGTGCCCTGGACCGCAAGATCGAGCAATTCGACCACGCCCAGATAGCGCCGGGAGAGGATACGAGCCTGCGTCTCCCCCTGCTTTTCCGATACGTCGAAGCCGGAAAGGCGTATCGCCACCGTGACCGCGGCGCCATCGTCGAACATCGCCGACGGCACGCGCCCGGCCGGTGTTTCGGCCATCCCCCCCTTCACCCGGACGTCAAAAATGTTGAGCTCGGAGAAAAAGCCCGCGACGAAGAGATTCGCCGGCTTCTGGTAGAGATCTTCGGCGCCGCCCATCTGCATCAGCCGGCCATCCCTGAGAAGCGCTATGCGATCGCCCATGCGCATAGCCTCCTCGGCATCGTGCGTAACGACGATCGCCGTCGCCCGGCTGCGCCGCAGGATATCGAGGGTCTCGGCCCGCACGCTGTCCTTCAGCCGGGAATCGAGGCCGGAAAAGGGTTCGTCCATCAAAAGCACTGCCGGCCGGGGTGCGATGGCGCGGGCTAGTGCGACACGCTGCTGCTCGCCCCCTGACAGAACGTGCGGATATGAATTCGCATAGTGCTCCAGACCGACCCGAGACAGCGCGATCATCGCCTCGCGCCGCGACTCCTCGCGCGAGAGCGCCGTCAAACCGAAGCGGACATTGTCGAGGATCGTCAAATGCGGAAAGAGCGCGAAATCCTGGAAGACGAGCCCGATCGAGCGCTGTTCCGGCGGGAGGAAAACCGATGGCCCGGCAATCTCCCTGTCATTGAGCAACACGCGCCCGGTCGTCTGCGCCTCGATACCGGCGGCGATCCTGAGCAGTGTGGTCTTGCCCGAGCCGGATGGACCGAGGAGGCAAAGCACCTCACCGGGCTCGGCGGACAGCGAGACGCCGTGCAGCGTTGCCGAACCATTGCCGAAGGTATGAGTGATATCCTCGAAGGAGAGCCGGGCGGCGAATGTCACGCCAGCCGAAACCCGCGAGCCTTCCTGCACCGTCAAGAGCGAGAGCCTCGGATGTTCAAGATGGTCCGGTCAATCACTCTCGATGCGTGGTGTCAACAGGCCGAGTTCCTCCAGGTCGATATCGCTGAGCGGCTCCTCGTCCTCTGTGAGGGCGTCAAGATCGGGCGGCGGAAGCGGAACTGAGAAGTTCGAGGGCATGCGCGCCGAAAGGAGCCCGGCGCCCTTCAGCTCTTCCATACCGGGCAGGTCGCGTATCTCCTCGAGCTGGAAATGATCGAGGAACTTGTCGGTGGTGCCATAAGTGACCGGCCGTCCCGGCGTCTTTCGGCGCCCCCGCATCCTTACCCATTCGGTTTCGAGCAGGGTGTCGAGCGTGCCCTTCGAAGTTTCGACGCCGCGTATGTCCTCGATTTCGGCGCGCGTCACGGGCTGATGATAGGCAATGATCGCCAGAACCTCGAGGGCGGCGCGCGACAGCTTTCTCTGCTGAACGGTATCGCGGCTCATGAGAAAAGAAAGGTCGCCCGCGGTCCGAAACGCCCAAGCATCGCCCGAACGGACCAGATTGACGCCGCGCTTTTCGTAATGCGTCCGCAGTTCGGCCATCACGTGGGGCAGGTCGACGCCATCAGGCAGCCTCGCCAGGAGCGCCTTTTCCGTAACAGGCTCGGTGCTGGCAAAGACGATGGCTTCAGCCATGCGGACCGCTTCCGCAAGAAGCAAGCGCTCGACCGGGTTACCGCCGCGGTCCTCGTCTTCGATGACGAACGGAATGACGGCGGCGTTGGAACTGTCGGTCATGACGTCACCTCGATCGGCTTCGGCCCCTGCTGCCGGTTGCGCAAGTAGATCGGCGCAAAAGCTTGCTCCTGTCTGATTTCCAGCCGCCCTTCCCGAACCAGTTCGAGACTGGCGGCGAAGGAGCTGGCGATCGCCGTCGGTCGCTCTTCGGAGCTGGTCAGATAATCGAGCAGGAACCGGTCGAGTGCCGTCCAATCCGAGAAGGTGCCGACCAGCCGGGTCAAGATCTCGCGGGCATCCTTCAGCGACCAGACGCCACGCTTGGCAATGCGCACATTGGTAATGGCCTGACGCTGGCGCTGCGCCGCGTAGGCCGTCAGGAGATCATACAGCGTCGCCGAATATTCATTCCTTTTTTCGACGATGACGAGTTCCGGAACGCCCCGGGCAAAGACGTCGCGGCCCAAACGGTTGCGATTGACCAGACGAGCGGCGGCGTCACGCATCGCTTCGAGCCTCTTCAGGCGGAATTGCAGCACGGCTGCCAATTCCTCGCCGCTCTGGCCCGTGTCATCCACCTGCTTGGGGATCAGCAGCTTCGACTTCAGGAATGCGAGCCAAGCTGCCATGACCAGATAATCAGCGGCCAGTTCGAGACGAAGCGCCCTCACCTGCTCGATGAACTTCAGATATTGCTCGGCCAGCGCGAGAATGGAGATGCGGGACAGGTCGACTTTCTGGTTGCGGGCGAGATGAAGCAGCAGGTCGAGCGGTCCTTCGAATCCCGCTACGTCGACGACCAGCGACGGCTCGCTGGACGTGCGCGCGTCGTCGTTCTCGGCCCAGAATTGCTCCAGAGGCGCGGCGTTGCCCGGCTTGTTCTTGATATCGGCCACGCTTCGTCGTTCTCCCCGAGGCGGCGTCAGGCCACCGCTTCAAAATAGTTGGCGAATTCGGTGCGGAATGCCATCTCCTGCGTCTCGTCACCGGCCCTGATATAACCGAGCGCCCGCTCGGCGCGCTCGAGAGACCTTCCGGTCAGCGCCGTCGTGCGGGAGGCGATCCCCACCATTTCCTCCATCACGCCGTTGCAGTGAAGAACCAGATCGCAGCCCGCCGCAAGAATCGCGGCCGCTTTCTCCGGAAAATCCCCAGAAAGTGCCTTCATCGACGTATCGTCACTGATCAAAAGACCGTCAAAGCCGATCTCGCCGCGAACGATCTCGCCAATGACCTTGGCCGAGGTGGTTGCCGGGCGCTGCGGATCGACAGCCGTAAAGACGATATGCGCCGTCATTGCGGCTGGGAGATGACTGAGCGCGGTGAACGGACGGAAGTCACGCGCGCGAAGCTCTTCCAACGACGCTTCGACCACCGGCAAGGCATGATGCGAATCCGCAAAGGCGCGCCCATGGCCGGGCATGTGCTTCATCACCGGCAGCACGCCGCCGGACATCAAGCCTTCGGCGGCGGCGCGGCCAAGGGCGATCACAGCGTCGGGATCGGTGCCGTAAGCTCGCGTGCCGATAACGTCGCTCGCGCCCTCGACCGGCACGTCTAGCACGGGCAGGCAATCAGCCGTGATACCAAGCCGTTGCAGGTCGAAGCTATGAAGCCGGGCCAGCAGCCAGGCCGCTCTCAGGCCGGCCGGGCGATCCTGCCGATAGAGCGAGCCGATCGCGGCGGCGGCGGGATAGTTCGGAGCAACCGGTGGCCGCAGCCGCTGTACCCTCCCTCCTTCCTGATCGATGAAAATCGGGGCATCCGGTCGGCCGATTGTGTCGCGTAGCGAGGCCACCAAGTCACTGATCTGCTCCGGCTCGCCAATATTGCGCGCGAACAGGATGAAAGCCCAGGGCTGTTCGCCACGGTAGAAGCCGATCTCCTCGGCGGTGAGGCTTTTCCCGGCACAGCCGAGAATCATGGCTTTTGATTCGGTCATGGAGTTCAGCCTAAACCGGGATTGCCGACAAGGAAATCGCAGCCTCCGCGCGGTCCCCGCTGAAACGATGACGGCGCGGCATCCTCATGCCGCGCCGTCAATCAGCTTGTTGTCGCCGCTACTTGGATACGAAGCAGTTGCCCCCGGCAGCCTTGTAGCTTTCGCACAGGCTTATGGCGTCGTTGCGGCTCCCGGCGGGCACTCGAACTCGCCAGTAGGTGCCCTTGCCGGCGATTTCGGCCTTGACGATCGTGGCTTCGCGGCCGCCGAGTACGCCAGCATAGCGCCGCGCCAGGTCCTGGAAGCTCGACTTCGCGGCTTCTTCGCTCGGCTGGGAGGCGATCTGCATCGACCAGCCTCCCGCCGCGGGGGCACCGGTGCTGATCGAAGCGACCTGATCCGGCTTGACCTCGCCAACCACATTCACCGGCTGGTCGGCAGGACGCGACGGGGCAACAGGAACACTGGCCGGCGTGCCCGAAGTGGCGGAGACGGGAACGTTCGCAGGCTTCAAGGCCGACGTCGCTGCCGGCGAAGCGGCAGCCACCTTCGGCTCGGCGGAGGCATCGGCCGGCTGCGATTCCATCATAGCCTCGGCGGCAGCCCGCGGCTCCGGCACGGCGACCGGTGCCGGATCCTCACGCGGGACCAGTGTACCGTCGGGGCGAACGACCATGGTGCGCACCCGCCGAGGGGTCACGGCGGCAACCTCGGTGTTGTCGGTTCCAGCCTGATCGGCTGCGGACGAAGGCTCGATTCGGTCCTCGGCCTTCGTGATCGCGGCGATCTGATCGTCGCCATCATCCAACGCTTCCCCATCATTGACGCCTGACGGTATTACCTCCGGCTCCGGGGCCTTGGCGGTCATGTCAACCGGCTCCTCGGCGCTGCTGATCAGCTTCTGCTGCGCCGGCGCGGCTGCCGTCCCGGCACCGGCAACCGTCTGGTAGACCTTGCTGTCCTGGTTGGGAACAGTCGTCCCACCCGGGTTTTCCGGCCGCACCTTGATCGGACTGTCATCAGCTTTCACAATAGCCGGCACGTCGGTACCATCGCCAAAGGACAGGGCGAACGCCCCGACGCCGCCCAGCACGGCAACGCCACCGACAATCGCCGCTATCATCAGGCCTCGCCGTTGCGGCGCACGACGCGTCTCGACATAGGGCGGGAGAGTCGTTTCCTCGTCGGGGTCGTTGTAGTCGACGGCATCGAACGGGTCGGCGTCGCGACCGACAGGCTTACGGCTGCCGGGGAGTTCGTCGGCATTGAATCCCTGCGCCGGATCGAAATCGCGATGTGCGTGGGTTCGAGTTGTCGCTTGATAGGCAGCGCCTGCCCCAACAGCCGCCGCTGCGACGCCGGCGCCGTAGTCGTATGCAACGCCTTCGACGGGTTGCGTCTCGGCGGCGTGTGGATCGCGGTCGTCCTCGGGGTGCGCGGCAGTTGCTTCCGGCTGTTGCGGTTCGGCAAAGACGGCTGCGAATTCGCTCTCGAACTCGTCGAAGACAGGCGCCGGACGCACATCTTCCTCGTAGGCCACTTCCGGAATGTCCAGGTCATCGGTCACCGCAATGGCACTTTCCGGCACATCGATGGTTTCGATGTCGGGAACGTCCTCGTCGCTCGCGGCCGAAGCCGTTGCATGCCAGACGTGAGCCTGGTCCGCGCCAGTATACGCCGAGACGGTTTCCGATCGATTGGCCGCAAAATGTTCCGACCCCGATGATTGCAGCCCGACGTATTGGCCGGCATTCACCTCCGCCTCTTCGGCGTGCAGACTGTTTTCGAAGGCCGCATCGAAAGCATCGTCGAATTCCAGTTCGACCGTCGTCGACTGCTCGGCCCCGGCGTAGCTCGAACCGTCGCTCCACTGCTGCGCGTGTTCGATCTCGGCAACCTGGTAAGAGGGGCCTGCATAGTCGTCGGAAATGTATTCGGCGTCGTCCTGGCGATAGGTTTCTGCCTCGACCGACGCCTCTCCAGTCAGAGCCGCCGAAGCGGCCGGGGAGCCCCAGTTCGCAAAATCGGACCGGTATTCGCCATGACCGCCAGCCGATGCGGCACCCTCGCCAAGCGCCGCGCTCAGAGGAGGAGCGTCGTAGCCTCCGGTCAGTTTCGCCCTCGGAACAGTATTGCCCAGGAGAGCGTTCAGCTCGTCCTCGAGGCTGAGTTCTTCCGGCTCCGCCTCGGCCGCCATAGCGGCCGCGGGTTCGGCCATCTCGGCGCCCAGTTCCGGCTCCGCTCCTTGCGGCGCGACATCCTCCGCCTGCCACTCAGCATACTCAGCCGGTTGCGGCTCGGAATATTCAGCGGCCTGCCATTCGTCATGCCCCGAGGCCTGCTGGTCGACATGAGCCTGGTTCTGCGGCTCGAATTCGCCCGAGCCCTCCGGCTCGACATAAGCCGCCTCCGAGGCGACCTCCTCCATTACAGGAGCCTCATCCAGGGAAGCCTCGTCGAAATCGTCGAAATCGATCGAGCCCTCTTGATAGGGGGCAGGTTCGTCCGACTGCGCTTCGAAGACTGGCGCCTGATGGGCGTCGGGGTCATGCTCGACATTGTCGAGACGATGACCGGAGGTCTCGGTATCCATGCCGAAATCCATATCGACTTCGGCCATGGCCAAGTCGAAGGTCTGATCGAGATCCTCGCCCGAATAGGAATTCGCGGGGCCGGCCTGCGGCGCCACCTGCTGTGCAGGCTCGTCGAATGCGCTCGCGGGGTCCAAGACAGCGAGAAGAGCCGCATCCTCGACGGAGAGACTGCTCAGCTCGGCATCCCGTTCGATCGGCACGGCAGAATGTGAGCCATCTTCGCCGAAGGCGAGCTCACGCTCGAACGCCGCGTCGAAATCGACATCGGACAACAAAGGTTCCCGGTCGAAGCTCTCCCGGACCGTTTCTGGCGCAAACTCGTCATAGAGGTCTGCCGCAACGGCGACATCCAGATTGGGGTCGACTTCGCCGTCTTCGATCGGGCTGGGAAGAACGGCAGCGCGCTCGGCTACCACGTCTGGAGCCGATGCCTCTTCCAACGCCAAATCACCGAGCAGTTCCTTTTCGAGATCGATGCTCAGATCGTCGGAGGACGGGTCGAGATCAGGCTCCGGCGCCGCAACCGCCGGCATCGCGACGACCGGCACAGCCTGCCGCTCGGACGCTGGATGCACCGGAACCCGCGGATCGAAGCCCATGATCCTGGTGAGTTCGGCAAAGGGATCTTCGTCGCCGAGGTCGACAGGATCAACGCGCTTGAGCTGGTTGCTGTCTGCCATTATCTTTCCCATACTTGCACTCGAAATGCGCGACCAAGGCACATTTCCGGGTTGGCCCTACCAGCGCAATGTGGGCAAAAGGTGACAGGTAATCCCCTGCTGCCTAGCGCATTTCCTTGGGCGCATCGGCCCCAATCAACGCCAGGCCTGACGTCAAAACGTCCGAGACGGCCTGCACCAGCCCGAGTCTGGCATATGTCAATTCTGGATCGTTAACCTTAACAAAACGTAAGTCCGTATTATCCGTGCCTCTGTTCCAATGGGCGTGGAAGGCACTTGCAAGATCATAGAGGTAAAACGCCAGACGATGCGGCTCGTGCGACTGTGCGGCTTGCTCGATCAACCGCGGATATTCCGCGAGCTTCTTGACGAGGGCAATTTCCCCCTCGTCGGTCAGGCGAGACGCAGCTGCCTTGAGCGCGGCCCGGCTGAAATCATCCACGCCGAGCTGCTCCCTCGCCTGCCGGAATACCGAATGAGTGCGCGCGGAGGCATACTGCACATAGAAGACGGGATTGTCTTTCGACTGTTCCGTCACCTTGGCGAAGTCGAAATCCAGCGGAGCATCGTTCTTGCGATAAAGCATCATGAAGCGGATGGGATCGCGCCCGACTTCCTCCACGACCTCTCGCAAAGTAATGAAGTCGCCCGAGCGCTTGGACATGCGCACAGGCTCGCCCGCGCGGTAGAGCTTGACGAGTTGGCAAAGAAGAACGGTGAGTTTGAGCGCACCGCTCGACAAAGCCTTGGCAAGAGCCTCCATGCGTTTCACGTAGCCGCCATGATCCGCGCCGAGAACGAAGATCGTCTCGTCGAAACCGCGCGCCAGCTTGTCCTTGAGATAGGCCACATCGGCGGCGAAATAGGTGAATGTCCCATCGGACTTCACCAGCGGCCGATCGATATCGTCACCCACTTCCGTCGAGCGAAACAGGGTCTGCTCGCGATCCTCCCAGTCGTCGGGCTTCTCGCCTTTCGGCGGCGGCAGCTTGCCCTTGTAGATGTGGCCCTTCAGGGTCAGATCGCTGATCGCTGCGCGGATCGCGCGCGCATTGTCGGCGTGCAGCGTGCGTTCGGAGAAGAAGACTTCGTGATGCACGTTGAGCAGCGCCAGATCCTCGCGGATCATGGCCATCATGGCATCGATGGTGCGATCCTTCACGATCGCCAGCGCCTCTTCCTCTGGTTTCTGCAGGAGGCTCCTTCCGAATTCCTTCGCCAGGGCTTGACCGACCGGAACAAGATAGTCGCCGGGGTAGAGGCCCGGAGGGATCTCGCCGATCTGGTCGCCCAAGGCCTCTCGATAACGAAGCATCGCCGACCGCGCCAGCACATCCACCTGAGCGCCTGCGTCGTTGATGTAGTATTCCTTGGTGACGTCGTAACCTGCGAAGGCCAGCAGGTTCGCCAGCGTGTCTCCCACGACCGCGCCGCGGCAATGGCCGACATGCATGGGTCCGGTTGGGTTGGCCGACACATACTCGACATTGACCTTGGCGCCGGCTCCAATGGCGGAGCGCCCGAAATCCTGGCCCGCGTCGAGAATGACTGCGAGCTGGCCTTGCCAGAAGCCCTCACCGAGCCTGAGATTGACAAAGCCCGGTCCCGCCACCTCCGCGGATGAGACGTCCGGGTCGTCTTTCAACGCGGCAGCTAGCCGCTCCGCCAGAGCCCGAGGGTTCTGGCCAGCCGGCTTGGCCAGCACCATCGCTGCGTTCGTGGCGAGATCGCCATGGGAGGGATCCCGCGGCGGCTCGACGGTAATGCGGCCAAGATCGAGAACCCCGCCATCCTTGTCCTTCAGTTCGAGCGCTTCGACGGCCTTCCTGATCCGCTCGTTGAATTCGGCAAAGATGTTCATGGGTGACTCTATTCGGTTCTGGTCGGCGCACGGATCATCCGCCTGCGCAAGAAGCCTGCAAGCTAAAAAAATCCTGCCTGCAGGCGCGGGCGCTCTAGCTTAAATCCGGGGTCCGGTCAAACAGGCGCCGATGCTCCTTCAAGGCGTAGGTGTCGGTCATGCCCGCAAGAAAATCTGCGACCGAGCGCGCCTTTACCGCATCGCCCGCACGGTCCAATCCCTCTCGCCAACCATCGGGCATGGCCCGAGGATCGGCAAAATAGACATCGAAGAGGTCTCGAACGATCCGATCGGCATCAGCGCGCACCCGCATCACATCAGCGTGCCGGTACAGGTTCTTGTAGAGGAAGGCCTTCAGTCGCTTCTCGGCCGAGGCCATGTCGCGGGAGAAGGCCACGATCGGGCGGCCGGCCGCATGGATGTCCTCGACGCTGCCGGGACGCATCCCGGCAATGGCCGCGGTGGAGGTGGCGATCACATCCTCGACCATGAGAGTGATCTGGCGACGCATCAATTCATGGCCGGTCCGCATGGCATCCAGCCCCGGGTAACGGGAGCGCACGCCGTGGAGGATACGCGACGCCAGCGGCACCTCGTCGAGCATTTCCAGCGTCAGCAGCCCCGCTCTCAGCCCGTCGTCGATATCATGCGCGTCATAGGCGATGTCGTCGGCAATCGCGGCACACTGCGCCTCGAGACTGGCGAACCGGTCCAACTCGAGGTCGAACAACTCGTTGAAATCGCGGACCGGCTGGGGGATCGGTCCTGCCAGGCCGTTACCATCGCGATCGGCCAGAGGCCCATTATGCTTCACCAGCCCTTCGAGCGTCTCCCAGGTGAGATTGAGCCCGTCGAATTCGGCGTAGCGGCTCTCGAGCTTCGTCACCACGCGCAAGGACTGCGCGTTGTGATCGAAGCCGCCCCAGGGCGCCATCTTCTCGTTGAGCGCATCTTCCCCGGTGTGACCGAAAGGCGTGTGGCCGAAATCATGGACTAGCGCCACCGCTTCGGCGAGGTCCTCGTCGCAGCGAAGCGCGCGCGCCAGTGCCCGGGCGATCTGCGCGACTTCGATCGTGTGGGTGAGCCGCGTCCGGTAGTGATCGCCTTCATGCGCCACGAAGACCTGGGTCTTGTGTTTCAGCCGGCGAAAAGCCGTCGAATGGATGATGCGATCACGATCGCGTTGGAACGGCGTGCGGGTCGGGCTTTCGACCTCGCCGTAGAAGCGGCCGCGCGATCGCGCGGGATCGCAGGCGTAGGCTGCCCGCGGCCGGTAGCCGAAGCCGATGTCGCCTAGTTCGTTCGCGCCCGCCATGGATCGCCGCCGTTGACTTGCCCGTTGGCGCTTCATACCTATTGTGCGGATGCGAATGCAAGGTGATGGCCATGGGCGCTGACGCAAAGAATGCGATGAAAGTCGAGGTGACCGACGCGGCGGCAAGGCGGATCAACAAGATCCTGACCGCCGAGCCCGGCAAAACAGCCCTGCGCGTATCGGTCGAAGGCGGCGGATGCTCCGGCTTCTCCTACAAGTTCGATCTGGTCGAAACCCGGAACGAAGACGACATCGCTATCGAGAAGGACGGCGCAACCGTGCTGATCGACGACCTGTCGCTGGTTTATATGGGCGGTTCGGTGATCGATTTCGTCGACGACCTGATGGGCCAATCCTTCCAGATCAAGAACCCCAATGCGGTCGCATCCTGCGGCTGCGGCACCAGTTTCTCGATCTGAGCGCTACAGGTGCACAATCGGAAAGGGCCGCGTTGCAGCGGCCCTTTCCATATGTGCCGAAGCGCCCAGTTCTGCGCCTCACGCTTCCGCGGCCATCGCCGCTTCACGGACGCCGGCTTCGTCGCCTTGCGTTCCGTTGAAGAAGATGTTGAGGACGACAGCCGATACCGAGGCCAGAAGTATGCCGGACTCGATCAGCGGGTGGATGTCGTGCGGCATCCACATCTTGAAGTCCGGCGCCACCAGCGGAACCATGCCGAAGCCGATCGACACGGCGACGATGAAGAGATTGTTGCGGTTCGACTTGAAGTCTACATTCGACAGTATCCGGATGCCGGTGGCCGCGACCATCCCGAACATGACCAGTCCTGCCCCGCCGAGCACGAAGGTCGGCAAAGCCTCCACCAACGCGCCCATCTTGGGCATCAAGCCCAGGAAGATCAGTATGACGCCGCCGGCAACGCAGACGAAGCGGCTGCGTACCCCCGTCACGCCGACCAGCCCGACATTCTGCGAAAAGCTCGTATAGGGAAATGTGTTGAAGATGCCGCCGATCAAGGTGCCGAGCCCGTCCGTGCGCAGGCCGGCGGAAAGCATGGGCTGCGACACCTTCTTGCCGGTCATCTCGCCCAGTGCCAGGAACATGCCCGTCGACTCGATCATGACGACGATCATCACCAGCGTCATCGTGATGATGAGCACGGGATCGAAGATCGGCATTCCGAAACGGAACGGCGTGACAAGGGCGAACCAATGCGCAGAAGCGACCTTGTCGAAATGCATCATGCCGAGACCGGCGGTGACTAGGCCACCGATGATGATGCCGAGCAGGACGGCGATATTTGCGATGAAGCCCCGACCGAAGCGGGCGATCAACAGGATGGAGACGAGCACGATCGCCGATATGGCGATGTTGGTGACCGGCGCATAGGCCGCATTCGGAATCGTGGAAGCGAGCGCGAGTTTCTCCGGCAGGGGCGGAACGACCGAACCGCCAGCCGCCGCCAGTTCCGTCACCGACTTCAGCCAGGCGGCATGCTCGGGAGCGACGATCCTGGGAGCGGTCGGCCCCACCGGATTGCCGAAAATCCAGTTGATGCCGACCCGCATCAGCGATGCGCCGATCACCACGATGATGGTGCCTGTGACGACCGGCGGAAAGAAACGCAGCATCCGGCTCACCAGCGGCGCGATGACGATGCTGATGATGCCCGCTCCGATAATGGCGCCGAAGATCATGCGGGCGCCGTCCACGCCGGGATTGGCGTTGGCCATCGCTACCATCGGCGCAACGGCGGCAAAGGTGACGCCCATCATGACCGGCAGCTTGATGCCGAACCATTGGGTGGCGCCAAAGGACTGGATGATCGTCACCAGGCCGCAAACGAAGAGATCTGCGGAGATCAGGAAGGCCACCTGCTCAGGCTCGAGCTTGAGCGCCCGACCGACGATCAAAGGCACGGCGATCGCGCCGGCGTACATGACCAGGACGTGTTGAAATCCAAGCGCGGTGAGACGCGGAACGGGCAAAGCCTCGTCCGCCGGATGCGTCGACGACATGCGGTTGTTCCCCATTGTTGTCCCGCCGCTCCCCACCCGGGTTTTCTTTCAAAGCGGGATGATGCAGGATCAGACGGTCTGCTAGATTCCGCTATCAAGAATTATTTGAAATTCTCGTGTGATTTTCATGAAACTGGCCACCTGGAACATCAACGGCGTGCGCGCCCGCATCGGCAATCTGCTGCATTGGCTACGCGAAAGCGCGCCCGACATCGCATGCCTGCAGGAGATCAAGTCGGTCGACGACCAGTTCCCACGAGCCGAAATCGAAGCGCTGGGCTACAATGTCGAGACGCATGGACAGAAAGGCTTCAACGGCGTGGCGCTGTTATCGAAGCTGCCTTTCGATGAGGTAAATCGCGGCCTTCCCGGTGACGAGAACGACGAACAGGCCCGTTTCATCGAGGGAGTCTTCTCCACCTCGAAAGGCGCTCTCCGGGTCGCGTCGCTCTACCTGCCGAACGGCAATCCGGTCGGCAGCGAGAAGTTTCCCTACAAACTGTCATGGATGGGACGGCTCGAACGATGGGCGGAGGCACGCCTCCACCTCGAGGAGCCCCTGGTACTTGCCGGAGACTATAACGTCATCCCCGAGCCGATCGACGCGAAGCGCCCGGAAGAATGGGTCAATGATGCACTCTTCCAGCCCGAAAGCCGCCAGGCGTTCCGCCGACTCAAATATCTTGGTTTCACCGAAGCTATTCGCTCCGTGACCGACGCTCGCGACACCTACACTTTCTGGGACTACCAGGCGGGCGCCTGGCAGAAAAACAACGGCATCCGCATCGACCATCTCATGCTGTCGCCCGAGGCCGCCGACCGGCTGTCGTCGGCCTTTATCGAGAAACATGTACGGGCCTGGGAAAAACCGTCCGACCACGTGCCGGCCGTCGTCGAACTCTCGTTGGAAGCGGCATAATACCAGCGACACTAAGAGTAGACCGTTCGGGCAAGTCCCTCATCTGCCGGCATCTCTCCCCCCGTAAAGCCTACGAGATTCACACATCCGACGGGGCCTTCTGGAGCACCCCTCATCCGACCGCGCTTGGCGCGGCCACCTTCTCCCACAAGGGGAGAAGGGGGAGTTTTGCACAAGCGCTCCTGCCAATCGCCAGCGCTGGCGATTGGCATTGGTGCTGCGGCCGTCTTCCCTTCTCCCCTTGTGGGAGAAGGTGGCCGACAAGCTTGTGATGCGGTTGAGCCGCGGCACAAGCACCGGA